>NZ_BDCA01000020.1 GCF_001613265.1 Nocardia vermiculata NBRC 100427
GGACTATCTTCCTTCGGGTGCACGCAGGTTCCGTGGGCCTTGACCGCCGGCTGCGTGCCTGCGCTCGTCGTGCGGTGGGAGACCGCCGAGGGAGTTGTTGTCGGCCAGTCCGATACACCGGCCGAGCCTTCCGCCGTGCACACCCTTCCGCATATTTTCTCGAATCGAGTCCTTGGGACCCGTAACAAACCCGATCCCGGCCGAGATACAACCACTGGCGCACTCGTGCCGTGGTGCCGAGACCTCGTGTCTCACATCCCCGGCGCTGCGCCCTGTTTGTCGGCAATGTCGGAAAGACGGATTGGCAGAATAAATACCAGAAACTTCCTTTAAACTCTTCCGTTGTGTGGTTGTTATCGACTATTGTTGAAACCGGCAAACCGCTCGCGGCGGTATAAACACCGCTGTCGTGGCGCTATGTCAACTACACAGGCAACTTTCGGCTAACGCGCGGTCGGCCGGAAGTGTAAGCGAAGAGCCCGATCCATGACGAGGGATTCGGGCTCTTCGGTATTGTCTGGCGCAATGTCTCAGGAAACGAACGCGGGCCGAATGTACGCCGGGCAGCCCGTAGAAGACCGGCAGCGGCAACGGCGTGTGCGTTTTCTGGAATCGGGGCTCACCGTATTTGCCAGAGACGGGTACGCGAATAGTTCGGTCGGCGCGATTTGTAAGGACGCGGGTCTTTCCTCGCGGCAGTTCTACGAGGAGTTCACCGGCCGAGAATCGCTGCTGCTGGAACTGTACGAGCAGATCGACCGGGAATCCCGCGCAGCCGTGGTGGCCGCGCTGGACGCACACGCCGACGGGGCAGCCATCGAGATCATCGACGCCGGTGTGCGCGCCTACATCCAGTCGATCGGCAGTGATCCGCGGCGTGCCCGGGTAGCCCTGGTCGAAGTGGTCGGTGCCGGACCGAAGGTGGAGAAGGTCCGCATGGAGTTGCGCTCCGCATGGGGTGCGCTGCTGTCCGGCGCTGCCGAGGATGCCGCGCTGCAGGGCGAGATCCCCAGCGGGGACTACGAGATGCGGATGCTGGCGATCATCGGCGCGGTGAACTATGTGGTGGACCAGTGGAGCGGTTCGGATCCACAGCGCCCGATCGACGAGGTGATCCAGGTGCTGCGCCGGGTGATCATGGGTGCGGTCACCGCCTGATCGCCGAAGTGTCGTGTCCTGTTGGTCGAAGCACTGTGCTGCTGAACATGATTCGCTTTAGCATCGAATTGTGAGTGCTTTGCCGGGGGGCGAACCGTCCCCGACCTTTGTCATCTGCGGTGACAACCCGCTCGTGCATCAGTTGGCGCGGCAGCTGACCGACCGGTTCGCCGACGCCACGGTCACCGTGGTGCTGCCGAACCGGCGGGGCAGTTATGTGCCGCAGCTGGAACGGATGGACCGGGTGCGCATCATGTATGCCGAACGCCTGGACCTGGCGGCATTGCGGGCGGCCGATGTCGAGAACGCTCGTGCACTGGCCCTGGTGGATCAAGCGGATGTGGAGAATTTCCACGCCGCCCTTCGGGCCCATGAATTGAACCCCGATATCCGGCTGGTGTTGCGGATGTTCAACACGCGTCTGGGCTTTCGGATCCGGCGGCTGTTCTCCGACTGTGTGGTGCTCTCGATATCGCAATTGGCGGCACCGTCGTTCATTGCGGAGGCGCTCGGTGAGGACGCGCAGAACTATCTGCGGCTGGGCGCCCGCTCCCTGTACGTGGCTCCGGCGAAGGACACCCCGGCGCAGCAGGTGGTGTCGGGACTCGTCGACGGTCCCGACGGGGTCGAGCTGCGGTCGTCGAAGGCCCCCGTGAATCAGGTGCTGGCCCTCGGCGTCCGGGAGCCGTATTCCCCGGGCGCACGGGACCGCTGGCGGATGCTGGTGCGATTCATGTTCGGACACAACCTGATCCGGCTGCTCGTCGGGTTGCTGACTTTGATCGCGGTCGGCTGTCTCCTGATGGTGCTGATCGGAAACAGCTGGGGTGGCGCGGTGTACGAAACGCTGCTGGATTCGGCCGGTGCGGCTCAGTCCGAGCCCGATAAGAGCGCCTGGTTCAAGGTTCTGCAGCTGAGCGTGGTGTTCGTCGGCCTGGCGATGACGCCGGTGGTCACCGCCCTCGTCGTGGGCGGTGTGGTGCGCGGTCAATTGTCCGACCACGCGGTCGACCCGGCGCGGATGGAGGGCCATGTCGTGGTCGCCGGTCTGGGCAATGTGGGTATGCGTGTGGTGGAACAGCTCAGCGATCTGGGGGTCCCGGTCGTCGCCCTGGACAACGACGAGAACGCGCGCGGTATGGCATTGGCCCGCAGCCTCGGAGTTCCCGTCGTGATCGGCCAGGCGACCTGGGAGGACACGCTGCGGGCGGTCGGCGTGCCGAAGGCGCGGGCCCTGGTGCTGCTCACCTCGAACGATGCGGTCAACCTGGAAGCCGCGATGCTCGGTCAGTCCTATCGTGACGACCTGCGGGTGGTCCTGCGCTTGTCCGATGACGATCTGGCCGAACGAGTCCAGCTCAGCCTCGGGACAGCCATCGTGCGCAGTGTCTTCCAGTTGGCGGCGGCGGGATTCGCCGCCGCGGTGGTGGAGCGCGGCGTGATCGCGACGCTGCCGATAAATCAGGACACGCTGCTGGTGGCGGAGCTTCCGGTGGAGGAGGGATCGGCGCTGGCCGGGTTGCGGATCGCCGACGCCGGCCTGTCCCACCACAGCAGGGTTGTCGCACTGCAGCGGGCCGGGGACGACGAGCCGCAATGGAAACCCTCGGCGAACGAAGTACTGGAAGTCGGTCATCAGTTGGTGGTGGTGGCGACCCGGACCGGACTCGACGAGCTGCTCGAACCGAACCCGGCACGCATCGAACCGGTAGCAGTGCAGCATGCGCCGGAGAAGACCGGGGCCGGGCCGGAACAGAGCGACACCGCGGCGGGGACGGAGTCTGCTGAGGGACGTGCAGACGCCCCCGTACCACCGTCGAATACCACGCGGCGCGACCCGAGTAGTGCGGCACCGGGTATCGATGACGCAGGCGCGGAGTCGACGGCGCAGCGGGATGACTCGGTGACAGTGCGGCGAGAGCCGGGGAATGCGGTGCGGCGGCGCCTGAGCCGGGACCTGCCGGGGCACACCAAGGCCGAGGAGAACGCGAACCCGGAGGACGCCACGGAAACCGACGCGATCGGATCCTGAGTCCGGCTGCCCCTCTCCGTGCCCGCCCCGCCGCGCGAGTGCCGGGCACGTCACCGAGGGAGTGCGCCGCACGGTTACGTTGCCGAGGAACGCTCGAGGCGATGCCGGGCTCGCGCTGTGCGACGGGGTCGGTTCGGCCTGCCGGACGCGGCACGGTGGGATCGCCCACCCGCACCGGATTCCGGATTCTGCGCGGTAACCTGCGCGTATGGAGACGATTCCGATCCAGATGCCGGACGGGTCCACGGTGCCGGTGCGGTTCGTATCGGCGCGCGGTCCGCACCGGCACCCGATCACCGCGGATGCGCCGCGACCGGTCGTGGTGATCATCCCCGGATTGGGGGTTCCCGGTGAGTTCTACGGCGATTTCGCGCGGGAACTGGCGCGCCGTGGATTCGATGCGGCGATCGGGGAGTTGCGCGGTAACGGCGACAGCCGTCCGAAACCGAGTGCGTCGAGCTCCTACGGGTACCACGAGCTGGTGTCGGTCGATTTCCCGGCCATTTTCGAGGCGGTGCGCACACGGTTTCCGGAAAGTACTCCGATCCTGCTGGGGCACAGCATGGGTGGTCAGCTCGGCGTGATGTACGCCGCGCGGATCCGCGGCCGGCTGGCCGGGATGATCCTGGTCGCCTCGGGCACCCCCTACTACCGCGGCTACGGCGGGATCGCCCGCTCGGCAATGCTGGTGGGCCCGGCCGCCATCTCGCTGACCGCGAATCTCGCCGGATTCTGGCCCGGCGACCGGATCACCGCGGGCGGATTCGGTCGGCAGTCGAAGGTGCTGATCGCGGACTGGGCGCGGTTGGCCCGCACCGGGCGCTTCATGCCCGTGGACGCCGATATCGATTACGACGAGCGGATCGCCCGCCTCACCCTGCCGGTGCTATCGATCACCGTGGGTGGTGACGAGCTCACTCCGCGCAGCTCCGCCGCCCATCTGCTCGAGAAGCTCCCCCGGGCGCGGGTGAGTACCTGGCACGAGCCGAGACCGCTGGGGCACAACGGCTGGATCACCGACCCGGACAGCACTGTCGATCACATCGAACAGTGGATCCGTGATCTGTGAGCCGGCGCGGGCTGATCAGCTGGTGCGCTGCTCGATCAGCATTTGAGTGAAGAACTCGTAGATCAGCGCCGACTGGAACGCCATCTGCTTGTTGTCGGCCGCACCGCCGTGGCCGCCCTCGATATTCTCGTGGTACCAGACGGTGCGGCCCTGTTCTTCCAGCAGCGCCGCCATCTTGCGCGCGTGGGCCGGATGCACGCGGTCGTCGCGGGTCGATGTGGTGAGCAGGATCGGCGGATAGGGACGCTGCGGGTCGGCGGCCGCGGCCACCTGATAAGGGGAGTACTCGCTGATGTACTTCCATTCCTCCGGCTTGTCCGGATCACCGTATTCCGCGATCCAGGAGGCGCCGGCCAGCAGCAGGTGGTAGCGGCGCATGTCCAGCAGCGGAACCTGGCAGACGATGGCGCCGAACAGTTCCGGGTACCGGGTCAGCATGACCCCCATCAGCAGGCCACCGTTACTGCCGCCGACCGCGCCGAGCTGTTCGGGGGTGGTGATGCCGCGGGTGACGAGATCCCCGGCCACCGCGGCGAAGTCCTCGTAGACCTTGTGGCGGTCGGCCTTCTGCGCCTGCGTGTGCCAGTGCGGGCCGTATTCGCCGCCGCCCCGGATGTTGGCCATCACCCAGGTCCCGCCACGCTCGAGCCATCCCATTCCGGAGGCGCCGCTGTACCCGGGGGTGCGTGAGACCTCGAAGCCGCCGTAGCCCGACAGCACCGTCGGGCCGGGTGTGCCGCGTTGATCGCGGTGCCGAACGACGAAGTAGGGGACCATCGTTCCGTCGTCGGAGCGGGCGAAGAACTGTTCGGTTTCGATGCCGTCGGCGTCGAAATATCCGCTCTCCCGTTTGAGAACCACCGCGGGTCGCCCGACCGACCCCGCCAGCAGGGTGGCCGGCGTGGTGAAACCGCTGGTGTTGAGCATGAATTCGTCGCCGCTCTCCAGCGGGTCGAGGTTCATGACCGAGGTGGTCGCCATCGGTGGAGTGTCGGCCAGCTCTTCGCGCCGCCATCCTTGCGCAGCGGGGGTGAGGACGTACAGCTTGGTCTGCACATCCTCGAGGGTTATCAGCAGCAGATGATTCTCGGTCCAGCCGTAACCGTGCAGGGCGGTGTGCGCGTCCGGCGCGAAGATCACCTCGAAAGCGCGCGAGCCCGCAAAGAATTCGTTGATGTCGATGGCCAGCAGCGCACCGGCGGGATAGTTCTTCCCGTCCACCTCCCACGGCGATTTCAGCTGGATCAGCAGCCAATCCCGATACCAGGATTCCGAGGCGTCGCTCGGAACGTCGATCAGGTGCGGTGTGCCCTGCGCATCCAGCAGATAGACCGATTCGTTGAAGAAGTCGGTGGCCCGGCCCAGGTAGTGGCGTTCGTATCCCGGAGTGCGGTCGTAGCCGGCGGCGACCATCACATCGTCGTGGTCGCCTTCGAAAACCGTTTCGGCGGCGGTCAGTGGGGTGCCGCGCTGCCAGCGTCTGGCCAATCGCGGGTAGCCGGAATCGGTGAGGCTACCGGGGCCGAAATCGGTTCCCACATAGACGGTGTCGGCATCGATCCAGCGCAACTGGGATTTGGCTTCCGGCAGGTAGAAGCCACCGTGCTCCGGTTCACGGAATTCTCGGGTGGTGAGGTCGAATTCCCGCACCACCTTGGCATCGGCGCCGCCTCGGGACAGGCTGATGAAGGCGAGTTCCTGTTGCGGGCGTAGCACCCCGGCCCCACCCCACACCCAGTTCTCGTCCTCGGTGGCAGCCAGTTCGTCCAGGTCGATCAGCACATCCCAGGCCGGTTCGGCACTGCGATAGTCGTCGAAAGTGGTGCGGCGCCAGACACCGCGCGGATGTTCGGCATCGCGCCAGAAGTTGTAGAGCCACTGCCCTCGCCGCGTCGGGTACGGGATGCGGGTGTCGGTGTCGAGCATGGCGATGATCCGGTCGTCGAGGGCGTCGAACCGGTCGGAGGTGGCGAAACGTTCGATCACCACTTCGTTGTGCGCCCGCGCCCAGGACAGGGCACGGTCGCCGGTGACATCTTCGAGCCAGAGGTACGGATCGGTGAATTGCTCGGCGCCGCTCATGAGCACATTGTGTCGCAGTGCCGGGCGGCGGGGGCGTTCGCCGTGTCCGATGGTGTGCTCGAACCGGTGTGTCCGTAGAGTTGCTGGATTCGTTCGGCACGGCCGGAAGGAGAGGTGATGGCGCCCGTGCTCTGGGAACAGCACTGCTGCCTACCGGTGCTGCCCTCGGCCGAGATCGCCGACCTGGCCAGGTATCCGGCGGGTTCGTACCTGTCGGTGAACGTGGGATATTCACTGCATTCGAAGGCGGACGCGCTGGCGATGGTGCAGATGCTGCGCCGAGATGCGCT
Organism: Nocardia vermiculata NBRC 100427; assembly: GCF_001613265.1. GTDB lineage: Bacteria > Actinomycetota > Actinomycetes > Mycobacteriales > Mycobacteriaceae > Nocardia > Nocardia vermiculata. The sequence goes on from NZ_BDCA01000020.1 coordinate 6,632, forward strand.
CGCCGACGGTCGTTTCCGCTTGGTGCAGGGATATACCGATACCGAGGTGCCCGCCGCCGGCCCGGAGGCGCGGATCGCGCTCGCCTTCGATCTGGAGGATTCCCGGCCGCTGGACGGCGCGGTGGACAACGTCGCACTGTTCCATTCGCTGGGGGTTCGCTCGTTGCTGCCCACCTACAATCATGCGAATGCGGCGGGCGGCGGTTGCCTGGACACGGACAACCGTGGGCTCACCCGGTACGGCCGCGACGTGATCCGCGCCCTGGGTGAGGTCGGGATGTTCGCCGACGGCTCGCACTGTGCCGAACGCGCCGGTCTGGAGATTGCGGAGATCGTGCGTGGGCCGATGATCTACAGCCACTCCAATTTCGCCGCCCTCTGGCCGCATCCCCGCAATATCAGCGACGACCAGGCCCGCGCCTGTGCCCGTACCGGCGGGGTGATCGGCATCAACGGCGTCGGAATCTTCCTGGGTAGCAATCATGCCGACGGGCGCGCCGCCCGCATCGCGGCGATGGCCGACCACCTCGCCTACGGTGCGGACCTGGTCGGAATCGAACATGTCGGTGTCGGATCGGACTATTCGTTCGACGCCGATCAGTTCAACGCCGAGATCGCGGCGGCTCCGGAGAACTTCTCCGAGGACTACACCCGCTGGGGCCCGCTGCAGTGGGTGCCGCCGGAGGACCTGCTGGGATTGCATATCGCCAGTCCTGGGAAAAATGCGACCAGCTCGAAATCACCCGTTCCCAGCCTGGACGACGTACTGGCCGACAGGGGATTCACCGAATCGGACCGTGCCGCGATCTTCCGGGGAAACTTCGCGAGAGCGGCCCGAGAAGTCTGGAAGTAGTGCCAACCAGAACTTGAAATCCACAGGTAAAAGCAACAGTCTCGCCGCACGGAGGGAGCCTGACGACCGACCGTTCCCGGCCGGCTCGCTGTTCAGGCGCCGCCGCGGAGGCGACGAAGGAGCAAGCGGCGGCGTCTGCACAGCGAGCCCTGGGGGCCGGGAACCCCGCGAGCGGAGCGAGCTATGTTAGAGCCTGTGACTTCCCACTACGATGTCGTCGTGCTCGGCGCTGGTCCCGGCGGTTACGTCGCCGCGATCCGCGCCGCTCAACTCGGCCTGCGAACAGCGATCGTCGAGCAGAAATACTGGGGTGGCGTGTGCCTGAACGTCGGGTGCATTCCGTCCAAGGCACTGCTGCGTAACGCGGAGCTGGCCCATCTCTTCACGAAGGAAGCGAAGACGTTCGGTATTTCCGGGCAGGCGAGCTTCGACTTCGGTGCCGCGTTCGATCGAAGTCGTAAGGTCGCGGACGGCCGGGTCAAGGGCGTTCACTTCCTGATGAAGAAGAACAAGATCGACGAATTCGACGGTACGGGCAGTTTCACCGACGCCAACACCCTGTCGGTCGCGCTCAGCAAGGGCGGCACCGAAACCGTCACCTTCGACAATGCCATCATCGCCACCGGCACCGAGACCAAGCTGCTGCCGGGGACCTCGCTATCGCAGAATGTGGTGACCTACGAGGAGCAGATCTTGACCCGGGATCTGCCGGGGTCGATGCTGATCGTCGGTGCGGGCGCGATCGGTATGGAGTTCGCCTACGTCCTGAAGAACTACGGCGTGGATGTGCGGATCGTGGAGTTCCTCGACCGTGCCCTGCCGAACGAGGACGCCGATGTCTCCAAGGAGATCACGAAGGCGTACAAGAAGCTCGGTGTCACGATCACCACCGGTGCCTCGGTGCAATCCATCGAAGACAACGGTTCCAAGGTCACGGTGTCGATCAAGGACAACAAGTCCGGTTCGGTCGAGACGGTCACGGTTGACAAGGTGCTGCAGGCGGTCGGCTTCGCGCCGCGCGTGCAGGGGTACGGCCTGGAGAACACCGGTGTGCAGCTGACCGAGCGCGGCGCGATCGCGATCGACGACTACATGCGCACGAATGTGCCGCACATCTACGCCATCGGCGATGTGACCGCGAAGCTGCAGCTGGCGCATGTCGCCGAGGCGCAGGGCGTGGTCGCCGCGGAGACGATCGGCGGGGCGGAGACGCTGCCGCTGGGCGACTACCGGATGATGCCGCGCGCGACGTTCTGCCAGCCGCAGGTCGCCAGCTTCGGCCTCACCGAGCAGCAGGCCCGCGACGAGGGCTACGACGTGAAGGTCGCGAACTTCCCGTTCACCGCGAACGGCAAGGCGCACGGCCTGGGCGATCCGACCGGTTTCGTGAAGCTGATCGCCGATGCGAAGTACGGTGAGCTGCTCGGCGGTCATCTGATCGGCCCGGATGTGTCGGAGCTGCTGCCGGAGCTGACGCTGGCCCAGAAGTGGGATCTGACCGTCAACGAGCTGGCGCGCAATGTGCATACCCACCCGACGCTGAGTGAGGCGCTGCAGGAGGCGATCCACGGCCTCGCGGGGCACATGATCAACTTCTGATCGGATGTCCGTGGTCAACGGCCCGCCGCCGGAGAACAAGTCCGGCGGCGGGCCGTTCTCGCGTTTCTGGGTCGGATTCCTGGCCGGCTGCGCCGCGGTGCTGATCGTGGTCGCCGGGCTCCTCGTGATCGATACCGGGATGCGCCGCAGCAGCGATGATTGGCATGACCGGGGTGGATCCGCCGGTTCAGTCGCGGTGGTAGGTGTCCTGCGCTTCCCGGATGGTGTCGATATTGCCTTCCAGGATCCGGATCAGGCCGATCAGCTGGTCAGCGACCTGGCCGCCGAGGTCGGTGAGGGTGTATTCGACGCGGGGCGGGATGGTCTGCTGGACCTCGCGGTGGACCATGCCGTCGCGTTCCAGGGATTGCAGGGTTTGGGAGAGCATGCGTTCGCTGACGCCGTCGATACGCCTGCGCAGTGCGCTGAAGCGGTAGGGGCCTTCGCGCAGGGCGGCGAGGGTGAGAGTGCCCCAGCGGCTGACCACGTTCTGCAGGACGGGGCGTGAGCAGCAGTCGCGTTCGAAGACGTCGGCCTCCAGGGTGGGATCGGCCGCTGTTGTCGGCCGGAGGTGCCGCGTACTCATGATCCGATGCTACCCATCCTCACGGTAGTTCCATCTTTTCCAGTAGTGTCGGAATATCGAGTACTAACTAATAGTTAGTGCAGATTGTTCCGTACGTAGATCTGGAGGTTGGTATGACTGTCGCCGTTACCGGGGCCAGTGGTCAGTTGGGTCGTCTCGTTGTCGAGGCATTGTTGGGCAGGGAGGCGGGGCCGGTCGTCGCTGTCGTCCGGGATCCGGGCAAGGTCGCCGATTTCGCCGAGCGTGGAGTACAGATTCGGCAGGCGGACTACGGTGCCCCGGCGGCGCTGGATCGCGCACTGGAGGGAGTCGATCGGGTTCTGCTGGTATCGGGTAACGAGTTCGGCGCGCGAGTGGAGCAGCACGCCAACGTCGTACGTGCAGCCGAGCGAGCGGGAGTGCAACTGCTGGCCTACACCAGCATCCCGGCGGCCGAAGGAAATCCGATCATTCTGGCGCAGGAACATCGGGCCACCGAGGAACTGCTCACGAGATCCACTGTGCCGTACGTACTGCTGCGCAACAGCTGGTATTGGGAGAACTACCTGGACGCGGCCGCGTCCGCCGTCGAATCCGGTGTGCTTTATGGTTCGGCGGGCGGTGGCGTCGTTTCGGCGGCCGCGCGTGCCGACTATGCGGAGGCGGCCGCGGTGGTGTTGACGAGCGAGGGGCATGCCGGGCGCAGTTACGAGCTCGGCGGTGACGAACCGCTGACGATGACGGATCTGGCGCGAGTGATCTCGGAGGTGGCGGGTACGTCCGTCCGCTATCAGGACCTCCCGCGGAACGAATATGCCGAAGTCCTCGAAAAGGCCGGGATGCCAGCCGATTTCGCGTCGGTCTACGCCGATTCCGACACCGGGATCGGCGCCGGCTGGCTCGAGGTTACCGGTGGCGACCTGCAGAAGCTGATCGGTCGCCCGTCGACTCCCGTGGCGGAGGTGCTGCGCGCCGGCATCGCGGGGTGATGTCGCCGCGCACCGGCTGGTGAGCCGGTGTCGGATCGCGGGTGCTGAGCGAAGAAATAGTGCCCGGCGCCGTCGTACGGGCGCCGGGCACTGTTCGTGTCACTTCGCGATTCGGATCATTCGGTTGCTTCGGTGGGGTCGTACGCATTCGGATCGCCGACCCATTGGACCAGCTGGATGACGATGCCGTTGGGGTCCTTCGCCTGGAAGAAGCGCTCGCCCCACGGCTCGGTCTGGATCGGAGTCTCGATCTCGACTCCTGCTGCGCGTACCCGGTCGTATTCGGCATCGATGTCGTCCACGGTGAATACGACCAGCAGGCCCTCGCCCGCGTTGCCGGCGATCCGGGCGGGTGCGAACGTGGGCAGTCCGGTACGTAGGAAGATCACATTGAATCCGGCGTCGGGCCTGGCCAGGGAGACGAATCCGTCGGCCGACATCTCGACGGTGAAGCCGAAGTGGGTACTGAGGAAGTTCGCTGATGCGTCCGGGTCGGGGACGTTCAGCGAGATGGCGGATGCGGTGATGGTCACGGTCCTCCTCGGGGCTGTGATCAGGACGTCGGCCAATTATAACGTACACCGTATGGAGTTGGACTCGGGCGGCGAACGCCGTCGCAAGGTCGCGGAGTTCGCTGGTTCTGCTCCCCGCTCAGTGGTCGGTTTGGATGCGCAGAGTGGTGATGGTGCTGGCCAGGCCCTCGTATTGGTTGGCCAGGAGGATGATTTCGATCAGGCGCTTCTCGTCGTAGTGCTGGGCCAGGGCCGACCAGGCGGTGTCGTCCACGTCGCGGGTGTCGACCAGTTGGTCGACCACGGTGAGTAGCGCGCGCTCCTTCGCGGACCAGCCCTCGGCCTGCGGGCCGGTGCGCAGGCGCTCCAGGATTTCGCGGGTGACACCGGCACGCTTACCGAGGCGGATGTGATGATCGGTCTCGTATTCGCAGTCGCGCAGGTGGGCGACGCGCAGGATAACCAGTTCGGATTCGAAGCGGGACAGCTTGCCGGCGGGCATCAGCCGGCCGGAGAAGTGCAGCCAGCCGCGGAACAGACCGCCGGTGCGGCCGAGCGTGCTGAACAGATGGGCGTCGTCGGTGCCCGCCGCGCGGGAGAGTACCTGCCAGACAACCCAATTCACCGGGCCCAGTTCGCGCAGGCGACCGGGCGCGATCCGCGGTTGCGTCGACATCATGCCTCACGCTAGCAAAGGTCGACTCGCCGGAGCAGCAGCAACAGCGGCCGCTGAGTGCTCCGGTGCCGCACCGGCCCGGCCGGATACCTGCCGGCGGCGGGTCCGCCTGCGTGCGGCCCTGATACCGGAGCCGCGTCGTACCGGAGGAAGCGGAGATGGTGCAGCGGGCGGCCCGGGCTCAGCGCAGCACGTACGGCGAGATGGAGCTGCGGTGCTCGCTGATATCGAGCGACTTGCCCAGCGGCGGGAAGGCGCGCTGCGGGCAGTTGGCGCGCTCGCAGACGCGGCAGCCGGCACCGATGGGTGTCGCCTGTGGCTCGTTGAGGTCCAGGCCGTCGGCGTAAACCACGCGATTGGCGTGGCGGAGTTCGCAGCCCAGGCCGATCGCGAAGGTTTTGCTCGGTTGCCCGTACCGGGTGGCGCGACGCTCCACGGTGCGGGCGATCCACAGATATTTGCGGCCGTCGGGCATCTGCGCGATCTGGGTCATGATCCGGCCCGGGTAGGCGAAGGTTTCGTACACATTCCACAGTGGGCAGGTGCCGCCCGCGGAGGAGAAGTGAAAGCCGGTGGCGGACTGGCGTTTCGACATGTTGCCCGCGCGATCCACGCGGACGAAGGAGAAAGGCACCCCGCGTAGCTTCGGTCGCTGCAGCGTGGACAGGCGATGGCAGATGGTCTCGTAGCTCTGTGCGAAGAAGGCCGACAGGCGCTCGATGTCGTAGCGGAAGTCCTCGGCGACCTCGTGAAAATGCGAATACGGGAGCACGGTGGCCGCGGCGAAGTAGTTGGCGAGGCCGAGTTTGGCCAGGGTGCGGGTGTCGTCGGAGGCGAAGTTGCCCTCCTCGACCAGTTTGTCGATCAGTTCACCGCACTCCAGATAGGCCAGTTCGGTGGCGAGTTTGAAGACTCGCTGGCCGCCGGACAGATGGGGAGCGATCTCGAGTCGGCGCGCGTCGGGGTCGTAGCGGTGCAGTACCCCCTCGCCGAGGTCGATGCGCTCGGCGATGTGCACGCCGTAGCCGGTGGTGAGACGGCGGGTGAGCTCGCGGCGCAGGTCGCCACCGTGCAACCGCATGCGGGTCGCCAGCTCTTCCGCGGCGGTATCCAGCTCGTGAATGTAGTTCTGTCGCTGGTAGAAGAAGTCGCGCACCTCTTCGTGTGGGCGCGTGATGGCACCGGAACCGCTGCCGTCGGAGAAGCGGTCCTCGGTGGCGGCGGCCAGCTGGGCGGTGGTGTTGCGGTAGCGACGGTGCATATTCACCAGTGCGCGGGCAAGGCTGGGATGTGCGGAGACCATCTCGGCGATCTCGTGCGCGTCCGCCTCGATGCCGAGTTCGGTGTCCATCACCACCTCCTGCAACTCGGCGATGAGGCGGGTGTCGTCCTGGGAGGAGAAGAAGCCGGCGTCTACGCCGAAGACCTCGCTGATCCGCAACAGAACCGGTACTGTCAACGGGCGCACATCGTGTTCGATCTGGTTGAGGTAGCTCGCCGAGATCTCCAGCTTCTTGGCGAGCGAGATCTGGCTCAGCCCCCGCTCGGTACGCAGCTGACGAAGCCGCGAGCCGACGTAAGTCTTGGCCATAATCCCAGCGTATGGAATCTTCGCATTGTTGCCAATGGAAAATTAACACGATGCTCGAGCGATATGTCACACTCACCGGCTACCGTCGAGTTCGTGCTGCTTTCGGATGTGGTCGCGGCCTCGGAATCGGTGCGGGCCTCCGCGTCCCGCAAGGTGAAGATCGCCGGTCTGGCCGAGTTGCTGGGCCGGGCCGAACCGGCCGAGCTGATGCCGGTGGTGGCCTGGGTGTCCGGGGAGTTGCCCCAGGGGCGGCTGGGGACAGGTTGGCGCACCGTGGCCGGGATAGCGGTGCCTCCCGCGGCCGAACCGAGTCTCACCGTCACCGTCGTCGACCAGGCGCTCACCGAACTGGCCGCGGTCGCCGGCCCGGGTTCGGTCGCGCGGCGTCGGGAGCTGCTGACCGCGCTGCTGGCGGCCGCGACGGACGCCGAGCGCATCTTCCTGATCCGGCTGCTGACCGGGGAACTGCGCCAGGGCGCGCTGACCGCAATTGTCGCCGAGGCGGTCGCGCAGGCCGCGCAGGTGCCGTCCGAGCAGGTGCGCCGTGCCTTCATGTTGTCGGGCCGGCTGCCGGTGACCGCCGCGGCCGCGATCGCCGGCGGTGCCGAGGCGCTCGCGGAGTTCCGGCTCGAGGTGGGCCGCCCGATCCAGCCGATGCTGGCCGCACCGGGTGCGGCGCTCGACGATGTGCTCGCCCTGTTCGACGGTGATGTCAGCGTGGAACAGAAACTCGACGGTGCACGGATCCAGGTCCATCGGCAGGGCTCGCAGGTGCACGTCTTCACCCGCACCCTGCGCGACATCACTTCCGGCGTACCGGAGTTGGTGCAGCTGGTATCCGAGCTCCCCTGTGACAGTGTCGTGCTCGACGGGGAAACGCTGGCGCTCACCCCGTCCGGCCGGCCCCGCCCCTTCCAGGAGACGATGAGCCGGTTCGCCGCCGACCCGTCCTTCGAGGAGCCGCGGTTGACGGCGAACTCCACACGCGACCTGTTGCTGCATCCCTACTTCTTCGACTGCCTGCATCTGGACGGCACGGATCTGCTCGACGCGCCGCTGCGAGAGCGGCGGGAGGCGCTGGCGAAAGTGGCCGGAGAACATATGATTCCGGCGCTACTGCGGCCGGATCCGGAGGCAGTGGCGGAATATTTCGACGGTGCGCTCGCCGCCGGGCACGAGGGCATCATGATCAAATCGCTGTCCGCACCCTATGCGGCCGGCCGCCGGGGACGTGCCTGGCAGAAGATCAAACCCGCCCACACCCTCGACCTGATCGTGCTCGGCGCCGAATGGGGATATGGGCGCCGCACCGGGTATCTGTCGAATCTGCATCTGGGAGCACGTGATCCGGACGGCGGCGAACCCGTGATGGTCGGTAAGACCTTCAAGGGCCTGACCGATGCGTTGCTGCATTGGCAAACGGTGGAATTCCCGCGGCACGAACGGGGCCGCGACGAACACACCGTCTATCTGCGGCCCGAGTTGGTCGTGGAAATCGAGTTGGACGGGGTGCAGACGAGTTCACGCTATCCAGGACAGGTGGCGCTGCGTTTCGCTCGGGTGGTGCGGTACCGGCCGGACAAGGAACCCGTGCAGGCCGACACCATCGATGCGGTGCGGGCGTTGCTGCCCAGCGAGCCCGGGCCGGCGCAGGGGTAAATCTTCGCTGTTCCCTGGCCGCGCCGCCGGCCGGGTCTGCTCGGAATCCGGTCAGTTGCGTTCGCGGTGCCCGCTCAGGTCCGGTAGCCGGCACAGGCCCGCGGTCACCTCACCGGCCAGATCGTCGTAGGCCACCGCGAGTTCGGTCAACCGGCGCCAGGCGTCGTGCATGAGCTGCTCGGGTTCGCTGGTCAGGGTGAGATAGGCGAGTGCGGAGAACTGGGCGAGCCGGTCGATGACCGTGCCCACCGTTTCGGTGTGCATGCGCGCCGCACCGTGCGGGCGGGGAAGTTCGTCGGCCACCCAGCTGTCGATTTCGGACACCAATTGCGCCCGATCTCGATCGATGTCCAAGGTGAGTCCGGGCGCGACCGACAATCTCTGCTCGTGCAGTTCGCTGAGGCGGTACGCGCATTTCAGCACGGGATGACCGTCGTTGGTCAAACCCCGGCAGGCCTCCAGCAGAAGGTGTTTGGGTGGCAGCGATTCCACATCTGTAATCCTCCCCGCCAAATGTCTCCGATTGGCATCGCCGGGCAGGGGAAGGGCAGGGGTGAGGCGAACCTAATACTCGAGACCGTCGGCCACCGTGGATTCTTCGGTGCTGATCATGGCGTCGAAGGCGTCGAGCACCGGAATCTCGAGGTAGGTGCTCTGCAGCCTAGTGCGATCAGGCCCACCGGTGACCGCGCGCCGCGCACGACGCAGGTCGGCGAGGGCGGGGCCGAGGCCGGAGAGCGACGCTTCGATACTTTCCGGTTCGGGCAGCGACAGTGATGTCGGTTCGATGGTGAAGCCGAAGGGCGCGCTTTCGTCGGGGAACATGTCCGCTGTGTATCCACGCGTGCTGGTCAGGCCGAGGGCGAAGTAGTCCTCGCCCAATGCTTGCTGTAGGTAATGGCCCATGGGGAATCCGGTCAGATGCCCGTCGAAGGAGACCGGTTGCTTCTGGATGTGAGCGTTGTGGGCGAGCAGCACCGCGCGGGCGCCGGGGTCGTTGCGTTGCAGATGCCACCGGACCGACTCCGCCATGAAGCTGTCGCGGGCCGAGGTGTCGGCAGGGAGCCCGGTTCCGGCGAAGAGATCCGCCATCGCGCGGAAACCGTAATCGGCGTGGGCCGCGGCCTCGAGGTGGCGGCGGGCGAGGTCGTAGCGGTGCTGATCGCTGCGGGATACATACAGCGATTCGACGGCGCGGAAGCGGGTGAGCAGGCGAGACAGGCTCGCAGTGAGTGCATCTTGTTCAGTGGCCGGAAGACGCGTCCACGTCGGTGCGGCCGAGGCTGCGGAGGCGCTGGCGAAGGAGGCGGCGATCCGGGTCGCCGTGCCGACCGCCGGGAGCGCTTGCGGATCGACCTCAGCCAGGTAGTCGCCGACTGGTCCGAGCGCAGGGAGCAGGGAACCGCCGGCAGCCGGAATATCGATCCCGGCGAAGTGTAACGGCGTGGCGGCTGTGGCATTGTGCCGGCGGGTCCAGCGCAACGGCTCGTCGACGCCCACGGGGATCGTCCCGGCCAGCAGGGCCGCCAACTCGTCGTCGGTGCCGGCACCCTGAGCCCAGGCGTCGAGCGGGAAGCCCTCGCTGAAGCCGTATTCGAAGGCCAGAACGGTGAAACCGCAGCGTTCGACGAGGAAGCGCAGGATGCGCCGGCGCATCTGTTCGAACTCGGTGATGAAATGGGAGTTCTCGCCGATCGCGACGACCCGGGCGCCGCCGATGATGGTGCGTAGTGGTTCCAGATCATCGAGCGGGCCGTCGGGGTCGAGGTGCGCCAGTGGTACCGCATGGTGACACAGCCAATCGGCAAAAGCGGTGGGGGTAAGGGAGTCGGGCATGTATTCACTCGATTCGGGTTGGGGCGTCCGATGACGGGGCGTGTGCTCGCGTGGTGAGGACAGCTCACCTATCCGGGCACGGCCTTCTCCAGCTCGTCGATGCCGCCGGCCATGATGGTGCGGACGTGCTCGTCGATGTGGTCGATCGGCCAGTCCCACCAGGACACCGCGAGCATGCGATCGATATCGGCGGGGCGGTAGCGGTGGCGGATGAGGCGGGCCGGGTTGCCGCCGACGATGCCGTAGTCCGGGACATCGGCGGTCACCACGGAGCCGGCAGCGACGATCGCGCCGTGCCCGATCCGCACACCGGGCATGACCGTGACGCCGTAGCCGATCCAGACGTCGTTGCCGATCACGGTGTCACCGCGATTCGGCAGGTCCATGAGTAGGTCGACGTGCCGGGACCAGGCGCCGCCCATGGTGGGGAACGGGAAAGTGGAGGGCCCGTCCATGCGGTGGTTGGCGCCGTTCATGATGAAACGAACACCCGTCGCCAGCGCGCAGAATTTGCCGATGATCAGCTTCTCCGGGCCGTAGTGGTACAGCACATTGCGGGTTTCGAAGGTGGTGGGCTCGTCCGGGTCGTCGTAGTAGGTGTATTCGCCGACCTCGATCAGTGGGGAGGTGACCAGGGGTTTCAACAGGACGACGCGCGGCTGTCCGGGCATCGGATGCAGCGTGGCGGGATCGGTGACCGGAAGCTGTTCGGGCATGGGGATTCCGTTCTGTCGGGAGGATGTGGCGATCCGGGGATCAGGCCGAGGTCAGGGCGCGCAACTCGAGGCGGGCGCCGCGCCAGCGAGCCCGCAGGCGACGGTCGTGACTGACCACGACCAGCGCCCCGCGATACTCGGCCAGCGCATCCTCGAGTTCTTCGACCAGTCCGGGTGAGAGATGGTTGGTCGGCTCGTCCAGCAGCAGCAACTCCGAGGGAGCGGTGACCAGCCGAGCCAGTGCGAGCCGCTGCCGCTGCCCGGTGGACAGCTCCTGCACTCGGGTCGCGAGCTGGGGGCGAGTGAACAGGCCCAGTGACAACAGGCTCGCGGTGTGGTCGCCGGGTTCCCCCGGGCGCCCCGCGGCAAAGGCGGACAACAAGGTCTGCCCGGGTACCGCGGGGCGTGGTTCCTGTGCGAGATAACCGACCCGGCCCCGCCGGATCACGGTGCCGCCGTCGGGTGTGATCTCCTCCGCCAGTACCTGTAGCAGCGTCGACTTGCCCGCGCCGTTCGGTCCGGTGATCAGTAGTCGTTCGCCCGCGTCCATTCGCACGCTGGCGGGCGCGAGCCTGCCGTTCACCGCGATATCGGCGGCGTCCAGGACGGCTCCCTGTGGACATCCGGCGACCGGAACCGCGCGGAACCGCAACGGTTCCGGTGGTGGCGGTACCGGATCGGCCAGCAGTCGCCGCAGCCGTTGCTCGGCATTGCGGACCCGGCCCGCCAGCGACTGTTGCACGCGACCGGCGGCTCGGTCGTAGGCCATCTTGTTGTTGTCGGTCATCGCGCGGCCCGGTGCGACCCGCCGGGCCGTGGTGGCGATGGTTTCCCGTAGCCGGTCGGTCTCGTCCTGCCAGTGCTGATGGGCCTGAGCCCAGCGCTGCCGGGCCGCTTCGCGTTCGGCGAGATAGCCGCCGTACCCGTTGCCGTGGCGCACCACGCAGTGGCGGTCGGCGTCCACCTCGAGCAGTGTGGTCGCTACCCGGTCGAGGAAGGTGCGGTCGTGCGAGACCGCGACCGTGGTCCCGGGCCGGGTCCGTAGATGGTCTTCCAGCCAGGTCAGCGCGTCGTCGTCGAGGTGATTGGTCGGCTCGTCGAGCAACAGCACCTCGGGCGCCGCGGCGAGCAGGGCCGCCAGGCGCAGGCGGACCTGCTCACCGCCGGACAAGCCGCCGACCGCTCGATCACGCGGGACCACGCCCAGCCCGAGCCCGTACAGGGCACGTTCCACCCGGGCGTCGGCGTCGTAGCCGCCGCGCAATTCGAAAATTGTTGCCAGTTCGGCGTATTCGTCCAGATTGGATTCTGTGCCCGTGGTCATCTCGACCTCGAGCCGGCGCATCCGCTGCTCGATCCGGCGCAGTTCGTGCAACGACCGGTCGATGACCTGCTGGACGCTGTGGTGCGCGGGAAGCTGCTCGTCCTGTGCGAGGTAACCGACGCCGCCGTCCGCCTGGACGACGATTTCGCCCCGGTCGGGCTGCTCGGCGCCGGCGAGCAGGCGCAGCAGGGTGCTCTTACCGGACCCGTTCTCGCCGATGATCCCGGTGCGTTCACCCGCACCGAGCGCGCAGGTCACCTCATCGAGAACGGTGCGGCCGTCGAAGGATTTGCTGACCGCGAGCGCGGTGAGCTGTGTGGTTCGAGTGGGCATGGAGAACCTCCGGAGCATTCGAGGACGCGGCCACCGGCCGCAGGACCTGGGAAACGCTTCGGAAGAACATCAACCACCTCATTAATGCGACGAATGTTGCTTTAGGATGATTGCACACCGATCTCCGTACCGCAAGAGGGACGACACGATGACTGCACTGCGAGGCGCTTCCGCGTCGGAGGCACCGCAACCGGGCACGACCCGCGAGCTGCCGGCAGCTACCACCACCGGTCGGGCACGCCCGGGCGGGCGCACCGCCCGGATCCGTGACCAGGTTCTCGCCGCGGTCCAGGCGGAGCTGACCGAAAGCGGCTACGACGCGCTGACTGTCGATACCGTCGCCGCACGCGCCGGCGTGCATCGCACCACCGTGTACCGTCGCTGGCGCGATGTGGGTGGGCTGATCGCCGATGTGTTCGCCGCGGCCCGCGACCTGGACTGGCATCCGCGCGACACCGGTTCACTGCGTGGGGATCTCACGGAACTCAATCGCGAGATTCGCGATTCGTTCACCGCGGAATCCTCCATCGCCATGGCCCTGATCGCGGTCTCGTTCCGCTCGGAGGATGCGGCGCGCGCGCTGCGGCAGCTGTGGGACGACCGATACAGCCAATGCGAGATCGTCGTCGAACGCGCGGTCGGGCGCGGCGAGATCCCGGCCGGAATCGAGGCGCGCGCATTACTCGTCGCCGCGACGGCGCCGATGTACCACCAGGTGGTGCTGCTGCAGACCGATGCCGACCCGGACCGTGCGGCGACGATGGCCGTACTGGCCGCGCAGGCCGGTGTATTCGGGCCCGGCGACGATTCCTAGGGTCGCGGCCTGCCCAGCGGGCATGCGCTAGGTCGTCCCGGCATAGAACGCCGCGACCGAGTGGAATGCCGCCTTCGGCTCCCACGACATCTCCGGGTACGTGGTGCCGGGGCGCCCCTCGAGGACCTTGACGATGCCGAGCCCGGCCATATCGAGGTCGTCGCGGGGATCGCCGTCGGGGCGATGCGGGTAGTCGTGCAGCGCGAACAGGAACACGAAGGTGGAATCCACGCCTTCGCTGTCGAAGATCTCCAGCAATTCGGTGAGATATCCGGCCTGCTCCGCCTCGTCGCGGACGTAGTGCCCGGTGAGCCGAACCGGCGCGCCGGTCGAGTCGTATTCGACGATTTCCATGCTGCGTGGGGCCACGTCGGCCGCACCGTGCCAGGTGGCGGTGCCGAAGCCGGTGATCGCCACCGGTTTTCCCTGCGCGACCAGGGATCGCACCCCGTCGCGGAAGCGATCGGCGACCTCGGCGGAGCGGATGAGCTCCACGGAGACGACATCGAAAGGAGTCCAGTCGATCTGCTCGAACGGTATGGCGCAGTAGGTGAGCCGGCCGTGGAAATGGTGCCGGACCACGGCGACGGCCTCGCGGAGAAAATCGTCGAGTCGTGCGCTCACCTCGGCTATGCGTTCGGTGCGGGTTTCGAGATCGCCGAACAAGGTGCCGACCCGCTCCATCGCGGTCTCACCGGCCAGAAATCCCCGGTTCATCAGCGTGAGTTCGACACCGGTCACGAAGACGACCGCGGCGCCGGTGGACCGGATCCGCTCGGCACGCTGCGCGCAGTCCGCGAAGAGCTCCAAGATTTCCGCGGTGGTCAGTTCCAGCGGATACGGCGAGAACCAGATCTCGAGACCGAGATCCGCGGCGTGGCGGGCGGCGATTTCCAGCCGTTCGGGATCGCCGCCGGTGAGCTGTACCGCCGTGCAGTGCAGCTCGTCGCGGATGATTTCCAGTTCGCGGCGGGCCACCGTCGAGTCGAACTCCCATGTGGTGGTGCCACCGCGGACGAAGCCGGTGTCGTAAGTAATGCCTCTGCCACGCATGGCCTGGCCCTTTCGGTCGAGTGTTGTTCGGTACGACCACTTAAACGAAAAATTTGCGTGCACGCAAGTTTGCGTGTGCGCAGTTATGGCAGTATGGGGGCGTGACGACGACAGGTTTGCGGGAGCGTAAGAAGCAGGCCACCCGGGTGGCACTGCAGGAGGCCGCCCTGCGGCTGGCGCTACAGCACGGCCCGGACCAGGTGCGGGTCGAGGACATCGCCGAGGCGGCCGGGGTCTCGCCGCGGACCTACAACAACTATTTCTCCAGTCGTGAGCACGCGATCGTCGCGGCGGTCACGGCCGACCGGGAAGTCCGAGTCCGCGCCGCGATCGCGGCCCAGCCGGGGGATGTTCGACTTGCCGAGGTGATCACCGAGGCGATCGTGGCGCAGTACACCGATCCCGGCGAAGACCATCGCGACGCCCTGCTCCTCATCACGACCCACCCGTCGTTGCGCTCGGCGTTCCTGTCCGGCACGGATGCGATCGCCCCCACGCTCGGCGAGGTGATCGCCACCCGGATCGGCGACACCGAAGGACTCACCGCCGCCGTGCTAGCCGCCGCCGTCACCGCCGCGATTCGCATCGCCGTCGAACAATGGTTACAGCCGACCGGCGCTCCGGCCGGCCTCGTCGTTCCGCGGGGGTCTCTGCCGGACCGGCTGCGTGCTGCCCTGGCCCCCCTAGAGCCCGCACTGACTGCGGCCGAGCGTGTGCACGGCTCCTTCGGCGACGACCGTAACAATGCCTGACGGCGAGAAGATGATCCGCTGTCCGCCCTGGCGCGACGGACCGGTCAGGCCTGGCGGGCGGCAGTGGTACGCGGAAGTGTGAGCATCGCAGCCGCGGCCAGCACGTAGGCACCCACCTGCCAGGGCATTACCAGAGCGAGCGCATGCCCGAATGTGGTTGTCGTATCGGCGGGCGCTGCCGCGGGCAGTGCACCGAAGAAGACCGTGCCGAGGACTGCGACACCGACGGCGCCGCCGATCTGATTGACCGTCGACAGCAGTCCGCCGGCGGCACCGGCGTGGCGTCCGGGGACACCGGCGAGGACGATAGTGACCAGGATCGGCGCGCCGAGCCCGAGCCCGAGCCCACCCAGGAACAGCGCGGCGGCCAGCGGCCAGTAGCCGGGAGCCCCGCCCTCACGCACCAGCAACCACACCAGCGCCTGCGATGCGGCAAGGGTCAGAGCGCCGGTGATCAGCAGTGCCCGTCCTGCCTTGGCGGCCAGGGCGACGCCGGCTCCGGAGGTGATCGTCGAACCGATCGCATACGGCAGGAACACCATACCGGTCTCCCAGGCGGAGCGACCGGTCCCGGCCTGCAGGTAGATCGACAGGACCAGGAAGAACGACGCGAGAGCGCCGAAGAATAGAACCGACGCTGCCAGTCCGGCGGTGAACGAGCGGATTTTCAGCAGTGCCGGGTCGAATATCGGTTGTCCACCGCGGTGACTCGACGCCTGCTCGTACCGCAGGAATCCGGCGAGCAGCAGGGCACCGCTGCAGAGAAGGCCCCACCCCCACCACGGCCAACCCCAGTCCCGGCCTTGTACCAGCGGCAGCAGGACCAGCACGACGGCGGTCGCGGACAGACCCGCTCCTACCAGGTCGAACCGGGCCCGCTCTGCGGCGGTGGACTCCGGCAGCACTCGCGCGCCCAGAAGCAGGGCAAATGCAGCCACCGGAATGTTGATCCAGAAGATCGTGCGCCAACCCAGATCCCACAGATTCGCATCGACCAGGGCGCCGCCCAGCAACGGACCTGCGACGGAGGCCAGCCCCTGCACGCCACCGTAGGCGCCGAATGCCTTTGCCATCGCGGCCGGCTCGAACGACGAGCGAATGATTCCGAATACCTGCGGGACCATGAATCCGCCGGCCAGCCCCTGGGCGATTCGCACCGCGATCAGAACGCCCGCCGAGGGAGCGAGCGCGCAGGCGGCAGACGCGACGGCGAAAAAGGCGAGGGAGACAAGGAAAACCCGGCGACGGCCGTAGGCGTCACCGAGCCGTCCGCCGGTCACCAGCCCTGATCCCAATGCCAGAGTGTATGCGGCGAGCATCCACTGCAGCTGGGCCGGACTCGCGTGCAGGTCATCGGCGATATCGGGCGCTGCGACGGTCACGATGGTGACATCGAGCAGGTCCATGAAGGAGGCGAACAGCACGACCAGCAACGACAGTGTGGCGCGTCGGCCCGCGACCGGTGCCGGTGCCTGGGCCCGGGTGATGAGATTCATGGAGGCACCGTGGCATCGGTGGCGGTCATCGAGTGACCGCCACCGATGGGATCGTGGAGGACGTGGCCGATACCTCCGCGCGCATACTCCGCCTGCTCTCCTTACTGGAGGCTCGTGTCGAATGGCCCGGAGCAGAGCTGGCCGGTCGGCTCCGCATCTCGGCGCGGACCCTTCGCCGCGATATCGGCACCCTGCGTGAACTCGGATACCCGATAGAGGCCGGCAAGGGCCCCGGAAGCGGTTACCGGCTCGGCAGCGGCGGCAAGCTTCCACCACTGGTCCTCGACGACGATCAGGCCATCGCGATCGCCCTGGCGCTGCAGACCGCCCCCGCCACTGTTACCGGTATCGACGACGCAGTCGCCCGCGCACTGACCACGCTGCGGCAGGTGATGCCCGTCCGCCTACGCGCCGCGACCGAGTCGTTCGAGGTCACGAGTCTGCGCAACTACTGGGAGTTCGCCGAGGCGCCGCTCGACATCGGCACGCTGCGCACCATCGGTGCCGCGATCCGCACTTCCAGAGTGTTGCGCTTCGACTACCGGACCACCGACGGCGCCGTCCCGGACCCCGGTGAACTCGGTTTCCGGCCGCCTCTCGAAGTCGAGCCGCACCATCTCGTGGTCTGGGCGGGCCGTTGGTACCTCGTCGCGCGTGGGCACCGGGACCGCAGCTGGCAGACCTACCGGGTCGATCGCATTGCACCTCGCACCGCTCCGGGGGCGTTGTTCCGGTCGGCACCCCGCACCCACGACGACTTGATTCGTCTCGTCGTTCAAAACGCCGACCGCGGTGACACCCCGGGCCAGTGGCCGTGCGTCGGCTCGGCCGCCCTCGATCTGCCCGACCATGTAGTTGCCCGGTGGGCTCCCGGTGGATCGGTTGTCCGATCCACCGGCCCCGGCAGCTGCATGCTCACCATCGGCAGCTGGTCCTGGGCCGGTGTCGCGGGCTTGTTCATCACCTTCGATGCGGATCTGAGTGATGTGCAACCGGCAGAACTTCGAGACGCCCTGCGACGCATCGCTGCACGTCTCACAACGGCATCGGGAACGACCGCCGTCCGTTCGGCTGACCCGCTCGGCGGAAAGTATTCGGGGGCAGAGTAATTGGGGGCAAGTAATCCGCTGCGGCTGCCCATAGTGTTGCTCGGTACACCGAACGAAAGCCGGAGGGAACCGAAAAATGTCGAAGATGATGCGCGGTGCATTCACAGTGGTGGCGGCCGCGGGTCTCACGTTGGGGGCGTCGGCGATCGCCTCGGCTGCTCCGGTGACCGGCGATTCCGGGTCGGCGTCCACCGGGTCGGCGGGGCTGCCGAACATGACGTGCATGATCAACACGCTGCTCGAGTACGGCACCCTCAGTGCCGGCGACGGTGCCACGTATGTGCCGGGGTGCGGTCTGATCTGAGGTGTAGCACCCCGGTGGCGGGAATCGCGAGCGACAGGATGTGGCCCGCAGCGCCTGCGAGTGCCGGGCGCGGCGGTTGACATGCCGCAGCGCGCCGATGATTCTGTGGAGGTGCCGACTGCTGTCGAGAACATCCCCCGGCCCCGATGACTCGGCGATGACCGTGCGCACCCGGCCGGGGTCGGGACGGCGGCCGGCATGACCACCGATCACCTGGACCTGCGCGGTCGTGTCGTGACCGCTACCGGCATTCTCGACGATGCCGTGATCACGGTCTGCGGTGAGCGGATCGACGATGTCCGTTCGCTCGCGCGGTGGTCGGCTCGAAACCCCGGCATGAACCCCCCACCACATCGTGGCCTGCTGTTGCCCGGGCTGGTCGATATCCACAATCACGGCGGATTCGGTCATCGTTTCGACACCACCGATCCTGACGAGGCCCGTGCCGCCGCGAGTTACCACCATCGCAGCGGAACCACCACGCTGCTGGCGAGTGTGGTGACCGCCGCGCCGGAAGTCATGGTCGGCCAGCTCGCCGTGCTACGTGACATCGCCGCCGAAGGGGCGGTGGCGGGGATCCACGTGGAGGGTCCGTTCCTGACCGAAACACGGTGTGGTGCACAGGATCCGAGTTGTATGATCGATCCCGATCCGGGATTGATCCGTCGTATGCTGGACGCCGCCGGTGGGTACCTGCGGGTGCTGACCCTGGCTCCCGAGCGACCTGGTTCGGAGGCGGCGGCAGCGCAACTCGCGGACCACGGTGTGGTCGTCGCACTCGGCCACAGCGACGCCGACTACGAACGGTTCCGTCGCGCGCTGGCGCCGGTCGGCCAGGGCCGGCTGGTCACCCATCTCGCCAACGGAATGGCACCACTGCATCATCGCGCGCCGGGGCCGGTGGCTGCGGCGCTGGTACAAGCGGCCGTCGGGGAGGTGGTGGTCGAACTGATCGGCGACGGCGTCCACGTCGAGCCGGGCTTCGGCGCCCTGGTCTTCGCGACCGCGCGAGAGCGCGTCGCCCTCGTCACCGATGCGATGCAGGCCGCCGGTCTCGCCGATGGCGCGTACCGGCTCGGTCGACAGCCGGTCCGGGTCGAGGGCGGGGTGGCGCGAATTCCCGGCGGTGCGCTCGCCGGTGGGACGGCAACTCTGCTGCAGTGCCTGCGCTGGGCCGTCGCGGAATGCGGAATCCCGCTGGTGGAGGCGGTACGCGCCGCGGCCACCACCCCTGCGTCGGTGCTCGGTGCGACCGATATCGGGGACCTGCGCGCGGGAATGTACGCCGATGTCCTGGTGCTGGATTCCGGTCTGGAGTTGCGTGCGGTGCTCCGGCATGGACAGTGGGTGACGTGATCCTCACCGTGACGCTGAACCCGGCCTACGACATGACCTATCGTGTCCAGAACTTCGAACCCGGCCGGGCACATCAGGTCTCGGCCGTCGAGCAACGCGTCGGCGGAGCCGGTATCAACGTGACGCGGATCCTCAACCAGCTCGGCAAATATTCTCGTGCAACGGGTTTCGCCGATCACCAGTTCGCGGCGGCAGCCGAACGGGAACTCCCGGCAGATTTCGTGCACGCGCTGCCCTGGGTGCGCCGCACGGTCGTGGTGAACGAATGTGACGACGGCACCGCTACCTCGCTGTCGGAACCCGGCGCCCGGATCAGCGGTCTGGACGCGGTGGATCAACTGCTGGTCCGGGTAACCGGCCTGCTGGGCGATTCCAGTGCGGTCGTCGTCTCCGGATCGCTGCCCGCCGGTATCCGTTCCTCGATCCCCGCCGAACTGGCCCGCCTGGCCGGCGCCGCCGGAATTCCGGTGATCTGCGATGTGCAGGGCCGCGCCCTGGAACTGGCCGCCGCGGTGCCCGGCGTCGTGCTGATGCCCGATCTCGACGAACTGGAACGGGTGATCGGCACCCGGCCGGATACGACCGCGGAGATTGCCGATGCGGCCGGGGCGCTGGTCGAGGACGGCGCGGATGCCGTGATCGTGACCCGCGGCGCCGCCGGGATGGTCGCGGCGACCCGGGCCGGCGCCTGGTCGGCGGCACTGCCGACACCGTGTTCGGGAAATCCCACCGGCGCGGGAGACGCGGCCGCGGCGGCTGTGATCAGCGCCTTGGCCGCGCCGGGCCAACCGGATTGGCCGGACATTCTGACCGACGCGGTCGCCACATCGGCGGCGGCTGTGGTCATGGCGGTGGCCGGGGAGATCGACCTGTCGGTGCGGCAGCGCCTGATCTCGGATGTGCTCATCGAGAAGGTGAGCTGAGCGCGGCGCCGCCGGTGCGGGTGCGCCGGATTCGCGGCACGCCGTCGGTGCGCGGCCCCGCGGGCCTCCCGGCGCGGTAGATTCGCCGCAGGTCCGGTGCCGCCCGGTAGCCGGCACCGGCGAAGTGGTCGCTCCTCGGAAGAGGTGAGCTGATGCCCGATCCCGAACCCGGCCCGGACTCCGATTCAGTGATCCGGTTCGAGGCGCCCTTCGAGGCGCGGGCCGAGCTCGAGGCTCGGCTCGCGCGCCGCAAGCAGGCGCCGGCCCCCGACTCCGAGCCCGTCGAATCGACCGCCGAGACCGGAGCCGACACTCCGGCCGAGTCGCCGGATACTCCGGACGAGCCCGATGCCGAGCAGTCCGCCGCGGAGCGCATGCCGATCGGAGTGCGTGCGGCGCAGGTGCTGGCGGTGGGATTGGCGGTGATCGGCGTGGGATGTGTGCTCGGCGCGTGGTGGCTGTTCGGCGGACATGCGGCCCTGGTCACCGCGCCGTCGTTCGTGGCGAGCTGGTTGCTGGGGGCGGTCGCTCTCGCCTTCGGCGCGGAAGGGGGTGGCATTCGCAGCACCGCGATCGTGCTGGCCGCCCTCAACGTGTTGTGGACGATCCCCTCGATCGTCGTGGGGCGTCCGCCGGGCTGGCTGGGACCGGTGTTGTCGGTTCTGATCGCGGGACTGTTGTTGCGTCGTTCGGCGCGCGACTGGTTCGAACCGTGGCCGTGAGCCCGATCCGACCGGTGCGCGGCCGACCCCGTCGTGCGAGCCGATCAGGACGCGGCGGCGGCCGGGCGCATCGATGCCCGTCCGGCCACGTGCGGGCGGGCCGCGAGTAGCTCGGCGGCCACCGAGATCGCGCGCTCCATGGGCGTGCGCGCCCCGATATCGATCCCCGCGGGCGCGTGCAGCCGGGCCAGTGTCTCGGCATCGAACCCGCCGGCCTGCAGCGCTTCGAGCCGGTGGTTGTGTGCCGACGGCGATCCGAGCGCACCCAGATATCCCAGCGGGGGCAGTCGTAACGCGACTGTGAGCAAAGGGATTTCGAACTTGGGGTCCTGTGACGCGGTGACGATCGCGGTATTCGAGTCGATCGCGCCGGCCCCGGCCTGGGCGTTGAGGTAGCGATGCGGCCAGTCGACCACGACCTCCGCACCGGGGTAGGAGGCTGCGACAGCGAAGGTTTCGCGGGGATCGCAGATGGTGACGCGGTATCCGAGGAACTGGGCCTGGATACTCAGTGCGGCAGCGAAGCTGTTGGCGCCGAAGATTATCAGCCGCGGTGGTGCGGTGTGCGTGCACACGAACACATCGGACTCGGGCAGTGATACCAGTTCGGTGTTGTGCCGGCGATCGGTCACCAGATGCTGGCCGATCAGCTCCGGAGAGTCGTGCCACACCACGGTGAACACGGTGACCGGCTTATATCGCGACATCTCGTCGGCCACCGCCGCGAATTCCGGAAATGTGTTGCGGGAGAACGGCTCCACGAACACATCGATGGTGCCGCAGTCGGCGCTCACGTCGTAGCCGGTGCTGGGGTCGAAACGCAGTAGCTCGCGACGGCCGCTGTGCGCGGCCTCCAGCGCGGCGTCGTACACGGCTGCTTCGTAGCAGCCGTCGGAGACCGAACCGTGCACCCCGCCGTCGGGGTCGATGAGCATCGCCGAGCCCACCGGTAAGGGTGTTGCGCCGAAGGTGCGGACCAGAGTTGCCAGACCGCCGGTGCGGCCGCTGTGCCAGACCTGAAGTAGGTCGTCGACGATGTCACGCATCACATGCTCCCGATCAGCGTGCGCGAGTGGGCGGGCCCGTCGGGCGTCGCGTCCCGTCACCAATCGTCACACGTGGGGGCCACGATATCCGCTCTGACGCCGTCAGGCGTCCCGGCGGTGAAAATTCCCGGCTCTGCGACGCGCACCCCGGTTGTTCCGCTGTGGCATAGCGAAATCGTATAACCGGGGTGTGGATCGGTATCAGGCGAACAGGGTGTGAACGAACGGCAGCGAATCCGCCAGTGACGCGTTGACCGTCGCGCTGTGATCCTTGGGGTATGCCTTGAAGGTGAGCGGCTGGCCGTTGGCCCGCAGCACCGCCGCGTAGCGCAGCGTCTCCGGGGTGATCACATCGGTGTCGAACAGCCCTTGACCCATGAAAATCGGCTTGTCGTAACCGGTTTCGGGCAGACCGAGGTATCCGGCCAGCAGCCCGTGCAGATTCGGGATCTGCGCCAATGGCCGGGTGAACAGATCACCGAGCACCACGTTCGAAGCATCCAGTTCCTCGCCGAGGGGAACCAGGCACTGCTCCCGCGAGCGGTCCAGCCAGTGCCGTCCGGCCTCGTCGAGGAAGGACTCGATGCCGAGTTCGGGATAGGTAGTGCGCAGACCGTCGAGGATGTAGAGCACATAGGCGGTGGTGTGCGCTCCGAGTTTCAGCGGCGGCATCCCGGGGCCCAGCGGCATCAGAATGTCCTCGATGTAGGCCGGCACGCCGGTGGCCACACCGCCGCGGTAATCCAGCTCGGGACCGCCGAACTCGGTCGCATACCGGGCGGTGAACATGGCTGCGCCACCGCCCTGGGACTGGCCGACCACAACCCACTTGTTCGACAGTTGCGAGTAGTGGTCCACGGACGCCCGGACGGCGTCGACGACGTTGTGTGCCTCCACCACGCCGTTGAGGTACGGGTGCTCACCGGGAGTGCCCAGGCCGGCGTAGTCGGCGGCCACGATCGCATAGCCCTGTTTCAGCCAGGTACCCAGATAGGCCCAGTCGCGGTCGACATCGCTGGGGCCGGCGACGCTGTAGGCGCAGCTGTCGCCCAGGCCCACCGTGCCGTGCGCCCACGCGACGATCGGCCAGCCGCCGGCCGGGGCCGGGCCGGGCGGGAAGTAGACCGCGGCGCTGCCGACCGCCGGTCGGTCGTCGACCGTCGTCGTCGAGTAGAGGATCCGCTGTGAACCCACGGAGCCGGGCAGGGTGGCCGGCGCGGACAGCGATTGCACCGATTGCACCGTCGCGGTGCTCGCGGCCGCATCGGGGGTGCCGATCACTCCGGCCGTGGCGGCCAGCAGTAATGAGCAGGCCACACCCGCCGCGGCGGTCCACAGTGTGCGCATCGTGTTCCTTTCCGGATTCCGGTCTCGCCCCTCGGGCGCTGGGACGAGTGTGGCAGTCGCGCGGACGTGACGCGCGGCGGACCCGGCCGGACCAGTGGTGCCGCACACAACAGGAGGCGTCCGCCTTCGGTTGTGAACGTGCTCACAGGCGTCGGTGCTCGTGCGGGAGGTGCGGCAGTGGTACCGCTCACGCAAACAGTACGGGCGTTACGTAAAACCGCATGTCAGACCTACTCGCCAGTAGAAGAATGGCGTGCAATTAACAGGCAAATTTTGCAGACTTAGCAATGCGACCGGTAAAGCTAGCCCAGATTCACACTTGCAACAGGTAGACGGCAATTTTTAGTTGTGCCATCGTGTGGAAGTACAACCGATGGGCATAGCAACCCTGCAAATTGCCGCTCCAGCAGAGTTCGGACATCGACCGGCTCGCCACCAGCCAGGAGTAGCGAGCGCGCAAGTCCGAGCATGGGGCCCGACCGAACGAAGAAGTGGAGTCATCAGATGTCGAAGACCGGCACCCCGAAGACCGCTGCGGAGATCCAGAAGGACTGGGACACCAACCCCCGCTGGAAGGGCGTCACCCGCGAGTACACGGCCGACAAGGTCGTGCAGCTGCAGGGTTCTGTCGTCGAAGAGCACACCCTCGCCCGCCGTGGCGCGGAGATCCTCTGGGAGGCCGTCAACACCGAGGGTGACTACATCCACTCGCTCGGCGCTCTGACCGGTAACCAGGCCGTGCAGGCCGTGCGTGCCGGCCTGCGTGCCATCTACCTGTCCGGCTGGCAGGTCGCCGGTGACGCGAACCTGTCCGGGCACACCTACCCCGACCAGTCGCTGTACCCGGCCAACTCGGTGCCGTCGGTCGTGCGCCGCATCAACAACGCGCTGCTGCGCGCCGACGAGATCGCCAAGGTCGAGGGCGACACCTCGGTCGACAACTGGGTCGTGCCGATCGTCGCCGACGGTGAGGCCGGCTTCGGTGGCGCCCTGAACGTCTACGAGCTGCAGAAGGCCATGATCGCCGCGGGTGCCGCCGGTACCCACTGGGAGGATCAGCTGGCGTCGGAGAAGAAGTGCGGCCACCTCGGTGGCAAGGTGCTGATCCCCACCCAGCAGCACATCCGCACCCTGACCTCGGCTCGCCTCGCGGCCGACGTCGCCGACACCCCGACCGTCGTGATCGCCCGCACCGACGCCGAGGCCGCCACCCTGATCACCTCGGACGTCGACGAGCGCGACCGTCCGTTCATCACCGGTGAGCGCACCTCCGAGGGCTTCTACCACGTCAAGAACGGCATCGAGCCCTGCATCGCGCGTGCCAAGGCCTACGCCCCCTACTCGGACCTGATCTGGATGGAAACCGGTATCCCGGACCTCGAGGTCGCGCGCAAGTTCGCCGAGGGCGTCAAGTCGGAGTTCCCCGACCAGCTGCTGGCCTACAACTGCTCGCCGTCGTTCAACTGGAAGGCGCACCTGGACGACGCCACCATCGCGAAGTTCCAGAAGGAGCTGGCGGCGATGGGCTTCAAGTTCCAGTTCATCACCCTGGCAGGCTTCCACTCGCTCAACTACGCCGCGTTCGACCTGGCCTACGGCTACGCCCGCGAGGGCATGACCGCCTTCGTCGACCTGCAGGAGCGCGAGTTCAAGGCGGCCGCCGAGCGTGGCTTCACCGCCGTGAAGCACCAGCGTGAGGTCGGTGCCGGCTACTTCGACACCATCGCCACCACCGTGGACCCGAACACCTCCACCGCGGCCCTGAAGGGCTCCACCGAAGAGGGCCAGTTCCACTGAAATTTTGGCCGTGGCTCCGCCACGGCGGTGTGAGGCTGGACCGCCTCCCCGGGACTCTTGGCCAGACCGAGAGCCGCGCCGGTCGCATTGGCGGCCGGCGGTGGGGCGCGGCCTGAAGTTCCGGCCGTACCCGATGAGTTACCCATGTTCTTGCGAAATCAGTTGTCTGGTTTCGCGAGAACAGGGCTTTCTCACCACCTGACAGGGCCCTCCTGCAACGAGGACCCATAGCCCTTCCCGACCGAACAGCCCCGGCGGGGAGGGCTTTTCCCTATCGGTAACCGACCGCAACATCAGACGTCGACGGGTACGCCCCCCCACCGTTGACCACCTACCCAAGCACCCAACGAACATTTGCCAACGTGACAACCGATTTCGCGAGAACATGGGTAACTTCTGGGGTACGACCAGAACTGGTTCGGCACCCGACGCGCCAACGGATGCATGACTGAAATTGGCACCTAGCCGCCCGCTAAAAATCGCGGGGAGGCGGAAGGAGTGGGACGTGAGCACTGAGAAGATTCAACGCGTCGGAGTCATCGGCGCCGGACAGATGGGCGCCGGAATCGCCGAGGTCTGTGCCCGGGCGCATGTCGATGTCCTCGTCTTCGAGCAGACCCGGGAGCTCGCCGCCGCCGGCCGCGCCCGCATCCTGCGTTCGCTCGATCGTGGCGTGAGCAGCGGCAAGATCACCGAGCGTGAGCGCGAACAGGCCGCCTGGCGTCTGCGCTTCACCTCCGACCTGGGCGATTTCGCCGATCGTCAGCTGGTCGTCGAGGCCGTTGTCGAAAGCGAAGAGGTCAAGACCGAGATCTTCCGCGAACTCGACAAGGTCGTCACCGACCCGGATGCGGTGCTGGCGTCGAACACCTCGTCCATTCCGATCATGAAGATCGCGGTGGCCACCGAGAACCCGGAGCGGGTCGTGGGCATGCACTTCTTCAATCCGGTGCCGGTGCTGCCGCTGATCGAGCTCGTCACCACTCTCAAGACCAGCGAAGCGGTCTCGGCTCGCGCCGAAGCCTTTGCCGGCGAAGTGCTCGGCAAGCAGGTCGTGCGCTCCTCGGACCGCTCCGGCTTCGTGGTCAATGCATTGCTGGTGCCGTACCTGCTCTCGGCCATCCGCATGGTCGAATCCGGGTTCGCGACCAAGGAAGACGTCGACAAGGCCATGGTGCTCGGCTGTGCCCACCCGATGGGCCCGTTGGCACTGACCGACCTCGTCGGTCTCGACACGGTCAAGTCCATCGCCGACTCCATGTACACCGAATTCAAGGAGCCGCTGTACTCGGCGCCGCCGCTGCTGATGCGCATGGTCGAGGCGGGACTGCTGGGCAAGAAGACCGGAACCGGCTTCTACCAGTACAACCGCGGGTGAGCCGAGCGCCACATCCAACCAAGGGACCCGCCGGATATCCGGCGGGTACCAACCGTTACCGGGCATAAGCTGCACGAGGGTCCTGCGACCGCAGCTCGAAAGGGAGTCCCGCTCATGGTCAACGTCACCGACGGTTTCGGATCGAGCATCCTGGGTTACCCGCGGATCGGTCCGCATCGGGAACTCAAGCGCGCACTGGAGTCCTATTGGCGTGGTGCGCTCTCACGCGAGGAACTGCTCGCTGTGGGACGCGATATCCAGGACACCCAGTTCTCCGAGCTGGCAGCTTCGGGGCTCACCCAGGTACCGGGGAACACCTTCTCCTTCTACGACCACATTCTCGACAACGCGCTGCTGTTCGGTGCCGTCCCCAAGCGGTTCGAGCCCTACCGCGACGAGCTGCATCCGCTGGACTTCTATTTCCTGATGGCGCGCGGCCGCCCGGATCTGCCGCCGCTGGAGCTGGTTCGCTTCTTCGGCACCAACTACCACTACCGCCAGCCCGAGCTGGACGCCGAGACCGAGTTCTCGCTGCATCCGGAGGCGCTGCTGGAGGAATGGGACCGGGCGATGGCGCGCGGGATCGAACAGCGGCCGGTGGTGCTCGGCCCGTTGTCGCTGCTGCTGCTGTCCAAGGCCGGTCAGGTGCCGGGCAAGGCCGAATTCGATCAGCTGACGCTGCTGGACAAGCTGTTGCCGGTCTACGAACAGCTGCTCGAGATCCTGGCCAAGCGCGGCGCCACCTGTGTGCAGTTCGACGAGCCCTGTTTCACCGCGGAACGCAGTGCCGAGGAACTGGCCGCGTTCGAATCCGCGTATCGGCGGCTGTCCACGGCGCCGCTGCGACCGCGGCTGCTGGTCACCGGGCAGTACGGCGATTTCGGTGAGGCCGTGCGGATTTTGGCCGGTACCGCCGTGGAGGCGATCGGATTGGATCTGGCCGGCTACCGGATCCGGCCCGAGGAGCTGGCCGCCATCCCCGGCATCAAACGCAAGCGGCTCTACGCCGGCGTGATCAGCGGCACCAATGTGTGGCGCGCCGACCGCCGGGTCACTCTCGACTATCTGCACGCACTGTCGAAGGTGTGTCCGGACCTGGTGGTGTCTACCGGCACCACATTGCTGCATGTGCCGTACGACCTGCTGGTCGAATACGATATCGACGGGAATGTCGCCGACCGTCTCGCCTTCGCGAAACAGAAGGTGCTCGAGGTGGTTTCGCTGGCGAAGGCGCTCACCGAGGTGCGTCGGGGCGGGTCCGGGGGCGAAACCGCGGAAAAGTGGGCGAAGCGGCCCGCGGCGGTCCATTTCAAGCAGAAGCATGCGGTGCGGCAACGGGTGTACGCCGTCACGCCACAGATGCGCGAGCGTGAACCCTATGCGGTGCGGGCCCAGGCGCAACGCGAGCGACTGAATCTTCCGCTCGTCCCGGCGACGACACTCGGCTCCTTCCCGCAGACTGATTCGGTGCGCCAGGCGCGCTACGAACTGGGGGAGGGGCGCCTGTCCTACGCGGAATACCGCAAGCGGATCGAGGCCGAGATCGAGTCCACCATCCGGTTGCAGGAGGACATCGGCCTGGATGTGTTCGTGCACGGTGAGCACGAGCGCAACGACATGATCCAGTACTTCGCCGAACTGCTGGACGGATTCGCGACCACGCACTTCGGGTGGGTGCAGGTCTACGGTTCGCGCTGTGTGCGTCCGCCGATCATCTACGGCGACGTCTCCCGGCCGAAGCCGATGTCGGTGGAGTGGACCACCTACGCGCAATCGCTCACCGACAAGCCGGTGAAGGGTATCGTGACCGGTCCGGTGACGATGGTCGCCCGTTCGTTCGTGCGTCAGGATCAGCCGCTCTACGAGACCGCCGACCAGGTGGCGCTGGCGATTCGCGACGAACTCGCCGATCTGGAGTCCGCGGGGGTCGCGATCATCCAGGTGGACGAGCCGGCAGTGCGGGAACTGTTACCGTTGCGCCCCGACGGGCGTACCGAATATCTGCGCTGGGCGGTCAACGCCTTCCGGCTGGCGACCTCCGGGGTGCGGCCCGATACCCAGATCCACACTCACATCGCCTATTCGGGTCGCGCCGAAATCGTGCGCGCCATCGAGGAACTCGACGCCGATGTGACCGCCATCGTCGCTACCCGCTCGCTGGGATGGGTGCTCGGAGCACTGGCCGAGGACGTGGAGCGGGGGCACGGCCTGAGTCACGGTGTGGGCCCGGGGGTGTACGAGAGCCGTTCGGCTCGTATCCCGGATATCGACGAGATCGACGAATTGCTCACCGCGGCAGCCGAAGCCGTTACTCCACAGCGCTTGTGGGCCAACCCCGACGGCGGTTTGAAAACACGGCACCATTGGCAGCTGGATCCGTCGCTGCGCAATATGGTGGCCGCCGCCCGCCGGGTGCGCCGCCGCGCCGACCGATCGGACTGATCGAACCCTGGTGGCCCGCAATCGGAATCATCCGGTTGCGGGCCACTCGCATCCGTAATTGCGGGATATTCACCGCATTCGGGTGCGCTAGCCTACGGGTACTGTTTCGAGATCAGGAGAACCGATCATGGGTATGTTCGACCAACTCAAGGATGCAGCCGGCAAGGCCGCCGATCTGGCTGCCAAGAATGCCGACAAGCTCGACCCGGCGATCGAGAAGGTCGGCGACATGGTCGACAAGCAGACCGGTGGCAAGTTCGAGAAGCAGGTTGATGCGGCACAGCAGGTCGCCAAGAAGGCGCTGCGTGAGCAATCCGGGAAGTAGCGACCCGGAAATCGCCCGAGCGGTATGACGGCGAAGGTCGCCTCCGGTTCAGGAGGCGACCTTCGCCCTGTTCGACAGCGTTGTCCGGGCGCCCGGCTGAGGCGGCGGCTCACATGGTGGCGGCGTCGATGACGAACCGGTACCGCACATCGCTGGCGATCACCCGCTCGTAGGCATCGTCGATCCGGTCGGCGGAGATGACCTCGATCTCCGCGCCGATCCCGTGTTCGGCGCAGAAGTCCAGCATCTCCTGGGTTTGCGGGATGCCGCCGATATTGGAACCGGCCACCGAGCGTCGCGCGGCCGTGAGGCTGAACGGCCGCACCACCAGCGGATTCTCCGGCAGGCCCAGCATCACCAGGGTGCCGTCGAGCTTCAGCAGCCGCAGGTAGGTGTCGATGGGCAGATCCGCGGAGACGGTGTTGATGATCAGATCGAAGCGGCCCCGCAGATCGCGGAAGATCTGCCGATCATCGGTGGCGTAATAGTGGTGGGCACCGAAGCGCTTGCCGTCGTCCTGCTTGCTCAGCGAATGGCTCAGCACCGTCACCTCGGCGCCCATCGCCGCGGCGATCTTCACGCCCACATGACCCAGCCCGCCCATGCCGATGATCGCGACCCGCTTACCGGGCCCGGCATTCCAGTGCCGCAGTGGCGAGAACAGCGTGACGCCCGCGCACAGCAGCGGTGCGGCCTCGTCGAGCCCGATACCCTCCGGAATACCGACCACGAACCCCTCGGTGACCACGATCCGGGTGGAGTATCCGCCCAGGGTATGGCCGCCGGGCTGTAGCTCCTCGGCGACGGTCGTGTTGTAGGTCATGGTGGCGCCGCGCTCGCAGTACTGCTGATCGCCGAATACGCAGGGTTCGCACTCACCGCACGAATCCACCATGCAGCCCACCCCGACCCGGTCACCGACCTGGTACTTGGTTACCTGCGAGCCGACCGCGGCTACCAGTCCGGCGATCTCGTGGCCGGGCACACACGGGTATTTCGTGCCGCGCCATTCATTGCGGGCGGTGTGGATGTCGGAGTGGCAGATGCCGGCGTACTTGATATCGATCAGGACGTCGTGCGGGCCGAGCTCGCGGCGCTCGATGGTGGTCTTGGTGAACCGGCCGTCGGGTGCGGACACGGAATACGCGGCAGCTGTGGTCATGCGTTCATGCCTACCCCCGCATGGATCCCGGCGCAAATGCGCGAACACGGTGAGATTTGGTACACATAAAAGTACAACCGTGCCGGGGTGCCGGCGTACGGAATCGGGAGCGGCGATGGACGACCATCATCCGGGGCAGGATCCGCGTCCGGCTCGTGGCGGCTGCCTGTCCACGTTCGCTTTCGTCCTCGTCATGGCCATGGTGGGTACGGTCTTCCTCGGCTACCACGGGGATCTGCCGCGGTGGGCGGTGCCTTCGGGATACACCTCGTCGTCGCTGTTCGGACCTCCGTTACCGCCGCTGGATGCCACGGCGGTGGCCGCCGCGGTCGAGCCGGAACTGGTCAATGTCAATGTCTCGATCCGCCCGAGCGGGTTGGGTGCGGCCGGCTCGGGCATCGTGCTCGGTGCGGCCGGGGAGATTCTCACCAGTCATCACGTCGTGAAGGGCGCGGACACCATCACGGTCGGCGATCTGGGCAACGGTGAGCACTATCCGGCCACCGTGCTCGGCTACGACTCCGAGGAGGACATCGCGCTGTTGTCGTTGTCGACCGCGGGGTCGTTGGACGTGGCCCGGATCGGCAGCTCGGCCGGTGTACGAGTGGGAGATCAGGTGCTCGCGATCGGTAATGCCGGCGGCACCGGGTCACCCACCGCGACCCCCGGGGTGGTCACCGCGCTGAACGCCTCGATCGTGGCTCGTGACACCGCCGACCTCACACGTAAGGCGCTGATCGGCATGATCGAGGTGGCCGCGCCGGTGGTGGCCGGCCAATCCGGCGGTGCGCTGGTCGACCGGTCCGGGGCGGTTGTCGGGGTGATCACCGCGGCCTCCGGGGATTCGACCCACCGGGACGGACAAGGCAGTGGATATGCGGTGCCGATCGACCGGGCGCTGACCGTGGTGCGCCGGATCCGCGCCGGGATCGCGACCGATACCGTGCACATCGGCCCGACCGCGACGTTGGGCGTGCTGGTTTCCGATGCGCAGCCGAGCGGGGCGCGAGTGGATGTGGCCATCTACGGTCAACCGGCGTCCGGGGCGGGGCTGACCTCGGGGGAGATCATCGTCGCGCTGGACGGGCAGGAAGTGACTTCGGCGCAGACCTTGAAGGCGGCGTTGAATCAGCGTAAGCCGCGCGATGTGGTGCATCTGGACCTGCTCGAACCCGGCGGCGCCCACCGGCAAGTGGCCGTAACCCTCGCCAGTGGGCCGCCGAACTGATCAGAACAGAGACAGCCAGTAGTCCTGGAACTTCAGGAACACCAGCAGCAGCACCACCGCGTAGTAGACGACCACCACGGTCCAGCGCCACTGGGCGATGATCCCCGCGATGCCGCGCGCACCACCCCACAGGTGATCGACGACAACCGCCAGGCAGATCGGCGTGATCGTCCACACCACCATGCAGTACGGGCACAGCGCGCCGATCCGGTACAGGCTCTGGAAGATCAACCAGAAGATGAAGCCCATGCCCGCGACCAGGCCGATCCCGAGTCCGCCCCAGAACCAGCGCGGTAGCCCGACCCCGGCGACAGCGAGTACCGCGATGGTGACCGCCACCGAGAAACCCACCGCGCCGATGATCGGATTCGGGAATCCGAAGACCGAGGCCTGATCGGTGGCCATCACCGAACCGCACGACAGCACCGGGTTGATACTGCACGAAGGCCGATACGAGGGGTCCTTCAGAAGCTTGAAGTCCTCGATCGTCAGTGCCAGTGCCGACAGCCACCCCAGCAGGGTGGCGGCGAGCAGGAGCCACGCGGGCCGCGGACGGGCGGTGATCACTGGGCCGCGGCCGCGATCGCGCTACGCAGTCCGTCGGGCTGCATCAGTTCCTGCGAGCTCTTGATCTGCTTGTCGTTGACGTACACGGTCGGCGTGGACTGGATGCCGCTGTTCATCACGTCCTTGGTGACCTTCTGTATGTACTTGTCGTACTTCACGGAAGTGATGCACTCGGCGACGGCCGGATCGGTGTAGCCCGCGGCTTGCGCGATCTGCACGATCTGCTCGTCGGGCAGGCCGGTGCCGTTCTCCGGCGGCTGCTGCTCGTACATCGAGCTCAGCCAGGGCAGGAACTTGGTTGGATCGGATTCTGCGACGCAGTAGGCGGCGTTGGCGCCACGTGTGGAGTAGCGGGTGCCGCCGGACGCGTTGTCGAGGAACGCGATGATGTTGTAGCGCACGCTCGCGGCGCCCGAGTTGACGGCATCCTCGATGGCCTTGCCGTTGGCTCCCTCGAACATCTTGCAGGCGGGACACTGCAGGTCGGCGACAACATGGATGTCCGCCTTGGCGCCGGGCTTGCCGATCTTGATCTCACCCTTGTCGGTGATGGATGCGGTCACCGCGTCCGGCGCGGCCGGTTGGGCGGCGATCGACGGCACCGGGCCGACGTCGTTCTTGTCCGACTGCTTGACCGCGATACTGATGCCGATGGCCGCGATGAGCGCGATCAGCACGGCTGCGACACCCACCTGAATCAGGATCGTGCGGGTGCGATCTCCACCCCGCACCGCCGTCAGCGAGTTCTTCCCACGCGGATTCTTGCTCACCTCGGAGTTCACCACGCCTTTCCTGTGTGTCGTGTGGACGTACGACGTCTGTATCGAATGGACGTAGGACGCCGATGCCGCATGCGATGGTACGGGCCCTCATGATTCCCGGTGAACCTGAGAGATCCCCGAGACTTGCCGACCCGGTCAGCAGATACCGGCCATCAGCATGAGCTGTGCGGCGAATTCGGCGTCGTCGACGGGCGTCAGCGCCAGTTCGGCGGCGGTGACCAGGAGGTACCGCCCGTCGTCGGTGAAATCCAGCCAGGTGCGGTGCCGAGTCGGCGGTGACATCGGATTATCGGGTGCAACGGTGACGGTGACGAAGCCGCGCCCGTCGACCGGGGAACGCAATTTGCGGCGGAAGCGTGCAGCACCGCGCTTCGCCCCGGCCGTGATCTTGCCCTCGGTGTGCCCGTCGCCGGTGCCCAGCACCGCACGCTGCGGTTCGCGCATGCCCGCGGTGCTGCCCGCCGGTGCCGTACCGATCTCGGCCACCAGGCGTTCCCCGAGGCCGCGGGCGTGACAGCCGGTGACCGTCACCGCCTCGGGACGCGCGATCAGGACGACCGCATGCTGATGCACCACGGCGGCGAAGAGGAGGATCTGCTCCGGTTCGCCGGCCGTACGGCGTTGTCCGGACAGCGTGATGACGGTGGCGTCGGGCCGGGTGCACAGCAGCATGGCCGCGGTCAGGTCCGGATCGGTGTTGCGGGCGTAGCGAGACCGCAGCCGCTGGGGTTCGGGCCCGGTGTCCGCGGTGGTTTCCGCAATCATGTTCAACGGGTAGGGCGGGCGGTCGACCTCGGTCTCGGTGGCCCAGACGTGGGCGAACTCCTCGGGGGTCAGTACCCACTTCACTACGGATGCCCCCCGCCTCGACGCGGTGGCGGCGCAGTGGTGGCATGCGGAACGCGGTAGCCGTACGTGGCGAGGCCGGGGTGGTGCACCTCGACGAACCCCTTCCGCAACGAACGTCTCCGCGGCGAGCGTACCGGAGCCGGCCCGATGTGTGGATTACGGCGGTGTACACCGGACCGGCACCGAGAGGTGTATTCCGCTGTGGCGGCACCCGTTTCGCTTGCCTCGGCCTCGGGCCGTGATCAGGTACGTTCGACCTCGATCGTCAGTCCGGCGGTGCGCAGGCGGTCGGTCAGCGGATCGCCCATGGCCGACGCCGGAGTGAGAATGCCGGATAACTCCGGTAATTCGTCGAAGGCGAGACATAATCCCGCCTCGCCCAGCATGAGGGAAGTGGCCTGGTAGCCCGGGTCGCCCTGTCCGGCGAAGGTGCCGCGGTACTTCGCGCCCGAGGTGGTGGCGGCGAAGGTCTGCATGCTGAACCAGCCGTTGCTGCGGGCACGTTCACTCGGTCCGGTGCCCGGTTTGGGCAGGATGCGATCGAGTACCTTCCGCCCCGCCGACAGCCGGGACAGCAGCGCTCCGGCCGCCAGGGTGGTGACGATGCCGCCGGCCACACCCGCGGCGACCAACGGTGCGGTGGCCGAGTTGCCGACCCCCATCACCTCGCGGTAGCGGAAGTTCTTGCCGTACACCCAGCCCAGCAGGGCATTGCTGCGCCGCACCACCTTGGTGTTGTGCGCGGCCATCACGAAGGTGGTGACCCAGCCGTCGAGGCTGGGGTCGATGGCCGATGCCCGCGACAGCGCCTGATCGGATTGCCGGCCGACGTCGGGTTCCATCGCGGTGTCGGGGCTCAGCGAATACGGATGTGACAGAACCGACCCCTTGGCCGGATCGGTGGCGACCGCCTCCATCATGGCCCGCCCGGAATCGATGGTGCCGCCACTGGCGCCGCCCTTGAACCGCGCGATCAGGGTGGTGTCGGTGAGTTCGCCGGTGTTGTCCTCGACCGAGCGCCGATAGATCCGGTACACGCTCAGATCCGACGGGATCGAGTCGTAGCCACACGAATTGACGATCTTCGCGCCGGTTTCGGTGGCGCGCTCCCCGAATCGATCCATGCATTCGCGGATGAACAGCGGCTCACCGGTCAGATCGGCATAGTGCGTGCCCGCGTTCGCACACGCCTGGGCCAGCGGCAAACCGTAGCGTAGATACGGTCCGACGGTGGTGACCACGACCTTGGTCCGGGCCGCGAGCGCATCGAGGGCGACCTGGTCGGAGGAGTCGGCGACCAGCAGTGGCCAGATCGCGGCCGCGCCGGAGAGTTCGTCGCGGACCGCGGTCAGCTTCTCCGGTGACCGGCCCGCCAGCGCGATGCGGGCGCCGTCGGGGGCGGCTGCGGCGAGGTAGCGAGCCGTCAGCCTGCCGACGAATCCCGTCGCGCCGAACAGCACGAGGTCGAATTCCCTGTCTGCCATACCCATCCCATCTGTGGCGGCCTGATTACCGAGTGCCGGAACGCTTCGTGCCGGAAGACTTGCCGCGTGCCGGCGAACGGGCGGGGACGGCCGGCAGGCCGCGCCGGGCGAGCCACGCGTGGTGCGCCTTGCCCAGCTCGGTGACCGGTGGGTCACCGTAGAGCCATTCCCGCGCGATCCGGTGCCAGTTCGCGGTAGCTTCCAACTGGCCGAGTACCCCGAATGTGAGGAAATCCGCACGCCGGGAGAACAGATGTTCCGGCGGCAGGTTCTGCTGCTTCATCCCGGCGTATTCGGCCGTGCGGGGATCGACGGCCAGGACGAAGGCGCCACTGGCCAGTTCGGGGGTGATGGTCAGGTCCTGATCGATCAGTGCCCATTCACATGCTGCCAGTACGTACTCCAGGCAGTCCGCGGCGGTGATCTCCTCCGGAGATTCGATGATGCCGTGGTCGATCATCATCTCGCGCAGGTCGTCGGCTCGGTCCTCGGCCGCCGCGCGGATGCAGGCCGCCTCGAAACGGACATGCTCGGGGTCCATCCGGTGGAACAACCCGAAATCCAGGAAGGCGACCCGCCCGTCGTCGCCGAGCAGCAGGTTGCCCGGATGCGGGTCGCCACAGAACTCGTCGAAGGTGAACAGCGAGCCGACGTAGAAGCGGTAGACGATCTCCCCGACCCGATCGCGTTCGGCCTGCGGCAGCTGCCGCACCGCATCGAATCCGCGTCCCGGAAAATACTCGCTGACCAGGACGTGTGCACTCGACAGCTCCGGCATGGTGGCCGGTACCACGAGGAACGGGTGGTCGGCGAACAGTTCGGCGACATAGCGCTGGGTTCGCGCCTCGGCGATGTAGTCGAGTTCGCTCTCCAGATTCAGCCGCAACTCGTCGAGTACCGCGGGCGTCACCCACGGCATCGCGGTGTGCAGGACGCGCCGGAACATGGTCAGGTTCTTCAGATCGGCACGGACCGCGGCATCGATACCCGGGTACTGCACCTTGACCGCGACCCGGCGTCCGTCGTGCAGCCGGGCCCGATAGACCTGACCGATCGAGGCGGCCGCGATCGGCTCGGGCTCGAATTCGGCGAACATCTCCGCGAGTGGGCGGCCGAAATCGTTCTCGATCACCGCGCGCATGGTGTCGAAGGTGACCGTGGGGGCACTGTCGCGCAGCACCGCCAGCCGCTGCTGG
This sequence comes from Nocardia vermiculata NBRC 100427, assembly GCF_001613265.1. Classification (GTDB taxonomy): domain Bacteria; phylum Actinomycetota; class Actinomycetes; order Mycobacteriales; family Mycobacteriaceae; genus Nocardia; species Nocardia vermiculata. Next base: position 43,417 of record NZ_BDCA01000020.1, read on the forward strand.
AACCGTTCGCGGTGTTCGGGCGGCACCAGATCCAGGTCCAGTACCGACAGCATCTGGCCGAGCTTCATGGCCACGCCCTTCATGGTGCCCAGCACCATGACCATCTGCTCGGTCGAGCGCAGCATGGATTCTTCGGACATGCGGGCGCGGACTGCGTCGGAGCGGCCGCGCATGGAGCGCCGGGCCTGTTGGGCGCGAAGGACGTTGCCGGCGACGGCGACACCCAACGTGGTTCCTCGCGCCAGACGCGACGTGGGCAGCTCTTTCGCCATCGATGACCTCCGTCGGTACGGCAACCGCGGGCGACCTCCCCGCCTCGGCCGGTCCTCAGCCTAGCCAAGCACGGGCCCGGTGGCCGGGTATGCGGAGAACCGGCTGCCGCGGATATGGAGATCCGGTGGCGTCAGCTCGGGTCGGGAGTGGGGAGTTCGTGTGGGACGGTGTTGAACTTCTCCGGCGAGCCGCCGGCGCGGACCATGCCTTCGATGGCGCTCCAGACCATCATCGCCATATGGTCGAGCATCCGTTCGGCGGACATCGAACGGTTGCTGATCCACCAGTCGGTCGCCAGTTGCACACCGCCGACGATGACGTAGGAGTACAGCATCACACCTTCGGTGTCGATGCCGCGGTCGAAGGCTTTGGTCTGGACCACGACCGAGACCACGTCGGCGAACAGTTTCTCGAAATCGGCGAGCGAGGACTGGTCGGTGGTCGAACCGTTGCCCATGATGAAGCGGTAGACCTCGATATCGGCCTCGACGGTGCGCACATAGGCGGCGAGAGTGTTGCGGACCAACTGGTATTCGTCGGCGTCGTCGCTGATGGCCTCGTAGATGCGGGGCATCAGAGTGGTCTCGATGAACCGCTCCATGGTGGCGCGCGTGAGGTCGGACTTGTCGGAGAAATACCGGTACAGAACCGTCTTCGAGACACCGATTTCCGCGGCGATCTCGTCCATGCCCGCATCGCCGCCACGGGTGCGGATAGCGGCCAGGGTGCCGTCGACGAGTTCTTCCCGGCGGTCGATCTTGTGCTGATGCCAGCGGCGCTTGCGACCGTCCACCCGGCCGGGACGCACCGCGGGCGTGTCGACGGCAGCGCTCGCGGCACGATGTGTGGTCATGCTCGAGTGGACTCCTCGATCCGGGAATGGGGCACCACCAGCTTAAGACCTTCGTCGGCGCGATGTTTGCGGGTTCGCCGAGCCGGACCGTGCGGGCGGCGGCCGGCGCGGGTGAGCGGGGGCACGGTGGCTCACTCGAATTTCGGGACCAGAATGGCTGTATGGAGCACTCTCCCGGTAACGGCCCCGTTCTCACGCAGGCCGACGCCAAGCCCGAGTCCGGGCCGGAAGTGGGAAATACCACACGTTCGCCGGCTCGTCACAGGCCCGAATCGACCTCGTCGTTCGCCGATCTGATGGACGAATCCGGGAAGCGGCGCGATCTGCGCAAGATGAAGATGGTCGCGACCGGATTCCTGGTGGCGGCGACGATCGTCTATCTGATCTGTTGCTGGCTCGGTTCGCGCGATATCGGCTCCGGCTGGGTCGGCTACGTGCGGGCGGCCTCGGAGGCCGGCATGGTCGGTGCTCTGGCCGACTGGTTCGCGGTGACCGCGCTGTTCCGGCATCCGCTGGGACTGCCGATTCCGCACACCGCCATCATCCGCAAGAAGAAGGACCAACTCGGTACCAGCCTGGGTGATTTCGTACGCACCAACTTTCTGTCGCCCGAAACCGTTGCTGCCAAGGTGAATTCGGCGCAGATCTCGCTGCGGCTGGGCACCTGGATGGCCGACCGGGAGCATGCCGCGCGGGTGTCGGAGGAGTCCTCGACGATCCTGCGGGCGGTGATCGGCGCGTTGCGTGACGAGGATGTCGAGCAGGTCATCGACCAGACGATCGTCACCCGGATCGCGGAACCGCAGTGGGGTCCACCGATCGGCCGTGTGCTGACCGAACTGCTGTCGGAGAACCGCCAGGCGCCGCTGCTGGATCTGCTGGCCGAACGCGCGCACCAGTGGGCACTGGCCAGTCAGGAGACCATCGACCGCATCGTGATGCGGGATGCGCCGTCGTGGGCGCCGAAATTCGCCAACGTCCTGCTCTCGGAGAAAATCTATCGGGAGTTGGTGGAATTCACCTGGAAGATCCGTTCGCAGCCCGATCACGAGGTGCGGATGGCGATCAACGGCTTCCTGGAGGATTTCGCCCGCGATCTGCAATACGACGAGGCGATGATCCTCAAGGCGGAGCGCGTCAAGGCCGAACTCATGGGTCGCGAGGAAATCACCGGAATGGCGCATGCGACCTGGCGGGTGGCGAAGCGGATGATTCTCGAATCGGCCGATGATCCGGAGAGCACTCTCCGTCGCAAGATCGCCGAGAATGTGCAGCAGTTGGGGCAGCGTCTCGTCGACGAACCGAATTCGAGAAAACAAGTGGACGCTTGGGTTGAAAGGGGCGTCCGATATCTCGTCGCCAACTACGGTTCCGAGATCGCGACGCTGATCAGCGATACGGTTGCCCGGTGGGATGCAGATGAGGCGAGTCGCAAGATCGAATTGCAGGCAGGCCGGGATCTGCAATTCATCCGGATCAACGGAACAGTGGTCGGATCGCTTGCCGGGCTGGTGATCTACGCGGTTTCGCATGCGTTGTTCCCGGGCTTTTGATGCCGGCGTGCCGGATATTTGCCGTAATGGTGCTAGCAGAGTGCTTGCAAGAGTTAGCACCCTCATTTAGAATCGACCGTACAACCGCCGGAAGGTGAGCAGTGTGATGGCACAGGAACCAGAGGTTCCAGGAGTTTCCGACGAGCGGGCGGGCCGTGTAGCCAATGCGGCCCACGACATCGGAGGCTTCATCCGGGCGCAGCGCGAGGCCGCACAGGTCTCGTTGCGTCAGCTCGCCGCACTGGCGGGGGTGAGCAATCCGTATCTGAGTCAGATCGAGCGCGGATTGCGTAACCCGTCCGCCGAGGTGCTCACGCAGATCGCCAAGGGTCTGCGAATGTCCTCGGAGGTCTTGTACGTCCGGGCCGGCTTCCTCGAACAGAGGGCGCACAGCCCGGTCCGGGACGCGCTGCTGGCCGATACCGAGATCTCGGAGCGGCAGAAGCAGGTGCTCCTGGACATCTACGAATCGTTCCGCCGGGAAAACGGGGGGAACGACATCGGAGGGGACGTCTCGGAAGCCGCAACGGAGGCCGCAGCGGGGGGTGCTGGGGTTTCCGGAGTTGCCGGTCCTTCCGAGGGCAGCGTTCCCGGGGGGAGCAGGAGGGACAACGAGGTTCCGCACCATGCCACCGATGGCACGACCGAAGTTCCGCCACGCCAGGAGAGCGAAACACCATGACCCAGGCCAACATCATTGTGACCAAACCGATCTACGCGACCGTCGGAGCCGGTGACGCGCTCTACGAAGCGGTCAACGGCATCGTCGACCGGGTGCGCGACCGCACGAACGTCGATGTGAACTCCCGTGTCGAAGAGGCGCGCGAGCGGTTGTCGAACATTCCCGCCGATGTACAGGACCAGATCGACGCGTTGCGCGGTCGGCTGTCCGGGCTGCCGTCGGATCTGCCCGACGACCTGGCCGAGCTGCGTGACCGGTTCACCCCGGACGAGTTCCGCCGCACGGTCGACCAGTACTACCGCCAGTTGCTGGATCTGTACTCGGATCTGGCCGTGCGTGGTGAGGAGACCGTCGATCGGCTGCGGACCAATCCGGGCTTCGACGAGCGCTTCGACAAGGTCGAGGACATCTACAGCGATGTCGTCACACGCGCCGAAGACGTGCTGAACCGGGTTTCCGATCAGGCTCGTGGCCTGCTGGGCCGTGAGGACGAAGGCGCCGTCGATATCGAGAGTGTGGTGGGGTCCGGTCTCGCCGACGAGTCCGCGCGCACTGCCGGGCCCGTGGGCCCGGTTCCGGATGCTGTTGCCGAGCCCGCCGCGGTCGTCGACGCCGAAGTGATCGCGGTGAACGCCGAGGATGCCGAGCGGCCGGCGCCTTCCGCGGCGCAGGCGCCCGCCGAGCCGGCCGCGAAGGCCGAGTCGGCACCGGCGAAGAAGGCCCCCGCCAAGAAGGCTCCGGCCAAATCTGCCGCCAAGAAGACCACTCCGGCCAAGAAGTAACTCGGTCGCGAGAACAGAGCCGGCCGAGGGGTCATCCGGGTTCGTGATGTGCGATCCGGGTGTACCGGACAAATGCCACGCCCGCATGCGCGCTGTCGCATGCGGGCGTTGCTTCTATCATGGGTGCTGTGTACCAGCTGACGAACGGAATCCTGTGGGTGCTGTGGCTCGCCGCCATGGCTGGAACAATCTTCGCTCTGGTGCATGCGGTACGCCAGCGCAAGGACGCCTTCCCCGCGGTCGACAAACTCACCAAACCCATCTGGGTCTCGATCCTGGCGGTTGCGCTGGGGCTGCTGGTGGTGGCCGGTACGGCGGTCGGGCTGCTCGGCATCATCTCGGTCGTCGCCACGGGTATCTATCTGGCCGATGTGCGCCCGAAGGTCGATGAGATCCAGCGCGGTCCGCGCTGGTAGGTGTCGGCAGGTCGCGCCCGACGGGGGTCTGTTCGGCGCGCTCGCGATGACAAGCGACACTCGTGACAGTTACCGTATCTGTAGGTAACACACAAAGGAGTGTCCCATGCAGGCAACGCTGCCCGCTGCGGTGGCCCGCATCGCGGATCGAATTCGCGACGTGTCGGCCCGTCACCGCGCTGCCCTGCGCACCCGGTCCTACGATCTGCCGGCGTTGAATCCGCCCACCGCACCCCGCGAGGTGTCCTGGGTGACCGCTTCCGACGGTGCCCGGCTGCGGGTGCACAGCTACGGCCCCGCCGATGGCGAGGCGATCGTGCTGGTGCACGGCTGGACCTGCTGCATCGAATATTGGAATCCCCAGATCAACGCCTTCGCCGACGACTATCGCGTGATCGCCTACGACCTGCGTGGTCACGGTGGCAGCGATCCCGGTACCGCGGCGCTGACCACCGATCTACTGGCCGACGATCTCGCGGCCGTGCTGGACGCCACGCTGCATCCGAGACAGCGCGCGGTTCTGGTCGGGCACAGTCTGGGCGGGATGACCGTTCAGGCCTGGGCCGAACGCTACCGGGATCAGGTCGCCGCCCGCGCCGACGCGGTGGTGCTGGCGAATACCGCCTCCGGAGATCTGATCGCCGAAACCACGGTCGTGCCCCGGTTCAACCGCGGTCCGCTGGCGCTGCCGTTCCCGATCGGCCGCCTCGGTCTCGGCATGCCGCTGGTGTTCCCGCCGATCGAGCCGGTGAAATGGGTCTTCCGGCACCAGATCATGAGTGCGGCCGCCACCGGGCCGGTGGTGGACTTCGCGCTGGCGATCGTGCGGTCCTGTCCGAGCGCGGTGCGTTCGCGGTTCGGTTTCCTGCTGGCCGATCTGGCCCTGCAGAGCTGTACCCGTTGCCTGACCGTGCCCACCACGGTGGTCGCCGGCACCGCGGACGATATGACCCCGCCGGTGCATTCGCGGCGGCTGGCGGAGGTGTTGCGCTCGGTGGGCTCGTTGCGGGAACTGGTGGAACTGCCGGTCGGTCACCTCGGCACCGTCGAGGCGTACGAAGCGTTCAACGACGTGCTCACGGGGGTCCTCGACGACGCGCGCGCCACCTCCCGTGCGGCGCGTGATGCCAGCGCGTGACCACGTCTCGAGCTGTCGGGGCTCCGTGCAAACCGGACGAAATTCTAGAGTGCTTGCACTAGCAAGCACTCTGTTAGCGCGGTAACGTGCGGTGGGACACAATGGTGTGCAAGGAGTGCTCATGCTGGTGAACCTGCCCGACAACGTTGCCGACCTGCTGACCGGCGCAGGTGCGCTGACCGGCGGCTACCGTGCGACCTTGCGTTCGCGCAGCTACCGCACCGCCGAACTGAACCCGGTGCCGGACCCCGAGGTCGTCCCGGTCACCACCGCCGATGGTGCCCGGCTGCGTGTGCATGCCTACGGCCCGCCCGACGGCGATGTGATCGTCTTCGTCCACGGCTGGGCCTGCTGCCTCGAGTACTGGAACCCGCAGATCCACGCCTTCGCACGTGATCACCGGGTGATCGCCTTCGATCAGCGCGGCCACGGCGCCAGCACCCTGGGCAGGTGCCGGTTCGATGCCGAACAGCTCGCTGACGACCTGGCCGCTGTGCTGGACGCGGCCGTGCCCGCCGGCCGTAAGGCGGTGCTGGTCGGCCACAGCATGGGTGGGATCACCATTCAAGCCTGGGCGAAATTCCATCCGGACCAGGTGCAGCAGCGTGCGAGTGCGGCCCTGCTGGCGACCACCGCCGCAGGCGATATCGCCGTCGAGACCCGGGTGCTGCCGTTGTTCAACGACATCATTCCCGCGCCCGCATGGCTCGGGCGCGCGGTGTTCGGGCGACCGGTGCCGTTCCCGGCCGGGGCACCGGTGCGCGGAATATTCAAGGCACGCCTGATGAATCGGCACGCCACCGCGGATCAGGTCGATTTCGGACTTTCCATCGCGCGGTCCTGCCGTCCGCTGGTGCGCGCGAAATTCGCCCTGGCACTGATCGACCTCGAAATTCACGGCGCGGCGGCGAATCTGCGGATTCCGACCACCGTCGTCGCCGGTGCCTACGACAAACTGCTGCCGGAGAGTATGTCGCGGGGCATCGCCGACGAACTGGCGGCGCAAGGCCATCTGGATCGCTACACCGTGCTGGCCACCGGCCATCTGGCGAACCTCGAGGCCGCGCCGGAGTTCAACGCCGAGGTGCGCCGCCTCGTGGAAATCTCGCGGTACGGTCGCCGCGCCGCCGGGTGAGATCAGGAGAAGACCACGGTTCGGCGCCCGTGCACCAGCACCCGTCCCTCCAGATGCCAGCGCAATCCCCGGGCCAGCACCACGCGTTCGATGTCTCGGCCTTGGCGCACCATGTCGTGCACGGTGTCGGCGTGGTCGATGCGGGTGACATCCTGTTCGATGATCGGCCCGGCATCCAGGTCCGCGGTGACGTAGTGACAGGTCGCGCCGATCAGCTTCACCCCGCGCGCGAAGGCCTGATGATAGGGCCGCGCACCCACGAACGAGGGCAGGAAGCTGTGGTGGATATTGATCGCGCGCCCGGCCCAGTGCTCACACAGGTGTGCCGGCAGGACCTGCATGAACCGCGCCAATACCACTGTGTCCGGCGCGTAGGAGTCGGTCAGTTCGCGCACCTGCTCGAACGCCGGGCCGCGTTCGGCCGGATCGGCGGGAAACGGCACATGGTGGAAGGGGATGCCGTGTGCCCGGGTCATCTCCCCGAGGTCGGGATGGTTGCCGATCACGGCCTCGATGGTTGCGGGGAGCTCCCCGACGGCCGCGCGGCCGAGCAGATCGTGCAGGCAGTGCCCGTCGCGGCTGACCAGTAGTACGGCCCGCCGCCGGCTGCCGGAATCCAGCAGCTGCCACTCGGTCTGCGGACCCAGTTCGCCGGCCACCGCGGCGAAGCGCCGGCGCAGTTCGTCGAGGTCGAACGGCACGGTCCCGGCCGCGATCGCCTGCCGGGTGAAGAACCAGCCGGAGTCGGCGTCGGAGTGATACCCGGCCTCCACGATCGAACCACCGAACTCCGCGATGAACGAGGTGATGCGGGCGATGATGCCCGGCCGGTCGGGGCAGCCCAGGCTCAGCACGAAACGACGATCATCCGCTGACGCAGTACCACTCATGCCGACGATCCTCCCAGGTCGCGACCACTGCACCGACGCCGCCCGGTGGGCCGTGCCCGGAACCGGCCCGGACTGCGCGAATTCGGACACGGGATGCTCGTCGTGGCCTGTGCCAGACTGTGTGCCCATGGCCGACACCCTCACCCGTGACCGGGTCGCATCGATGATCGATCACACCCTGCTCGCCCCCGAGGCCACGCCCGACGACGTCGCCGCCACGGTCGCGCAGGCGCGGCGACTGGGCGTGTACGCGGTCTGTCTGTCGCCGTCCGCGCTGCCGGTGCGGGCGCCCGGGCTCGTGGTCGCCACCGTCGCGGGCTTTCCGTCCGGCAAACATCATTCGCTGGTGAAGGGCGCCGAGGCCCGCTTCGCGGTCGAACAGGGCGCCGCCGAGGTGGACATGGTCATCGACATCGGGGCCGCGGTGGCCGGGGACTACAACGCGGTGCTGTCCGACATCGTCACCGTGCGGGAGGCGGTCGAGGAACGGGTGGTGCTGAAGGTGATCCTGGAATCGGCCGCCCTGTCCGACACCGCGATCGTCGAGGTGTGCCGCGCCGCCGAACGCGCGGGCGCCGACTTCGTCAAAACGTCCACCGGATTCCATCCCGCGGGCGGCGCCGAGGTGCGGGCTGTGCGGCTGATGGCCGATACCGTGGGCGGGCGGCTCGGAATCAAGGCCAGCGGCGGTATCCGTACCGCGGCGGCCGCGGCCGAACTCGTCGCCGCCGGCGCGACCCGCTTGGGCCTGTCCCGGTCCGCCGACGTGCTCGCCGGCTTTCCCGAGTAGATCAGTGCCGGTTCAGCACCGGGCTTCGCCGCTACCACCGGGCAGTGTGGTCGCCCCGCCGCGCAGCGCCACCTCGATGCCCTTGTCGGTGACCTTCACCTCGCTGGGCTGCAGTCCCATCGGGTAGGTCTGCAAGCTCTCGGTCATCGCCTGCACGATCCCGTCGACCAGATCGGTCGGCAGCCCCATGCCGAACAATTGCGCCGATTCGGTGGTGACCTCGATCTTCCCGTTCACGATCTGCGGCTTCACCTGCAGGGCGGCCAGACCACCGAGGACCTGCGCGCGCAGGGTGCCGCTCGCGGGATCCGACTCCACGCCCGACACCAGGCCCGACATCGTTTTCGCGATGCCCTCGTTGCTCCAGGTGGCGTCCGCGGAGCTGCTGCCCACATTCGCGCCGCCGCGGCCGCCGTCGATCAACTGGATGTCGTTCAGCCGGGCGTGGACCTTCATATCCACGGCGGGGCCGAAGTTCGTATCGTCGCTGTCGACGGTGACGTACTGGACCCGATGATCCACGGCGGTGAGCAGCAGTGGCTTCGGGCCGAATCCGACGTCGACCTTGGAACCCAGTTCCTGTTCGACCTGAGAGGCGATGCACCGCTCGTTCTTGTGCCGGACATATGTTTCGGCACCGACCGCTGTCCCGACCAAGGCGAGCACGACGACCAGTGCGACGATCAGCGCAATCCGGCGGCCGTTGCGGCGCTTCGGCGGGCCCGCCGGAACGGGCGCGGGCGCCGCGGTGTCTGCTGGGTGCGAACTCATGGCAACGATTCTTCCCGAGTTTTCTGAGCCGGTTCTGTGGAGTCGGTGAGGTTTGTCATGCAGTGCGGTCTCGAATAGTGACTTACCGCACATGGGTGCAGCGTAATCTTGGTACATGTCCGCGCACGGTGCTGGAGGACCCGGGGGTGCGAACCGGCCCCGGGATTTCGAACAGGGCTGGTGGGTGCTGCGGCAACTCGCCGACCGGCACGCCGGATACTTCACCACGCGCCTGGTGCTGCGCGCCCGATGCGAACAGCGGATTCGTGCAGCTCTCGCCGAGGGCTCGGTGGTTCGCGCGGGTGTGGGCATCCTGCGCATGGCCGACTGGCCCGACGGCCCGCTGGACGAGTACGCGATGTGGTCGGCATGGTTCGACGGTGCGGCCGCGGTCTCGCACCACAGCGCAGCCGAACTGTTCGGCCTGGGCCGCTTGCGTCCGCGCTATCTGCATCTGTCCGCGCGGGCGGGACGCGCACCCGGTGCGCCCCGACTGGTGGTGTTGCGCCGCGAATTACGCGGTGACGACGTGGAATCGGCCGGGGCGTTCCTGGTGACGACGCCGGTGCGCACCGTTCTCGATCTCGCCGAAACGGGCATCTCGCAAGGGGCGCTGGACGAAGTGGTCGCCGACGCGGTCGCGATCCATCGGTGCCTACCGGACGACATCGGTGCCGCCGGGCGAAATCTCACACCGCATGCGGCCGCGCGGGTCCGGCGCGCGCTGGCCGCGGTGTGATCGGCCGACGAATCAGGCCGGCTCGACACACTCCCACGGCACCGACAGCACACAGTCGCGCATCCGCCGCCGATAGGTCCGCACCGGAAAACCCTGCTCGCGCAACAGATCCGCCGCTACCCGCCAGCGCACCCGCGGGCCATACGCGGCCATCGGCGCCGCATACGCCCAGGCGCGATCGGCGGCAGTGAGCAGCGTATGCACCCGTTCGCCGGGAATATTGCGGTGTATCAACGCTTTCGGCAGCCGTTCGGCGATGTCGGAGGGCTTCGTCACCGTGAACGGATCCCAGGCCAGAGTGAGCGAGAGCGGACCCGTGCGGTCCAGCAGCACCCAGGCACAGCGGCGTCCCAGCTCATCGCAGGTGCCTTCGAGCAGTAAGCCATCGGGGGTCAGTCCCGCCAGGATGGTCGTCCAGGCCTGCGGCACCCGGCTCTCCTCGTACTGGCGCAGCACGTTGAACGCTCGCACGAGCACCGGACGCAGGCCCGCCAGTTCGAATCCGCCGCGGGCGAACCGCACGCCGTCTCGATCGGGAACCACACGGTCCGGATCGATCTCCAGTCCGGCCACCCGGACATCGGGACGCACCCGTCGTAGCCGTCCCGCGAGTTCCATGGTCGTGACCGGGCTCGCACCGTAACCGAGATCGACCACCAGCGGATCGTCGGCGGCACGCAGCCGCTCGAGCACCAGCGGGTCGTGGCACAGCCAGCGATCACTGCGGCGCAGCCTGTTGATACCGGTCGTACCCCGGGTGACCGTGCCCAGTGGCTTCATCTCGACGCGGTCGGGTGCTGTTCTTCCAGCCACTGCTGGGTGAATTCAGCCTCCGCGCGGAACAGATCCACGAGGTTGATCAACATCATCTGCTCGAGTTTCGGGCCGAGGATCGGAATGAACACCTTCGCCACCGGCGAGGTGCGCAAGGTGGCGCCGGTCTCGGTGGGGAACAGGCGCATGGTGCCGTCGAGGGTGCCGGGACCGCCCGGAATCGACGCGGTGAACGTGCCCTCGACCTCGGGTCCGAGCGGGCCGTAGCTCTCCTTACGGGTGATCACCAGATCCTTGCGCATCACCGTCTGCGCGATCTCGGGCAGCATGTCACGCGGCAGCAGGTGCCGGACCTCGAGCTCGATTCCGTTCGCGTCCGCCCGCAACTCGACCACTTCGTTGGGGGAGTGCTTACGCATTTCCTCCATCCGCGCATCCCAGTAGGAGCGGCTGGACAGGGCCCGGTACACCTGTTCGGCGGTGTGCAGCGGAAAGCGAGCTGAGTAGTCGAGTCGGCGCACCATGAGGGATCAGGTTACTGGGCGGCGCCGCAACGCCCGCCGGTTGCCCGCGTCTCGATCGACGGAATCAGTGGTTGCTGATCCAGGCGTTGGTGAACTCGGTTTCCGAGGCCAGCAATTCGAGCAGCTTCTCGGCCACCACGGCCTCGATCTTCTTACCGAACAGCGGCACCGCGACCTCCACGGAACCCTCGGCGACGCCCTGCGAGCCGGTGTCGTCGCCGGTCATGGTGACGGTGCCGCGCACCGTTGCCGGTGCACCCTCCACATGGGCTTCGAAGCTGCCCGCCAGGCCCGCGTAGGTCTCGGTGCGCGGAATGATCAGATCGCCGGGGCGCACCGAGGTGATGGCGCTGGGAAGTTCCGAGGCGGGAATGGTTTGCACCATCTCCGCGCGCAGCCGATCGCCGTCGGCGCTGAACGAGAGCAGTCGCGCACCGGGGCCGCCGACCTCCTCGATGCGGTCCTTCCAGTACTGCTCCTCGGCCAGCGCAGCACGCACCGCGGCGGCGGGATGCGTGTAGTGGGCTGTGTACGCCAGGGGTGTCGCCATGGTGGGACAGGCTACCGTCTTGCGGTGTGCAGACATCTCGAGTGGTGGCATTCGACAACGTGCGTGAGTTGCTGAGTTCGACCGGCGCGCAGGTGCGTGCCGGCGTATCGCTGGCCGGGCTGACCACGCTGCGGGTCGGCGGTCCGGCGACGGTCGCGGACTGCACCACCACCGCGGCGCTCGTCGCGACCGTCCGGGCGCTGGACAGCGCCGGAATTCCGGTGTTGCTGCTGGCCGGGGGCTCCAATCTGCTGATCGCCGATCGTGGCTTCGACGGCGTGGTGGTGCGCATCGCCACCGATGCGGTCGAGTTCGGCGCCGACCACGTGCTGGCCGAGGCGGGGGCGCCGTGGGACGGAGTTGTCGCGGCGGCGGTCGCGGCCGGATTCGGCGGGCTGGAATGCCTGTCCGGGATACCAGGGTCGGCGGGGGCGACGCCGGTGCAGAACGTCGGTGCCTACGGCGTCGAGGTGGCGCAGTTGCTGCGGCGGGTGCAGCTACTCGACCGGGCCAGTGGGGATATTCGCTGGGCCGCCCCGGCGGAGCTCGGTTTCGGCTATCGCACCTCGATGCTGAAGCATTCCGACCAGGCAGTGGTGCTGGCCGTGGAGCTCGCACTGAACCCGGACGGCGCCAGTGCACCGCTGCGCTACGGCGAACTGGCCCGCACCCTCGGCGCCGATGCGGGCGATACCCGCCCGGCGGCCGCGGTCCGCGAGGCGGTGCTCCGGTTGCGCGCGGGCAAGGGCATGGTGCTCGACGCCGCCGACCACGACACCTGGAGCGCCGGATCCTTCTTCACCAACCCCGTGGTTCCGCACGAACGGGTACCCGAGGTGACCGCCGCGATCCGCAAATATGTGGGGGATATCACTATCGTGACCTATCCCGCTGAAAACGGGGTGAAATTCTCGGCCGGCTGGTTGATCGAACACGCCGGTTTCGGCAAAGGATTCCCTGGTCCGGACTCTGTAGTCCGGTTGTCGACCAAACACACTCTGGCCCTCACGAACAGGGGTTCGGCCGGCGCCGCGGACCTGGTCGAACTGGCGCGGACCGTGCGCGCGGGAGTGGAACAGCGCTTCGGAATCCGGCTCGAACCCGAACCCGTCACAGTGGGCGTGCAGCTCTAGACAGTGGCCGACCCCACCATCCAGCGGTCTGGCGGTGTCACTGCTGGACGGTAGATTCGCGGAAGTGAACATTCGAGGAGTGACCGGCCGCCGAGCTGTTCTGGTCGGGGCAGGTCAGTTGGCGGTGGCCGCAGCGGTGGTCGGATGTTCCGACGGCGGCGGGTCGTCCGAGCCGAAGGAGTCCGAGCCGGTCGCGAAGGTGACGCTCGAGCCCGGCAACGGCGCCGAGAACGTCAACCCGACCACACCGATCTCCGTCACGGTGGCCAAGGGACGAATCAACCAGGTGACGCTGACCAACCCGGACGGTAAGCAGGTCGCCGGGCAGCTCGCGCCCGGAAATACCGCCTTCACGGTCAACGAGCCGCTCGGTTACGGCGCCACCTACACCTGGGCCGGCACCGCGGTCGGCACCGACGGCAAGACCGTGCAGATCGACGGGAAGTTCAGCACGCTGGCGCCGAATCAGGTCGTGTCGGCCACCATCAATATCGGCGACGGCCAGGAGGTCGGCATCGCAGCGCCGATCATCCTGCAGTTCAAGAAGCATGTCGAGAACAAAGAGGCCGTCGAGAAGGCGCTGAAGGTCACCACCACTCCCGAGACCGAGGGCGGCTGGGGGTGGCTGCCCGACGAGAACGGTGGGTCCCGGGCGCACTGGCGGCCGCGTGAATACTGGGCGCCGGGCACCGCGGTGACTTTCTCGGCCAAGCTGTACGGCCTGGAATTGAGCGAGGGTGATTACGGCAACTCCGACCTGACCTCGCAGTTCGCCATCGGCCGCCGCCAGGTCGTGCAGGGGAACGCGCCCACTCACCGTGTCCAGGTGGTCCGCGACGGTTCCACGCTGTTCGATTTCCCGTGCAGCTACGGCGAGGGCAACGAGCCGCGCAACGTCACTCGCTCGGGTATCCACGTGGTGACCGAGAAGTACGAGGATTTCATGATGTCGAATCCGCCGTTCTACGAGAATGTCCGCGAACGGTGGGCGGTACGCATCTCCAACAACGGTGAATTCATCCATGCCAACCCGGAATCATCGGGTGCGCAAGGAAATACGAATGTCACCAACGGCTGCATCAACCTGAGCAACAGTGACGCGCAGCAGTACTTCCCGACGGCCATGTACGGCGACCCGGTCGAGGTGACGGGGACCTCCATCGCACTGTCCGCCGCCGACGGCGACATCTACGACTGGACCATCGACTGGGACACCTGGAAGACCTTGTCTGCCATCAAGGGCGAACCGGCACCGGTGGTGTCGGCGACCCCGGTGCCGCCGGGCCCCGCCGGCGGGTAACCGAGGCGGGGTTCCGGGAAACGTCCGTCGCTCAGCTGCGTCGGGCGAAACGGCCCGCGCCGGCCTGGTCTCGCGGGCGAACGACGATGGTGTCCAGATCGACGTGGGGCGGGCGGCTCGCGACGAAGCCGATGATTTCCGCGATATCGGAGGCCACCAGCGGGTCGATGCCCTGGTAGACCTTGGCTGCTCGTTCCTCGTCGCCGCCGAAACGCACCAGCGAGAACTCGGTCTCCACCGCACCCGGCGCGATCTCGGTGAGGCGCACCGGCTTGCCCAGCAGTTCGCTGCGCAGCGTGCGGTGCAGAACGCCCTGCGCATGTTTGGCGGAGGTGTAACCGGACCCGTTGTCGTAGGTTTCGAACGCGGCGACCGAGGTGACGGTGACGATCAGCCCGTCACCGGAGTCGATCAGCTTCGGCAGCAGCGCCTTGGTGAGCCGCACCGTGCCCAGTACGTTGGTCTCCCACATCCAGCGCCAGTCGTCGAGATCGGCCTCGGCTACCGGGGCCAGCCCCTTCGCCCCACCGGCGTTGTTCACCAGCACGTCGACCCGCTCCACCGCCTCGGTGAATGCCCGGACCGAATCCTCGTCGGTGACATCCAGTGCGACAGCGGTCCCGCCGATCTCGTCGGCCAACTCTCGCAACCGCTCCACCCGACGTGCCCCCACATAGACGTGGTAGCCCTGTTCGGCCAGCTCACGAGCGGTGGCTGCACCGATACCCGAGCTTGCTCCGGTGACAACAGCGTGACGAGTGCTCATGCTGCGAGCCTAGCGGGGAGCGAGGGCAGGCCCGGCCGCGGTTCCGGAGGCTGCTATTGCGGCATTCCCGCCGCGTGGAGCGCCGCCAGGTAGCCGAAGACGATGGCAGGGCCGATCGTGGCGCCCGGGCCCGCATAGGTGTGTCCCATCACCGGGGCACTGGCATTACCCGCCGCGTAGAGACCGTCGATGACGCTTCCGTCTTCCCGCTCGACCCGGCCGTGCCGGTCGGTGACCAGACCGCCCTTGGTGCCGAGATCGCCGGGGACGAGCCGGGCCGCGTAGAAGGGGGCGACCTCGAGGGCACCGAGATTCGGGTTCGGCTGTTGGCGCGGGTCGCCGTAATAACGGTCGTAGGCGCTCTCGCCGCGGCCGAAGTCTGCATCGACCCCCGTGCCGGCGAAGCCGTTGAAGCGGGTGACGGTGGCGGTGAGCTGATCCGCGGGGACGGATATCGCCGCGGCGAGCTCGGGAATTGTTGTCGCCCTGGTCAATACGCCGGAGTCGAACCATCGCCGGGGTAGCGGCTGCCGCGGGGCCAGACCGGCGAACAGGTACCGGTTGCGGTAGCGCTGATCGAAGATCAACCAGGCGGGGAGGTTGACTCCCGGACCCGCTCCCCGGCCGTGTTCGCCACCGTACATGCGGTGGGTGGCCTCCACATACGGCAGTGATTCGTTCATGAAACGCCGGCCTTCGGCGTTGACGACGAGACTGCCGGGCAGATTGCGTTCGGACAGGCAGAACCAGGGCGTGCGGGGTAGTGGGATGGTCGGACCCCACCAGGCGTCGTCCAGGAATGCGGTGGCCGCGCCCAGCTCCATCCCGGCCTGGATCCCGTCTCCGGTGTTCGCGGCGGCGCCGACCGTCCAATCCGTCCCGATCGGCGCACGCTGATACTGCTTGCGCATCGTCTCGTTGTGCTCGAATCCGCCGCAGGCCAGCACGACACCTCGCCGCGCCGTGATCGTCTGTTCGACTCCGTTGCGGCGCACCAGTATTCCCGAAACCCGGGCGCCCTCGGTGCGGAGCTCGATCAGAGCGGTGTCCAGTAGCAGGGGAACTCCGGCCTCGGCCAAGCCGTGCCGCAGCATGGCACTCAATGCCTGCCCGCGCGCGAGCAGGTGTCGTCCCAGGATCGCACCTGCGAGCCAGCGGCCGCCGATCCGCGCCGCCCGCAGTGGAGTTCGCGGATTTCGCAGCCCGAGATGGATCTGGCGCACATCCGCCTGGGTGAGCACGAAATTCCGCGGCGCCTTCGCATAGTCCGGTTCCAGCGTGGCCAGTTCGCTGCCGAGGGCACGTCCGTCGTAGGGAGCCGGCTCGACCGAACGCCCGTGAGCCCGTCCGCCGGGTGCTTCCGGGTAGTAATCGCTGTAGCCGGGAACCCAGTGCATCGACAGCGGGGTGTGGCGGCGGAGAAATTCGAATGCTTCGGGCCCGCGGTCGATATAGGTGTCGATCAGCTCGTCCGGAACGTCCGCGCCGATGATGCTGCGCAGGTAGGTGCGTGCTGACTCGACATCGTCCGGCGGTGCTTCCCGCTGCAATACCGAGTTGCCCGGTATCCAGACGCCACCGCCGGATCGGGCCGTCGATCCGCCCCACCGGCTCGCCTTCTCGACGACCACGGCCGAGAGTCCGTGCCGGGCCGCGGTCAGTGCCGCAGTCATACCTGCCGCACCGGAGCCGACGACTACCACGTCGAATTCGTTGTCCTGCATGGGATGTGTTCCCGTCTGTCGGAATCGGTCGGGATCAGTGCCGGGTACGCCAGCGGGCGTCGAGAACAGCGGCGACCGCGCCTTCGACACATACCGTCAGCGAGGCGGCGGGATTGTCGGTGCTGCGCAGCCATTGCAGATAGCCGAACTCCGCCGCCGCGAGCATGAGATGAACCAGAAGCCCGGGGCTGCTGTCGGTTTCCGGGTCGGTGCCCATCCTGGTGGCGGTCAGTTCGACCAGCCGCAGTCGATGGTCGGGTGGGATCAATGCGACGCGCTCGAGCAGATGCGGTGCGGTCGCGAAGGCGGCGCGCCACTGCTCGAGCTCCGGTCCGTGCAGACCCGTGGAACGTTCGAGGATCGACCGGGACAGTGCAATATCGGCGGGCTCGCTGGCAGGACGCTCCTCCAGGATTCCGGCGATCCCGGCGCCGCCCTCACGTACCGGATCCAGCAGCAGATCTTCTTTGCTGCGGACATGCCGGAAGTAGGTGCTCGGTGACACGCCGGCCTCGGCCGCGATCTGATCGGTGGTGACCTCGTCGAATCCCGAGTGGATGAACAGCGTGAATGCCGCCCGCTGAATATCGGCGCGAATCTGACGCCGTTGCCTCTCCCGCAGGGACATCGCCACTACCTCCATCGTCCGGTTGCTCCGCCGTCCGGTTGCGCAACGCGCTCGAATCTTGGAAGTAGTGTGTACCTGTCTGACAGTTACTGTCAAGAAGGTGCTACCTTTCTATAAGGTGGTGGCTCGCTGGATTGCTGTCCTCGTCCTCGCCGAGATGCCGGCCGCTAATCTGGCCGCTATGGCGATTCGGGATGTGGTCAGCGCGGACGGGACCAGGATTGTGTACGAGGTCTCCGGGCCCGAGCAGGTACGGCCGCTGGTCCTGTTGCACGGATGGGCGGGGACGCTGCGGTGCTGGGGCCGGGCGGCCCAACTGCTGGCCGAGACGTTCCGGGTGGTCGCCGTCGATCTGCGGGGGCACGGGTACTCGGACGCGCCGGAAACCGGCTACGACAACCCGGAGAACTGGGCCGCCGATGTGGCCGCGGTGCTGGCCGCGGAGGGAATCGACAAGGATGCGGTGCTGCTGGGCTGGTCCTACGGCGGCATCGTGCTCAGTGATTACCTGACCGTCGTGGGGGCCGGTGCGCTGGCCGGTGTGGTGTACAGCGGTTCGCAGGCGAATATCGGCCGTGGTGTCGAGGGCGCGCAGACCGGCCCCGCGATGCAGAAGGCCATTCCCGACGTCTTCGAGGAGAGCGCCGGCCGTGCGATGCGCGGCTTCGCCGCCTTCGGCAACGCCAATACCGGCCCCGGCCGCGACAAGGGCAACGACGCACAGCGCCTGTTCGGCGGCAGCCTCGCCACCAGGCCGCGGGTACGCAAGGCGCTGTTCTACCGCACCGCGGACAACACGCAGACACTGCAGAACCTAGATATCCCGGTACTCGTCATGCACGGCACCGCCGACCCGGTGGTCCCGATCGACAACGGCCGCCACATCGCCGACACCGCCCCCCACGCCCGAGCGTCGTATTGGGAGGACGCCCAGCACGGCCTGTTCATCGAAGACCCCCAGCGCTTCGCGGACGAAGTCCGGGAATTCGTCAACAGCCTGGACTAGCACCACGGAGTGCGGACCGAGAAGGCCCCGCAACCTCCCCGATCGGTGCACCGCAAAGAATGGGTCGAGCCCCGCCCCACCCCGAAGGCGAAGCCGAGCCCCGAAACCAGCGCAACCCCCGAGGCAAACCTCCCTCAGCAAGCTCCTATCAAGGGTTTCGGCCCGCCTCGATTTTGGAGCGACGGAGGGAGGGAGCGAAGCGACTGAGCGTAGGAGTGAAAAATCGAGGCAAAGGGGGCCGAAACCCCGCCGCAGCGAAGCGGAGGCCAATAACACAGCTGTGACTGCCCTCACTTGGTGGGCAAGCGCATAACGGTTGACTCCTCGCTGAGTGCACACTGGCGTATGTGAGTAATCGCCCCGAGCATCGTCCGCATCGGATTGCGGTGTTGTCGGTGCACACCTCTCCACTCGCGCAGCCGGGTACCGGCGACGCGGGCGGTATGAACGTCTATGTCCTGCAGTCGGCGGTCGAGTTGGCGCGCCGGGGTGTGGAGGTGGAGATCTTCACCCGCGCGACGTCGTCGAACGACGAGCCGGTGGTGGAGGCTGCGCCGGGGGTATTGGTGCGCAATGTGGTGGCGGGCCCGTTCGAGGGGTTGGACAAGCATGATCTGCCGACGCAGTTGTGCCCGTTCGCGGCGGAGGTGTTGCGGCAGGAGGCGCGGCAGCTACCCGGTTATTACGACCTGATTCATTCGCACTACTGGTTGTCGGGGCAGGTCGGTTGGCTGGCGCGTGATCGCTGGCGGGTGCCGTTGGTGCATACCGCGCATACGCTGGCCGCGGTGAAGAACGCTTTCCTCGCGGAGTGGGATGCGCCGGAGCCGTTGTCTCGGGTGGTGGGGGAGAAGCAGATCATCGCCGAGTCGGATCGGCTGGTGGCCAATACCGGGCGGGAGGCCCGGCAGTTGGTGGAGTTGTACGGCGCCGAGCCGGAGCGGATCGATGTGGTGCCGCCGGGCGCGGATCTGGGCCGGTACTGTCCGGGGGACCGGGCGGCGGCGCGGGCCGAGTTCGGGATCGATCCGGATGAGCAGGTGGTGGCGTTCGTCGGCCGTATTCAGCCGTTGAAGGCGCCGGATGTGTTGGTTCACGCGGCGGCGGAGGTGTTGCGGGCCGAACCGGATCGCAGGCTACGGGTGTTGATCGTGGGTGGTCCGTCGGGGACGGGGTTGGAGCGTCCGGATGCGTTGATCGATTTGGCCGCGTCGCTCGGTATCTCCGAGCGGGTGACGTTCTTGCCGCCGCAGCCGCCGCATCGGCTGGTGCAGGTGTATCGCGCAGCGGATCTGGTGGCGGTACCGAGTCACAACGAGTCGTTCGGTTTGGTCGCGTTGGAAGCGCAGGCCAGTGGTACTCCGGTGCTCGCCGCTGATGTGGGCGGGTTGAGTACTGCCGTGCGGGACGGGGTTTCGGGGCGTCTGGTGGCGGGCCATCGGGCCGGTGCGTGGGGTGCGGCGTTGCGGGGGTTGCTCGACGAACCGGATCGGCTGCGGCAGATGGGGGCGGCAGCGGTGGAGCATGCGACGAAATTCTCCTGGGAACATACTGCCGACGGATTGCTCGACTGCTATTCGGACGCGTTGGCCACGGTGCGGGGTGTGCGTTCGCGGCTGCCGGGTACAACGACGCTGAGTGACAGTAATCAGGCCAGGTCGCGGGCGCTGTGGCGGCGCCGGATGGGAGTTGTGCGCCGGTGAGTGACACCATCGCGCAGACCGCGCAGTTGATCGATGACACCGTGCGCGAGCGGGAGATCGAGTACACCCGCGAGGGTGTCGATACGTTCGTGGTGGTGTTGCCGGGCGAGCGCAAGCTGAAGACGACGGTGATGTTGACCGTCGGTAAGCACGGGGTGCGTGTCGAGTGTTTCGTCTGCCGCAAGCCGGACGAGAATTTCGAGGGCGTCTACAAGTATCTGCTGCGGCGTAACCGCCGGCTCTACGGTATGGCGTACACGCTGGATCGGGTGGGCGATATCTATCTGGTGGGCCGGATCGCGACGCATGCTGTGACCGCGGACGAGTTGGATCGGATCTTCGGTCAGATCCTCGAGGCGGTCGACGGCGATTTCAATGTGTTGTTGGAGTTGGGCTTCGCGGAATCTATTCGCCGGGAATGGAAGTGGCGGGTTTCGCGGGGGGAGTCGCTGAAGAATCTGCGTGCTTTCGAGCATTTGATCGACGACGCTTCGGCAGCGGAGTCCGAGCGCCGCTGATCTTCGGCCGGCCGGGTAGCTCGGCAACGCGATTCGACTCGTATCGGGAGGCGGTTGCTGTATGGGTGTGCTTGCGTTGGATATCGGTGCCTCCAAATTCGCTGCTGCGGTAGTGGGTGCGGATGCGGTGCGGGCCGACGGGATCGGGATGCAGTTGCGTCACATCACCCGGATCGATGTGCCGGCGGGCGAGGTGTGGGCGGCTTGCCGCTCGTTGCTGACGCGGGTGGTCGAACTGGCCGGATCCGATGATGCTTGCGGCGGTGCGGGCTTCGAGGTGACTGCGGTGGGCATCGCGGCTGCCGGTCCGGTCGATCGGGACAGCGGCAGTACTGCTCCGCTGAATATCCCCGAGTGGTCGGCGGGGTTCCCCGTTGTGGATGCTGTCGGCGAACTCTTTCCGGGGGCTGAGATTCATTTCGCCATCGACGGCGCAGCCCTGGCTGCGGCGGAACTTCGGGTGGGCGGATTGCGCGGTGTCCGTCAGGGGTTGGCGATGACTGTGTCGTCGGGGATCGGCGGTGGAATCGTCAGCGAAGGGCGAGTGTTGCTCGGGCGCACCGGGAATGCGGGACATGTGGGCCACATTGTGGTGCCCGGCTGGGATGTGCCGTGCGCGTGTGGTGGGACCGGATGTGTGGAGGCGGTGGCGAGTGGCATGTCGTCGGTGCGCTGGGCCCGGGAACAGGGCTGGGCCGGCGCTACCGGCGCGGAGCTGGCCCGTGCGGCGAATTCCGGTGACCGCACCGCGCTGGCGGCCTTGGCGCGCGCCGGAACCGCGCTGGGACAGGCCGTTTCGGCTGCCGCCGCGACTCTCGACATCGATCGGGTAGTGATCGGTGGAGGTTTCGCCGAATCGGGGGCCCCGTTGTGGGATCCGCTACTGGCCGCGGTGCACAGGCATGCCCGGCTCGGCTTCCTCCGCGACCTGCAGGTGGAGAAATCGTCGATCACGGAGGGGGCGACGCTGGTCGGAGCGGCCGCCCTGGCCCGCTGATCCTCAGCTCTCACCTTTGTCGATGCTGCGCACATACGCGACCAGCGCATTCGCATGCCCGTGCCCGAGCCCGTGTTCCGCCTTCAACCACGCGACGATCTCCATGTGCTTGGTCGACTCGGCCCCGCGAATGATGTCGAACCATTCCTGAACCGGCCGCCCGTGCTTCTTCTCGATGGACGGAAAGTAGGAGGCGGGCCCTTTGACCATGCCGACCTGTCCGCCGGTTGCTGTGCTGCTCTGCCGTGTGCTCATGGCCATGTGGACGGCACCGCCTCCTGAAACTCATCGCCACCTTGCTGTGCTGTGCGTCACGATATGTGCTGCCCGGTGCCGGTGGGCTCGATGCGTAGGTGGCGGGCCAGGTGTACGACGTCTGTCCTCTCGCTGTGGGGTGCGCTACCGGGCATCTACCTGTGGTCGTAGCCGAAATACCGCTTTATTAGCATTGGCCCCATGACGTACACCCTCGTGTTGCTGCGCCACGGCGAAAGCGAATGGAATGCCCTCAATCTGTTCACCGGCTGGGTGGATGTGCACCTGACCGACAAGGGCATCGCCGAGGGGAAGCGCGCCGGCGAACTGCTCGCCGAGCAGGGCATTCTGCCCGATATCGTCTACACCTCGCTGCTGCGCCGCGCGATCAGCACCGCGAACTACGCACTCGACGCCGCCGACCGGCACTGGATCCCGGTGATCCGCGACTGGCGCCTCAACGAGCGGCACTACGGTGCGCTGCAGGGGAAGAACAAGGCGCAGGTTCGCGACCAGTACGGTGACGACCAGTTCATGACCTGGCGTCGCAGCTACGACACCCCGCCGCCGCCGATCGAGGACGACAGCGAGTACAGCCAGTCCGGCGATG
This sequence comes from Nocardia vermiculata NBRC 100427, assembly GCF_001613265.1. Taxonomy (GTDB): domain Bacteria; phylum Actinomycetota; class Actinomycetes; order Mycobacteriales; family Mycobacteriaceae; genus Nocardia; species Nocardia vermiculata. The sequence continues at coordinate 65,927 of NZ_BDCA01000020.1, forward strand.
CGCGCTATGCCGATATCGACGTCCCGCCGACCGAATGCCTGAAGGACGTCGTGGCCCGGATGGTGCCCTACTGGGAGTCGACGATCTCCCGGGAACTGATTGCCGGTAAGACGGTTCTGGTTGCGGCGCACGGTAATTCGCTGCGTGCGCTGGTGAAGCATCTGGACGGGATCTCCGACGAGGACATCGCCGGGCTGAACATCCCCACCGGTATTCCGCTGCGCTACGAACTGGACGAGAACCTGCGTCCGGTGGGACCGGCGCAGTATCTGGACCCCGAGGCGGCTGCCGCGGGTGCGGCCGCGGTGGCGAATCAGGGCGGAAAGTAGTCCGCCGCGTCGAACCGACAACTCCGAACGCGCCGTGGTTCCTCGGGACCGCGGCGCGTTCGTGATAGACGCGCTGTGCGGGAACTTTGAAACTTACTCGTCGGTAGATAGGCTTCCGGACGTTCGACCATTTCGAGAGGTGGATCACGTCCGATGAAGTACGCGTTGCGCGCCACAGTCGCGTCTCTCGCTGTTGCCGTCACGATCCCGTTCTTCGCGACGCCGGCCCAGGCCGGGCCCGTCGCGACCGGGCCGGACGGCGGTGCCGCCGGTGCGGCCTGGACCGCTGCCGAGGACGGTCCGCAGCAGTATCCGAATATCCACATCGACTGGGATGTGCCGATCACGATGAGCGACGGCACGGTGCTGAAGGGCAACGTGTACCGCCCGGCCGATGCCGCGAGTCATCCGATCGACACCCGCACCCCCGTGATCGTGAATATGACCCCGTACACCAAATTGGTGTCCAACCTGGCCGATCACGCCAACGCGATCCCGGGACTGTCGGATGCGCTGCTCAACCTGCTGCGCCAGATCGACCTCAGCGGAACCCCGCTGTCCGGTGTCACCGACCTCACCAAAGCGTTCGGCGGCGGTGAACTGCGCAACTTCTCGGTCGACCGGCAACTGATCAAGAGCGGTTACACCCAGGTCGTGGTCGATGTGCGCGGTACCGGCTTCTCCCAGGGGAAGTGGGATATGTTGCGCGACCGCGAGCAGCGCGACACCGTCGAGGTGATCGACTGGGCGAGCCGGCAACAGTGGTCGGACGGCAAGGTCGGGATGAACGGCATCTCGTATTCCGGCATCAACCAGGTACAGGTGGCCGAGAAACAGCCGCCGGCCTTGAAAGCGATCTTCCCGGTGGTGCCCGGTAGCGACCTGGTCGACGATGTACTCGCGCCCGGGGGCGGCTTCGGCTTCAACTTCATTCCGCTGTGGCTGACCGCGATCAACGGCCTGAAATGGGTGCCGGACGTGCAGTCCATCGTGACGGGCAAATTCGACGGCAAGTGGCTCGACGACCGGATCAGCGACCCGTACACCTATATGGACGTGCTGATCCACGCGTACACCAACACCAATATGGACACCCTGGATCCTCGGGTGAAGCAGATGTTGAACGAGATGTCCGCCGAACGGCAGGCATGGCTGGGTGATCCGAGCAGCATTCGGGTGCCGACCTTCGTCACCGGCGGCTGGCACGACCTGTTCACCTACTCCGAATCCAAGATCTACAACGAGATTCCGTTGCCGCCCGGACAGAAGCAACTGTTCATGGGCAATACCTACCACCTGAACTCGGGTAACGAGTACGGCAAGCCGGGACTGCCGCCACGCTTGGACGTGTTGCAGCGGGCCTGGTTCGACAAGTGGCTCAAGGGAATCGACAACGGTATCGACGGATACGGTCCGGTGACCCTGCGCCAGCAGGGCGGCGGCTGGATCACCCAGGGTGGCTTCGGCCCGTCGGCTCCGGCGGAGGAGGCCGCCCGGTATCGGCGGATGTACCTGTCGGGTGAGCGTAGTGGCACCGCCAACAGCGTCTACGACGGCTCGCTCACCAGTGAATTCCGCGGTGGCCCACAGCGTTTGACGGTGGCACCGGGGATCACCATGCTGTGCTCCAACGACGCCGCCCAGGCCACCGCCGGGGTGCTGTCGGTCATCGACGGCTGCGGTAAGGATTCGCGGATCGCGGAAACCAACGGGCTCACCTTCACCAGCGCGCCGGTCGCGGAGGAGACCACCATCTCCGGCCCGATCGCGGTGCGGCTCAATACGGTTCAGGACGCCTCCGACGGGTATTGGACGGTGACGGTCAACGATGTCGCGCCCGACGGGCAGTCGACCGTGCTGTCCTCGGGGCAGTTGATGGCGTCGCTCCGTCAGGTCGACGAGGCGCGCAGTTCCCGGTCCGAGAACGGTGACTACACCGATCCACGGGCCTACACCTCACTGGACAAGCGGCAGCCCACGATTCCGGGGGAAGCCACCGAGCTGAATATCGCCTTGTCCGCCACCCAAGCGGTGCTGGCTCCCGGACATCGGCTGCGTGTCGATGTCTTCGCCGGCAATTTCCCCAAGGGACTACCCATCGCGCCGATGCTCGCCGACACCGGCCTGAAGCCCGAGCACCTGCAACTGGACCCGAATGCGCCCAGCTTCGTGAACATTCCGGTCAAGGGGGACCCGCGCTGGTGAATCGCTAGGTGCCCAGACATGTCCCGGGTACGCGCCACGGTGTGCGTACCCGGGATTCTTCTTATCGGCGGCGCCACCGGCCAACTTTGAGTGAACACCCGGCCAACGGGCATGTAATCGCCCGTGACCTGCACGAAACATCGTCAACCCGGGTTCGGTAAGCGTATCGCCGACCGTACGATTCTTGGTGTGAGCGTTCCCCAGGCCGTGTTGCTGGCAGTCCTCGCGGCCGTTGTCGGCCTGGCTGTCGGCGGGCTCGTGGTTCCGTATGTGCACGCGCGGCAGGCCCGACGTCGTGCGGCCGAGTCCGGGCTGACCATGTCCCAGGTCCTGGATCTGATCGTACTGGCCTCCGAGAGCGGTATCGCGGTCGTCGACGAATACCGCGATGTGGTTCTGGTGAATCCCCGGGCCGAGGAGCTGGGCCTGATCCGCCACCGCATGCTGGACGAACGTGCCTGGTCGGCGGTGGAAAAGGTCATCGCAACCGGGATGGATGTCGAATTCGATCAGACCCTGAAGAATCCGCTGCCCGGGCGGGCCCGGATCGCGGTGCGTGGCGTGGCGCGGCCGTTGTCGCGGGAGAATTCCACCTTCGTGGTGCTGTTCGCCGACGACGATTCCGAGCAGGCCCGGATGGAGGCGACCCGTCGCGATTTCGTCGCCAATGTCAGCCATGAGCTCAAAACGCCCGTCGGCGCGATGAGTCTGCTCGCCGAGGCGATGCTGGAATCGGCCGACGATCCCGATTCGGTGCGTCATTTCGGTCAGCGACTCGTCAGCGAATCGAATCGGATGGGCAAGATGGTCACCGAATTGATCGCGCTGTCGAGGCTCACGGGGGCGGAGAAACTGCCGCAACTCGAGCACGTCGAGGTGGATGTCGTCGTGAATGCGGCCCTCGAGCGGTCCCGCACCGCCGCGGAGGCTGCCGGGATCACGGTCAGTACCGACGCCGACAGTGGCCTGGAAATCCTCGGGGACGAGACCTTGCTGGTGACGGCCCTGTCGAATCTGGTCGAGAACGCGATCAACTATTCGCCGAAGGGGTCGCACGTCTCGGTGAGCCGGTCACTGCGTGAGGGGCACGTCAATGTCGCGGTCACCGACCGTGGGATCGGCATCGCCAAAGAAGACCAGGAACGCGTGTTCGAACGCTTCTTCCGTGCGGACAAGGCACGTTCGCGCGCCACCGGCGGAACGGGGCTCGGGCTGGCTATCGTCAAACACGTGGCAGCCAACCACAATGGCGAAATCACGCTGTGGAGCAAACCGGGCACCGGCTCCACCTTCACGCTGCGCATTCCGGCCGCCGATGCCGGCACTCAGAATTCCGCCGTCACGGCGGAGAAGTACCCCACCGCAACCGGGGTGGGCAAGAACGACGGTCCGCGCCAGGCGGGGTGGACCAGACAAAACGGTGTGGAGGCAACCCGATGACCAGAGTGTTGATCGTCGAGGACGAGGAATCGCTGGCCGAGCCGCTGGCATTCCTGCTGCGTAAGGAGGGCTTCGAAGCCACCGTTGTGGGCGATGGCCCGTCGGCGCTGTCGGAATTCGATCGTTCCGGCGCCGATATCGTCCTGCTGGATCTGATGCTGCCCGGTATGAGCGGTACCGATGTGTGTAAGCAGTTGCGTGTTCGCAGCAGCGTGCCCGTGATCATGGTGACCGCGCGGGACAGCGAAATCGACAAGGTGGTCGGCCTGGAATTGGGTGCCGACGACTATGTCACCAAGCCGTATTCCTCCCGTGAGCTGATCGCCCGTATTCGTGCGGTGCTGCGCCGGGGCGCCGGTGAGGAAATGGATGCGGGATCGGAGAGCACCGTTCTGGAGGCCGGGCCGGTGCGGATGGATGTGGATCGGCACACCGTCCAGGTCAACGGCGGTGCGGTGACGCTGCCGCTGAAGGAATTCGATCTGCTCGAATATCTGCTGCGCAATTCGGGCCGGGTGCTGACCCGCGGACAATTGATCGACCGGGTATGGGGTGCCGACTATGTCGGCGACACCAAAACTCTGGACGTGCACGTCAAACGCTTGCGGTCGAAGATCGAGTCGGACCCGGCCAAACCCGAACACCTGGTCACCGTGCGCGGGCTGGGCTACAAACTCGAAGCCTGACCGTAGATTCGAGTTCCAGAGAAGCCGCGGACCGCAGCGGAGCGGGCCGCGGCTTTCTCGTCGCCGGGCAGGCCGAATCAGGGCATGTAGACCCAGGTGGTGCCCACGACGGGGATCTCGTACTTCTGCAGTGTGATCCACCCCAGATCGTCCTGCTGCATGCAGTCGTAGAGCGGGACCGTGGTGCCGTTGCCGCGGCAGGCGATGGTGTGCCCGGGAGCGACACCGTAGGGACTCAGCACGACCTGCTTGCCGGATGCCGCGGCCTGTCCGGTGTAGGCGACCGGATCGGTGTAGTTCACGAAATCCGCGGTGCGCTCGGAGAATTTCGAAGGGTCGGCATCGGCATGCGCCAGCGGTGCGGCGGCAATTGCGGCACTGGCGGCAAAGGCGCCGGCGGCCAGTACTCGGCGAATCGTGGTATTCCTCATCATGGCAATAGACGTATCACCGGCAGATGACGCGCGCATGGCGGGGGTATGGCCGGACGGGGTCGGCGATTACGCCCGCCGGCAACAGGCCGCCACCGCGGCGGCCGATTCGGTGAGTGCGGCGCGCACCGCGGCATCCGCCACCATGCCGTCGGCGCCGACCATACTGCTCGACACCGTCGTTCGCAGGCATGCGGATTCGATCTCGTTCGCACCCACATAACCCAGTACCGTGCGCAGCGAGTCCACCGCGCCCGCACCACGCGGGGGCGCGGCCACCGAAATCCACGCCACCGGTTTCTCGTGCAGGTCGGCCGTGCCGACGGTCCACTCCAGCAGATTCTTGAGACTGCCCGGCAGCAGGCCCGCGTATTCCGGCGCGCAGAACAGCACCGCGTCGGCAGCGGCCAGTCGTTCGCGGAGCCGCGCCACCGCCGGTGGGGAGGGCTGATCCCCTGGGACGAATGCCGGAATCGCGAGCAGCCCGTCGAACAGTTCGGTGGTGACACCGTCGGGCGCGGCATCGGCGAGGGTGCGCAGGGTTGCGGTATTGGTGGAACCGCTGCGAGTGCTTCCGGAGATCAGCAGGATATGAACGCCCACAGCGGTATCAAGCGCCGATGCGGGGGCACTATTCCGGGCTCGGCTGTTCCCGGCTCGACGGGGCGGATCCGGCTGCGGTCGTGGCCGGGTGGATCGCGATCAGGCCCAGTCCGGCGCGGCGTTCGCAGTGCCGGGCCAGTTCCCGGTAGGCGGGTTCACCGATCAGTTCGATCAGTTCGGGGGCATAGGACTGCCAGACCGGCTTGCTGCCGACGTGGGCGTCGGGCGAGCCCGAGCAGTACCAGGTCAGATCCAGTCCGCCCGAGCCCCAGCCGCGGCGGTCGTATTCGGTGAGGGTGGTGCGCAGGATCTGTTCGCCGTCGGGGCGGTCCACCCAGTCCTGGGTGCGCCGGATGGGCAGTTGCCAGCACACTTCGGGTTTCACCGTGAGGGGTTCGAGGCCCTTGCGCAGTGCCATGGTGTGCAGCGCACAGCCGATACCTCCCTCGAAGCCGGGGCGGTTGAGGAAGATGCAGGCGCCGTCGTAGCGGCGGGTGCGCAGGGCGGGCTCGTCGTCGAGGTCGTCTTCTTCCAGATACCGCTTCTTGCGGACCTTGCCGCTGCTGTCGCGGGCCTCGTCCATCAGCTGCCAATCCTGCGGGGTCAGCATCTTGACGGCCTTGTGCAGCTTCTTGCGGTCGTCGTCGTCACTGAGGAAGGCGCCGTGCGAACAGCAGCCGTCGTCCGGCCGGCCCTCGATGATGCCCTGGCAGGCCGGCGTTCCGAAGACACAGGTCCAGTGGGACAGCAGCCAGGTGAGGTCGGCTGCAATCAGATGCTCGTCGTTTGCCGGGTCGACGAACTCGATCCACTCCCGGGGGAAGTCGAGATCTACCTCGGGCGCCGGATCGATCTTCGTGGCTGGTCTCGGCGTCGCCGGTGCGTCGTTCGGCTCGGTATGGGCGTGCGCGGATGCTCCTGCGGTCACATCGCCAGACGCTAACAGTTTCGTCGTCCGGACCACAGTCCCGGCCCGGTGGGGCGCGTAGTTCCGGTTCGTCCTCCGGCCCTCGCGCCGGTCCCGGTACCGTGTTCCTGTGCGGCTCGGTGTCCTCGATGTGGGAAGTAATACCGTCCACCTGCTTGTGGTGGACGCGCATCGGGGTGCGCATCCGATGCCGATGAGCTCGACGAAGGCCACCCTGCGGCTGTCGGAGAATATGGACGACGCCGGATGCATCACCCCCGAGGGTGCGCTCAAGCTGACCCACGCCATCGCCGAATTCGCCGGCATCGCAAGGACGTCCGGCTGCGTCGAGTTGATGCCCTTCGCCACCTCGGCGCTGCGGGAGGCGGCCAATTCCGACGACGTGCTGGCCCAGGTCCGCGCCGGCTCCGGGGTCGATCTCCGGGTGCTGGCCGGGGTGGACGAGGCGCGGCTGACCTTCCTGGCCACGCGGCGCTGGTACGGCTGGAGCGCCGGGCGCATCCTCAATCTCGATATCGGTGGTGGCTCGCTCGAGATGAGCAACGGCTGCGACGAGGAGCCCGAAGTGGCGCTGTCACTGCAGTTGGGCGCGGGCCGGCTGACCAGAGATTGGTTGCAGGAGGATCCGCCCGGTAAGCGGCGGGTGGCGGTGTTGCGGGACTGGCTCGACGCCGAACTGGTGGTGCCGGCCAAACAGCTGCTCGCGGTCGGCCGTCCCGATCGCGCCGTCGGCACGTCCAAGACATTCCGCTCGCTGGCCCGGCTCACCGGTTCCGCACCTTCTTCGGCCGGGCCGCGGGCGCAACGCACCCTCACCAGTTCCGGTTTGCGGCAGGTGATCGCGTTCATCTCTCGGATGACCGCCGCGGACCGGGCCGAACTGGAAGGTGTCAGTTCGGATCGGTCACAGCAATTGGTGGCCGGCGCACTGGTGGCCGAGGCGAGCATGCGCGCGCTGTCGCTGGATACGCTCGAAATCTGTCCGTGGGCGCTGCGCGAAGGACTGATCCTGAGGAAACTGGATACCGACCTGGGCACGGACCCGGGTGCGGGTGGTACTCGGCCCATCGGTGTGCCGGGCCCGACCGAAGCCGTATCGCCATGACGCGGAACTCGGTCACATCGGAAAGGACCCAGCATGAGTGAGGATTCGACCCAGCTGTCGGTCGCTGAACTGCTGGCGCGTAACGGCCAGGGGACGCCGTCCTCCGGCGGCGGGCGCCGGCGGCGCGGTGGGCGCGGCATCGCGGTCTCCGATCTGACCGGGGACCTGCCGGAGGAACGGGAAGGTTCGTCCTCACATGCGGCGCCGGACGAGCCCGAGCAGCTGCCCGACTACCACTTGGCGTCCGGTTACGAGACCGAGTCGCCGGCATCCGGACCGATCAACTTCTACGATCCGCTGGCAGGCGACAGCGGTGCGGCCGGCGAACCGGCCTGGGCGCCGAGCTACGAGCCGGACAATTTCCGGTCCGCTCCGCCTGCTTCCACCCGGCATGCCGCACCCGAGGCGCCCGCGAATCCGTTCGGCGCCGAGCCCGGGTCGGCCCCGTCCGGTCGGCGGGCCCGCCGGGAACAGCGCGAAGCGGCCGAGCGGGAGGCTGCCGGTGCATCCTTCGGGGCGCCCGAGGCGCCGGTCGATCCGGGCCCGACCGGTCGCCGCCATCGTCCCGAACCCGATGAGCGCCGGACGATGTTCGTTGCCCCGGTACAGCCGGACCCGGGCCCGCCGACGATGGGCTGGGCGCCGCCGCCCGCGCCCGAACCCGAGGTCGGACGTGGGCAATTCGGTGGCGGTCCCGGTTTCGCGCCGCCACCGAACCCCACCGAGGTCTTCGGACGCAACGGGGCGGAGGGCCCGGCCCGCAACGGGGCCCCCGCGCCCGGTGGTCTGCCGGCCTGGTCGGCGCGCCGGCGCCCCCCGCCACCGCCCCCGGCTCCCGCCCCCACTCCCGCGCCGGCGCCGAATTCGGCTCCGCCGGATTTCGACCAGCACCCCGAGCCCGTCGAGGATCGGTCGCCCGGATGGTCGCTGGCCGAGCACGATCAGCAGTTGTTGTCGGGCCAGACCGTTGCCGGAGATCTGCTGCGCGATGCAGGCGATCAGGACAAACGTCGCGGATCCGGTCGCGATCGCGGCCCTCGGCGCGGTGTGATCGACCTGCTCGATCCGGCCGAGGCGCGAACCGAGTTCTACGCACCGGTCGAGTTCGACGAACCGGACGACGACTACGACGATGACGAGCTGTACGACGAGGACGAGGAACAGCCCGAGCGGTCACGCCGGTCGCTGCTCGACCGGGTCCCGCTGCGCGGCGCACTGCCGAGCCGGCTGCTGTCGAACCGGCTACCGGCAGGAGACACCAATCGCCGCCAATGGATGATTCTGGGCGGCCAGGCCGTCGGAGCGGCAGTAGCGGGAATGTTGCTGTTCAAGGGCTTCGAGAAGATGTGGGACGTCATGCCGTTCCTCGCTCTGGTGCTGGCGATGGTGGTGATCCTGGGATTGGTGGCGCTGGTTCGCGTACTGCGCCGCACCGACGACATCTTCAGCACGGTGATCGCGGTCGTTGTGGGGATCTTCGTGACGCTCGGCCCGCTAGCCTTCCTTCTCAGCACGAACTGAGCAGGGAGTGGCAGTGGGGCACAGCGATCAGGCGGGGACCGGCGTTCGGGTGGGTTTGTCGACGGCGTCGGTCTACCCGGAGAATACCGAGGCGGCGTTCCGGTACGCCGCCGAGCTGGGCTACGACGGGGTGGAATTGATGGTCTGGGCCGAACCGGCCAGTCAGAGCATCACCACGATCCGGTCGTTCGTGCGGCGCTATGCCGTGCCGGTGCTGGCGATACACGCGCCGTGTCTGCTGATCTCGCAGCGGGTCTGGGGGGCGGATCCGGTGTCCAAATTGGAGCGCAGTGTGCGCACCGCCGAGGCGCTGGGTGCCTCGACCGTGGTGGTACATCCGCCGTTTCGGTGGCAGCGCCGTTATGCGGAGAGTTTCGCCGAGCAGGTCGGCGAACTCGAGCAGAGCGGTCCGGTCGTGGTTGCGGTGGAGAACATGTTCCCGATGCGCGCCGATTCTCTGTTCGGCCGTCGCGCGGGTTCGGCCCGCCGGCTGGAACGCCGTGGTGGACCCGGGCTCGCTGTGACGACGTTCAGCCCGTCCTACGATCCGACCGACACCGGATACCGGAACTACACGCTGGATCTGTCCCATACCGCCACGGCCGGAATGGACCCGCTGGCACTGGCCGACCGTATGGGTAGTGGTCTGGCGCATCTGCACCTGGCCGACGGCAGCGGCGCCGCGCACGACGAGCATCTGGTGCCGGGCGAAGGTGCACAGCCCTGTGTGGAGGTCTGTGAATCGCTGGTGCGTAACGGTTTCACCGGCCACGCGGTCATCGAGGTGAACACCCAGAACGCTCGCACCACCGCCGACCGCGCCGCCATGCTCACCCGCGCCCTGACCTTCGCCCGAACCCACCTGAACAACCGGCCCGCGCTGGACCGGCGTTAGCCTCTATACGCTGTAAGGGCCGGACCGGTCCGACTTCCGGCGTAGCGAGAGGAGCTCGAGTGACGGCCACGACGTCGTATTCGTCCCGCCCGGATGTGGTCGATGCGCCGTTCAGTCGCGTCTGCGCGCTGACCGAGCTGGAGATCTCCGGTGATACCGCTCGCTACGGTGGCGTGATCGATCCGGTCTGGACGATCGGCTCCAAATTGCACGGCGGCACGATGGTCGCGGCATCGGCTGCCGCCGCCGTGGCGCGGCTGCGTACCGCGCATCCGGGGCTGGCGGAGATGTTCCCGGTATCCGCGAGCACCGATTTCCTGGGCGCACCCGATCCGGGTGCGGTCGAATTCGAGGTTCGTATCCGCAAGACGGGCCGCCAGATCTGCTTGGTGGACGCCGACCTGGTGCAGGGCGGACGCCCGCTGGTGCATTCGGCGTTCACATTCGCACATCTGGAGGGCACCGATCCGGCGTACCGCCGCGAGGTGGTCGCCGATATGCCGCCGGAGCCCCCGGCCGGGGCGATCGGCTACGAGAAGGATTCCCCGATGGGGCGTCTGGTCAATGTCGCCCAGGGCGCCGATGTGGCGATCGATCCGCAGTGGGCACGGTTCCTGTCCGGTGAACACGGCGAGCCGCGGCTGCGGTTGTGGATCAGGCCGCGCGATGCCGACGCGAGCGATCCGGACGTGGCCGCGTACTTCGCCATGATGGCCGGCGATATGAGTCCACCGGTGCCCGCGAATCTGGGTCACTTCGGCTGGGCGCCGACGGTACAGCTCACCACCTATCTGCGGCGTCGCCCGGCGCCGGGATGGCTGCGGGTGATCGCGACCGCCCAGGAGATCGGTGAGCGCATGTTCGACGAGGATCAGTTGGTACTCGACAGCACCGGCGCGGTGGTGGCACAGACACGCCAGCTGGCATTGATTCCGCTGCCGCGCTGACCCGGCGCCACCCTGCCGGTGGGGTCGCGATCGAAGGGGCGGATCTGCTCGCCCCTGTCCGGTGTCGGCGCCGCCACACGGATAGCCTCTACTGCCATGACGAGAATTGCGGTGATCGGTGGCGGACGGATCGGCGAGGCGTTGATTGCCGGCCTGCTCGAGGCCGGCCGGCCGGGTAAGGACCTGGTCGTGGTCGAGATGGTGGCGGCCCGCGCCCAGGTGTTGAGCGAGCGTTTCGGTATCCGGGTCACCGACAGTCTGGCCGAGGCAGCGGCGGGGGTGGACGTGCTGGTGGTTGCCGTCAAACCGCACGACGTGGATGCCGTGGTGACCGAGTTGGGCAAGCTCGAACTGGACAACGATCGAGATCAGGTCCTGGTGTCGCTGGCGGCCGGTGTCACCACCGCTCGGGTGGAGTCGAAGTTGCCGGCGGGTTTCCCGGTGGTCCGGGTGATGCCGAATACCCCGATGCTGGTCGGCCAGGGGATGAGCGCGATCGCGGCCGGCCGCCACGCCAAGGCCGATCAGCTGGAGATGGTGTCGGAGTTGCTCGGTGCCGTGGGCAAGGTCGTGACCGTCACCGAGAGCCGGATGGACGCGGTGACCGCGGTCTCGGGTTCCGGGCCCGCCTATTTCTTCCTGGTGGTGGAGGCCATGGTGGAGGCCGGTGTCGGGATGGGCCTGACTCGCGACGTGGCCAAGGAACTGGTGGTTCAGACCATGCTGGGTTCGGCGGCACTACTGGAGGAATCCGGTCAGGACCCTTCGGAGTTGCGGGCGGCGGTGACCTCACCGGCGGGCACCACGGCGGCGGCGGTGCGCGAAATGGAGCGCGCCGGGCTGCGCTCGGCGTTCTGGGAAGGGTTGAATGCGGCCCGGCAGCGCTCGGTCGAACAGGGTGCGACCGGCGAGTAACCACGGTGTGGCCGGCTGGGGCTGTCACCGGTCGATGTGACATCGGCTGGTGACAGTGCTATTTCTCCCACCCGTCGCAGCAATCCCACTGGTCACGCTAAGCTCGAGGTAGCACGTGCGTGTCTGTTCCGCCGGTGGGGAAGCCGGCGGCGCGGACGTGCCGGAGGTCAGTGACGCGATGATGTCTGGAAACAGCTCTGCTAGTTCCGGTCCCGTCCTGGGCGGCGGAGGAACACAGTTCCTCACTGTCGCCGAGGTGGCAAATCTCATGCGGGTTTCCAAGATGACGGTGTACCGGTTGGTTCATTCGGGAGAACTACCCGCTGTCAGAGTGGGGCGATCGTTCCGGGTGCACGCGAAGGCGGTGCACGACTACCTGCAGACGTCGTACTTCGATGCCGGCTGACGCCGGTGTTCGATAGTTCGGCACGTCAGCGGGAGCGGCGGCCGGCGGTGACCAGGAACGGGCACAGATGGTGCCCGTTTCGTTCGCCGTGGGTCGGCCCGGTACGATGAACCACCGTTGTGTTACCCGCTGCCGTTGCCTCGGTATCGGCAGCTGAACACTGGTTGCAGGCGGCCCGCCGAGCGAACCGGAAGATGGGCGTACGTAACCGGCGTGCGTGCCGAGGGTAGAGAGAGAACGCGAGGAACAACCCTATGGGTTCTGTGATCAAGAAGCGCCGTAAGCGGATGTCGAAGAAGAAGCACCGCAAGCTGCTTCGTCGCACGCGTGTGCAGCGTCGTAAACTCGGCAAGTAAGCCTTACGCGCTGAAAAATCGAATCGAAAGCCCGCTGTCGAGCCTCGACGGCGGGCTTTTGCTTCGTCCAACTTAATTTCGCGTTAGAACCCGGTTAACCCCTCGGCGGCCTCGGAATCTGCCGCTAGTCTGGTATCGGGGAACTCGGCCAAGCAGGGGTGTGCAGGTGGGATTCGGCGAAGGTTCGGACAGGCGGGACAGCGCGGCGACCGGTAGAAGTGACCGGCCGCCCACCGTTGCGCTGGTCACCGGCGCTAGCAGGTTCTTCGGCGGTAATGTCGTCACCCGGCTGGTCGCCGATCCCGCGATCGAACGGGTCATCGCGGTCGATACCCGGATGCCCAGCCATGATCTGCTGCGGCGGATGGGCCGCGCCGAGTTCGTTCGCGCAGACATTCGAAACCCTTTGATACGCAAGGTGATCGAGCGGAATCAGGTCGACACCGTGGTACATCCTTCGGTGCTGTCGCGTCCGCCCGCCGGTGGTGGCCGCGCGGCGATGAAGGATTACAACGTCTTCGGTGCCATGCAATTGATGGCGGTGTGCCAGAAGGCGCCCGGTGTACGTCGCGTGGTACTTCGTTCGTCCTCGGCAGTGTACGGCTGCGGTCCGAAGGACCCGGCGAAATTCACCGAGGAAATGAGTGCACGCACACCGCCGAGTGGATGGTTCGCGCGCGACATGATCGAGGTGGAGGCTTTCGCTCGCGGGCTGGCGCGCCGGCGCCCCGATATCGCCGCGGCGATACTCCGATTACCACCGATTGTGGGGCCCTGCCTGGCGGGGCGGGGTGTGCAGTATTTTCGTTCCCCGATCACACCGACGATTTTCGGTCGCGACCCGCGTATGCAGTTCTTGCACGAAGAGGATGCGATCGACGCGCTGGCCCATGCCGCATATTCCGCACCGGGCGGAACCTTCAATGTCGCGGGGGACGGTGCATTGGCATTGTCGCAGGCCATCCGCCGGGCCGGCCGCGTCGAATTACCAGTACCCATGAGTGTCTTCCAAACGGTGGGCCGGTCGTTCATGGGCCCGGTGATGCGTGAGTTCACCACCGAGCAGATCGACTATTTCCACTTCGGCTGTGGATTGGACACCACGAGAATGCGCACCGAACTCGGCTTCGCACCGCGCTGGACGACGGTGCAGGCGTTCGACGATTTCATCGGGGGCGCAGCGTTGCGACCCGTCATCGATCCGAACTGGATCGCCGCTGCAGAGAACAGACTCCTCGGCCTCGTCGGGGCCGAGACGGGAGCACATAGATGAACGACGTGGCCAAAGTCATTCACCTGCACGATACGGATTTCGAAACACGCCCACGGCCGGTTACCCGGCGCTGGCCCGGTGATTCCGCAGTGCAACCGGTGACATCACTGACCGAGCGGCTCGCCGAGGCAGCACCGCCACGCACGCTGGGAGATATGGTCCGGGGTGCGGTGGCGGAGGGAATTCGCGGCGGCGCGGAATTTGCTCGACGTCGGCTCACCGGCGATTATCCGGTCGATGAATTCGGCCTCGACGAACACTTGCTCGAGTCGGTGATTCTGCCCGCGCTGCGTCCGTTGTCGGAGTTGTGGTTCCGGGTCGAGGTCAACGGCATCGAGAACATCCCGTCGTCGGGCGGGGCCCTGGTGGTGTCGAATCATGCCGGTGTGGTGGCCCTCGACGCGCTGATGCTGCAACTCGCGGTGCACGACCGTCATCCGGACCACCGCCCGCTGCGGCTGCTGGCCGCCGACCTGGTGTTCGAACTGCCGGTGGTCGGTGGTATCGCGCGCAAGGCGGGACATACGCTGGCCTGCCCCGCCGATGCCGAGCGGCTGCTGCGGTCGGGCGCTGTGGCCGGTGTTTTCCCCGAGGGCTTCAAGGGCATCGGTAAGCCCTACTCCGAGCGCTACAAGCTCCAGCGCTTCGGGCGAGGCGGGTTCGTGTCGGCGGCGGTGAAGACAGGGACGCCGATCATTCCGTGCTCGATCGTCGGTTCCGAGGAGATCTATCCGAAGCTCGCCGACCTCAAACCGCTGGCTCGGCTGCTCGGACTGCCGTATTTCCCGGTGACACCGACCTTCCCGCATCTGGGACCGCTCGGGGTCGTCCCGCTACCGTCGAAATGGACCATCGAATTCGGTGCCCCGATCTCCACCGGCGAGTATTCGGCCGAGGCCGCCGACGATCCCATGACCATGTTCGAGGTCACCGATCAGGTTCGTGAAACCATTCAGCAGACGCTCTACAAACTGCTCACCAAGCGGCGCAATCCGTTCACCGGCTGAACCGGCCGCCGCGGATGCGGCGGCCGATGTTCACGCGTGCTGTTCGCGGCGCCGGGTCAGCACGGCCGCCGCGGCGCCACCTGCCGCACCCAATGCCAGTGCGGTCGGAACACCGATTTTCGCGGCCTTGCGGCCGGTGCGGAAATCGCGTATCTCCCAGCCGCGATTCTTCGCCACTTCGCGCAGGTCCGAATCCGGATTGATGGCCACCGAGGTGCCGGTCAGCGACAACATCGGGACATCGTTGTGGCTGTCGGAATATGCCGTGCAGCGCTTGAGGTTGAGTCCCTCGCGAATGGCCAGGGTACGTACCGCGTGGGCCTTGCCGAGGCCGTGCAGAATATCGCCGACCAGGCGGCCGGTGAAGACACCGTCGACACTTTCGGCGACCGTGCCCAGGGCGCCGGTCAGACCCAGTCGTTTCGCGATGACCTGAGCCAGCTCCACCGGTGTGGCGGTGACCAGCCAGACCTGCTGGCCGGCATCCAGATGCATTTGCGCCAATGCCCGGGTACCCGGCCAGATCTTGTCGGCGATGATTTCGTCGTAGATTTCCTCGCCCAGCTCGGCCAGTTCGGCGGTGGACCGGCCGGCGATGAATGCCAGCGCCTTTTCCTTTCCGCTGGCCATATCGCCCTGGCTTTCCTTCCCGGTGACCCGGAATTTCACCTGCTTCCAGGCGATATCGGCCAGATCCGAGGTCCGGAAATATTTCCGGACCGCAAGTCCCCGGGCAAAATGCACAATCGAGGCGCCCTGCACCATCGTGTTGTCCACATCGAAGAATGCGGCGGCAGTCAGATCCCGTGGCGGGCGTGCGTGCGGCGGCAATTCCGACGCGGATTCGGCCGTATCGGTTTCCGCCAATTCCGCGTCGTGCAGCGCGAGGGCCGCGTCCGCGCTGGCCTCGCCGGCGAGATTGGCGCGAACCTCTTCCTCACTGGGCCCGAACGGACTGCGCGCGATCCGTGTGAGCTGGTCCGACAAGCCTTGCCCCCAGCGGGCCGGGAATTCGCCGAACCTGCCCGCGATGAAACCCGTCCTCGCATCTTTCGATCGTTCCGGCACCAGTACCTCCGCTGTTCGCGCGATCACTCCAACATTAGCCGAGCGAAGCGCTGTTCCGATGGCTGCTCGTGGATGTGTGCTCAGTGACTCAAATCGGCGCGTAAGCGGGGCTCGTCGACATCGAAGTAACTGTGTTCACGGCCGTCCAGCAATACCACCGGCAGCCGGTCTCCGAACTCGGCACGCAGCGACGGATCGGTGGCCGCGGCCGCGTCGACGTCGATCGTTGCCGGCTGCAGACCGAAGTCGGCGCAGATCGCACGTAACTGCGTCAGCGCGACCGTGCACATGGCGCAGCCGTCGCGGGTCAGCAAAGTCACCGAATGTGTGGCGGTACTCATGCCGCCATTAAATGCCACGCCGCCGACAGAGTCGCCATTACCCGCTGAACAGGACGGAACAGTGTGATGAGTGGAGAGTGACTGAATTCACCGACTTTGTGCAGGGCTTCACAAGCGGTTACGGTGGGGAGCGAGCGACCCGCCTAGCCGCTGGCGGCGGACGCACCGCACCCGTGTACGAAAACGGATCCGAAGACCGATGCCTACCCCCGGCGTCGGCGGTGGACAAGCGAAGCCCGGATATCATCCCCGGCCGGACGAGGAGCCGAACGACGTGACAGAGCAGCATGAGACGCCCAGTGGCGCCTCCGGCAGAGCTCTGAACAGCGTTTCCGGCAAATCCATCAATAAGGACATCCCGCAGGCGACGGTGACCCGACTGGCCACCTACCTCCGAGTCCTCGCCGTCCTGGCCGACGAGGGTGTGCTCATCGTATCGAGTGAAGAACTCGCTGTCGCGGCGGGTGTCGGTTCGGCCAAGCTACGCAAGGATCTATCCTTTCTCGGCCCCAACGGAGTTCGGGGGGTCGGCTACGACGTGGCAAAGCTGCGCGCGCGGGTCGAGGACGTCCTCGGTCTGGCCGACGGGCACCGCGTGATTCTGGTCGGCGCCGGAAATCTGGGCCGTGCCCTGGCCGGCTACGGCGGATTCTCCCGGCGCGGCTTCACCACCGTCGGCATCTTCGACAACGATCCGGAATCGGTCGGCGCCTCGGTCGGTGGCCTGCGGGTGCGCGATACCGCGGAACTGCACAGCGCGGTTGCGGACCTGCGGCCCACGATCGCCGTGGTGACCGTGCCCGACTCCGCCGCGCAGAGCGTCTGCGACGAACTCGTCGAGGCCGGTGTGCAGTGCATTCTCAGCTTCTCCCCGGTGAATCTCGCGGTCCCCGCGACCGTCGAGGTGCGCCGGGTCGATCTCGCCGTCGAACTGCAGATGTTGTCGTTCGAGCGGGCCCGCAGCGCTGATCTCGAATCCGTGGACGGGCCCGCCGCCGTCGGCACTGAGCGGCCTGCCGCTGCTGTCGGCTCCGAGCGGCGTGCGGCGGGGGAGACCGTGCGCGCGGCATCCACCTCGATCGGTCGCCGGGTCGCCGGTCGCGCCGCCCGTCAGTCAACTCCCCGTCAGACAACCTCGCATTCGGCAACGGAGCCAACCAGCAAGGGATCGGTGGTCGCACCATGAGCGTGCTTCTCGTCGGAATTTCGCATCGCAGCGCCCCGGTTGCGGTGCTCGAGAAGGTGGCGGTCACCGAGGAAGACAGGCCCAAGTTCACGGACCGGATGCTGGCCTCGCAGCATGTCTCCGAGGCGATGATCGTCTCCACCTGCAACCGCGTCGAGATCTACGCCGTGGTCGACGCGTTCCACGGTGGTCTCGCGGAGGTCGGTGATCTGCTGGCGAAGCATGCGGATCTGCCACTGCCGGAACTCACCAAGCATGCGTACGTCCGCTACGGCGAAGCCGCGGCCGAGCACCTGTTCGCGGTGGCCAGCGGCCTGGATTCGATGGTCGTCGGTGAGCAGCAGGTCTTGAGCCAGATCCGTGCGGCCTACGCCGCGGCCGATGCGCAACAGGCCGCCGGGCGCACCATGCACGAGCTGGCGCAGCACGCACTGCGCGTCGGTAAGCGAGTGCATTCGGAGACCGGTATCGACCGGGCCGGCGCCTCCGTCGTTTCGGTGGCGCTGGACCGTGCCACCGCAATTCTGGGCGATCTGACCGGGCGGACCGCGGTGGTGGTCGGCGCGGGCGCGATGGGCAGTCTCTCGGTGGCGCATCTGGCGCGTGCCGGAATAGGCCGGATCGTGGTGGTCAACCGCACTCTCGATCGTGCCGAGCGCCTCGCCGCCACCGCGACCACGATGCACGGCGCGCCCGCCGGCGCAGTGGAGCTGTCGAACCTGGTCAACGCCATGGCCGACGCGGACCTCGTCATCACCAGCACCGGTGCGGTCGGCACGGTGGTCAGTCTCGCCGATGCCCACCGGGCGCTGAACGTCTCGCGGGCCGGACATCAGATGGTGATCTGCGATCTGGGCCTGCCCCGCGATGTGGATACCGCGGTGGCCGGGCTGCCCGATGTGTCCGTCATCGATATGGAGACCCTGCAGCGGGACCCCGCGGCCGGTGTGGCGGCGGACGACACCAGCGCCGCCCGTGGCCTGGTCGCCGAGGAGCTCGCCAAGTACCTGTCCGGTCAGCGGATGGCGGAAGTCACCCCGACCGTCGCGGCGCTGCGGCAGCGCGCGGCCGAGGTGGTCGAGGCCGAACTCATGCGGCTGGAATCCAAGCTTCCCGATCTGGACGATCCGCAACGTGAGGAAGTGGGCCGGACGGTGCGCCGGGTGGTGGACAAACTGCTGCACGCGCCCACGGTCCGGGTCAAGCAGTTGGCCTCGGTGCCGGGCGGCGGCAGTTACGCCGAGGCATTGCGCGAATTGTTCGAATTGAAACCTGGTGCGGCACAAGCTGTTGCGGCACCCATGGAAATCGCCACCGTCGGCGGCGAATTGGCCGACGATTTCACAACGAGCCATCTCGGAGACGAACAGGGGCATCCGCAGTGAGCGCTGATACGGCCGTCGCCATCGGAGACTCCACCGAGGTCGGCACCCAGGAGCAGAACATGACTCGACGTGGCACCACCGATGTGCCGTGGCGGATCGGTACCCGCGGCAGCGTTTTGGCCATGACACAGGCCGGTACCGTGCGCGATGCACTCATCGCCGCCGGGCAGAACGCCGAACTGGTGGTCGTGAAGACCGCCGGTGACAAATCCTCCGATCCGGTCGCGAAGATCGGCGTCGGAGTATTCACCGCGGCCCTGCGTGAGGAATTGGCCGCGGGCGCTGTCGATATCGCGGTCCACTCCTACAAGGACCTGCCCACCGCGTCGGATCCGCGGTTCACCATCGCCGCGATTCCGCCGCGCGAGGACCCCCGCGACGCACTGGTCGCCCGTGACGGGCTGGTACTGGGTGAGTTGCCGGCCGGATCCGTCATCGGTACCTCCGCCCCCCGGCGGGCCGCGCAGTTGCGGGCGCTGGGGCTGGGCCTCGAGATCGTGCCGCTGCGCGGCAATATCGACACCAGACTTCGTAAGGTCGCCGAGGGTGAACTCGACGCCGTGGTGATTGCGCGGGCCGGGCTGTCCCGCGTCGATCGCCTCGGCTCGGTCACCGAGGCACTGGAACCGGTGCAGATGTTGCCGGCACCGGCCCAGGGCGCGCTCGCGGTCGAATGCCGCAGCGAGGAAAGCGATCTCGTGACCATCCTGTCCGCCCTCGACGATGCGGGCACCCGTGCCCGGGTCGTCGCCGAACGTGCGCTGCTGGCAGAACTCGAGGCCGGTTGCACGGCACCACTGGGCGCGTTGGCCGAGATCGTCGAGTCATTGGACGATGATGGCCGGGTGTTCGAGGAACTGTCGCTGCGCGCAGGCGTGGCGGCGATCGACGGTTCGGACGTGATCCGGGCCTCGACGGTCGGCTCGCTCGCGGATGCCGAGCAGCTGGGCCGCGATCTGGCGCGTGAACTCCTGGATCTGGGCGCGCGCGACCTGTTGGCCGTGGAGGCCGACGGCGACCTGCCGGCCGCAGCGGCACACGGCGACCTGCCGGCCGCAGGGGCCGATAACACCGACTTCACCAATTCCAGCCCGATGGAGAACAAACCATGAGCGAGCGCAGCCGTGCCACCAAGAAGCATCCCGGACGGATTCTGTTCGTCGGGTCGGGTCCGGGTGACCCGGCGCTGCTCACGGTCCGTGCCCGCGAGGTACTGGGACGAGCGCGTCTGGCGTTCACCGACCCCGACGTGGACAAGGGCGTGCTGGCCATGATCGGCACTGCCGTGGAACCGGGACCGGAGGGCGAATCCGCCGTGGACGTGCGCCCCGCCCTCGGCGAGCCCACCGAGGTGGCCAAGACACTGGTGCACGAGGCCCGCGCCGGACACGATGTGGTGCGGCTGGTCTCGGGCGACCCGATGACCACCGATTCGGTGATCGCCGAGATCAACTCCGTCACCCGTTCCCATATGACCTTCGAGGTGCTGCCCGGGCTGCCCTCGGGTGCCACCGTCCCGGCCTATGCGGGGATCGCGCTGGGTTCCTCGCACACCGAGGTCGATGTGCGCGGTGATGTCGACTGGGCCGGGGTCGCCTCCGCCCCCGCGCCACTGATTCTGCACGCCACCTCCGGCCATCTCGCCGAAACCGCGAGTGCGCTGGTGGAGCACGGTCTCGCGCCGCAGACGCCGGTGGCGGTGACCGTCCGTGGCACCACCCGCCAGCAGCGCACCATCGAGGCGACGCTGGCCACCTTGAATTCCGCAGCATCCGAACTGGTCGGGCCGCTCGTGGTCACGGTCGGCAAGGAGGTCGAGAAGCGGGCGAAGATGTCGTGGTGGGAGTCGCGGGCACTGTACGGCTGGACCGTGCTGGTGCCGCGGACCAAGGAGCAGGCCGGCGAGATGAGCGAGAAGCTCGTCATGCACGGCGCCATCCCGATGGAGGTCCCGACGATCGCGGTCGAGCCGCCGCGCAGCCCCGCGCAGATGGAGCGCGCGGTGAAGGGACTGGTCGACGGCCGCTATCAGTGGGTGGTGTTCACCTCCACCAACGCGGTGCGCGCGGTGTGGGAGAAGTTCGGCGAGTTCGGACTGGATGCGCGGGCCTTCTCCGGTGTGAAGATCGCGTGTGTGGGTGAGGCGACGGCCGACAAGGTGCGGTCCTTCGGTATCACGCCTGAACTGCTGCCCAGCGGTGAGCAGTCCTCGGAAGGACTGCTGGCCGACTTCCCGCCCTACGACGATGTTTTCGATCCGGTGAATCGGGTGCTGTTGCCGCGCGCCGACATCGCCACCGAAACCCTGGCCGAGGGTCTGCGTGACCGGGGCTGGGAGATCGACGATGTCACCGCGTACCGGACCGTGCGTGCCTCGCCGCCGCCCGCGGAGACCCGCGAGATGATCAAGACCGGTGGTTTCGACGCGGTGCTGTTCACCTCCTCGTCCACGGTCCGGAATCTGGTGGGTATCGCCGGAAAGCCGCACGCGCGCACGATCGTTGCCTGCATCGGCCCCAGGACCGCCGAAACGGCCGTCGAATTCGGTCTGCGCGTGGATGTGCAGCCCGAGCTGGCTCAGGTCGGCCCGCTGGTCGACGCCCTGGCCGAGCACGCCGCCCATCTGCGCGCCGAGGGCCTGCTGCCCCCGCCGCGCAAGAAGAGCCGCCGCAGCCGCTGAGCGTGCCCGAATCACGTCCGTGCCCGCGATTGCCGACCAGGCAGTCGCGGGCACAGCGTGTTTTCGGCGTGACGTGTGCACCGTTCACACCCGGCGCACACGCATGAAGTCGCGGACGAGACTGCAGGTCTTGTTCGACGGCGGGCGGATGCCGACTGTTTCGGCAGTATCGCGGATGGTGTGGTTGTCGGCCAGGTTGGCGCGGTAGACGCCGGAGTCGAGCAGCGCGATGGCCAGGCGCATCGCCTTGAGCCGGCGGTTGTGCATGATGTACCAGGACCGTGGACGACCGGCGGGCAGCGGCTGCTTCGTGAGCGGAATGTAGGGGTCGATGCGCCCGGGCAGCGGCATTGCGGTGGTGCCGGCTGCGGGTGCGGTGGTTGTCGTCGTCGGTGCGGTGGGTGTGGGCACGGTGGACATCGGAATCCTCCCCTTCATAGCGGGACGCACCGGGACAAGTCGCGGCAGACGACCGAAGGCGGGACGGGTGTGGACCGACGAACCGTCCCGCCGCCGATCATTGTCGCCGGCACACCATGGGCAGTGGTGCACCGGCCGAGCCTGTTCGACTGTTGGCGAATCCCCTCGAACACATCTTCGATTCTACCGGAGGGTGCCGACAAAAACGATGCCTGCACAACGATTTTCGGTCGTCGGCGCGCAATCGGATCCGGTGCCGTCCGAGTCGGGGCGGTGCCGGATCGCGACGGTGCCGCAGTGCGCATCGAGTGCGGACCGCGACGGTGCTGAGGCGTCCGATCGCGGCGGTGTCGCAGTGCCTGTCTGCGGCGGTCTCGCAGTGGCTCGGGCGGTCGCTGTGATCCAGGTTGCTACCCGGTGGAGGTGGCCGTGACCTGCCCGGTGCCGGGGCGTATCGTGCGGTTATGACCGGATTGGACCGCCCGCGGCGGTTGCGTCGTACCCCCGCGATGCGTCGCCTCGTCGCCGAAACCACCTTGGAACCAAGGCATTTGGTGCTTCCCATGTTCGTCGCCGACGGACTGGCCGAACCGCGTGAGATCAGCTCGATGCCGGGGGTGTTCCAGCATTCGATGGATTCCCTGCGCAAGGCCGCAGTGGAGGCGGCGTCGGCGGGTGTCGGTGGCCTGATGCTGTTCGGTGTGCCGCGGCCGGAGGACAAGGATGCGGTGGGCAGCCAGGCCAGCGCACCGGAGGGCATTCTCAACCGCGGCCTGCGGGCGCTGGCCCAGGAGGTCGGTGGCGATACGGTCGTCATGGCCGATACCTGTCTGGACGAGTTCACCGATCACGGACACTGCGGCGTCCTCGCCGCCGATGGTGCGGTGGACAACGACGTGACCCTGGATCGCTATGTCGAGATGGCCCTCGCGCAGGCCGCGACCGGTGCCGAACTGCTCGGCACCAGCGGCATGATGGACGGCCAGGTCGGTGCGATCCGTGCCGGACTGGACGCCGCCGGATACACCGATACCGGGATCCTCGCCTACGCGGCGAAGTACGCCTCCGCCTTCTACGGGCCGTTCCGTGAGGCCGTGGGCTCGTCGCTGAAGGGCGACCGCCGCACGTATCAGCAGGACCCCGCCAACCGCCGGGAATCCCTGCGCGAGCTGGAGCTGGATCTGGCCGAAGGCGCCGACATCGTGATGGTCAAGCCGGCCATGTCGTATCTGGATATCCTGCGGGATGTAGCCGATCACTCGACGGTTCCGGTCGCGGCCTACCAGATCTCCGGCGAATACTCGATGATCACCGCCGCCGCCGAGCGCGGCTGGATCGACCGGCGCGGTGCGATCGAGGAATCGCTGCTCGGAATCCGGCGGGCGGGTGCGGATTTCGTCCTTACCTACTGGGCCACCGAGGCCGCACACTGGCTGTCGTGAACCCGGCGCCACTGCCGGCCGAGTCCGGTACCCCATCCAGACCCGAAGATGTGCGCACCGCCTGCCAGCTGTGGTGGGGCGTGGTGGCGCTGGGCATCCTGCGCCTGATCGTCGGCGCGGTCGACGGCCTCGGCAACCGGCACGAGATGGCCCGGTCCTTCCAGGACCAGCTGCGCGACGAGCAGTCGGAGTTCAGTCTGCCGCAGCTGGAGTTGGCGGTCACGATCCTCGAGGTGCTGATCCTGGTCTTCGGCCTGGGCGTCGCGGTCGGTGCGGTCGCGGTCGTACACCAGCTCGGGCTCGGAAGGCTCTGGGCTCGAACGATCACGGATATGGCAACCGTTGTCCTGGTCTTCGGTGCGATCGGTTCACTGTTCGGGCTCGGGTCCGTCTCCGGCGGTGCGACGATGCTCACCGGGGCCGTCGCCATCTTGCAAGCTGTCCTTGCTGGTGGTGCTGTATTTCTTTGTCGCAGAAAGGATTCCGCAGCGTACTTTCTCGCGAACGGGCGCTGAGTCCGGTGCGGAATTTGTCACATCCGGGCCGAGATGTATGGTGAGGGTTGTCACAGAGAGCTCGGGAACTGAAAGTCGTTGGTTGTGCGTTTTAGCTCGGATGGGGTTTTTCGATCGGTGGCCACATCGATCGGTCACCACGCCGGGTATGCGGTACAGATGGCTTCGGTGGATCGGAGACATCGATGCGCGTGGTGATTCAGCAACGGCAAAGTGTTCGACGCGACGTTGTGGTGATGGGTCTGTTGCTGCTTTTCGCGGTACTCACCCTGGCAGTCCTGCTGCTCCCGGGTACGGTCGGCTGACTTCACCGCCGCCCGCTCGGCTGTTCGCGCAAGGCCGCATGCGCGTCGTATTCGGAGGTTTTGCGTGAACGACGCCCATCCCGTTGTGACCCCAGCGCAGGAGCCGGTGCTGTTCAGCGAGCCCGGCGGCCGCTGGCGTACGGTTACCTACGGCCCGCTGCTCTGCCTGATCGTTCTGATTCTGGAATTGGTCATCGGGCGTGGTGCCATCCACTGGTTCGGTCTCACCTTCTGCGCGGCACTGCTCGCCGGATTCGTTGCCCTGCAGGTCGTGGCTGGCAGACGGCACGTCAGCGTCGAGCTCACCGAATCGAGCCTGCGCCAGGGCACCGAAACGGTGGCGCTGGATTCCATTGCGCGAGTCTTTCCGGAACACGACGACGAATCCTGGGACGACGATTCCTGGCAGTCGGCGCGCGCGCTGGGCGAACTCACCGGCGTGCCACGGCGGCGCACCGGGATCGGCTTGAAGATTCGCGGTGGCGGGATGGTGCAGGCCTGGGCACGCGATCATCGAGAACTCCGGGCGCAGTTGACTACCGCCGTGGAGCAGGCAGCCGAGAAGCGAGCGGCGAAGCCCGGGGAACCCGGCAAGCCGGCCGAATCGACGAAGGCGGCCGCGTCGAAGAAATCGACATCGAAGCAGGCACCGAAAGCGGCGAAATCACAGCAGTCCGGGCAACCACGGGACGGTGGGACCGACCCCGACAACGGCGGGCACACCGCGCGGCCCGCGACGTCCGCGAAGCCCGCCGAGCCTGTTTCCCCGGGCGCCGACACCGCTGTTTCCCCGCGCGCCGACGGCGCTGCCGCTCCGCGTGCGAATGCCCCCGCGGTATCTTCGACCAGCGAAGTGCGTACCGAGAGCGAGGAGGAGGCCGGTTGATGCGGCGGGTGTGGATCGCGCTCGATCTGCTGCTGGTGGTGGTGTGCGCGGTGGCCGCGGTGCCGAGCTGGCGTCAGGGCGTCCACACCACCTGGTTCGCGGCAGTCGGTGACCAGCCGGCCTTCGAATCCACGCACTACACCGGCCCCTGGCTGGCTCTGGCCGCACTACTTGTCGCCGCCGCGGGACTTGCCGCTATCGATCTGGTGGTGCGCTGCGCGGTACAGCCGCGGTAGCTCTCGCCGTCAGCCCCACCGCTGGTAGACGTCGAGCAGTCGGGTGCCGTGCGATCCCGGGGCGTTCACCAGCACCACGATGCTGCCGTCGGGACGGTCCGCCGCTTCCATGATCACCTGCCGCAGCGAGGCGTGTACCGCGCCGTCGGGACTGTGATAGAGCTCCGAATCGGGTTTCAGGCCCGCGCCGATCCGGTCCGGCGGCACGACCATGGTGACCAGTGCCGGAATCGGTCCGTCGGCGACGGCACCGGTCTCCTCGTGGCTGAGCATGATTCCGGCCCGGCCCTGGTCCGGTTGGACGATCGGTTCGACGGCTGCTGCCTGGGTCGCGGCCACGACCGCGCCGGCGAGGGTCGTCATCAGGGCTGCTCCGAATACCGCTGTACGCATGAACCCTCCCGGCTCGCGCATGAGTGTGGGGTTTCGAGATTACGCAGCGACGCTCGCGCGGGGCCGGTTTCGGGACGAAATGCGGGCGGCGTGTTGCCCGCCCGGACCTGTGCGTTGGCTCACCCAACTACACCCTGTCGTCGACGCCCGCGGCGGGTGCTGAGACACTGGTTCTCGTGAGTTCTTCTCCGCGCGTGAACCAGGTAAACGTGCCGATCTCCGCCCAACTCTTCGAACGGGCCGCCGCAACTATTCCCGGCGGTGTGAACTCGCCTGTGCGGGCCTTCGATTCGGTCGGCGGCACCCCGCGTTTCATCACCTCGTCGCGAGGTTGCACCCTGACCGACGCCGACGGCAACGACTATGTCGACCTGGTGAGCTCCTGGGGTCCGATGATCCTCGGTCATGCGCATCCGGCGGTCGTCGATGCCGTGCAGCGGGCCGCGACCGGGGGGCTGTCCTTCGGCGCCCCCACGGAAGGGGAAATCGAGCTGGCCGAGGCCATCGCCGCGCGGGTCGATCCGGTGCAACGGGTGCGCCTGGTGAATTCCGGTACCGAGGCCACCATGAGCGCGGTGCGTCTGGCGCGCGGTTACACCGGCCGGAGCAAGGTCGTCAAATTCTCCGGCTGCTATCACGGGCATGTCGATGCACTCCTGGCCGACGCCGGTTCCGGGGTCGCCACCCTGGGCCTGCCCACCTCGCCCGGGGTGACCGGTGCGCAGGCCGCGGACACGATCGTGCTGCCGTACAACGATCTCGACGCGGTGGCCGCGGCGTTCGCCGAATATCCGGACCAGATCGCCTGTGTGATCACCGAGGCTGCCGCCGGAAATATGGGCGCGGTGCCGCCGCTGCCCGGTTTCAACGCCGGTCTGCGCCGGCTGACCAGCCAATACGGTGCCCTGCTCATCATGGACGAGGTGATGACCGGCTTCCGGGTCAGCGCGTCCGGCTGGTACGGCCTGGATCCGGTCGAGGCCGATCTGTTCACTTTCGGCAAGGTGATGAGCGGCGGTCTGCCTGCTGCGGCGTTCGGTGGCCGCGCCGAGGTGATGAATCATCTCGCACCGGTCGGCCCGGTGTACCAGGCCGGCACACTGTCGGGTAATCCGGTGGCGGTCGCCGCCGGGCTCGCCACACTGCGCGCCGCCGATGCCGCGGTGTACGCCGCGCTCGATCGCCATGCGCAACGCCTCGGTTCGTTGTTCACCGAGGCCCTCACCACGGCAGGCGTCCCCCACACCGTCCAGTTCGCGGGCAATATGGTGAGCGTGTTCTTCTCCGAGGATCCGGTCACCGACTACGCCACCGCCAAAGCTTCCGACACCTGGCGTTTCCCGGCCTTCTTCCACACCTTGCTGGAAGCCGGTATCTACGGGCCGCCGAGCCCGTTCGAGGTCTGGTTCGTTTCGGCCGCGCTCGATGAGGACGCATTCGACCGCATCGCGACCGCACTGCCCGCCGCTGCTGCGGCAGCCGCGGCCGCCACACCCGAAGGATCCCGAGCGTGAGCGAACCACCGAAAGCAGGGACGGATTCCGGGAGTATCCCGGCACTGCCCGGCGATGTCGCCTCCGATACCGAAACCATCGTGCACGTGATGCGTCACGGTGAGGTGCACAACCCGAAGGGCATCCTCTACGGCCGGCTACCGGGTTTCCACCTGTCGGTGACGGGCCGGTCGCAGGCGACCACGGTGGCGCGCACCCTCGCCGATCACGATATCCGTCTGGTGGTGGCCTCCCCGCTGCAGCGCGCGCAGGAGACCGCAGCGCCGATCGCGGCCCGCCACGATCTCACGGTGCGTGGTGACGACAACCTGATCGAGGCCGGCAACACCTTCGAGGGGCTGCGGGTGTCGGTCGGCGACGGCGCGCTGCGCAAACCACGGCACTGGTGGAAGCTGCGCGATCCGTTCACCCCGTCGTGGGGTGAGCCGTATCTGCAGATCGCACATCGCATGCTGGCCGCGGTCAACAAGGCCCGGGTGGAGGCCGCCGGACACGAGGCCGTGGTGGTGTCGCATCAGCTGCCGGTGTGGACGTTGCGGCGCTTCCTCGAGGGCAAGCGGCTGTGGCACGACCCCCGGCAGCGGCAGTGCTCCCTGGCTTCGCTGACCTCGCTCGTGTACCAGGGCGATACCTTGATCGACATCGTGTACTCCGAGCCCGCTGGTGGCTCGGACCCCATGGTGACCGGGGCGTGAGCGGGGCGGTCCGGCGTCTGCTGCCGATGTTGCTGGCTTGCGTGGCGGTCGTCGCCGCGCTGGCCGGTTGTTCTTCGGGCAAGGATGCGGTGGCCCAGGGCGGAACCTTCGATTTCGTATCGCCCGGCGGTAAAACCGACATCTTCTACGACCCGCCGGACACCCGCGGCACCATCGGCAAGCTGGCCGGGCCGAATCTGGTCACCGGGGACAAGATCTCAGTGGACGACTTCCCGAATCAGGTTGTCGTGCTGAACCTGTGGGGGCAGTGGTGCGGTCCGTGCCGGGCCGAGGCGCCCGCCCTGGAGCAGGTCTACGAACAGTCCAAGGACAAGGGCGTCGCGTTCCTGGGGATCAATGTGCGTGACTATCAGCAGGCCCGGGCCCGCGATTTCGTGATCGACAACAAGGTCGGTTACCCCTCCGTCTACGACCCCGAGATGCGTACCCTGCTCGCGCTCGGCGGCAAATTCCCCACCAGTGTCATCCCGACCACCCTGGTGCTCGACCGGCAACATCGCGTCGCCGCGGTCTTCCTGCGGTCACTGCTGGCCGAGGACCTGCAACCGGTGGTGGACCGGGTCGCCGCGGAGGGCCGGCAGTGACGGTTCTGGCTGCTCCGGCATTGGCCTCGGTGGGTGATTCGTTCCAGCAGACCGCTGCGTCCGGTCCGCTGCTGCTCGCGCTGGGCGCCTGCGTGCTCGCCGGACTGGTGTCGTTCGCCTCGCCGTGCGTGGTGCCGCTGGTGCCGGGCTATCTGTCGTATCTGGCCGGAGTGGTGGGCGCCGAGGCGCCGCCGGTGACCGTGGACGAAGCCCAGGGCACTCGTACCGCAGTGGCACTGCGCGCCGGACGGATGCGGGTCGCTGGTGCCGCCGGGCTGTTCGTGGCCGGCTTCACCGTGGTGTTCGTGCTGGCCACCGCGACCGTATTCGGTGTCATCCAGACCCTGAACGTCAATCGTGAACTGCTGCAGCGCATCGGTGGTGTGGTCACCATCCTGATGGGCCTGGTGTTCCTCGGACTGGTCCCGATGTTGCAGCGTGACACCCGGATGCACCCGCGCCGGCTCACCGGAGTCGTCGGTGCGCCGTTGCTGGGTGCGGTCTTCGCGCTCGGCTGGACGCCCTGTCTGGGGCCGACACTGTCGGGCGTGATGGCGGTGTCCGCCGGAACCGAAGGCGCGACCGCGGCCCGCGGTGTCGCCCTGATCGTGGCCTACTGCCTCGGGCTGGGGCTGCCGTTCGTGATTCTCGCGTTCGGCTCCGTCACTGCACTGCGCGGGGTCGGCTGGCTCCGCCGCAATTCACGCACCATCCAGATCATCGGTGGCATCCTGCTGGTCGCCGTTGGTATCGCGCTGGTCACCGGTATGTGGGACCAGTTCGTCGGATGGATCCGCAATGTATTCATCTCCCAGGTAACCCTGCCGATCTGAGCCGCCCGATGACTGCCACCAAGACCTCCCCGCCCCCCGCCGCCACACCGCCGCGGCAATCACTGCCGCGCCGGGGGCTGGCACTGCTACGCAACACCTGGCGCGGGCTCACCAGTATGCGCACCGCGCTGATGCTGCTGTTCCTGCTGGCACTGGCCGCCATCCCGGGAGCATTGCTGCCGCAGCGCAGTCTCAACGCGCAGAAGGTCGACAAGTACATCGCCGATCGCGGCATGCTCGGTCCGTGGATGGACCGGCTGCAGCTGTTCGACGTGTTCTCCAGCTTCTGGTTCACCGCGATCTACGCCCTGCTGTTCGTCTCGCTGGTGGGCTGCATCGTGCCGCGCGTCTTCGATCACTACAAGGCGCTGCGCACCCCGCCGGTCATGGTGCCGCGCAACCTGGGTCGGCTGCCGCACCACGACACGACCACGGTCGACGGCACTCCGGCCGAGGCGATCGAGCAGGCACAGCGGGGACTGCGGGGCTGGCGCGTGGTCACCCGTGACGAGAACGAGGTGCGCAACGCCCGTCCCGGCGAGGTGACCCTGTCCGCGGAGAAGGGCTACCTGCGCGAGCTCGGCAACCTCGTCTTCCACCTGGCCCTGGTCGGTCTGCTGGTGGCGGTGGCGGCGGGCAAACTGTTCGGCTACGAGGGCAATGTCATCGTGGTGGCCGACGGTGGACCCGGATTCTGCACCACCTCACCGGCGGCCTTCGACTCGTTCCGGGCCGGGCAGGTCAACGACGGCACCGGACTTACACCGATCTGCGTGCGGGTCAAGGATTTCGACGCCGACTACCTACCCAACGGGCAGGCGGAGATGTTCACCGCGAACATCGAATACCAGACCGGCGAGGATCTGACGAACGACACCTGGCGTGACACCACGATCCAGGTCAACCATCCGCTGCGCGTCGCCGGTGACCGGGTCTACCTGCAGGGGCACGGGTACGCGCCCACGTTCACCGTCACCTATCCGGACGGGACGAAGCGCACCCAGACGATCCAGTGGCGCCCCGACGACGCGACCACCTTCCTGTCCAGCGGTGTGATGCGCTTCGATCCGCCGGGCGGCATGTACCCCGACGAAACCGAGCGGCGTAAGAACCAGCTCGCGATCGAGGGCCTGTTCGCCCCGACGTCGTTGATGCACGGAAACCTGCTGACCTCCTCGTATCCCGAGATGCGGGATCCCGCGGTAGCGATCGACATCTATCGCGGCGAGACCGGCCTGGACACCGGACGGGCGCAGTCGCTGTTCGCACTCGACGGGGAGATGATCAAGCAGGGCCGGCTGGTCAAGCAGGAGCGGGTGAATCTGCAGCCGGGAGAATCGTCGACCCTGTCCGACGGGACCAAAGTGACGTTCGACGGTGCGAAGGAATTCGCGAATCTGCAGGTCTCGCACGACCCGGCGCAGAACTGGGTGCTGGTGTCCGCGGTACTGATGATGGCCGGGCTGCTGGTCTCGCTGCTGGTGAAGCGCCGCCGCATCTGGGTGCGCGCCTATCCGCAGGACCCGGACGACGACGGTTCCGATAAACGACGTACTGTAGTAGAAATGGGTGGGCTGGCCCGCACGGACCAGGCCGGCTGGGGCGGTGAGTTCGACCGCCTGCGAACACGGCTGCTGGGTTCGGACTCCACAGCAGGCGCCAACCCCACAGAGCAGCGCCCGGTCACCCGGACCGAGAGCACGGGAGAGTGAACATGCCGATCGACGAGACCCTCGCCGGTTACAGCAATCTCGCCTTCAAGACGGCGTTCGTCGTCTACCTGCTGGTACTGGCGATGTTGATCGTGCAGTACGCCTCGGCGAAGAAGAAGGTCACCACCGCGCAGGAACGTGAGCGCGAACTGGTGGGTGCGGGTGCGCCCGGTGCTGCGGGTGCCGAGCGGCCGCAGGTCCCGGGACGCATCGAGCCGGTCGCCAAGCGCTCGCTGCCCGAACAGTTCGGCAACATGGCTTTCGCGGTCGTGTTCGTGGCCGTCGGTCTGCACGTGGCCTCGATCGTGCTGCGCGGCTTCGCGACTCACCGCTTCCCGCTCGGCAACATGTACGAGTTCATCACCATGGCGACGGCCGCCGCGGCCGTCACCGGCCTGGTATTCATCAACGAGCGCCGCTACCGCTCGATGTGGGTCTTCCTGCTGGTCCCGATCCTGATCCTGATGTTCCTGGCCGGGCAGGTCCTCTACGCCGACGCCGCGCCCGTGGTGCCCGCACTGAAGTCCTACTGGCTGCCGATCCACGTCACCATTGTCAGTATCGGCAGCGGCATCTTCATGCTGTCCGGTATCGCGAGCATGCTGTTCCTGCTGCGCATGCATCAGCAGGAGGGTAAGGAGTCGAGCAACCTGCTCGGTATGCTCGCCCGCCGCCTCCCCGATGCCCGCACCCTGGATCGCCTCGCCTACCGCACCACCATCGTCGCCTTCCCGCTGTTCGGCACCGGCATCATCCTCGGCGCCATCTGGGCCGAATCCGCCTGGGGCCGCTTCTGGGGCTGGGACCCGAAGGAAACGGTCTCCTTCATCGCCTGGGTCATCTACGCCGCCTACCTGCACGCCCGCGCCACCTCCGGCTGGCGCGAAACCAAGGCCGCCTGGATCAACGTGGCGGGCTTCGTGGCGATGCTGTTCAACCTGTTCATCATCAACATCGTGGTGAGCGGGCTGCACAGCTACGCCGGCCTGAACTGACGCCGGCGGTTCACATCTCGTTGCCTCGGTCGATGCCGAGGGTGGCGATGAGGTCTTCGTGGAGCTGGAACCAGACTCGGTGGCACGAGTCGAGGTCGGTCTTGTCGATCCATTCGGGCTGCCCGTTCCGAGCCCGGTGTAATGCGGAATCGTAACGGGCCGAGTAACCGTCGAATCTGCCCAGGACGGCCGACAGGCGTTCGGTCACGGGGGCCAGTTCGCCGCCGAGTGCGGTGAGTTCGTCGAGGACACGCTCGTCCCAGCGGTGGTCGGTGTGCTCGTTCGGGGCGAACTTGTCGGACTCCGTCGGCCTGATCTGCCAGTCGGTGACGGCACGTAGCAGGCGGGCGTTGAGTGGACGGAAGTCACGGTAGACCGCGGCGACGGCGTGTTCCGGGTCGGCGGTGCGGCGTTCTGCGGCGAGCCGACGTTCGTTCTCCGCTTTGCCCGAGTCGGTCAGTGACCAGCCGTCGAGGTCCGCGAACGCGACATGCTGGACCCAGCCTGCACCCGCTGCCTCGTGTAGTGCCCGGGCGGTGGCGTCGCGACCGGTCTCGAAACGGTCCCCGATCGCGGTACTGCCGGCGAAGCCCAGCAGCCGCACCGCGTGCAGGATGAGCAGTTCCGGCGTGGACCGATATGTCATGACTGCTTGTCCTGTCGTGCGCTGAGTCGGTTGACGTATTGCTGGACTGCCTGCGGTGAACGAAAGCCCATCGCTTCGGCAATCTGTGCCCAGGTCAGTCCCTCGTTTCGAGCAGTGAAGAGCAGTCCGATCTCCACGCCGTCCAGCTCCGCCCGGGCCGCCGGGAGCAGTGTGAGAGCGCCCAGGAGCTCGTCCGGGGTGAGCTCGGCGGAGCGCCAGAGCGCGTACTGCGTCAGGTCGACCGCGGTCGGCGGGACGGGGGCCGGACGCCACGGCCGCGGCTCGAGTTGATCTGCACCCCGGTTCAGCAGCCGCTGCTGGGCATCGCGCTCGCGTTGCCACTGCGCCTGGTCGGCGCCCGCGATGTCGTGCTTGCGTTCCATGCCGCCCATCCTGCTAGCATCAACGAAATGTTGTCAACATTGTGTTGAAAGCTGGTGTGATGCTGACGGCGCTTTCGGATGCGACCCGTTCGACCTGCGGCGGTAAAGCGGCGACGCTGGGTGTGCTGTTGCGTGCCGGGGTGCCGGTGCCCGAGGGATTCGTGGTAGCTGCGTCGTCGGTCGCGGAAACCGTCGCCGGCACCCGGCCCGAGATCGTCGCCGGCGCCCGGCCCGAGGTCGAGGCCGGGCTGCGCTCG
The DNA here is from genome assembly GCF_001613265.1 of Nocardia vermiculata NBRC 100427. GTDB lineage: Bacteria > Actinomycetota > Actinomycetes > Mycobacteriales > Mycobacteriaceae > Nocardia > Nocardia vermiculata. Next base: position 99,471 of record NZ_BDCA01000020.1, read on the forward strand.
GCGATCACTCGCGCGCTCGACCGGCTGGGGGATCCTGTGGTCGCGGTGCGCTCGTCCGCGAGCGACGAGGACGGCCGACACGCGTCGGCGGCGGGCCAGTACGAGAGTGTCGTCGGTGTGCGCGGCAGCGACGGCGTATGCGCGGCTATCACCACCTGCTGGGATTCCGCCCGCGCCGCACGGGTCGCCGCCTACCGGCGGCAGACCGGTCAGGACAACGCTCCCGGAATGGCGGTGCTGGTGCAGCGCGTGATCGAGGCCGAGGTATCGGGCGTGCTGTTCACACCCCAGCGTCCGGGCGGATCGACCCGGATCGAAGCCGCGTGGGGGCTGGGCCTCGCCGTCGTCAGCGGGACCGTCACACCCGACAGCTATGACGTGACAGCGGACGGCGATGTCGATTGTGTGGTCGGCAGCAAACGAACCCGGATCGACCTGACCCCCGAAAGCGGCGGCGTCGGTACGAGCCTTGTGGGGGAACAGGCGCGCACCGCGCGAACACTGCAGGACAGCACGGTGCGGGTGCTGGCGGGGATGGGACGCCGGATCGCGGCGATGCTCGGCGGTCCGCAGGATATCGAGTGGGCGATCGCAGACGATGCGATCTGGATCCTGCAGGCGCGCCCGATCACAGCCGCCGTGCCGGCGAGCCGCACCGTCGATCAGGTCGTCCCCAGCCGGGCATTGGCCGGAGTGCCGGGCTCTCCCGGACTCGTGACCGCGACCGCGCGCATCGTCGGGAGCCCGGACGACTTCCACACCGTCCGTCCCGGCGACGTCGTGATCTGCCCCTGCACCGATCCGGCCTGGACACCGCTGTTCACCATCGCCGCCGGTGTCGTCACCGAGACCGGCGGCGCACTCTCGCACGCCGCGATCGTTGCCCGTGAATACGGCATCCCCGCCGCGCTCGCCATCCCGAATGCGACGACCCACATCCGCAGCGGCGATCGGGTCGCCCTGGACGGCACCGCGGGGACGATCACCGTCCTCTGATCCCACCGAGAAAGGACAACGGGAGCAGTCTCCCGGGCACACTGATGGCAGCCAGGTATCTCTACCTCGCACGACACGGTGCCGCCGATGCCCTCGGCAACCTCACGGGCACCGGCCGCGAGCAAGCCCGGCTCCTCGGCGCGCGCCTGGCACCGCTGCCGATCACCGCAGTCCGGCACTCCCCGCTGCCGCGTGCGGCGGACACCGCGAGAGAACTCGACCTGTTCCTGAGCGGGAGTGCCCCGGTAACCGAGGCCCCGGAACTCGTCGACCATGTGCCCTACGTGCCGGCCCCGGATGAGACTCCACCGTCGTGGGTGCCGTTCTTCGACGGCTACGACGCGGCGGAAGCCGCCGCGGGGCACGCGATCGCGCAGGCTCTCACCGCGCGGTTCGCGACCGCGCCCACCGGCCAGGAGGATGTGCACGAGGTGCTGATCACCCATGCCTACCCGATCGCGTGGCTGGTCCGTGATGCGCTCGATGCCCCTGCGGTGCGCTGGCTGGGCCTCAGCAGCGCCAACGCCGCGCTGACCGTGATCGAATACCGGCGCGGCGCGCCACCGAACATCAGTATGTTCAACGACATGAGTCACCTCCGGCCCGAACTGCGCTGGACCGGGTTCCCCGAGGCCCTGCGCGCCTGAGGGATTTTCGGTTCCGGAGAGGGAGCACCGATGCATGCCGGTTGTCGGAGGCCGGTGCTTGACTATGTCATCAGCGCGAATCGACCATGGCTGCGCCTCGGGCGGCCGATCGAGAGGGACAGCACGTGAGTGAATGGCAGTTGGGCGAGACGTTCCGCAGTATTCGCGGGGAGGTGCGCTGGGACCGGCTGGGGGAGCCGGGCGGCGAACCGGTCGTACTGCTGCACGGGACGCCGTTCTCCTCCTATGTCTGGCGCCATATCGCGCATTCGCTCGCCCGGCACTATCAGGTGTTCGTGTGGGATATGCCGGGCTACGGTGCGTCGGAGAAGGCTGCGGGGCAAGATGTTTCGCTGGCTGCACAGGGGCGGGTATTCGCCGAGTTGCTGACGCATTGGGGGTTGCGTGACCCGCTGGTGGTCGCGCACGATTTCGGCGGTGCCGTCGCGCTACGCGCCCACCTGCTGCACGGCGCCCACTATCGCGCGCTCGCACTGGTCGACCCGGTGGCGTTGGCGCCGTGGGGATCGCCGTTCTTCCGGTTGGTCGGCGAGCATTCCGAGGTCTTCGAACAGTTGCCGCCGGCGCTGCACGGTGCACTGGTGCGCGAATATGTGAGTTCGGCCAGCAGTCCCGGACTGCACCCGGACGTGCTGGATCGCCTGGTCGCCCCGTGGCTCGACGAACAGGGGCAGGCGGCCTTCTATCGGCAGATCGCGCAGGCCGATCAGCGCTACACCGACGAGGTGCAGGAGCGATATCAGGAGTTGAGCATGCCGACGGTGGTGTGCTGGGGACGCGAGGACACCTGGATCCCGATCGCGAAGGGGGAGGAACTCGCCGCCCGCATTCCGGACACGCGACTCGAACCGATTTCGGGCGCAGGACATCTCGTGCAAGAGGACGCGCCGGCCGAACTCACGGCGATACTGCTCGAATTCCTGGAATCCCAACGGCTGTGAGTCCCGCCATAATCCTTTGACCTCGAGTGAACTCGAGGTGCGAGTGTCCATGTCATGAGTACTGAACCTGCCGATACCGAACTCGCAGCCATCCACGCCGTGGTCGCCGCGGTGCAACATGCTCAGCGCAACGAAAGCGTCGACGACTTCGTCGCACTCTTCCGCGCCGACGCGATCTGGACCACGGGGCACGGCAAACGCCTGTTCGGCCGCGATGCCATCGCCGAATTCACCGCCACCGTGCTGCCCGGTGCGATGAGTGGCGGCCTCGTGCCGACCTACGAGGTCGAGCATGTGCTGTTCGTCCGCCCCGACGTTGTCGCGGTGAAGGCGCGCCAGAGCTACACCGTCAACGGCGAACCCGGGACCTCCCAAGGCTCACCCCTCTATATCCTGACCAAGGAGGCCGGTCACTGGCTCATCACCGCCGCCCAGAACACCGAGGTCGTGGTCTGAGCCGCCGCCTGAAATCGTCGCCTGAAGTCGTCGCCTTCCTGAATCGGTCGGATCGGTGGTGGTGCTCGGTGCTCACAGCTGATTCACAGCCGGTCCCCACGTGGCCTCATGGTGCGTGGCCGAAGATGAGCCCATGGAGACCGATGATTCGCATTCGAAGATGAACCGGGAGGTGCTGCGCAGCCGCACGCGGGTGAGCCGGCGTAGAGCGCTGATGCTCGGCGGGACGGTCGGGCTCGGCGGTGTGCTGGCGGCGTGTGCGACCGATCAGCGCTCTACACCGGCAACGGCATCGACAGGTGCGGCCACGGCCGCTCCGACCACCGCGGCGGCACTGCTGGACACCGCACCACGCTGCGTGGCGACCACGGAGGAGACGCAGGGGCCGTACTGGTTCGATGTGGATTCGATTCGCGCCGATATTCGCGAGGACCGCCCGGGTGTGCCGTTCCAGTTGGCGATCCGGGTGCAGAACCTGAAGGCCTGTGCCGCAGACGGTTCCGGTGCGACCGCAGTCGGCAATGCCGTCGTGGAGCTGTGGCATTGCGATGCCGGTGGGGTCTACTCCGGCTTCGAGACGGGGTCGAATTCCGCCAATGCGGGCGGGCCCGGTGGCCCGCCGCCGGGCGGTGGTCCCGGTGGCCCGGGCGGTCCCGGTCGGATGCCGCCGAACGGCCCTCCCGGTGCCGACCCGATGGCCAACCCCTCGGGGGAGAAGTCCGATGGGTCCTACAGCGTCGGCGATTCCGAGTCGAAGACCACCGACGACGGCACCTACCTGCGAGGCGCTCAGGTCACCGATGCGAACGGCATCGTGAACTTCACGACGATCTTCCCCGGCTGGTACGTCGGCCGCACCACCCACATCCACCTGAAGGTGCACGTCGACAAGGCCACTGTGCTCACCACCCAGATCTATTTCGACAACGACCTGAAAGCGAAGATCTACGCACTGAGCCCGTACTCCGATCACGCCGGCTGGGAATCCAACACCCAGAACGACAACGACGGAATCTTCGACGAGTCCGGAATGGTCACGGCGAAATGGAAGGACACCGCTACCCCGACCGCGAACAGCACCCTGCTCGGCGCCATCAATCTCGGCGTCGATACCTGAGGTGCGTACTGTCCGCCTGGATCGAGCCCGAAAGCGTCCGCGCCTGGTGACATCGACCGCCGCCTGATCTTGCTCGCTATTCCTGTGCACCGGGCTCGTCCGGTTCGTCGGCGCTGTCCGTAGGCCAGAAGACGGCCCACACTAGGACCACCAGGGGGAGGCCGGCAGCGAGGATCAGGCCGATCATCGCGGAGTGGGGGGTCTCGCGCCGCCGCGGGCGGTGAGCCGCCATCTGCTGTGGTGGTGGGTCGCCGCGATCAGGCCGCGGGCGTGCAGGCGGGCGAGTGCATGGCGGGTCGTCCAGCCGGGCAAGGTGGTGCTGCGCTGGATCTGAGTGGTGGTGAGGATGCCGCCCGGTGCCAGGGTGGCGAGGATGATGCGTTCGGCGTTGTTCACCTGCCGCCTCCGGCCCACCGTGCGAAAGACAGGCGTGGGCACGCGGTTTCGACGTCTGCGAGTTGCATGATGCGGTCGAGTGTCAGTGCGTCGAGATGAGCCGGAGTGGGCATCACGAGCGCATCCACATCCGCTGTGCGGACTTGATCGAGCAACGGAATCGTGCCCGTCGTACCTGGCCAGAGGAGGGTGTAGCCGAGTCGTCTCGCCAGTCGTTTCACTTGCGCCACATCCCATCCGGGTGCGGTGCTGACGTCCGGGTCGATCCAGGCCAATGCCGTCGGACGTGCTCTCATCGGGACCCCTCCTGTCTGTGTATTTCAGATTCGTCGCAGGTGAGGGCGCCGAGGAACAGCGAAGGGACAGGGGACAGCGGCCGGGTATCGATCTAGGCTCGTGTAATGAGCGAACACGTGGGGCGGCGGATCGCGTCGGAACGCAAGATTGCGGGTTTGGGGCAGCGCCAGTTGGCTGCGCGAGCGAACTATTCGTTGTCGATGGTGAAGGCCGTGGAGCAGGGGCGCGAGGTCGCCTCACCGGGGTTCGTCGCGGCTGTCTCCAAGGCATTGGGGGTCGAGCCGGACCGGTTGCAGGGCACGCCGTACCTCGATGCCTTGGAAGAGGACGGACAGCTGGAAGGGTTGCCCGACATGCGTGCCGTACTCGCTGAAGGAGCATACGTCCAGGCACTCGAGCCACCTACGGTCGCGGAGTTGCGCAGCGAGCTCGAGGCGGTCGAGGTCTGGCTACACAATGACCGGACGCGCCGCGCTCTTGCGGTGCTCCCCAGTTTGATTCGTCGGTTGACCGGTGCGGCCGAGTTGGCGACCAGTGATTCCGAACGCGCGGAATCGAACAGGATGCTGTGCGCGGCTTATGTCGCCGCCGAAGGGGCTTGTTGCAGACTGGGGTACTCGTCGTTGACGGCGTTGATCCTCGATCGCCTCGATGTAGTCGCGGCGCGCACCGACGATCCCGGATATGCGGTTCGCAGCTTGATGAAGCGTTCGCGCCTACTCATGGCGCACGGTTCCACCGATGTGGCGTTGTCTTTGGCGGAGCGCGGCCTCGCGCTGGTACCCGGGCCGAGTGCGGGCGAAAAAGTTCTGCGCGGTTACGGTCATCTGCGCGCGGCGGTCGTAGCGGCACGAGGACGACGGCTGGAACTGGCGCAGAGCCATATCGCAAGGGCGCGAGAAATAGCACGGCCGATGAGCGGCGAAAGCAATCTGTACACCACGGATTTCGGCCCAGGCAACGTGGAAATTCACGCCTGCGCAGTTGAATTGGAGGCTGGAGACCCAGGGAAGGCAGCCCGCGAGGGGGCCGAACTTCGGGTGCCTACTGATGTCGCCGCACCACGGGCGGGGCACCATTGGCAGGACAACGCCCGCGCATGGTTGATGTCGGGTAAACCGGACCGCGCCCTCGCCGCCCTGAACAAGGCCCGCGCCGCCGCGCCGCAGCAGACTCGCCTGCACCCATCGGTCCGGGAGACCGTGTACGGAATTGCCGCAGCCCAGCGCCGCCAGTCCGACAGCCTGCTCGGCTTCGCCTCCTGGCTGGGCGCGGGGTTGTAGAGGCCATTGCATTCGTGGGTGCGGGCCTGGTGGGCAGGGCGGTTGACTGTGCGGCTCGCGGTGTTAGCGGACTGTGTTGCCGTTGCAGGTCGGAAAACGCGTTTGCCTACAGCTATACTGTTACTTGTATAATTGCAGGGGGAGAGACCTTCGCCCTCGTAAGCCGCTCGAGTTCGTAGGACGTTCCCTGGAGGAGCTGCGCGATTTTCCTCCGGATGCGCGTGGTGCAGCCGGATACCAGTTGGACCAAGTGCAGGCCGGGGCGACGCCGGTAACTGCGAAGCCGATGCCGGAGGTCGGTAAGGGGTGCTGGGAGATCCGTGTGGCGGAGGACGATGGGTGGTTTCGAGTGTTTTACGTGGCAAGCTTGGGGGACGTGATCTTCGTTCTACACGCGTTCCAGAAGAAGTCCAACAAGACGCCGGGGCATACCATCGAAACCGGTAAGAGGCGATATCGCATGGCGGAAGCGATCGCCGCGGAGGAGGAGTGATGGTACAGCGGTTCGAGTCGGTGTGGGATGCGCTCGGCGACACCCCCGAAGAAGCGGAAAACATGAAAGCGCGTTCGTCGTTGATGATCGCAATCAATGAACGAATCGACGAGTTCGGGTGGTCCCAAACCGTGGCTGCGAACAACATCGGAGTGACACAGCCGCGAGTATCCGATCTGCGTCGTGGCCGAATCAGCAAGTTTTCCCTGGACGCGCTGATCGGAATAGCGAATAAGGTCGGCTTGAGTGTGAGGCTGCAGGTGGAACCCGTTGACCCGGATGACACGTTGTCGAAGGCGGCTTGTCGTCAGTGAAGGTTCTCCTGATGGGCGCCTGGCTCTCCCGCACCCGTTTCCGGTGGTTGGTGTTAGAGTCGACGACGTGACTGCCGGGTCGGCTATATGCCGTGAGCGAGACGGGTTTCCGGCGGCTCCTTGATCGCGCGGCGGGCTCGGAGCCCGCCTTCCTCCATGACGCACTCGAATTGAACGTTCATGGAGAAAAGGAGTTTCACATGTCGGATGTACAGGTGGATGTGCGCTTCGACCACACCATCGTTGCCGCCAAGGACAAATACGAGTCCGCGCGGTTCTTCACCGAGATCTTCGGCCTGCCCGAGCCGCAGGAAGCCGGGTTCTTCCTCGCGGTTTATCTGAGCGACGGGCGGGTGCTCGATTTCGCCGAACCGCCGGTCGATTTTCCCGGCCAGCACTATGCGTTTCAGGTCAACGACGAGACGTTCGACCGGATCATGGAACGAATCCGGGCGCGCGGCATCACGTATTGGGCGGACCCGCGCCAGAGCCGGCCGAACGAGATCAACACCAACCACGGTGGTCGAGGCGTATATTTCGACGATCCGTCCGGTCACCATCTGGAAGCGCTGACCGCCCGCTACGACGGCTACCCCAGCCTGAGCTGACGATCAGCGCGCTGCGTCCCGGAGGGCACCGGGCTGCGCCGACGGCGGTTGGCGCAGCCCGCGGCAGTGTCCGCTCCGGGCCGTGGCCGCACACCGCGCAGAACTCGACGCTGACGTGGTCCGAGCTTGCTCGGCTGGGCGCTCAGTACTCGTCGCGTTTACGGGGCCAGTCGTCGAAGGTGTCGCCGCGCCCGTTGGGGGCGCGGTCCAGCAACTGCCAGGTCGCGTTGAGGGCGTCGGTGCCGCGGTCGTAGGTCGAGTAGGTGTGGTAGACCGTGCCATCCTGCAGGGCGAAGCAGCTCAGCGCCATCAGTTCCATGACGTCGAGCATGTCGCCCGGACGCTTCGGACTGGGGATCTGCATGATTTCGTAGAAATCGTCGTTGAAACCGTTGTCGCCCATGGATACCCAGTCGATATCCCAGCCGAAGCGGGCCTTGTACTCGTTCAGCGTGGCCAGGGGCGAGCGGGAGGCGAGCAGGAAGGTGACATCGCGGTGCGCCAGATGGGGGACCGCGCCGACCAGGTTGTCGGTTTCGAAGGTGCACCCGGGACAGCCCTGTGGGGTCTTCGGGCCGTGCATGAAATGCCGGATGATCAGCTGAGAGCGGCCGTCGAACAGTTCGGCCAGCGTCTTGCTGCCCGCATTGGTGTCGAAGCGGTACTCCTTGGTCACCGGCACCCAGGGCAGTGCCTGCCGCTGCCGTGCCAGCTCGTCGGTGCGGCGGGTGAGAGCCTTCTCCTCGGCGCGCAGGTCCTCGTACGCCGCGCGCCATTGCTCTCTGGTGCCGACCTCATGTGTCGCCATGGCTGTCCTTCCACGATTCGACGGTCTCGCAAGGTAGGACGTCCCGGGTCCGTCGGATTCATCGGTGCGCGGCGGCGAGATCGGAAACCTGTCGGTACCTCGTGGAACCGGTTTCGGTACCCCCATCGATCCGGCCGGTTTCGACGATCCGGAAAAATTGCTGGACCATCTGCGTCAACGCATCGAGGAGCTGCGCGAGTGAGTTCGGATCGGGTCTGGTACGCCGCCTACGGGTCGAATCTGTTCGAGAAGCGATTCACCTACTACCGGGCGGGAGGTAATCCGCCGGGGACACCGCGCATCTATCCCGGATTCACCGACCCCACGCCGCCGGCGCGCAGCGGGCCGCTGACGTTGCCCGGATGCATCTACTTCTCCGGCGACAGTCCGGTGTGGACCGGTGGGGTCGCGTTCTACGCGCACCGGCCACCCGCGGGCTGGCCGACCGGTGCCGCCGCCCGCGGATATCTGCTGACCGTCGGGCAGTTCCGCGATCTGATGGCGCAGGAGATGCACCGCGGTCGTGGCGAGGTGCCGGATTTCGAGCCGGCGGAGGTCGTCCGCCGGGGGTTCCTCCCGCTGGGGGAGGGGCAGTACGAAACCGTCTGGCACGTCGACGATCTGGACGGCTATCCGGTACTGACCTTCAGCTCGCCCTGGGATCCGGGCACGGTGCCGTTGGACAAGCCGTCGGCGAGATATCTCGGGATGCTGGCCGCCGGGCTCGCGGAATCCCATGGCTGGGATTCCGCGCGCATCGTGCGGTATCTGTCCGAAAGGCCAGGTGTGCAGGGGAACTGGGATATCGAGGAGCTCCGTACCGTGGTTGCCACGCACCCTTGAAAGCGTAGTCAGTTCCGGGCTTCGCGTCGTGTCCGAAGCCGCAGGATGGCGGTGGCCGTGCCCGCGACAACCGGATCGGCATCACCGGTCAGGGTGGTGAGATCTGCTGTGGTATCGGGGATCTCGGCGAGCGCCTGGGTCAGTCGCAAGCGGGTCGCGGCGTCGGTGCTGTCGTCGAGTTCGGTGCGAACCGCCCGGACGATTTCGGTGCCCAGATCTGGATTCTCGGCGAGTAGACCGAGTGTTTCGGCGGCTTCGACATCCGACCGTCCGGCGGTGATCATCTCGAGTAGCGCCGGTATGGCTTCGGGGAGGTGACGACCACCGAGGGTCAACGTGGCACGATCACGCACTGTCGTATCGGGGTCGGTGAGGGCGGTACCGAGCAGCGTCGACGCGGCCTCCCCGGGCAGCGCCGCGATGGCGACGACTGCCCGCCGGCGTACGTCGGCATCCGGTGAATCCAGGCCCGGCTCCAGCTCGGCGAGTGCGGCGTCGCCGGCGCGGGCCAGCGACCACTGCAGCGCACCGGCGACATTCAGATTCTCTTCCGACAGCGCCGCTTCGGCGAGTGCCTGCACCGGCAGTGCGGCGCCCTCGTGTGCCAGGACCGCCTGCTGCCGGTGTCCGGTGGATTCGGATTCCAGCGCACGCAACAGCGCGACGGTGTGCAGGACCTCGTCCCATTGCGCCGGGCCTGCCGCCTCGACGCGTTCCAGCGTGTCGAGCAGTTCGGTTTCGGCGGCGATCCGGGCCCGGGTGTGCTCGACCAGTTCGCCCATCAAGGTGTCCGGTGTGAAGTCAGGATCGTCGAGGGCCCGCTTGGTATCGCTGAGTGTCATCCCCAGCGTGCGCAGGCTCTCGACGTGGAAGAGCCGACGGATGTCGTCGGCGGAGTACTCGCGGTAACCGCCGGTCGTGCGCCCGGTCGGCGACACCAGGCCCAGCTGGTCGTAGTGGCGCAGCATGCGGGCGCTGACCCCACTGCGGCGCGAGACCTCGCCGATCAACATCGCGTCGGCTCCCTTCGTGTCCTCAGCTGTCCGGACCCGTGACGGATACCCGTTTGGCCAGTTCGAGCGACAGCGTAAACGCGCTGTCCGGGTCCGATCGCAACCTGTCCGTCGCCTCGGCATGTGCCCTGACATACGGATCGGGCGACGTCGACGCGGCTTCGAGGACCGGTACGGCGGCGTCGCCCAGTCCCGCCAGCGCACGGCTCAGACTGCGCTGCATGTCGTGCCCGCCGCGACCGAACTCCTGTGCCAGCTCGGCCGCCAGTTCGGACTCGGCATCCGGCGGTACCAGCGCCGCGGCGGCCCGCCATGCACTGAGCGCGACGTCGTCGTCGGTCTCGTGCAGCATCGTCGCCACCCGCGGCCACGCACTGTCGTCTCCGATCTTGGACAGGGTATGCAACGCCTGACTGCGCGCCTGCGCGATCTCGGAGTCGAGTTCGATGAGCAGCCGGGGCACTGTGTCCGGTGCCGGCAGTCGGCACAGTGCCCAGGTGAGCATGTCCCGCACGAAGAAGTCCGGTTCCACCGCACACCGGTCCACCAGCACCTCCAGCAGTTCTGCGGCACCGCGCGTCCCGGCCGCCAGTGCGGCCCGTAACCGAATCGACGACTCGGGATCGGTCAGTGCGGTGACAATGCGAGCCTCCGGCTCGTAGTGGTTCATGACAGACCCACCTCCTTCACCGACGATTCGACTCCTTGTCACAGTGTGAAGGTCAAGCCATCGCCTCATACCTGGGTCGAAGCGGTGTGCAAAGCCAGGCGGGCCGCGGCGACAGCGGGGTGGTCGAGGGTGCCCGAGCGGTAGGCGATGTGGGTGCGGCGCAGGAATGGCATCGGGCTCAGGTGCACGGTGGCGTTCACTCGTGCCGGAATGGCGAGCTCGGGAATGAAGGCCACGCCCTGGCCGGCCGCGACCAGGGCGAAGACGGTGCCGAAATCATCGGAGCGGTGCCGGATGCGCGGAGCGAAACCGGCTGCTTCGCAGGCCCGCACGGTCATGGTGTGGCAGAGGGTTCCGGGAGTGCCCGCGATCCACGGCGAATGGCGGTATTCGGTAAGTGGTTTCGCGGTGCGAGCCGCGAGGTAGACCGGCTCCTCGAAGTACGGTTCGGTGTCCAGGCCGGGTTCCCGCCCGGCGGGTACATAGTCGTACTCCTGGATCAGTGCGATATCGAGCGAACCGGTGCGCAGCGCACCCGGTACCTCGGCCGGATCCAGTTCGGTCACCTGGAGTTCCAGCCGCGGGTGGTCGCGGCTCAGGGTCACCAGTGCGGTCGGCAGGAGTCGTTGCACCGCGGTGGGGAACGCGCCGATGCGCAGGGTGCCGGTGAGTTCGGTTCGGGCTGTGACCAGTTCGGCCTCGGCCTGTTCGAGGATCGCGAGAACCGATTCGGTGTGCTCGACCAGGCGGTGGGCGGCGGGAGTGAGAACCACTCGGCGTCCGGTGCGTTCGAGCAGGACGGTGCCGGTTTCGCGTTCCAGGATGGTCAACTGTTGGGAAACCGCTGACGGGGTATACGACAGGGAATCTGCCACTGCGGCGATCGTGCGGCGATGAGCCAGTTCACGGAGTAGACGCAGTCGCCGTAGCTCGAGCATAAGTTCAGCTTAAGCCTGAACGAATGTATCTGAAATAGACCTGAAGAGTCGGATCGATAAGGCTGGTGACATGAGCATTCGAGGACTGTTCGTACCGCTGATCACGCCGTTCACCGCGGCCGGGGAGGTGGATTACGGCGTGCTGGAGCGGCTCGCGCACGAGGCTGTGGATGCCGGTGCGGCGGGAATCGTCGCGCTCGGAACCACGGCCGAGCCGGCGACCCTGGATGCGGAGGAGCGGGCGGCGATCGTGAATACCTGCGCCGAGGTCTGCGGTGAGCGGGAGGTGGCGCTGATCGTCGGAACCGGGTCGAACTCGACTGCCGATTCGGAACGGGCCCTGGCAGGGCTCGATCCGCGGGCGACGGCCGCATTGACCGTTGTTCCGTACTACACCAAACCGTCGCAGCGGGGGATCGTCGAGCATTTCCGCAGGCTGGCGGCCGCGAGCCCGGTGCCATTGGTGATCTACAACGTGCCGCATCGGACCGGGCGCCCACTGGATGTGGAGACGTTGCGGGAGTTGGCGGAGCTGCCGAATATCGCTGCCTTCAAACATGCGGTAGGGGCGGTGGACGAAACGACCGTCGCGTGGATGGCGACGGTAGGGGAACGGACATCGGTACTGTGCGGCGACGATCTGTTTACCGCGGCATTACTCGCCCTGGGCGCCGATGGAGCCATTCTGACCTGCTCGAATGTGGCCACTGCGGATTATGTGGAGTTGGTCGACGCCTGGCACGACGGCAGGGTCGAACAGGCGCGCAAGATCGGTAACCGCCTGGTCCCACTGGCCAGGGCATTGTTCGCCGAAGCAAATCCGGTCGTGGTGAAAGGGGTTCTGGCCGCGCAGGGGCGCATACCGGCGCCCTGTGTGCGGTTGCCGCTGCTGCCGGCCTGCGAGGAGTCGGTGACAGCGGCGCTGGCCGCTCTCGGTTGAGCGTTCAGTGTTCGGAGCCGGACTCTCCGTCCCGGTGCTGGCGGGAGATCCGCCACAGAAATTCCGGGTCGTCATCTGGGCCGACGACCCTACGGTGCCGCTGCGGACCACGACCGGTGCGAGACATCGCCTCCGGTCCGAATGCTTTCCAGCACAGCACCGCGACCGCCACGACCGCGATGAGTGCCAACAGGTACGCCACGTCGCTCACCTCCTGACTTCGAGGGTAGCCCGCGCACGTACCCGGGGCACTGTGACCACGCGAATGGTCTCGCTCAGGGGCGAGTGGCCTCGGTGGTCAGGGACCTCAGTAGCTGCATCACCTCGGTCTCGCGGAAGCGCCGGTGCCCACCCGGGGTGCGCAGTGAGCCCAGACGTCCGGCGTGTGCCCAGCGGGTGACCGTCTTCGGATCTACGTGGAACAGTGCCGCCACCTGGCCGGGGGTCAGAAGGGCCTCCTGGCCGTTGACGGAACCCAACGAGCGGCTCGCCGCGGTGATCGCAGTCATTCGCAAACCTTTCCGTATTCGACAGATCCCTCATCAATTAGCGACATCGTTGCACCACCACCCCCACCTACTCGAATGATCTAACGTTGGTAAAGGGGAAGTAATAGACAAAACGGATATGCGTTCGGTTGGAAGTAATCGGGCAGCGAACCTCCGGCGACTCGATCGCCGGATGCCGGGCAGGTCGGAAGGGGTGAGTCGGCGTCGCCTACCCTGGTCGTGTGACTGATGCATCCCGATCCGACGACGCCGCGAGCGATCGGGCCCCGGCCTCCGCGGGCCGTCGGCTCGCCCGCAACCTGGCGCTGTACACGGTGGCCCGGTTGGCGCTGGTCGCGGTCCTCGCCGCCGTCATCGTGGGGGTGGCGAAGGTGGTGGACGTCGACATCCCGCTGATCGTGTCGCTGCTCTTCGCCCTGGTCGTCGCGATGCCGCTGTCGCTGGTGCTGTTCAAGCGGCTGCGGACCCGAGTGAACGAGGACATCGCCGCCGTCGACGAGAAGCGCCGCAACGACAAGGCGAACCTCCGCGCCCGCATGCGTGGGGAGGGCCAGTGAGCAACAATCGCGAAGCGGCTCGGTGGCCCGACCGGGTGCGGGTGTCCCGCATATCTCAGGAGGGCCAGTGAGTGACAATCGCCGCGCGGTTCGGTGGGGCGATCGGTTGGCAGTGAGCGGCCGGTGAGGTTCTGTGATCGCAGTATCTCGCGCGACTGGGTCGACAATGCGGTGCGGCTGATCGAGGCGGATGCGCAGCGCAGTGCCGACACCCATCTGCTGCGGTACCCCCTGCCTCCGGAGTGGGGGGTGCGGCTGTATCTCAAGGACGAGTCGACGCACCCGACCGGAAGTCTGAAGCATCGGCTGGCGCGGTCGCTGTTCCTGTACGCCATCTGCAACGGCTGGGTGTGCGAGGGGACGACGATCGTGGAGGCCTCGTCGGGGTCGACCGCGATCAGTGAGGCGTATTTCGCGAAACTGCTGGGTCTGGATTTCGTCTCGGTGGTGCCGGCGAGTACCTCGCGGGAGAAGATCGCGCTGATCGAGGCGCAGGGCGGTCGCTGTCACTTCGTCGAGCGGCCGCCGGATATCTACACCGAGGCGGTCCGGTTGGCGGCCGAATGCGACGGCCACTACATGGACCAGTTCACCTACGCCGAGCGGGCCACCGACTGGCGGGGTAACAACAATATCGCCGAGTCCATCTATCACCAGCTGGAGCTGGAGACTCATCCGATTCCGGATTGGATCGTGGTGGGGGCGGGCACCGGTGGCACCAGTGCGACCATCGGCCGCTACATCCGCTATCGCCGGCATGCGACCAGGCTGGCCGTGGTCGATCCGGAGAATTCCGCGTTCTACGGCGGGTACGAGGTCGGCGACGCCGACTATCAGACGGGTATGCCGTCGCGGATCGAGGGAATCGGCCGGCCGCGGGTGGAGCCGTCGTTCATCCGGCAGGTCGTCGATCGGATGATCGAGGTACCCGATGCCGCGTCGATCGCCGCATGCCGTCATGCCGGTGCGGTGCTGGGGCGGCGCGTCGGCGGGTCCACCGGCACCAATCTGTGGGGCGCTTTCGCGCTGATTGCCGAAATGATCGCCGCCGGGCGCGAGGGCAGTGTCGTGACGCTGCTGTGTGATGGTGGGGATCGTTATGCCGGAACGTATTTCGACGACGCGTGGGTGGCCGGGCAGGGAATGGACCTGTCCGAGCCGCATGCCGTGCTGAGCGAATTCGCCGCGACCGGCCGCTGGTCCGCGTAGTCGCGCGGCAGTATCGGATCCTCGGGCCACCGAGGTGATCACACAGCTGCGTTCGCGGGTGGCGAAATCTTCGAGTGTCAATTTTTGTTGACGTGCTTCGAATGTCAACGTAAATTGACGTTATGAGTGAAGCGACGACCCTGGCGGCGGCCGCCGGCAGTCCGGACCCGCAGGTCGGGCTGCGGGCCGTACTGGCGCTGCGGCGGTTGGCCGAGCGGCTCGAGGCGATTCAGGTGGCCAATGCCCGCAACCAGGGCTGGTCCTGGCAGGCGATTGCCGACGCGCTCGAGGTCAGCCGGCAGGCGGTCCATCAGAAGTACAACCGGAGAGGCGGAATCCGCTGATGTTCGAACGATTTGCCAAGGCGCCGCGGTACGCCATCGTGGTCGCCCAGGAGGAAGCACGCGAATTGCGTTCGCCCAGCATCGAAGTCGAGCACGTGCTGCTCGGTCTGCTGATGAGCCCGGATCCGTTGCTGCGAAAAGTGTTCGACGACAACGATGTCGATGCCGCCAGTGTGCGGCACAAGCTGACCGTCGCGCATCCGGAGAAGCCGTTGGGAGAGGAGGACGCTGCCGCGCTGAAGGCGATCGGCATAGATCTGGACGCGGTCCGCGACAGTGTGCAGGCCACCTTCGGTGAGGACGTGTTCGACGAGCCTGCTCCCAGTGCGGGGAAGGGGCGTGGCCGGTTCCGGCTCGGCGGGTCGATGTCCTTCGGGCATATCCCGTTCTCCGGTGACGCGAAGAAATCGCTGGAACTGGCGCTGCGCGAGGCGCTTTCCCGTGGTGACGATCGCATCGAGGCGGGGCACGTCCTGCTGGGTGTGCTGCGCGCGGCCAATCCTGCGACCAGTGAGCTGCTGGGAGGCGAGGACGGAATGGCGCAACTGCGCACCGCCGTCCACGAAATGCTCGATCGCGCGGCCTGAGGCCGCCGCTAGCATTGCCGCATGGCACTTCTGCTCCGACTGGCGATCAATGCCCTCGCGATCTGGCTCGCGGCGGCCTGGGTCGGCGGAATCGAACTGAAAGATCCCGACGATGCGGGCACCGGCGGCAAGATCCTGGTGGTCGTCTGCGTGGCGATCGTCTTCGGTCTGGTCAATGCGCTGGTCAAACCGATCGTGAAATTGCTGTCACTGCCTTTGGTGATCGTCACTCTGGGCTTGTTCCTGCTGGTGATCAATGCCCTGATGCTGTGGCTGACCGCCAAGATCACCGAAACCACCGATTACGGTCTGCGGATCGACGGCTTCTGGGCGGCGATCTTCGGCGCGGTCATCGTGACGGTGGTCAACTGGGTACTCGGAATTTTCGTGCCCGAGGGCGGCCGCGACTGATCCGGCGGGCCGGGCTTCCCTGTAGCCCGGCTGCACGGTGCTCGTCAGCCCACTGCGAGGGCGAGGCCGGTGAGGAGCGACCAGCCCAGCATGGCCAGTCCGGTATCGCGTAGCGACGGAATCAGCCCCGGGCCCTGCTCGCCGCCGCGCACCGGATTGTTCGACCGGATCGCCAGCGGTGCGGCCAGGAGACCGATCAGGGCCCACGGGGTACGGACCGCCAAGAGCAGTGAAGCGACGAACGGCACCAGCATCAGCACCAGATGTAATGTCCGGGTGCGGGGGTCGCCGAGCTTCACGGCAAGAGTGGTCTTCCCGGTCACCGAATCGGTGGGAATGTCACGCAGATTGTTGGTGACCAGCACTGCGCTGGAGAAGGCGCCGACGGCGACTGCCCCGACGATCCCGGCCCAGTCGACCCGCTCGGCCTGGACGAACTCGGTGCCGAGGACCGCGACCAGGCCGAAGAAGACGAAGACCGCGATCTCGCCGAAACCGTTGTAGCCGTACGGCTTCTTGCCGCCGGTGTAGAACCACGCGCCGGCCAGGCATCCCGCTCCGATCAGCAGCAACCACCAGGCGGTGGTGATCGCCAGGATCAGCCCGAAGATCGCGCCGACGCTCAAACAGGTGATCGCCGCGGCGCGGACCGCGACCGGACGCGCGAGACCCGATCCGACCAGGCGCAGCGGGCCGACCCGCTCGTCGTCGGTGCCGCGGATGCCGTCGGAGTAGTCGTTGGCGTAGTTGACGCCGATGATGAGCGCCAGCGAGACGAGCAGGCTCAGCAGCGCCTTCCACCACACCGCGGCATCCAGCGACGCGGCCGCGCCGGTCCCGACGAGGACCGGGGCGATCGCATTGGGCAGCGTCCGCGGTCGGGCGCCCTCGAGCCATTGTGCTGCACTTGCCATGGGGCCGAGCCTAATGCGACACCCCGGAGGCGGCAGCGGCAGCGTCACCACGCAGGGGTGGCGCATTGGGCTCCAGGTGGGCAGAGCCTAATGCGACGCCCCGGAGGCGGCAGCGGCAGCGTCACCACGCAGGGGTGACTGACAAGACTATTGCGATATATCGGAGTAATCTCCAAATAGTGCACCGCAGCGATCACCTCTCCGCTCCGGCAGCAGAAAACCCTTCGACCGGTCACATACGATTGCGATGGCATGTTTCCTGATCACAGCGGCTCCGCAGACGCCGGCATCACGCATACCCGTCCCGACCACGGCCGGGATTCGATGCTGTCCGGTATCCGGGTCGCCGTTCTCGGTGAGATCGCCCTGCGGCGAGGCGGAGATCTGGTCGCCGTGCCGGGTGCTCGGGCGCGGCTGCTGATCGCGGCGCTTGCGGTACACCCCGGTCGCAGTCGCAGCGCGCAGGCCCTGATCGACGACATCTGGGGTGAGCAGCCGCCGCGCGCACCCATGAACGCTCTGCACACCCAGGTCTCCCGGTTGCGTTCGGCACTGCCGGAGGGCGCGGTGGAAATCGGCCCGGCCGGCTACCGGCTGCTGCTGGACGGAAGTCAGCTCGACCTGAGCCTGGCGCACACTCTGGAACGGGAGGCACGGCAGTGTCTCGACCGGGGAGACACCGCCGGTTGTCTCGACCGCGTGCTGTCCGCCCGCGGCCTGTGGCGCGGCGAGCCGGGCGCCGATCTGCCGCCCGGACCGGTCGCCGACGAGGTGCGCGAACTCGCCGCGGCCCGCGCCGCCGCTGTGGACGCAGTAGAACTGAGCGCGCGGGAGGTTGCCGGGGACATCGCCGGTGCGTTGCGGATGGCACGCCGGTCCGCGGCGTCCGAGCCGCTGGACGAGCCGGCCCACGCCACCTTGATGCGGCTACTCGCCGTCGACGGGCGCGGGAATGAGGCACTGGAGGTTTTCGCGGGGTTGCGGGCCCGGCTGAGCGAGGAACTGGGTGCCGACCCGGGGCCGTCACTCGTGGCCTTGAATACTGCCATTCTGCGCGGGGATCAGCCGGAGGGCCCGGCATCGGGCCGCACCACCGCGACCTCGTCCGCGGTACAGCGCGTCTCCTCGGCGCAACATGCTCTGACGCCGGAGGACCGTACACAATCCCCGGCTGCCCTTCCGAATACGGCCCTGGGCCTGCGTGCGGCACCGAATCCGCTACTCGGCCGCGAGAGCGATTTGCGGGAGCTGGAAAAGCTGATGCGGGAGTTCCGGGTGACGACCGTGCTCGGCCCGGGCGGTACCGGCAAGACCCGGGTCGCGCACGAACTGGGCGCTCGGCAGGCGCAGCAGCAACCGGTCGCCCTGGTCGAACTGGCATCGCTGCGCGCCGATTCCGAGGACGCCGACGGCCAGGCGATGACTTGCGCCGAGATCGAGAATGCGATCGGCGCGGTGCTCGGCGTCAACGAGTACAGCCGCGAAACGAATGTGTTGCGCCGCAATCAGACCGTGGACGGCAGACGCCGGCTGCGCGAAGCACTGTCGTTGCGTCCGATGCTGCTGATCCTGGACAACTGCGAACATCTCGTGGACGCCGTCGCCGAGGTGGTGGCCGATCTGATCGGCAGCTGCGAAGAACTGACCGTGGTGACCACCAGCCGGGCACCGCTGTCGATCACGGCCGAGACCGTATACCCGTTGCCGCCGTTGGCGATCGATGCGCACGGCTCGCCTGCGACCGAATTGTTCGTCAGCCGGGCCCGTGCGGTGCGGCCGTCCGCACGCCTGGATCCGGAGGTGGTGGCGCGCCTGTGTCACACCCTCGACGGTCTGCCGCTGGCCATCGAACTGGCCGCCGCGCGGGTGCGGGCGATGAGTGTGGAGGAAATCGAATCCCGGCTCGAACACCGCTTCGCGCTGCTGCGTTCGGGTGACCGCAGCTCACCGGAACGCCATCGCACCCTGCACGCGGTGATCGAGTGGAGCTGGAATCTGCTCGAACCCGAGCAGCGGGTGGCGCTGCGGCGGCTGTGCCGGTTCCCGGGTGGATTCACCTTGCGCGCCGCCGAATTCGTCGCCCGCGGCGCCGATGTATCCGATGCGATCGCGGCGGTGGACGGTCTGGTCGGCCAGTCCTTGCTGACGGTCCTGGCCGACGATGAAGCTGTCGATACTCGTTACCGGATGCTCGAGACAGTGCGCGAATTCGGTGAGGAACAACTCGTCGCCGCCGGTGAATCAGAGCTGGTGATGGACCGGATGTGCGGCTGGGCCCGCGAATTCGTACGGGAGTCGGCCGCTGCCTACGAGGGGCCCGAGCAGGTCCGGGCGGTGCTGACCTTCGCCGCGGAACTCGACAATCTGCTGTCGGTGCTGCGCTATGCGATCGAGAAGGGCGACGCCCACACCACCTATTCGATATTCGGTCCCATCGCCGTGCTGTGGGTGATGCGTGGTGCGCATATGGAGTTGATGAACTGGGCGCCGCGGGTGATCACGGTGCCGCCTCCGACGGACCCACGGTCGCGCGTCGCGGCGGATTTCGAGATGCAGAGCCATATTCTGCTCGCGATGCATCTGGCATTCGCGGACTCCGGTTTACGGCCCATCGCGATAGTGCGTACCCGAGCCCGCCGACTGCTGGCCCGTGGTGATCTTCGGCCCGTCTTGCGTTTTCTCGGCGAACTGGTGAGCGCGCCGCTGGTGCTGGTGTCGGCGATGCGCGCACTCGCCGCCGGCGCCCGGTCCGACGACGACGAGACCCGTGCGTTGGCGTTGCTGATTCGCGCGAACCTGCGCGAGAACGCGAGTTACATGCAGGGGTCGATTCGCGACGGCAAGCAGGTCCTGGCGCTGGTCGAGGGACACGATCACTGGGGTACGGCGATGTGCTGCCAGCATCTGGGACAGATGGCCTCGCAGGCGGCGCGCTACGAGGAAGCGGTCGATTACTACCGACGTGCGGCGGACCTGATGCAGGAGCTGCGCTGCTACGAGGAAAGCGTGGAAGTACGCAGTTTTCTCGCGATCTCGCTCATCGGTACCGGGCAATTGGTGCAGGCGCGACGGGAGCTGGAATACGCGCTCGGTGTCGTCGACGACGGCGTCGGTATGGACGAGCCGGTGACCCAGCCCAACGACCGCAAGGCGGCCGTGCTGGCCGGGCTCGGCGAATTGGAGCTGGCGGAAGGACAGACCGAGCGTGGTTTGCGCGTTTTCCGTCGAAGCCTGGAGCTGTTCGGCTGGCCGGGGACGGTCGGCGGTCCGGGGCCGGGTGACATCATCGTCGCCTCCGCGGTCCTCGATGCCCACGCGCTCAACGGCGCATTGCACGAGGTTCCCGAGCTGCCCGCGCAGATCGCGCGAACGGCACGGGAACGGCTGACTCAATTCATCGATATGCCGCAGATCGGTGGGGCGGCCGGTGCGCTCGGCACCTATTTCATCCATGCCGGGCGGGAGTTGCGGCTGGGAGCGGAGCTGCTGGCGATTTCCCAGAAAGCTGTGGGCCGCCAGGACTATTCGTCGATGCGGTGGAGCCGGCATCTGGCCGCGGCCGAAGAATTGGCCGGCGCCGCGGTGATCGAAGCGGGGCGGCGAGCGGTGGCGGGGATGAGCCGTCACAGCGCCGGGACCCGGTTTCTGCAGATGCTGCCGGAACTCGAGCGGATCCTCGACGCGTAGCGGAATCGATCGTCACCACAGTGGCGGTCGCGCGGGTGAACAGGTGGGTGGGGTGCGCGAACAACACTGCCTGCCCGCCACTGTGGTGACGAGCAGGCAGTATCGCGTTGTGCGGAGAGCGCCGGGTCGGCTCATGCCCGGCGCATGTAGGACCGGATGGCCAGCGGCGCGAAGACCGCGATCACGACGACCGATCCGATCAGGCTCCATGCCAGGTTGCTGCTGTAGACGTTGCCGTTCATCAGCTCACGGCACGAATTCACCATGTAGTACACGGGATTGGCCTTGTTGATCGCCTGCAGCCATCCGGGCATGGTGCTGACGGGTGCGAACGCGCCCGACATGAAGGTGAGCGGGAACATGATCATCATGGAGATGCCCTGCACGGACGAGGCGCTCTTGCCGGTGACGCCGACCAGCGCCCAGATCCAGCTGACCGCGAACGAGCAGACCACCACGACCAGACCGGCGACGACCACACCGACCACGCCGCCTTCGGGGCGGTAGCCGATGATCAGGCCGACGAGGATGGTCAGCACGGAGGCCAATCCGTAGCGAACCATATCGGCGATGAGCGCACCGGCCAGTGCCGAGACGCGGGCTATGGGAAGGGATTTGAAGCGATCGAAGACGCCCTTGTCCATATCTTCGCGGAGCTGGGTGCCGGTGACGATCGAGGTCATGACGACCGTTTGGACCAGGATGCCCGGAATCAGCACCGGTAGGTAGGCCTGCACGCTGCCGCCGATCGCGCCGCCGAAGATATAGGCGAACAGTGCGGTGAACAGGATCGGCTGGATGGTGACGTCGAACAGCTGTTCCGGATTGTGCTTGATCTTGAGGATGCCGCGGTAGGCCATGGTCAGCGAATGTGAGATCGCCTGCCGCAGTGGAATATGGTTGTCGACGTCGGGGATCGCGGGATGCGCCGCACGTCCGGCGGTGCCGGTGGGCGCGGGGAGTGTTGTTGTCACGGTGAGTCCTTCGGAAAGTGCGGGCGGTCGCGGTTCATGCCGCGGCGGTGTCGGATTCGGCGGCGTGCCCGGTGATGGCGAAGAACACCTCGTCCAGGCTCGGCTTGCTGACGTTGATCTCCTCGACCCGGATCGCGTTGTCGCGCAGCATGAGCAGGAGATCGGCGGTAATCGTCGGGTCGCTCAGCGGTGCGGTGATCCGGCCGGCTTCGGGGGAGATCGTGGCATCGACGAGCTTCCCGTCGGCGCGGGAGAGGAATTCGCCGATCGCGGTGCGTGCTGGTTCGAGGTCGGTGGTGTCGGCGACGGTGAGTTCGAGGGCGGACTGCCCGACCGACGCCTTGAGCTCGTCGGAGGTGCCGTCGGCGATCAACTTGCCGCGGTCGATCACCGCGATGCGATCCGCGAGCTGATCTGCCTCGTCCAGATACTGTGTGGTGAGAAGTACGGTAGCGCCCTCGCGCACCAACCGGCGGATCGTTTCCCACATCTGTGCGCGGGTGCGCGGGTCCAGGCCGGTGGTCGGCTCGTCGAGGAACAACAGCGGCGGCGCCGCGATCAGGCTGGCCGCCAGGTCGAGCCGGCGCCGCATGCCACCGGAGAAGTTCTCCAGCGGCTTGTTGGCCGCCTCGGTGAGCCCGAATTCCTCGAGCAGTTCGGTGGACTTGCGCCGGGCGTCGGCGCGGGTGAGGCCGAGCAACCGGGAGAAGAGGATCAGATTCTCGGTGGCGCTGAGTTTCTCGTCGACGGAGGCGTACTGGCCGGTGACCCCGATCAGCGAGCGGACCGCGGTCGGCTCGGCGACGACGTCGCGCCCGAAGATGCGGGCACTGCCGCCGTCGGGTCGCAGCAGGGTGGCCAGCATGCGGATGGTGGTGGTCTTACCGGCCCCGTTCGGGCCCAGGACGCCGTAGACGGCGCCGCGAGGCACTGCGAGACTCACGCCGTCGACGGCTCGCTGTTCCCCGAAGACCTTGACCAGCTCGTCCGCCTCGATGGCGGGTGCTTCAGCAGGTGCATAGGAAGTCATGCCATCACTGTGCGGGGCGGTTCTTGCGCCGGTCTTGCGCTGCTGTTGCGTCGGCATGCAAGAGCTCCGACCGAAGTCGGCTGTATGCCCGAACGTCGGTATCTACGCAGGTGGTGCTACTGCCGTGCCGAGGCCGGGGGTAGGCCCCGAATGCCGGATCGACCTCGGAGTGAGCTCAGTGCGATGCGCGTTCGAGCAGCTCCTCGCGCAGCTGCAGCCGATTCGGTTTGCCCGGCCCGCGCATCGGGACCTCCTCGATCAGCACCAGCTCTCGGGGGGCGGCGATCGGATCCAACTCGGCGATCACGTGCGCGCGCAGTTCGTCCAGTGTCGGTACCGTGCCCGGATTCGGGACCACCGCGACCGCCACCCGCTGTCCCAGCCGGGGATCGGGTAGTCCCAGCACCACGACCTCGCTGATCGCCGGGTGGGTGGCCAGTACGGCCTCGACGACCTGCGGAATCACCAGGAGTCCACCGGTCAGGATGGCTTCGTCCAGGCGGCCGCGGATGGTCAGCACGCCGTCGTCGAAGGTGCCGGCGTCGTCGGTGCGGAACCAGCCGGGCTCGGCGAAAGCGGGATGATCGGGCAGGCCACGGTAGCCCTTGGCCAGCATGTCGCCGCCGAGCAGCACCCGGCCATCCTCGATGCGCACCTTCGCACCGCGCAGCGGCACGCCCTCGTAGACGCAACCACCGCAGGTTTCGCTCATGCCGTAGGTGCGGACCACGGTGATGCCCGCCGCGCGAGCGCGATCGAGCACCGGCTTCGGAGTGGCGGCCCCGCCGACCAGGACCGCATCGAGCTGGGTGAGAGCCTCGACACCGACCGGATCGTCGAGGGCCTTGATCAGTTGCGTCGGCACCAGCGAGGTGTAGCGTCGCGGACCGGTCATCGCCGAGACCGCGGTGGCCAGTCCGCCCGGCAGGAAGCCGCCCGTGACATCCAGGACCACCGGGTCACTGCCGGCCTGAATACTGCGCAACAGTACCTGCACACCAGCGATGTGGTGGGTGGGCAGGGCCAGCAGCCACTGACCGGGTCCGCCGAGCCGCTCATGAGTCGCGTCGCCGCTGGCCCGCAGGGCCGACGAGCTGAGCATCGCACCCTTGGGGACGCCGGTTGTTCCGGAGGTGGTGACGACGAGGGCCACTTCGTCGTCGATCGGTTCGCCGGGGCGCAGTGCGCTGGAGAGCCGGTGGGACTCCCGGCGATCGCCGGTGGGGATCGGCAGCCACGCCGGGCCGTTGCCCTCCAGGGCCACACGCAGATGCGGCAGCACCTCACCCACCGCGGCTCCGGTAGGCATGGGAAGGGTCCGCAGGGTGGTGCTCACGTTCGCGATGGTGTCATGTCGAGACCGAGGACCCGCGCACGGGTCCGCACTTCCTTCACTCGATCGGGGGAAGAGTTCAATCCGACGTCGGTGTCGCCAGCGGCCAGCCACCAGCTGCCAGGTGGGAAGTCACTCGAGCGATATCGTCCTCGCCCGGCAGCTCCTTGGCAACTCGGGCGATGGCCTGCTCGATCTCGTGGTAGGCGATCTCGTCGTCGCCGGCCCGTTCGCGCACCAGCTCCTCGACCACGAGATCCACCTCGTAGTCGGTGAGCCGGCGGTGCAGGACGGCCAACAGTGCGACGTAGTCCGACTGCGGCACACCCTGTGGGTATCCGGCGCGCAGCCAGCCCAGCACTTTCTGCAGCACCGACGGTGGTGCTTCGGCGGGTTCGGGACGTTGCGGTGTGGTGAATTCGGTGGTCACGATGTCCTTTCGGCGGTCG
Source organism: Nocardia vermiculata NBRC 100427 (assembly GCF_001613265.1). GTDB lineage: Bacteria > Actinomycetota > Actinomycetes > Mycobacteriales > Mycobacteriaceae > Nocardia > Nocardia vermiculata. The sequence continues at coordinate 124,256 of NZ_BDCA01000020.1, forward strand.
GCCCGGCGCCCGCGGGGGTCGCTCAGGCCTGACCGAAGAGGTGGATGCCGAGTCGTGCCGCCAGAAAACCTCTGGCAACGAACACTACGCCGGCTACAACGGTCAGCAATACCACCGCATAGCACAATCCCGCTGTGGCCGCGATCGCACGTCGACGGGTGGGCGAGGACTGCGGCACCTGCCCGGCGAGTCCGTGCATACGCACGCCGATGGCGAAGACGGCGGGTAGTCCGGCGCCGAAGAGCAACGCGGCCGAGGTCACCCGCCACAGCTCGATCAGATGGTCGATGAGGGTCTGCATCAGTGGTTCCTTGCGGCGCGGCGGCGCGCTGCCGACGCGGAGTTCGCGGCCGGAGCGGAGTTCGTGCGGGGTTCGGCGCCCTCGTTCGCCGTGGTCTCGGCGGCGGAATCCTGCGCGGGGGCAGGAGGTATGGTGCCGGCGGGGTCGAGCGCGGAGGTCGTGGCCGGTGGTGGCGCAGGGGCCGCCGCGGACTCACCCCACTGCTCGTTCACATTCGTCGCATGGACCGGGGCGCGGCGTGAGCGCAGGTAGATGAGGCCGGTCATCAGGATCAGGATGCCGAAGACCGTCAGCACCCCGGGCAGGCCGCCGATCACGTGCGCCAGCGCCCAGCAGATCGCGCCCGCCAATCCGGCCAGCGGCAGGGTGAGCACCCAGGCCACCACCATGCGACCCAGTACCGGCCAGCGCACCTCCGCACCCGGCCGGCCCATGCCGGTGCCCAGAATGGCGCCGGTAACGGTCTGAGTGGTCGACAGCGGCAGCCCGAAATGCGCGGAGGTCAAAATGATGGCGGCACTGGTCGATTCGGCCGCCAACCCCTGCGGCGGCGTGATGTCGACCAGACCTTTGCCGAGGGTCCGGATGATGCGCCAGCCGCCCAGTGAGGTGCCGGCCGCGATGGCGACGGCGCAGGACACGATGACCCACAGTGGCAGCGGATCGGCCGGGCCGGCCGATCCGTAGGCGATCAGTGCGAGGAAGATGATGCCCATCGTCTTCTGGGCGTCGTTGGTGCCGTGGGCCAGTGAAACCAGTGAGGCCGAGCAGATCTGACCCCATTTGAAGCCGCGGTCGACCACCTGCTGATCACTTCCGCGGGTGATCCGGTAGACCAGCCAGGTACCGACCGAGGCGACCAGCGCGGCGACCACGGGTGCGAGCAGCGCGGGCATGATGATCTTGGTGAACACGCCCTTGTCCCCGGCGGACCAGATCACGCCGCTCCAGCCGAGTGCTGCGATCGTGGCACCGATCAACCCGCCGAACAGGGCGTGGGACGAGCTCGACGGCAAACTGAACAACCAGGTGAGCAGATTCCACAGGATTCCGCCGACGAGCCCGGCGAACACGATGGCGAGCAGATCTGCCCCGTCGACCTCGTTGAGCCGGACAATTCCCTCGGCGACGGTGGCGGCGACCTCCACACTGAGGAAGGCGCCGATCAGGTTGAGTCCGCCGGACAGCAGCACCGCCGTTCGTGGGCGCAACGCGCCGGTGGCGATCGAGGTGGCCATAGCGTTGGCGGTGTCGTGGAAGCCATTGGTGAAGTCGAAAGCAAGTGCAGTGACAACGACGATGAGCAGAACGAATAGTTCGGCGGTCACCCATTCAGTGTGCGTTATCGGCCCGTTAGCGCGGTTCCCAGGTTGCCGTACAGTCCGACCGGCCGGGATGGTAGAGCGGCGTCGGCGATTTGTCGTATATGTGAATCAGTCCGGTGGCCTGCGGGTGTCCCGCCGCAACGGATGTTCGGCGGGAACTTCCACCAGCACGATCGGCGTGTCGTCCGGATCGCGCAGCCACATTTCGATCAGGCCCCACGGCTCGCGCACCGGCGGGCGATCGATCGCGACCCCGCGAGTGGCCAGTTCGGTAGCCGCGATCGAGGCATTGCGCACCTGCAACCAGATCGCCCCCGCGAATCCGCTCGGGGCCGCCTCGTCACGGCCGTGCGCGGCCACCTCGAGCAACGACTGCCCGGCGTAGAACACCGTCCCGCCCGGATACTCCCGGGCGATCGCCAATTCCAGCGCGTCCCGGTAGAACGCGAGCGTGCGTTCGTAGTCCACCGGTCGCAGAATGATCCGGCTGCTGAGGATGTCCACGTGCCGACCATAACCCGAGCGGCGCCGGCGGACACCTTCGTCCGGAGGTCCGCCCGGGGCGGGTCGCTCAGAAGTAGTACGGGTACGGCGACCAGTCGGGTTCGCGCTTCTCCAGGAAGGAGTCGCGGCCCTCGATCGCCTCGTCGGTCATATAGGCCAGCCGGGTGGCCTCCCCGGCGAACAACTGCTGGCCGACCAGCCCGTCGTCGGCCAGGTTGAAGGCGTACTTGAGCATGCGTTGGGCCTGCGGGGACTTGCCGAGGATGTCGGCGGTCCACTCGAGTGCCTCGTCCTCGAGCCGGTCGTGATCGACCACCGCGTTCACCGCACCCATGCGGTGCATCTGCTCGGCGGTGTAGGGACGGCCCAGGAAGAAGATCTCGCGGGCGAACTTCTGGCCGACCATCTTGGCCAGATACGCGCTGCCGAATCCGCCGTCGAAGCTGCCCACATCGGCGTCGGTCTGCTTGAACCGGGCGTGCTCGCGGCTGGCCAGGGTCAGATCGCAGACCACGTGCAGGCTGTGCCCGCCGCCGGCGGCCCAGCCGTTGACCAGGGCGATGACCACTTTCGGCATCTGCCGGATGAGTCGCTGCACCTCGAGGATGTGCAGGCGCCCGGCGCGGGCCTTGTCGACGGTGTCCGCGGTCTCGCCGTCGGCGTACTGGTAGCCACTGCGTCCGCGGATGCGCTGATCGCCGCCGGAGCAGAAGGCCCATCCGCCGTCCTTCGGGCTGGGACCGTTGCCGGTGAGCAGGACGGCACCCACATCCGCGGTCGTGCGCGCGTGGTCGAGGGTGCGGTACAGCTCGTCGACCGTGTGCGGCCGGAAGGCGTTGCGCACCTCCGGGCGATCGAAAGCCACACGGACCGTGCCCTGTTCGATATGCCGGTGGTAGGTGATGTCGGTCAGGTCCTCGAAACCCGCGACGGGCTCCCAGAGTTTCGGATTGAACGTCACCCGAGTCATCATGCACCTCGCGCGCAGGGGTGCCGCAGCCACGCGGGCTTCACACGGCTCGAATGTGCAAGATGTGATGTTCGTCCGGTATCGACGCTTACCGCCGAGTTCGGTTGGACGGTGTAAGAAACGGGGTTACCGTGCAAGTATGAGCGAGCGAGCGGAACGGGCCGTCGACACCAGTGCGATCAGTGCCGATCAGTACGAGACGCACGGTGGATTCCCCAAGGTGGAGGTGGCCGATCCGGGCCGCAATTTCGGTCCCTTCGTCGAAGCGATGCGCACCTTGCAGGATCTCGCGGTATCGGTGGACTGTCCCGACGAGGTCGTCGGGGCGGCGCTCGAACGCGCCCAGGGGCTGATCGATCTGCTCGAGCCGTATCGCGCGCCGGAACGACAGGGGCCGGCCGGGCGGGTGCCGTCGTTGCCGGGACGCGGCAGTCTGCTCATGCCGCCCTGGCTGGTGGAGGAAGCGGGACCGACCGGAGTCCGGATGCGCGGTGAGTTCCGGCGCTATCACCTCGGCGGCAACAACGCCGTGCACGGTGGTGTGCTGCCGTTGATGTTCGACGATCTGTTCGGCTCGCTGGTGCACTATGCCGGACGTCCGATCAGTCGTACCGCATTCCTGCACGTCAATTACCGCAAGGTGACTCCTCTGGAGACTCCGCTGACCGTCGAGGGGACCGTCGATCGGGTGGAGGGACGCAAGACTTTTGTCTCCGCGCGACTGCGTGACGAATCCGGAGCGCTGCTCGCAGACTGTGAAGGATTGATGGTGCAGTTGCTGCCTTGGCAGCCGTGACGGGTGAGGGCAGTGTGCCCGGTGCGAGTGATGCGTATAGTTGCCAGCGCTCGCTCATCGAAAAACAATTCGGAGGAACCTGAAAGTGGTTGCAGCACTGTCTGAATCCCTGCTCGATGACGCCAAGCGCCCGGCTTTCCTGGCAGATGCCAAGGAAGTCCTGGATGCCGAGGTGTCGGACAAGGGGGGTGCATCGGGCCTGGCCGTGAAGGGTGGCTACGCCGCGGTGAAGAAGGTCAGCCCGACCATTGTCTCGGACGGCCTGGAGTCGTTCGCCCCCAAGTTCGTCGAGCAGCTGGAGCCGTACTGGGCCCAGTACCAGGCGTCCGGTAGCGGTTCGTTTGCGGACCTGCTGGTCGCCAACTCCGACGAGGTGTCCGAGGCGCTGCTCTCGGTGACCGACGCCCGCGCCGAGGCGTCCTCGCGCCCGGCGCTGAAGAAGGTCTACTCCTCGATGCGCTCGTCGGCGAAGAAGAATGTCGCCGAGGCTCTGCCGCGGGTGGGCGATCTGGTGCAGCGTCACGCCGGCTGAGTTACGGCTACGACCCGGGCGTCCGGTATTCGAGCGGGCCATGATCCGCGATACCGGGCGCCCGGGGTCGCCGGGCGTGCTCGCACGCTCGGCCCTGCGATCCCCGGGAGGGACCGCGATGTGAGCGGGGCGACGTCCCGTCCGACCGCGAGGTCTGGCAGGGTGATGGGGTGAATCCATCGACAGCGCAGGCCCAGGTCGTAGTGGACGAACTGGTGCGCGGCGGCGTGCGGGACGTCGTGCTGTGCCCGGGCTCGCGCAATGCGCCGCTGGCCTTTGCGCTGCAGGCCGCCCACGCGGCCGGGCGGCTGCGCCTGCATATGCGAATCGACGAGCGCACCGCCGGTTTTCTCGCCGTCGGCATGGCTGTCTCCACCGGCACGCCGGTCCCGGTGGTGATGACCTCCGGGACGGCCGTCGCCAATCTGGGCCCCGCCGTACTGGAGGCCAATTACGCTCGCCAGCCACTGATCGTGCTGAGCGCCAATCGGCCCTACGAGATGCTGGGCAGCGGCGCCAATCAGACCGTCGAACAGTTCGGTCTGTTCGGAAGTCAGGTCCGTGCCGCGATCAGCCTCGGCCTGGCCGAAACGGAGCAGGGCTACCGCAAGCAGAACAGCGTGTGGCGCGCCGCGGTCTGCCGCGTGCTGGCCGCCGCGCGCGGGACCCGTTCGGGCAATGCGGGCCCGGTACATTTCGATATCCCGTTGCGGGAACCACTGGTCCCCGACGCCGTTGCGGGAGAGCCTATTCCGGACGGTCGCGGTGCCGACGCGCCCTGGACCGAGACCCAGTACGCCACACTGGACGTACCGCTGGACATCGACCTGACCCCGGATACGGTCGTCATCTCCGGCCACGGCGCCGGCTACCGCGCGGAACTGGCGCAACTGCCCACCGTCGCCGAACCCACCGCCGCGATGCCCGGCCCCGCCCTGCACCCACTGGCGTTACCGCTGCTGCGCCCGCGCCAAGCCGTCATCCTCGGCCGTCCGACCTTGCACCGTCAGGTCTCCAAGGTGCTGTCCGATCCGGATGTGACGGCCTTCGCACTCACCACCGGCCCGCGCTGGCCCGATGTGTCCGGCAACGTGGTCGGCACCGGCACCCGCGCCGTCACCTCCGGGGCACCGCGGCCGGAATGGCTGCAACAGTGCTCCGAGCTGGACGAGATGGCGCGGCGGGCGGTGCGCACCGAACTGGACCGTCACCCCAAGCCGACCGGCCTGCACGTGGCCTCGGTCGTGATGGAAGCTCTGCGCGACGGTGATCAATTGCTGCTCGGTGCCTCGAATCCGGTGCGGGATGCGGCACTGGTGTCGTATCCGCGGCCCGGTATCAAGGTGCTGTCCAACCGTGGTGTGGCCGGTATCGACGGCACGGTATCGAGTGCGGTCGGCGCCGCGCTCAGCCATCCGGGGCGCACCTTCGCCCTGATCGGTGATCTGACCTTCCTGCACGATGCCTCGGGCCTGCTGATCGGGCCGGGCGAACCCCGCCCCGCCGATCTGACCATCGTGGTCGCCAACGACGACGGCGGCGGCATCTTCGAACTACTCGAGCAGGGCGACCCGCAGTATGCGGGCGTGTTCGAGCGCATCTTCGGTACTCCGCACGGAATGGACCTGGCAGCGCTGTGTGCCGCCTACCGGGTTCCGCATCGGCAGGTGGCACCCGGTGAACTGGCCGGTGAGCTGGTCGGTCATGCCCACGGCATCCGGGTACTGGAGGTCGCGACCGAGCGATCCAGCCTGCGTGAACTGCATGCCGCGGTACACGCCGGCATCGATCAGTAGTCCGTGTCGCCCGGTTCGTCGTAGTCGTCGTCGAGTGGGACCGGGATGGACTGCTCGACCAGATCCGCCTCGGCTGCTTCGCGGTCGGCGGCGCCGGTGAGGGGTTCGCGGTCCGGTTCGTCCGGTGCCACGTCGAGCCGCTGATCCTGGCGATCCACCTCCGGAGTGGCGTCCGTGGCGGCGGTGTCGATGGTGCTGCGGTCGGTCATCGTCTGCTCCCTTCCGCTCGGGTCCGGCACACCGGGTTCTCCGGGACCGGCACTGTCGAGGATCCCCCTACTGCATCGGGCCTGCAACCCGCGAGAACAAGCCGGCCCGGGCTGCTGTGACTGCGGCCTCGGCGGCGGTGACCGCCACCGCGTCGTCGATCGGGTCACCGGAGGCGAGGAAGCGGTAGTACAGCGGCGCCGACACCGCGGAAAGTACCGCGCGGGCATCGGTTTCCGGTGAAATCTCGCCACGCCCGATCGCGGCGGTGATACACGGTTCCCACTCGGTGAGCCGCACATCGTAGAAATGGTGCAGCGCCGCAGTGGTTTCCGGGTCGCAGATCCCTGCCGCCAGCAACGCCTTGAACAGCGGACCCTGACGCACGTCGGTCAGGGTGCGCGCGACCAGGCGGGCATTGGCGACCAGGTCGCCGCGCAGTGAACCGGTGTCCGCGTGTGGCAGTGAGGTTTCCGCCATATCGCCGAGCAGTTCGGCCACCAGGCCGGCGGGGGTGCGCCAGCGCCGGTAGACGGTGGTCTTGCCGACCTGTGCCCGAGTGGCGACCTCGGCGAGGTCCAGTGCCGCGAATCCGTGTTCGGCCAGCAGATCGCCTGCTGCCTGCAGCACTGCTTCGCGGACCCGGGCTGTGCGTCCACCCGGCCGAACCGAGCCGGGGACGGCAGCATTCGGCGCCATAATGGTCCTCCAGTTTCATTAGTGTCTGGAAAAGTGTACTGCGCCAATTGTTAATGAAACTACAGTTCCGTTAAAGGTTGGATCATGGAATATCGTCGACTGGGCAGCTCCGAGTTGCTCGTTCCGGCCCTGAGCTTCGGTGCCGGCACCTTCGGCGGCCAGGGAGAACTATTCGGGGCCTGGGGGAACACCGACGCCGAGCAGGCGCGGCGGATGGTGGACGTGGCACTGGACGCGGGCGTCACCATGTTCGACACCGCGGATGTGTATTCCGACGGTGCCTCGGAAGAGGTACTGGGCCGGGCGATCGCGGGCAGGCGAGACCGAGTGCTGGTGTCCACCAAAGCCGGCCTGCCCACCGGTCCCGGACCGGAGCAGGCAGGATCCGGGCGTTCCCGGCTGATCGGTGCGGTCGAGGCGGCGCTGCGCAGGCTCGGCACCGACTATCTCGACCTGTTCCAGCTGCACGCCTTCGATGCCGCCACACCCGTCGAGGAGGTGCTGTCCACACTCGACGATCTCGTGCGTGCCGGGAAGATTCGCCATGTCGGCGCGTCCAACTTCGCGGGGTGGCAACTGATGAAATCGCTGGCCGCGGCCGAGCGCGGCGGACAACCGCGCTATATCTCCCATCAGATCTACTACTCACTCGTCGGTCGCGACTACGAATGGGAGCTGATGCCCCTCGCCCGGGATCAGGGCGTCGGAGCGATGGTGTGGAGTCCACTCGGTTGGGGGCGGCTCACCGGGAAAATCAGGCGCGGACAGCCACTTCCGGAAGGCAGCCGGCTGCACAGCACCGCTGCGGCCGGACCGCCCGTGAACGACGAACTGCTCTACGACGTGGTCGACGTTCTCGATGAGATCGCCGTCGAAACCGGCAGGTCCGTGCCGCAGATCGCACTGAACTGGTTGCTGTCGCGCCCGACGGTCGCGACGGTGATCGTCGGTGCCCGGAACGAAAAGCAGCTGCGCCAGAACCTCGGCGCCGTCGGCTGGACGCTGGAACCGGAGCAGGTGGCTCGGTTGGACGAGGTCAGCGCCGTGACCCCGCCCTATCCGTATTATCCCTATTACCGTCTGCCCGATTTCGCTCGGCTGGCTCCGCCGCTGGTATAGCGGGCCACGGAACCCGGGCAGCATCACTCGGTTGCTGCCCGCCCGGTACCGATTCAGCCGAGTTTGTAACCGCGGTGCAGTGCGACGATGCCGCCGGTCAGATTGCGCCACTTCACCGATGACCATCCGGCATCGGCGATTCGCGTCGCCAGCTGCCGCTGGTTCGGCCACGCGCGAATGGATTCCGCGAGATAGACGTAGGCGTCCGGGTTGCTGCTGACCGCCCGGGCGACCTGCGGCAGCCCGCGCATCAGGTATTCCATGTAGATCGTCCGGAACGGCCCGAAGACCGGGGTGGAGAACTCCGCCACCACCAGCCGGCCACCGGGCTTGGTGACTCGCAGCATTTCGCGCAGGGCCTGATCGGCCTCGGATACATTGCGCAGGCCGTAGGAGATGGCGACCGCATCGAAGGAATCGTCGGCGAACGGCAGCGCGGTGGCATCGCCGTTCACCATCGGCAGCTGCCGGAACCGGCCTGCCTCCAGCATGCCCTTGGAGAAGTCCAGAGCCAGGCACCAGGCACCGGACTTGCCGAATTCGGCGGTCGAAACCCCGGTTCCGGCAGCGAGGTCCAGCACGCGTTCGCCCGGTCGTAAGGCCAGCGCCCGCCGGGTCGCCCAGCGCCAGTACCGGTCCTGGCCGCCGGTCAGCACGGTGTTGGTCAGGTCGTACCGCTTCGCGACGCCGTCGAACATGGACGCGACCTCGTGCGGTTGCTTGTCCAGCGAGGCCCGAAACGACTCTGTCTTCGCCACGGGAGTGACCCTAACCTGCCCGCCGCCGCGGGTTTCGAGCGATCCGCCGCAGCGCCCAGAGCACGGGGAGCGCGACCGCCCACACCACCACGATCACCGACAGGGCCGGGATGATCGCTACCCGCGCATCGCGACCGGCTACCCGGACCAGCTCCGGATCGCTGCGGCTGTATTCGACGTTGATCCGCTCGCCGGCGGTCAGTTTGGTCGGATACAGCACCCCGACCTTCGGATTATGTGTGACACCGTCCGGGGTGACGTAGGTGACCGCGGATCGCAACCTGCCCGCCGACAGTACTTCGGCGCTGGTCACACCCTTATCGGAGCTGATGAGCATATCGTCGCGCCACGCTGCCAGCACCAGCAGCACCGCGAGCACGCTGACGGCGGTGGCGATGACGACAAGGGTGATCCGGGTCCGGCGCAGTCGCGGGGAACCGGTCTCGGTCTGCTGCTCGAGCGCAGCGGACCCGGTGGTTTCCGACACCGCACCAGGCTATTGCATCGCTCGGATAGCCTGTGCGCTCATGTCCCGTAACTTCCGCTTCACCGTGTCCTACACCGTCCCGGTCGAGCAATTGCACCGGGCTCTCACCAGCGACGAATTCTGGCAGGCTCGTTTCGAGGGCGCTGCCACCGCGACGCTCGAACTGGCTCGGCCGCACGGTCCGGGCACCATCCACCTGCGCATGACCGAGCGGGCCCGCCCGGACAAGATCCCGGCCATCGTGCGCAAGGTGCTGAAGAACGATCTGGTCCTCGAACGCACCGACGACTGGGGCCCGCTGGACGGCGACAGCGCCCGCGGCACCTTCAGCGCGACCTCGACCGGCATCTCCTCCGATATGACCGGACAGTACCTGCTGCGCGGCACCGCCACCGGCTCCGAACTCGAGGTCACCGGCACCGTGAAGGTGAAGGTCGCGCTGGTCGGCGGGGCCATCGAACCACTCGCCGAACAGGTGCAGCAGCGGGTGCTCGACAGCGAACGGAAATTCGCCGAGAAGTACTTCACCGAGCGGACCGAAGCCTGATCGGTGCGGGCGCCGGGTGGCTACGGTGACCAGTCGGCGCCGGCCGGATCGAATGCGCGCGGTTCCACCAGCACCAGCCAGTTGCCGGAGTTGTCGCGCAGCACCGCCTCCACCCCGTAGGGCCGTTCCGATGGCGGCTGGACGAACTCCACTCCCTTGGCCGTGAGCTCCTCGTACGCCTTCCGGCAGTCCGCGGTGCGCAGTCCCAGCGCACCCATCGAACCGTTGGCCAGCGCGCGGCGCACGGCCTCGGCCATGTGCTCGTCGAGTGGCGGCCCCGGAACCATGAGCGTCACCTCGAGTTCGGGATGATCCGGATGGGCCACGGTGACCCAGCGGAAGCCGTTGTCGCCCATCGAGATGTCGGTGACCTCCACGAAGCCCAGCATGTCGAGGTACCACTGCTTGGCCGCGGTTTGGTCGGTCACGTACACCGTGACCAGCGAAATGTTCGTGATCGTCGTCATGTGGACCAGGCTATGACCGGCGGCCCCCGCCGGGCTTCTCCGAAATTGCGGTGCCGGACGGCGGGCGGCGATCGGACAGGCCGTGCATGAACACGTAACAGCCCGGGATGCGCGGTGCACCGTCCGCGGCGAACTTCGCCTGGTACGCCGAGGGGGACATCCCGACCAGTTCGGTGAACTTGCGGCTGAACGATCCCAGGCTGGAATAGCCGACCAGCATGCACGCCTCGGTGACGGTGACATTGCCGACGCGCAGCAGGTCCTGCGCTCGTTCGATACGCCGTTCGGCCAGATACAACGCCGGCGTGCGGCCGTAGGTGGCCGCGAAACAGCGCAGGAAGTGATACTTGGACACCCCGGCGGCTGCGGCCAATTCGTCCACATCCAGTGGACGGGCGTACTCGCGATCGGCCAGATCGCGCGCCCGCCGCAGATGGGGGAGCAGGTCCTCGGGTACCGACGGCGCCCGACCGCGGCGTGGGCCGGATCCCGTACGACTACCCACCGCTGCCTCCCGTGGACCGAAATGTGCTGGTCGCCTCCGATTATGGTGGGTGCCACCGACAACGGACGGGACGCGGGTCAGCTGAAGGGAGCCGGTTCGTCGAAGCGTAATGAGGCCCGACCTGCGGCCCGCCAAGCGCGTGCGGTCAGATCGGTGTCCTGCTCGTCGACCAGATTGCCCATCACCCGCACCGCGATGCGCTGCAACAGCGCCGAGCGCATCAGCGGTGGTCCGCCGGTCGGCACCATGCCCGGATGTGTGGCCAGCGCCGCGATTCGGCGCGCCACCGAGAAGGTTCGCCCGTATCGCGCCCGCAGCAGATCCGGCCACAGCGTGCTCAGATCGGGCTCGTCGAGCAGCCTCGACAGCAGATGCCCACCTTCGAGCCCGTAGTCGATCCCCTCGCCGTTCAGCGGATTCACACATCCGGCGGCATCGCCGACCAGGGCCCAGTTCCGCCCGGCGATCCGGGAGACCGCACCTCCCATCGGCAGCAGCGCCGAAGCGACCGCGCGCGCCTCGCCCTCGAACTGCCACTCCTCGCGCCGCAGCGAAACATAATGCTGCAACAGCGGTTTCAAGGAGATGTTGGAGGGTCTGCGCTCGGTCGCGAGCGATCCCACACCGATATTGACCTCACCATTGCCCAGCGGAAACACCCAGCCGTAGCCGGGCACCAGGGTATCGGCGGCGTCGCGCAGTTCCAGATGCGAGGTGATCCACTCGTCGTCGCTGCGGGCGGAGCGAATATAGGCCCGTGCGGCCACACCGTAGGCGAAGCGACGATGCCAGACACGGCCCAGCATCCTGCCCACCGGTGAGCGCACCCCGTCGGCAACGATCAGGGTGTCACAGCGAATCACGTGCGACCCCGTGTCGGTCCGCACCGTCACCCCCGTCACGCGGTCCCCGTCCCGGGCCACCTCCGTCACCCGCGCACCGTCGACCATGCGCGCGCCCCATTTCACCGCGGTCTCGCGCAAGGTGTCGTCCAGCTCGGTACGGGGGACGGCGCTTCCGTAGGTGGGGAAGGAGCCACCCGGCCACGGCAGCAGCGCTTCGCGGCCGAAGCCCGCCATCCGCAACCCGCGGTTGACGGTATGGGTGCGGACCCAGTCCCCGAGCCCCAGTGCCTCGAGTTCCGCGGTGGCCCGCGGTGTCAGCCCGTCACCGCAGGTCTTGTCCCGTGGAAAGACCGCGGCATCGGTGAGCAGCACATCCCGCCCGGATCGAGCCGCCCACGCCGCCGCCGCGGAACCGGCCGGCCCCGCCCCGACCACCAGCACTTCGACCCGGCCCGGCAGAGCGGCGCCGCGTGCCGACGCAGCCGCACCTTCGCGCGGCTGTCCTGTCGAATCACCGTTACCCGCCTCGGCTGAACCCATGCCCTAATACTCGCAAGCACGCCCCCCGATGTCATGGGCGGCCTCTGCTCACATTCCAGGACGAGCGGAGCGGGCAGCCCCAGCGCCCGATCGAGTGCACCCATAGTGATACGAGAACGCACCGTGCCGGCCCCGCCCATCCCGGCACGGTGTCTCCGATCTGTCCCCAGCACACACCCCTTCCCAAATACGCCCGCTCCCGTAACCTGACGAGTGTGCTCCCTTCGGCACACTTTTTCGCGAGTGCGCACATGAAAGGGTTTCGGCCCGCCTCGATTTTGGACTGACGGAGCGAGGGAGCGCAGCGACTGAGCGTAGGAGGGAAAAATCGAGGCCAAGGGGGCCGAAACCCCTGCCGAAGCGGAGCGGAGGCCAAAGATGCAGCCCGAAAACACGACAAGCTAGGTTCTTCGGTGTGGGACGGACGCGGCATTGGGAGAAGACATGAGCGCATCGGCTGTGAGCGATGAAAGCACCGTGGTCGCCGGGGTCGATCTCGGCGATCCTGAGCTCGCGACCACAGTGCGTAGTGGGCTCGACGAGGTGGAGAAGCTGCTGGTCGGGGAGCTGTCCGACGGGGAGGATTTCCTGCTGGAGGCGGCGCTACATCTGGCGCAGGCGGGCGGGAAGCGGTTCCGTCCGCTGTTCACCATTCTCACCGGTCAGCTCGGCCCGCGCCCGGACGATCCGGATCTGATCACCGCCGGGGTGGTCGTCGAGCTCGTGCATCTCGCCACCCTGTACCACGACGATGTGATGGACGAGGCGTCCATGCGTCGCGGTACCCCCAGTGTGAATGCTCGCTGGGGCAACAGTATCGCCATCCTGTCGGGGGACTACGTCTTCGCACACGCGTCGCGGTTGGTTTCGACGCTCGGTCCCGACGCGGTGCGCATCATCGCGGAGACCTTCGCCGAACTGGTGACCGGTCAGATGCGGGAAACATTGGGCGCCAAGCAGTCTCAGGATCCGGTCGAGCACTATCTGCGGGTGGTGTGGGAGAAGACGGGTTCGCTGATCGCGGCGTCGGGCCGGTTCGGCGGGACGTTCTCCGGCGCAGGTCCCGACGATGTGGAGCGGCTGGCCCGGCTCGGCGATGTGGTCGGTACCGCTTTCCAGATTTCCGACGACATCATCGATATTTCGTCGGCGTCGGAACAGTCGGGAAAAACTCCCGGCACGGATTTGCGTGAAGGTGTGCATACCCTGCCGGTGTTGTACGCGCTGCGGGACGAAGGCCCGGAGGGGGATCGGCTGCGGACGTTGCTGGCGCGGCCGCTCGAATCCGACAGCGAGGTATTCGAGGCGCTGGATCTGTTGTCACGCTCGCACGGCATGGTGCTGGCGAAGCGGAAATTGCAGAGTTATGCCGATATCGCGCATGCAGAGTTGGCCGCGTTGCCGCAGGGACCGGCAAACGACGCGCTCGCGCGGTTGGTGCGTTACACGATCGAACGTGTCGGGTGAGGTGACCGAAATCTCGTCGCCGAATATCACACATGCAGTGGAACCGGAGCTCACCGCCGGTCGTTGATCTGACATGCATGGTTACGCGAACGGTGTGAAGACCTTCGGGCTGATGGTCGGCCTGTCTGCGCTGATCGTGTTTGCGGGTGCGATGTTCCGTAACCCGACAATCCTGGTCGTCGCGATTCTGCTGGCAGTGGGCATGAACGCCTACGCCTATTTCGCCAGTGACAAACTGGCGTTGCGTGCCATGCACGCGCAGCCGGTGTCCGAGCTGGAGGCGCCGGTCATCTACAAGATCGTGCGTGAGCTGGCCACCGCCGCGCGGCAGCCGATGCCGCGGCTCTATATCAGCCCGACCAATGCGCCCAATGCGTTCGCGACCGGCCGGAATCCGCGCCATGCCGCGGTCTGCTGTACCAGCGGCATTCTGCAGATCCTCGACGAGCGGGAGTTGCGGGCGGTGCTGGGGCACGAGTTGTCGCACGTCTACAACCGCGACATCCTGATTTCCTCGATCGCCGGCGCCATGGCAGCGGTGATTTCGGGCCTGGCGAATCTGGCGTTCTTCGCGAGTATGTTCGGCGGCAATCGCAACGGTGAGGGCCCCAACATCATCGGCATCATGCTGGTGTCGCTGCTGGGGCCCATCGCGGCGGGCCTGATCAAGCTCGCCGTCTCGCGCTCCCGTGAGTATCAGGCCGATCAGGACGGCGCAGCGCTCACCGGCGACCCGCTGGCGTTGGCTTCTGCGTTGCGCAAACTGGAGCGCGGCACGCAGGCGGCTCCGCTGCCACCCGAGCCCCAGCTCACCTCGCAGTCACATCTGATGATCGCCAATCCGTTCCGGGCCGGCGACAAGATGGCCCGCTGGTTCTCCACTCATCCACCGATGGCCGAACGTATTCAGCGTCTCGAGCAGATGGCGGGCGGGCCCCGCCGGTACTGATCGGATCTGTCAGCGGTAGTTCACGAACTGCAGGGCGATATCGAGATCGGCGCCCTTGAGTAGCGCGATCACCGCCTGCAGGTCGTCCCGCTTCTTGCTGCTGACCCGCAGTTCGTCTCCCTGGATCTGTGCCTTCACGCCCTTGGGGCCTTCGTCACGGACCTTCTTGGCGATCTTTTTCGCATTCTCCGCGGAGATGCCCTGCACCAGCTCACCGGTGATCTTGTAGGTCTTTCCGGACGCCGCCGGTTCGCCCGCTTCGAACGCTTTCAGCGAGATGTCGCGACGGATCAGTTTTTCCTTGAACACCTCCAGCGCAGCCTTCACCCGTTCCTCGGCTTCGGCCGTCAGCACGATCTTCTCCTCGCCGGACCACTCGATGCTCGCGCCGGTGCCGCGGAAGTCATAGCGGGTGCTCAGCTCCTTGGCAGCCTGGTTGAGGGCGTTGTCGACCTCCTGCCGGTCGACCTTGCTGACGACATCGAATGACGAATCGGCCACGGTGCGCTCCTGTCTCACGGCTCACAATTCACCCGGAAATCCGGTACGCCACTTTGTACCCCGGCGTGCCCGCATCGGTGACAGCACCCCGCTGGCCAGCCGATTTGCATCCGAGTGCCCTGATCGTTGTATTCTCTCCAGGTGCTGATGCAGCACGCAAGGCGGATTGCCCGAGCGGCCAAAGGGAGCTGACTGTAAATCAGCCGCGCAAGCTTCGGAGGTTCAAATCCTTCATCCGCCACCTGAAAAGGGCCCTCCCAATCCGGGAGGGCCCTTTTTTGTTCGGTTACCGGGGTGCCCGCGTTGCCCTCTCACCCGCCGGGCGCGGCGGTGGTCCGAGATGGACCGAAATTACCTCTCTCACCTGCTGGTTTGGTAACTCTCCACTGTTGTGTGTACTCTCGTTCAAGGCTTCAGCGCCCCGGGTGAGAGACATACGAACTCGGAGCGAGAGTAGCCATGCCCCCTTAGCTCAGTCGGCAGAGCGTTTCCATGGTAAGGAAAAGGTCAACGGTTCGATTCCGTTAGGGGGCTCGCCGGATTGCCGGTGGTGCGACCGACGGCATGTCTAGGGCTGCCAAGGGATAGGCGCCACCATCGCAAGCCGACCCTATGGCGGTGTAGCTCAGTCGGTAGAGCAAACGACTCATAATCGTTGTGTCGCCGGTTCAAGTCCGGCCATCGCTACAGAAACTGATACCCCGTCAGGTTGACCCGGAAAGAAGGCATATCGTGGCCGCGAAGTCCACCGATGTCCGGCCAAAGATCACCTTGGCCTGCGAGCAGTGCAAGCATCGCAACTACATCACCAAGAAGAACCGGCGTAACGATCCGGATCGTCTGGAACTGAAGAAGTTCTGCCCCAACTGCGGCACCCACCGGGCGCACCGCGAATCTCGCTAGAACTCATCGCGTGCATACTGCCCGCGAGAAGTCGGTGCCGGAATCGAGAGAGGTTCACAGAACCCCTCGGTTTTCCGTGAACCGCGCCGACCCGAGTAAGACCCGAATGCCGGAGCAGGTTATCAACCCGCTCCGGCATTTGCCGTTCGTGCGGTAGTTCACGCTCCGCAGACTCCGGGAACGGAGTCGGATAGAGGGATTTTCTTTCCGTGACAATCAACACCGAGACCGAAGCAGTGGACTCTCAGCACGCGGACGAGCCGTTCGACCCGTCGGCCCACGCCGCCGCCATGGTCGGCCACCACTATCGCGTGGACGACTACTACGAGGTCGGTCGCGAGAAAGTACGTGAGTACGCACGTGCCGTGCAGGACTATCACCCGGTGCACTGGGACGAGGCCGCGGCCCGAGAGCACGGCCACGACGGGCTGATCGCCCCGGTGACCTTCATCTCGCTGGTCGGCATCCTGGCCCAGCGCAAGCTGTTCGAGCAGGTCGTCACCGGTTACGACCTGAGCCAGATCATGCAGACCGATCAGATCTTGGAGTTCCACCGGCCGATCAGGGTCGGCGACCAGCTCACCTGTGACGTGTATCTGCATTCGTTCCGGCAGGCGTTCGGCGGCGACATCATCGTCACCAAGAACATCGTCACCGCGCAGAACGACGAACTGGTACTCACCACCTACACCACGCTCGTCGGTCGGAGCGGCGGCGATGTGGATCCCAATATCGCCGGCGCGGTGCGCAACATCCTCATGCACGGCATGGGGGAGGCGCCCGATCGCCCCAGTGCGGAGCCGCCGCTCACCGAGCCGCCGGTGCCGCTGACCACGATTCCGGAGGTCACGGTCGGTCCCCGGACCCGGTCCTTCGACAGCGTGGCCGCCGGTGACGTGCTGCCGCCCCGCACGGTGCGGCTGACGCGCGGCGATCTGGTGAACTACGCGGGCGTGTCCGGTGATGCCAACCCGATCCACTGGAGCGACGAGGTCGTGAAGCTGGCGGGCCTGGACAATGTCGTCGGTCACGGCATGCTGTCCATGGGCCTCGGTGGCGGTTTCGTCACCTCGTGGCTCGGCGATCCGGGTGCGGTGAAGGAATACAACGTGCGCTTCACCAGCCCCGTCTACGTGCCCAGCGACGAGGCCGCCGAGGTGGAGTTCACCGGCAAGGTGAAGTCGGTCGACCCCGAGGCCCGGACCGCGGTGATCGCGATCGTCGCCAAATCCGGCGGTCGTAAGATCTTCGGCCGCGCGACCGCGACGGTGCAGCTGGCATGATGGGCGCCGGTACCCGGTAGCGTGGAAGTGCGCAGGCTGCGGATGCCGGGCCCGATTGGCTATCCGACAGGGCGGTAACGTACACTCGGATTTCTGGGGTCGCCAGCCATTGCGCGCTGCTCTGAAGGGCTGGTTCCAGGCGGATTCGTTCGCCGGGGCCGGTGTACCGGCGGAGTGGCGCGCGTGTTGTGTGGCCCCGGAAAAGCACAACTGAACAGATACCGTGGCTGGACGAAGGCAATGACGTCCGAACGAAGTCCAGCCGAAGGGGCGTAGCTCAATTGGCAGAGCAGCGGTCTCCAAAACCGCAGGTTGCAGGTTCAAGTCCTGTCGCCCCTGCACTGGATGCCAGCGAGAGGAAAGGGTTCACGTGAGCGACGAGCGGGACATTCGCCACGGCGCACACGACGCCGATGACGAAGACACCGCTGCCGTCAGCCGGCCGAGTGGTAAGCGCTCGTCTCGCCGGGCTCGCGCAGGATCCGCTTCGAGCAGCGACACCGGTGGTATCGCCACGATCGATCGTGGCGGAGCCTCGGGTTCGGAATCGGCATCGCGTAAGGCGTCCAAATCGGCGGGGAAGAAGAAGTCCGTCGAAGGCGGTCGGGGCAATCCCTTCAAGCGCCTGGTGAAGTTCCTGCGGGAAGTCATCGCGGAACTGCGCAAGGTGATCTGGCCCAACCGCAAGCAGATGGTCACCTATACAAGCGTTGTCCTGGTGTTCGTGGTCTTCTTGGTCGCGTTCATCAGCGGGTTGGACGTGGCGCTCATCAAGGGTGTCAACTGGCTGTTCGGCTAGCTGATGCGTCGGCGCCAGGAGCAGTGCCCTGGGCGCTGCGCCGTTCCCGCCGGGCGGCGACGGAAAACCATCCGCCGGATTCACCTCCGACGCAGTGGATGTACGTGACGACACAGGAAGCGAGTGCCCAGTGAGCACCCCGGAGAACGGCACAACCGACGAGTTCCCGGTCGACGACGAGGCGGCCGAGACGACCGCCGGCGAGGCGACCACCTCGGAGGGGACCGAGGCGTCCTCCGATGACGCGGCCGCCGCAGCCGACGATGCTGCCACCGCGGAGCCCGCCCCCGTGGACGAGCCTTCCGACCCGGTTGCCGAGATGAAGGCGGCGCTGCGGCGCGCCCCCGGCGACTGGTACGTCATCCACTCCTACGCCGGGTACGAGAACAAGGTGAAGACCAACCTCGAGACCCGTGCCCAGAACCTGGGCCTCGAGGATTACATCTTCCAGGTCGAGGTACCGACCGAGCAGGTCACCGAGATCAAGAACGGTCAGCGCAAGAGCGTGCAACGCAAGGTGCTGCCCGGCTACATCCTGGTCCGGATGGACCTCAACGACGAGTCGTGGGGCGCGGTCCGTAATACGCCCGGGGTCACCGGATTCGTCGGCGCTACCTCCCGTCCGTCGCCGCTGACGATCAACGAGGTCGTCAAGTTCCTGGTCCCGGCCGAGCAGCAGCAGAAGAAGCCTGCTGCCGCGGCGGCAGGATCCGCGGCGGCCACGGAGACCGTTTCCGAGGCACCCGCGAAGCCGGCCATCGAGGTCGATTTCGAGGTCGGCGAGTCGGTCACCGTGATGGACGGTCCGTTCGCGACGCTGCCCGCCAGCATCTCCGAGGTCAATGCGGAACAGCAGAAGCTGAAGGTCCTGGTCTCGATCTTCGGCCGCGAGACCCCGGTGGAGCTGGCCTTCACCCAGGTCGCGAAGATCTAAGTCTTCCGGGATTTCGCCCCGGGACCACGCTTACGGAATTCCGTAAGGAACCTAAACCAAGGAAAGAAAGATGCCCCCCAAGAAGAAGAAGGTCGCTGGGCTCATCAAGCTCCAGATCCAGGCCGGTGCGGCCAACCCGGCTCCGCCGGTGGGTCCTGCCCTGGGTCAGCACGGCGTCAACATCATGGAGTTCTGCAAGGCGTACAACGCCGCGACCGAGTCGCAGCGTGGCAACGTCATTCCGGTCGAGATCACGGTCTTCGAAGATCGCTCGTTCGACTTCAAGCTGAAGACTCCGCCCGCCGCGAAGCTGCTGCTCAAGGCTGCCGGTGTGCAGAAGGGCTCCGCTGAGCCGCACCGCAACAAGGTCGCCTCGGTCACCATGGATCAGGTCCGCGAGATCGCCAAGACCAAGCAGGAAGATCTGAACGCCAACGACATCGATCAGGCGGCGAAGATCATCGCGGGTACCGCTCGCTCGATGGGTATCACCGTCGGCGACTAGTCCCTTGCGCTCGCGTGCGGGCATTGTCCGGCGCGACAGGTGACTCCCCCGGTGGGAGGGACGGCCAGTCCCGACAACCACTTCTGACTTTACGAATCGCGGCGTGAGCGCAGGCCCGGAGGCGGCAGCGAAGCGTTACCACGCAGGGCCCGGGAACGCCGCACATTAGACAAGGACAGATCAACATGGCAAAACGAAGCAAGGCTTATCTCGAGGCGGCCGCCAAGGTCGACCGCGATCAGCTCTACTCCCCGCTGGCCGCCGCGCGGCTGGCCAAGGAGACCTCGACCACGAAGACCGACGCGACCGTCGAGGTCGCGGTCCGTCTGGGTGTCGACCCGCGTAAGGCCGACCAGATGGTCCGCAGCACGGTCAACCTGCCGCACGGCACCGGTAAGACCGCTCGCGTGATCGTGTTCGCCGCCGGTGAGAAGGCCGCCGAGGCCGAGGCTGCCGGTGCCGACGCGGTGGGCGCCGAGGATCTGATCGAGCGCATCCAGGGCGGCTGGCTGGACTTCGACGCCGCGATCGCCACCCCGGACCAGATGGCCAAGGTCGGCCGCATCGCGCGTGTGCTGGGCCCCCGCGGCCTGATGCCGAACCCGAAGACGGGCACGGTCACCACCGATGTGACCAAGGCTGTCAACGACATCAAGGGCGGCAAGATCAACTTCCGCGTCGACAAGCAGGCCAACCTGCACTTCGTGATCGGCAAGGCCTCCTTCGACGACACGAAGCTGGTCGAGAACTACGGCGCCGCGCTGGAGGAGATCCTGCGGGTGAAGCCGTCGACCGCCAAGGGGCGTTACGTCAAGAAGGTGACGATTTCGACGAACACCGGACCGGGCATCCCGGTGGACCCGAACCGCACCCGCAACCTCACCGAAGAGGACGCGTAATCGCACGCTGAATCAGCAACGGCCGGTACGGAATTCGTACCGGCCGTTGCTGTGCCCGGCCGGGATCGACGAGCGGCCGGGCGTCGATTTTGGGTGGTAGAGCAGACTCTGTTACCCTTCTAGATGGTCGCTGACCTGTTCAGTGATCACCCCCAATCGTTCTACCGAAGACCGTTGGTTGCTGCCGTCAGGCAGTCGAAGGTCCGGCGATATTGCCGGCGGCCCACGCAGGGAGAGCCGAGGTAGGGACAACATGTGAGCTTCGCGCTCGTATCGAGTTCTTGTACGCCCCGGGATCGCTCTGCGTCCGGGGCGTTTGCTTTGTCTCCGGGTCGGCGTCGCCCCGGGCTCAGCCTCCGAGTCGGTAGTTCATCGCAGAACCGACCATCCAGAGAGGAGGCGAAGTATGGCGAAACCAGAGAAGGTCACCGCGGTTGCGGAGATCACCGAGCAGTTCAAGAGCGCGACGGCCACTGTCATCACGGAATACCGTGGTCTGTCGGTCGGCAACCTGACCGAACTGCGTCGTGCGCTGGGCAGCAGTGCCACTTACTCCGTCGCCAAGAACACCCTGGTCAAGCGTGCGGCCGCTGAGGCGGGCGTCGAAGGCCTGGATGACTTGTTCGTCGGTCCGACCGCTATCACCTTCATCAGCGGTGAGCCGGTCGACGCCGCAAAGGCCCTCAAGACCTTCGCCAAGGACAACAAGGCGCTGGTCATCAAGGGCGGCTACATGGACGGTGCCGCGCTGTCGGTCTCCGAGGTCGAGCGCATCGCCGACCTGGAGTCGCGCGAGGTGCTGCTGTCCAAGCTGGCCGGCGCCATGAAGGGCAACATGCAGAAGGCTGCCGGGCTGTTCGCCGCTCCGGCCGGTCAGGTTGCTCGCCTGTTCGCCGCGCTCGAGGACAAGAAGCGTGCCGAAGGTGGCGGCGAAGCCGCCGAATAAGTCACACCCGAAACTCTTTTCTCTCCGCCGATGCGGGGATGATCCCTACCGAAAGGAAACACCATGGCCAACGTGGACGAGCTGCTCGAGACCATCGGCGGAATGACCCTGCTGGAGCTGTCGGACTTCGTCAAGAAGTTCGAGGAGAAGTTCGAGGTTACCGCTGCCGCTCCGGTCGCGGTTGCCGCTGCTGCCGGCCCGGCCGCCGGTGGCGCCGAGGCTGCCGAGGAGCAGGACGAGTTCGACGTCGTCCTCGAGGGCGCCGGCGACAAGAAGATCCAGGTCATCAAGGTTGTGCGTGAGCTCGTCTCCGGCCTGGGCCTGAAGGAAGCCAAGGACCTGGTCGAGGGTGCCCCGAAGCCGATCCTGGAGAAGGTCGCCAAGGATGCCGCCGAGGCCGCCAAGACCAAGCTCGAAGAGGCCGGTGCGAAGGTTTCCGTCAAGTAATTGCGGTAATCGGCATCAGAAAGGGCGGTCCCGGTGCGGGGCCGCCCTTTTCGTATATCCCCACGAGGTTCGGGGCCGCGTGGCGTGGAGTGGCCGGTGGAGACATTTACTACCGACCGGTCAGGTAGCGTATCGCGCACCGAGCGCCATGCGATACAGTGACCGCACCCCAGTGTGGCGCGTCACACCGCGCTGAATTATAGTGACGCGGCCGTGGGCGCTCGTCAGAAGAATTGTGGAGGTTGACGTGGGCGTCGAGGTCAGGACCGAGAGTGTTACGAAATCTTTCGGGTCCCAGCGGATTTGGCAGGACGTCACTTTGACGTTGCCGTCGGGTGAAGTCAGTGCTCTGCTCGGCCCCTCCGGTACCGGTAAATCTGTCTTCCTGAAGTCGTTGATCGGTTTGTTGCGCCCGGAGCGTGGGTCCATCTTCATCGATGGCACCGATATCACGACCTGCTCCAACAAGGAGCTTTACGAGATCCGCAAGCTGTTCGGTGTGTTGTTCCAGGACGGTGCGTTGTTCGGGTCGATGAACCTGTTCGACAATGTGGCGTTCCCGTTGCGGGAGCACACCAAGAAGAACGAATCCGAGATCAAGCAGATCGTGATGGAGAAGCTCGAGCTGACCGGTCTGCTCGGTGCGGAAACCAAGCTGCCCGGTGAGATCTCCGGTGGTATGCGTAAACGTGCCGGTC
>NZ_BDCA01000021.1 GCF_001613265.1 Nocardia vermiculata NBRC 100427
CAGTTTTCTTCGTCCGACCGCGTTGCTTACCGAATACGCTCCACCAGCCGACCTGTGAACAGATTCGGCATGCGGTCCGCTCGGCCATCGACTCCCAGGGCGCGGGCCTCGCCGACCAGGAACCGGTAGCCAAATTCGGGGTCGTCGCGGTGCGCGTCGAACAACGCGTTGGACCGATACGCCTGTGCGAGTTCGGCATCGGTGACCGGGGAGGCGAGCCACCGGTAATAGGGCTGGCGCTGCCGGCCCCAGCACCCGGCACGTCACCGCGACGGGGATTCCGTCAGCGACCAGCTCGCGGACGAGCGGGTAGATCATTCTCCCGGCAGGTTTGGCCTGCGACAGATACGCCACGGCCCGTTTGATTACCTCGTTCTCCTGCTCGAGCAACTTGACCCGGCGCCGCAACGCCCGCACCTCGGCCGACTCATTCGTAGTCATCCCGGGTTTCATTCCGCCGTCGACGTCGGCGTTGCGCATCCACTTCGACACCGTCATCGGGTGCCCCCCCGAAATCGGCCACGATCTCGTCGATCGTCACCCCGGCGTCAAGATTACGGGCGACCCCGCACGACACTGCAGCCGTCCCCTTCGCACAAACACACGCAGTTTCGGTCGCTCCCTCGAGCTCTTTCAGCCCCAGAACCGGCGCTTTCTCGGCGGTCCCACACGCCCTAGACCGTCTGCCGGTTGGGCAAATTTCGGCAAAATCGCACCATCGAACGCCGCCGAAAACCATCGAATGCGACCCAATGCCGTTGAGTGGAACGGAGCCCAACCGGTGGCGGGACTGAGTACAAGGACCTCGATGCCCAGTCATCTCTGCAGGTCAACGCGCGCAACCAGGGAAGTTGTGACCTGCGACCTGTACTCTGCTATCTTCTGTGCAGTGCCTTTGGCATCTGCCGGTGTAGTTTAGTGGTAGAACATCAGCTTCCCAAGCTGAGAGTGCGGGTTCGATTCCCGTCACCGGCTCTCTCCATTGAGACCGTCTGACCAGCAATTCCGTTGGTGGGCGGTCTTCGTCGTTGAGGCCGAGCCCGGAAATCCCCTCAACAGCCCACGCTGCAGCACGAAGTGCAAGCGGTACAGGAACTTTCGGCGTGGCGGCTGGTGCGTCAAGTCATCGACCCCGGCGAAGTCTTCGAGATCCTTTGGTGCGGGTCGTCCGCCCGATTGTCGTGCGCTGTGCCGGTGGACTCGGAGTGTGAGAGTGCGGCGAGAAGCGTCGGCGTCGGCGAGCTTGTCCCCCCGGCCGTCGCCGCAGCGGGTCGGGAAAAGGTGAACCCGCACGCACTGCCGCTCGACGACTTCGCCACCGAGGTCATGCAGCTGCTGTCGGAGAACTCCACCCCACACGAAGTCCTCGTGCAGGGCACCAGTTCGGATCCCACGCCTTTGCGCCGAGTCGGTCACGGAACCGTGACCGACCGGTGAGTCGGGTCAGCTCCTCGCGGCGCTCGCCCCGGCACGGCGTCCGTAGAAGCTGCCGTCGCCGAGGGAGATACCGCTGGCGTAGCCCCAAGCACTCAGACCGGAGGTGCAACGCCCGGCCGCGAACAGGCCGTCGATCGCGGAGCCGTCGACGTGGAGCAC
The DNA here is from genome assembly GCF_001613265.1 of Nocardia vermiculata NBRC 100427. Taxonomy (GTDB): domain Bacteria; phylum Actinomycetota; class Actinomycetes; order Mycobacteriales; family Mycobacteriaceae; genus Nocardia; species Nocardia vermiculata. The sequence goes on from NZ_BDCA01000021.1 coordinate 1,597, forward strand.
CCGCGACTGCAGGTCGGTGCGCAGTCCGCCCAGGGTGAACCCGCCCATCAGGCCGCGCAGGTCGATGCCGGCCACGGGGCTGCCGATCGGCCGAACCCATTCCGACTTCTTGTGCAACAGCGGGTCCTTACCCTCGGCGGCGTGCCTGTTGTACAGGTCGACCGTCGTGGTCAGTGCTCCTTCTGGCAGGCCGATTTCGGCTTCCAGTTCGGCGACGGTCTCGCAGACCCATGTCGGCTGATGCTTGAGGTCGGGTGTCGCGGTGGTCCCGGCCATTCCTTCCTCGTAGGCCTGTTCGTCGATGATCAACAGCACCTGACCGTCGTTGTGCAACAGGCCCAACTGTCCGACGCGCCCGGAGTAGGTGTCCTCGGGGACGAAGCGCTGGCCGCGCTCGTTGACGAGGATGCCCCGGTAGAACAGGTGCGGATCACAGAAGAAGGCGACTTCGGTGGCGTCCATGTGCGCAAGATCGGCGCCGAGTGCCTGAGCCATACGGATCGCCCGCCCGTCGTGCTCTTCGACCGAGGCGGCGGGGCGCCCCAGCAGGCGTGGGGCGAAACGCGCCATCATGTCGTCGTTGTAGGCGAAGCTGCCGGTGGCCAGGACCACGCCGCGGTGTGCGCGCACGGCGACCTGCGTGCCGTAACGGGTAGCGACCAACCCGACGACCCGGCCGTCGTCGTCGATCACCAGACGCTGGGCGCGGATGTCGTACTCGGAGCGCACGCCGAGCGCGGCGGCCGTTTCCGCGAGCGGTTTCATCAACATGTAGCCACCGCCTTGTTCGCCGCTGCGCTTGTTGGACATTTGCGGCACGTGCCCACGCGGGGCCGGTGTGGCGATCTCGTTGAACGGGGCGGCGTTCTCCCCGCCGGAATACATCAGCCCGTCGTCGAAGGGAGGCTCGTAGCCGGGTTCGCCCCAGAACGTCGGCTTGAACGGGACCCCCGCCTCGACAAGCCAGTTGTAGTGGTCGACACTGCCATCGCAGTAGTCGGCGATCTTCTCCTCGTCGGCGCCCGGGCCGAGAGCGGCGACGAGGAAGGCCCGCATATTCTCGGCAGTGTCGTCGAAGCCGCAGGCTTTTTGCAGCGCCGTGCCACCGCCCAGATAGATGAATCCGCCCGCCAGTGCCGCCGCACCTCCCCACCCACCGGCGCGTTCGAGCACAAGCACGTCGGCGCCGGCGCGGGCCGCCTCGATCGATGCAGTCGCTCCGGCCACACCGAATCCGGCGATCACCACATCGGCCTGCAGGTCCCAAGTGTGCACGTCGGTGGCACGCAGCGGGCGAATCGAGTCTCCGGCATCAGCCTTGGTCATGGGAATCCTTTCGACACGGAGCAAATGGCGCCAGGGCGCGTCATTCGCACGACTATTGCCCGGGCGCTGCGCACCGGGCAGCGGGTGTCCCGCAGGACGGGAAAGAAACTCGGGCCGCAGACCTCACTCCGACCCGGCGGTCGGCTGATGACCGGGTGTCGCACCCCTATGTGTCAGCCTGAGCGGATGAGACCCGCAATCCGGTCACGATTCCCGAACCCGGACAGACCCGCTGGGGCCGCGCCCCGGATTTCACCCCGAGGTCGCGGCCCATCTCCCTCAGCTCTCCAATAGTCCGGCACCGATGTAGCCGCCCGACCCCACCCCCGGTGGAACCGCGAAGACCGCGGAGCCTACCGGGGTGGTCCATTCGTTGAGTGCGTCGAAGGTGTCGAGGCGTTGCTGGATGGGCAGGAACTGCTGGTCGATATCGCGTTGGAACGAGACGAACAGCAGGCCCGAATTCGATACCTGGCCGGCTGTCGGCGGGTCGTCGTAGTTGTAGACCCGGCGGAAGATCCGCTCGCCGTCGTGGGTGTGGTGGGCGCGCGCGATATGTGCGCTGGGCGCGATGACCGGGATTCCGTTGCGGTCGGTTGCCGCGAAATCGGGTTCGTCGGTTTCGCGGGTGCCGGTGAGCGGAGCTCCGGTGGCCAGGTTGCGTCCGATCGTGATCTCGCGACCCGGGCGGTCCAGTTCGTCCCAGGTATCCAGTTCAATCTTGATCCGCCGCAGCACCATCGACGTCCCACCCGCCATCCAGCTCTGCTCCGCGCCGTCGTCCCACACCAGGGTGTCGAAGTCCGCGGTGCCGGGGGCCGGGTTCTTCGTGCCGTCGACCTGACCCATCAGGTTGCGCATCGTGGTGCCCGGCTTCTCGGTGCCGCGGGAGCGACGGAAGCCGTGCTGTGTCCAGCGCACCGAAACCAGCGATCGGACGTTCTTCAGCAGGACGCGGACCGCGTGGGCCACCGTGACCGGATCGTCGGCACACACCTGCAAGGCCAGATCGGCTCCGGTCCAGGCCGGCTCGAGGCGGTCGATTCCGAACGCGGGCAACGGTTTCAGCCAGCGCGGAGCCGCCTCGGGGCGGCCGATCGCGCGGAACACGTTCGGTCCGTACCCGATGGTGACACTGAGCCGGGACGGCGACCCGGCGAGCTCGGGTTCGGTATCGGCCAGTGCGGGCCGGCCATCGGTGAGCCTGGCGATATCGGCGGACCAGACCTTCATGATGCCGGTGAACTCGGCCCGTCCCACCTGTGGCAGCAGATCGAGGCCGACGAACACCGCATGCGCCTGCGGCGGCGCGGTCGCGATACCGGCTTGATGCGGCCCATCCCAGGGGACCGTCTCGGCGCCGGTGTGCGGCTCGGTGTCGCCGGCGGAGTAGACGGTGGCGCCGACCCCGGCCACCCCGGCGGCACCGACTGCGACGGCGCCCGAACCGAGCAGCCGCCGCCGGCTGATCGAACCTCGCCGTACCCGCTCAGCCATGATGGGCGGGGGCCGCAGGGCCGGACGGTTCGTAGTTTTCCTGCCCGCCGGCGAAGTCCCGGACCTGAGCGGTGAATGTGGTGGTCGACCCGTCCTCGCATCGGAGTGTGATCTCGGTTTCCGCGCCGGGAGTCAGTGGTGCGGTGAGATCCATGAGCATCAGATGGTCACCACCCGGGGTGAGCTCGTAGCTGCTCCCGGCCGGTATCGCGAAACCGCCCGCCTTCGGCCGCATCACGGTCGAGCCGGTCGACCCCGGCGCCATTTCGTGGAGTTCTGCGCGGCCCGCAGCGGGCGAGGACGCCGCCACCACCCGCGCATCGGTATCGGCGGAGTTCCGGAATTCGGCGAATACGGCCGTCATTCCCGAGTCCGCGGCCTTGACCCATTGTTCGTGCACGACGATCGAATCGGCTTGGCGGCCGGTGGATTCACTGTCGCTCTGTGAGCACGCCCCGGTGCTCAGGGCGGCGAAGGTCAGCGCGGCGGCCAGCGCGCCGCGTCGCATGGAGTTTTTCATGGGGTCGCTTTCGAATGAGATGCCGGAGCGCGACCTGCCGTCGCAGCTTCGGCACTGTGATGGCGAACGCACGGGCCGGACCCGCACGTGGGCATGGATCTGCGCATCGCCGCTCGGTCGGCCGAGGGCGCGCAGCGTTCGACAGGTCGGCGCCGGGTGGGCGACTCGGCCTGGCTTACAGATATCCGCGCACTACCGCAGCCCCGCTCGGCGGCGAGGGCATGCTTCGCTGTCCTCGCCGAGGGCAGAGATGTTCTGCTCGTCGAGGATTGGCGGTGCGGCGGTTCAGGCGATGTTCGGCGGTCCGCGAGTGCCGGTCCCGGAGAGGTCGACCAGTCGAGGTTCGAAGGGGTCTCGCGCCGAGACGGCAGGTGCGTACAGCAGTCGATCCACCGGCAGCTGCACCGGTGGTGGCACCATGCGCCGCAGCGCGGATATCGCTCGGCGCGCGCCGTACTCGGCGCTGCGGATGAGCTGCGCACCGATCACGGTCGCCAGCAGATGCGCGACCAGCATGCTGGTCCCCACCGGCGCAGCATGATGGTGGCTTTCGGCGGCCGCGATCACGAAGTGGCCGAACAGTTGCGCCACCCCGAGTACCGCCATGAGCCACGTCCGCGACAGTGCCCGCGGCTGCACCGCGGCAGCGGTGTAACCGAGTGCCGCGCAGATCACCACCAGCAGCAGGGCACCGGCTTCGGACGGAACCCCGCCCCCGCCGGAGCTGTGCGCCGATGCCGTCACCAGCGCGGACAGGGCGCCCACGGATACGCCACGCAGCACGCGAGTCGTATCCGATGTCATGGGCCGAGCCTAACGTCTACTACATCCGGTAGTTCTCAGTATCATCCCACATGCCGGCAATCACAACAGCCGGATACACCGGCCACTCGACGTTCACATCCCGGCAGGTGCGCTTACCGGCGTATCAGCTCGACACTGCAGGCGACAATCCAGGTGGCCCAGCCGAGCCAGCCGATCAGCCCGACCGGCGCGAGGCGGCTCTTGCCATCCGCGTTGTAAGGAGCAGCCAGCGCTGAAATGAACAGCAGTGCGGCACTGCCGTATCCGAGCCAGACGTGCCAGGTGCTCATGAATGCGTCGCCGGCGACGGTGAAGCCCAGCACCGCAATGGCCAGAAAGGCCTGGTTGAACCCGAACAGCACATTGCTGAAACCCCACAGACCCGCGGTCGACCCCCGGTCGTGCGCGGCAGCGGCCGCCATACCGAAGCGCAACGCCTCCACACACATGAAGGCGACGTTCTGCATGAGAACACCGGCGAACCCCACCAGCGCCCAGGCGGAACTCTCGGATCCGCCGCGCCACAGCGCCGAGAGCAGCCCGGCGGCGAACATTGTCAGGCACAACCATCCGATCGGTGCCGGCACCGAAGGCAGTCGCAACCGTGCGCCGATCGTCGCGAACGAATCGGTCACCGCATCCAGGTCTGCGGCCGCGGCCGGCATCGGCAGCCGCGCCCGCAAATAGATGCCGTTGACGGCGATCGCGGTCAGTACGAACCCGATGCCGGCCACACCGGCCGCGGTGAGCAGGTCCACAGACACACCTTCTTTCCGTGCGTCAAACGGTGCGCTGACGCAGCCTCGGCCGGCGCGATCGCAACATTTTGGTTTTACACTGACTATATTCAATATAGAGACCAGAAAGGCGGCGCGGAAGTGGCGGATCGAGAAGGGCGGCGGCGCTACGACTCGCTGCGACGGGAAACGCAGGCACGGGAAACCCGAGCCGAGATCGCCGACGCCGCTCGCCGGCTTTTCATCACCCGAGGCTGGGCCACCACAACCATGCGTGAGGTGGCCGAGCTGGCCGGAGTATCGACACCCACCGTCTATGCCGCCTACACGAACAAAGCAGGTCTTGCCTGGGCTCTGGTACACGCCGCGGATCTGTCCGCCGACCCACGGCGGATGCTGACCGAGCTGGAGGCATCCCCGCCCGCCGGGCAGCTTGCCGCGATGGCCGGATACGACCGTCGACTGTTCGAACACGCCGGGGACCTGATCACGATCGTCCGTGAGGCCGGCCGGACCGAAGCCGATTTCGCCGACCTTTACCAGCGAGGCCGACAGCTGGCCGACCGCACTCGGATCGAGGTGTTCTCCTCCTGGCCCGCGGGCACCCTGCGCCCGGATGTCCCCACCGCCGTCGATATCTATGCCGCGCTGTGCAACATCGACGTCTACCACACCTTGACCGTGGAGCGTGGCTGGCTGCCCGACCGCGTCGAACGCTGGTGGAGCGCCTCGCTCGCCCGGGAACTACTCGACCACTGAGTGGCGGTGAATCGGCACTCGACCTCCGCATGGTTAGCGCTCTTCGTTCGTGGGCACCCACCCCGGAGCCCATGACCGACTGAAGGCGGAAGGAACGAATACATGCTGATGCTCACCCCCACCGCGCTCGAGGCCGTGCGTACGATCACCGACGCGGACGGGATGCCCGATGGCGCCGGATTGCGGATCACCACTACCGATGGGGCGGAGACGTTGCAGCTCGCCGTGGCCGAGAGCCCGGCGGAGCAGGATCAGATCGTGAATCCGGACGGACCTCGGGTCTTCCTGGACGAGCAGGTCGTCGGATTTCTGGACGACAAGATTCTGGATACGGGACTGGACCCGCAGGGGCAGGGCACCTTCGTCCTGGCGATGCAGGACCCGAACGCCGCACCGTAGGTGAGTCGCCAATTCGGCTCCACCGCAGCCGGATTGGCGACCCCACCGGCGTTCGTCAGCCACCACCCGTGGTGATGATCGCATGCAATGCCGCAACATGGCCGTTGAACGCCTCACGTCCGGCATCGGTGAGCCGGGCCCGCACCTTGCGCCGACTCCCGTCGAGGCGGCGCTCGGTGGTGATGTAAGCGGCGTCCTCCAGCGACGCGAGTTGCTTGGACAGCGCCGAATCGGAGAGACCGAGCTTTTCCTTGAGAAAGGCGAACTCCACCCAGTCGGCCGCGGCCAGTGTCGCCACCAGCGAGAGCCGGGTACTGGGGTGAATGAGTTCGTCGAACCGTGGTGCCGTCATGCGTGGGCCCAGCCCCGCAGCACGCGCAGGATCTCCGGCCCGCCGAATCCCACGATGGCCGCGACGAATACCGCAGCCCAGATGCCGGGATGGTCGGCCCCGTCGGCGCCGAGCGCGAATGCGGCCCCGACGGTGACGGCAACCAGCACGACCAGAATGCCGACCACGAGCGCCGGGATGCGACGGCTCGCGACCGCACCGCTGACCTGCAGCTGGTCAGTGCGCATTCGCCCGCTGAGCAGGCGTCGCGCGAGTGCGGCATGCCCTGCACCGAAGAGCAGGGTCGCAATCGAGATCAGCCACCACGGCCCGTAGGCACCGATGACGCCGAGCACGATCCAGCCGGCTGCCATGGCCCACCAGTAACCGCGCGGCAGACCGACCTCGGCCGCCACCTGCCGTTGGGCACGATCGGCCGCGTCGAGCGCGGCACGAGCCTCGTCCGGAGCAATGTTTTCCATAACGCACCTCCACTTTCCTACCTGGAAAGTAACGGTCCCACTTTCCAGGCAGGAAAGTCAAGAGCTGGGTGCGTCATCCTCACTTCGGAGCGGCCACGCACTCCTTGGCGATCTTCTGGGTCGCGGCACTGACCTTCGCGGTGTCGTCCTTGTTCAACCCGCCCATGGTGCCATCCTCCTTCGGCGTGGAACCGCCCGGCTTGATCATCTTCTGCAGACCGTCCTGGGAAACCCCTTCGTCCACATACAGTTTGGCGGCGCAGTCGGCGAGCTTCGCATCCTTCAGGCCGCTGTCCTGCAGAGCCTTCGACAGGTCGGCCTGGCTCACGGTCGACTGCGAATCCTCGGAGCTGCATGCGCCCAGCAGCGGCAGCGCGATACAGGCAGCGGCGATCAGCGAAATCCTCAACGGTTCCTCAATTCTCATGCGTTTCAGCTACAACAGCTCGCCCGCCGGAGAGACAGGCCGCGAGCCGCGGTGGTGATACTGCCGCATAGTGCGGCGTCGCGACAGTCGGAGGGCAGGAAAGACGCCCTGTTGGCATGATGCCAATGATTGCTAGGGTGTCCCCGTTCTCGTCGGTATCCGACTCGCGGCGCGGGAGTAGCCATATGCTGTTGAACCACCACCGGGCCGGCACCGGTACACCCCTGGTCCTCATTCACGGCGTCGGGAGCCGCTGGCAGGTATGGGAACCGACCTTCGAGGCCCTGACCCCGCACTTCGACGTGATCGCGATCGACCTACCCGGCTTCGGGGAATCCGAGCCGCTGCCGCACACCACGGTCGACACAATCACCGACGCGGTACACGCATTCCTCATCGAACAGGGCATCGACCGCCCCCACCTGGCCGGAAACTCGATGGGCGGGCTGATCGCGCTGAACCTGGCCGCCCGTGGCATCGCTGCATCGGTGACGGCGTTCTCTCCGATCGGCTTCTGGTCCGAGGCCGGACGCATCTGGTGTCAGCAGGCGCTGAGCGGCGGGGCTGCACTGGGAAGGCTGCTACGCCCGCAGCTGCCCGCGATTCTCGGTAGCCCGGCCGGGCGCACCACATTCCTGAGCATCGTGTTCGGCCGACCGTGGGCCGTGAACACCCGGACCGCGCTCGACACCGTCGACGGCGTCCTGAACTCGCCCGGGTTCCGCCCGGCACTGGCCGCCTTCGACCAGGCGCGGCTGCGTGACGGCGGCCGCCTCGGCCGCATCCCGGTCACGATCGCCTGGGGCGACCGCGACATTCTGCTCACCTACCGCAGCCAGAGCCGGCGCGCCCGGCAGTGGCTACCCGCGGCCCGGCACGTCACGCTGCGCGGCAGTGGCCACACCCCCTTCTACGACGACCCGCACGGCTGCGCGAAAACTATCCTCGATCAGGGACCCACCGAACAGTAGATCGACCGCCCGAATCGACCGGCACGGAGTGAGTGATGAGCAACGTATCCCTGACCCTCGACGGTAACCGCGCCTACGTCGAGCTCGACCGGCCCGACAAACACAACGGGCTCACCGTCGAGATGTTGAACGATCTCGTCCGAGTGGCGCGGACCATCGATCGGCGCAGCGAAATTCGCACGGTGATCCTGTCCGGGAACGGCCCCAGTTTCTCGAGCGGCCTGGATATCGCCGCAACCGTGGGCGACCCGCTCACCATTGTGCGCAATTTCCTGCCGCTGCCCTGGCTGGGCACCAATGCGTTCCAGGAGGCGTGCTGGGCCTGGCGGCGACTTCCGCAACCGGTGATCGCAGCGGTGCACGGCCATTGTTTCGGTGGCGGCCTGCAATTGGCGTTGTCCGCCGATTTTCGTTTCGCCACACCGGATGCCGATTTCTCGGTGATGGAGGTGGCACACGGATTGATTCCCGATATGTCCGGTGCGGTGACATTGTCGCGGTTGATCGGTGTGGACAAGGCACTACTGATGACGATGACCGCCGATCCCGTCGACGCCACCTACGCCGAGCGCATCGGCCTCATCACCGAGGTCAGCGACGACCCACGCGCCGACGCGGAGAAACTGGCCGACCGAATCGCCGCCCGTCCCGCCGCGGCGGTGTCGGCAGCCAAGAAATTGTTCGAACGCACCTGGGAGGCCGGACCGCGTCGCACTCTCGGCATCGAGCGGGCTACCCAGATACCGCTGCTGGTCCGCAAGGCGCTCGAACGGCGCTAGGTCCGACAAAGAAATCACACTGAAAAACGGGCATTTACCCGGAAAACGTGGTGGCTAAACCCTGTTTTCATCGATTCGCTGCTAGCATTTTCCCACTTTGCCAGCGACAGCCGATGACGGATGCAGGCATCGGCAATAACGGGAAGGGCCCGAATTGTCCAAGACCGTATCCGTCCTGCTGTCTGCGATAGCAGGTGCCTCGGCTTTACTACTCACCGCGACCGCACCGGCATCGGCCAATCCGAACGCCATCAATCCTATTCCGGTTCTCAACGGTACCAACGGATTACCGAACCTCACCGGCCGCTCGAACGCCGTTTTCCAGGTGACCGGAATGGCCAGTCCCAACGCCACCGCGAACTACAACGTGCTCGGCACCGATCTGGGCATCATGTGGGACAACGGCAAGGGCGAGATGCTCACCGCCTTCGGCGATACCGCCGGTCTCGGACTGCCCAACCTGCTCGCGGGCAGCGTCTGGGCCTGGCGCAGCAACATTCTGGTACGCAGCCACACCCAGGACCCGGCCAACGGCATCTATTTCGACAGCGCCGTCCGCGATATCTTCGGCCAGGCCCGAGACCTGATTCCGAGCCCGAAGATTCCTTTCCTCGAGATCAGCCGCATCCCGACCGCGGGTATCTCGGTCGACGGCGTGCAGTACATGAGCCTGATGTCGGTCAAGAGCTGGGACGACGTGGGACAGTGGACCACCAATTTCTCCGGCCTCGCCGCCTCCGCCGACAACGGCGAAACCTGGGCAGACCTCGATTTCACCCGCCGGCCGAACGAGGGCGGCAATGCGAACTTCCAGATGAACGCCTTCGTGAAGAACGGCGGCTGGGTATACGAGTACGGCACCCCCTCCGGACGCAACCACAATGCATACGTGGCGCGGGTGCGCGAGCACGATATTCAGAACCTCGCCGCATACGAGTACTGGGACGGCGGCGGCTGGCGCAAGAACGATGTGAACGCCGCCCGGCCGATCACCGGCGGGGTCGGCGAGCTGTCGGTGATGTGGAACGACTATCTCGGGCAGTTCGTCATGTTGACCACCGATCCGTGGAATTCGGTGGTGATGCGCCGGGCATCGTCACCGGAAGGACCGTGGAGCGCGCCCGAGGTACTGATCGACACCCGGGAATTGCCGAGCGCCTACGCGCCCGCCATCTTCCCCTATCAGACGGGCCGCGATCTGTATTTCCTCACCACCGTGCACCGCCAGTACAACGTGATTCTCATGCACACCACACTGTGAAATCCCCGATCGGCGGCGACGCCGGCCGGTCACACCCATAGACTTTCCATATGGATGCCGCCGAATGGGATGCACGCTACGCACAGGGCGAACTGGTGTGGGGGGCGCCGCCCAACGCGACGGTCTCCGAACATATTTTCGGCCTGGAGCGTCGGCTCCGGCTGGTGCCCGACGCTCCCGGCGAGGCACCTCCGGAGTTGCCGCGTGCACTGGACCTCGCCTGCGGTGAGGGCCGCAACGCACTATGGCTGGCCACCCATGGCTGGCAGGTCCGGGCGGTCGACTTCTCCCAGGTCGCGATCGACAAGGGGCGCACAGTGGCCTCCCGGCTGTCGCGGTCGGTGCGCACCCGAATCGAATGGCAGTGCGCCGATATCACCGATCTACCCGGCGCCGGAATCGACGGCCCGTTCGAGTTGATTCTGAGCGTCTTCCTGCATCTGCCGCCCGCGCAGCGCCGCACCCTGCTGCTCGATGCCGCCGCACGGCTCAGCCCCGGCGGCACCCTGCTGGTTCTCGGCCACGACACCACCAATCTCACCGACGGCTACGGCGGCCCACCGGACCCCGACATCCTGTTCACGCCCGATGACGTGGTCGCCGATCTGGCTGCCGCCGAACATATCCGGATCGACACGGCACAGCGGGTGTTGCGCGAAACCGAGGGCCGCGATGCCATCGATGCTCTCGTCGTCGCGACAGCGACCGTGCCCGATCTGGAGGAACAGGCGATGACCGTCCCGGACGCATGATCCGGGACGGTCGCGCCGTCACAGTCCGGCGCTGCCGGTGGGTAGCGGCGCCGGGCCGTGAGACTGTGGGGGCTGCGACTGCCGATCCATGGCATGGGGATCTATCTCACACAGGTACCGGCCGAACTGGTCGAGATCACGGCGGTCGCGGTCGCGGAGGTCGTTGAAGTGGTGGCGGCGGTCGTGACCGCACCGATCGCGGCCGAACGTGTCGTAACCGTCCTCGTCGTAACCGTCGTCGTCGTAGCCGAAGCGGTCGTAACCGTCCTTGTCGCGACCGTTCTTGTCGTAGCCGTCCTTGTTGTAGCCCTTGTCGTCGTATCCGTCTTCGTTGTAGCCGTCCTTGTCGTACCCGAACCGGTCGTAACCGTCCTTGTCGCGACCGTCTGCGCCGAAACCGTCCGCACTGCAGGGCGGTACACCGCACTTTTCCGGTGCGGCGGACGCCGTTCCCGCCGCGACGATGCCGCCGAAGCCGACAGCGCCGAAGCCGATGACGACGGCAGCGAGCGCGGAAATGGCCGGACCCGATCGCATCCTTGCCTGCATGAAGTGATCTCCTATCGCAATCCCGACCGGATCCCACGCTAATGGCCACCGAGGTGCTCGCACATCAGGGACTTCCCTGAGATGGGGGAAAAATATTGGGGGCGCGCAATTTCAGTCGGGCTGCGCCCAACGGCGCAACCACGGCTCGGCCGTCGCAGCGATCAGATCGAATCCGCTGCGGAACGAATGCGGCTGCCCCGGAATTATTTTCACCTCGACGGCATCGGCCGCATCCGGAACCCCGAAGGGGTCACGTTCCCCGTTGATCACCACCACGTCCACCGATCCGGACGCGGCCACCAGTTCCGCGCGCCGCGTCTTCTCCGGTTTCCCCGGCGGATGAAGCGGAAAGGAGAGCGCCACAACACCTTTCGCACTCGATTCTACGGCGGTCCGGCAGGCCACCCGAGCCCCGTTGCTGCGCCCGCCCTGAATCAGCGGCACATCCGGAACCTCGTCACGCAGGGCCGCGACGATTTCGAGCCAGGCGGCGTCCTGCTTCGCCGCAGAGCCGGGCGCGCGCCGTCCGGCCACCCGATACGGCTGCACCACCCGCGCGACCACCCCTCCCAGCGCGACCGCACGATCGCGAACAGCCAGCAGATCCCCCGCCTCCACACCGCCGCCGGAACCGTGGGTCAGCAACAGCAGGAACCGCGCGCCCGCACCGGTCTCGATCTCGACCTCGGCGATCCCCGCACTCGTCTCGATCCGCATACCCCCACGGTAGTGGTGTTTTCCGGCCGTCGCTTCGCCCCCGCGGATTCCGACGCCGGCGAGCGACTGTGCGGGCGGCGAAACGATCGGTCGGATGCCGACGGAAACACGCGGTAACGGGCTCGCGGTCAGATATTCGCAGCGGAAGCCGTGACGCAGCGGAAGCCGATATGACTCATCCCGGTGTCGATCATCTGCGGGCGCCGGGCGGCCGGGCGATAGCGGCGGCAGTAGCTGTCGGCGCACAGGAACGAGCCGCCCTTGATCACCTTGCGCGGCACCCGGAACTGCGGTTGACGTGGGTCGTAGCTCTTTTCGACGCCGCCACCGCGGGGATTGTGCGGGGCGCAGCAGCCACCGGCATCCGGATGCCGGGCGGCGTACCAGTCGTCGGTCCACTCCCAGACGTTGCCGGCCGTGTCGAACAGACCGTAGGCGTTGGGCGGGTAGGAGCCCACCGGGCTGGTGTGCCCGAATCCGGCGTCCGGGCGCCACGGGAAATCGCCGTGCCAGTAGTTGGCGAGCGGCCCGGTGTCGTTCGCGTCACCCCAGGTGAATTCGGCTCCCTCCAAGCCGCCGCGGGCGGCGGCCTCCCATTGCGCCTCGGTCGGCAGGTGGCGGCCCCGCCAGTGCGCGTAGGCCGCGGCGTCCTCGTGCGCGATATGGACCACCGGGTGATCGGTGCGCTCGGCGACCGTGGAGCCGGGTCCTTCCGGATGCCGCCAGGACGCCCCCGGAGTCCACCGCCACCACAGGTTCAGGTGGCGCAGATCCACCGGCCCGGACGTGCGCGCGAACACCATCGAGCCCGGTTGCAGGTTCTGCGCCGGCGCACCCGGGAAGTCCGCCGGATCCAGCGGCCGCTCGGCCACCGTGACATATCCGGTCTCGGCGACGAAACGTTCGTATTCGGCATTGGTGACCTGGTGCGCTTCGATGGCGAACGCGTCGACGGTGACGGCATGGGCGGGCCGTTCCTCCGGATAGTGCCGATCCGATCCCATCGTGAAGGTCTGCGCGGGGATCCGCCGCAATGCGGTGGCGAGCGAAATATCCACGGCGCGTCCATCTCCTAGCTCCGAGCCCGGGTCAGCTCGGTTCGGGGGTGAAGATCTCGCGCCAGTCATTCTTCATGCTGACCACCGTCCAGCCGGCGCGACGCGCGTGGTCGAGGGCATCCTCGGCGCCGGCCACGTAGTCGAACTCGCGCTCGGCGTCGTCGTGCAGAATCAACAACCGCAGCGCGGGAACGCCGTCGAGTTCGGAATAGGACAGCATCGGCAGATCACCGTTGGAGTTCCCCACCGAGAGGATCGGCCGGCGGCCGATCCGGCTCCAGATCCGAATGGGTTTCTCCGGACCGTCGTCGAAGAAGTCCATCGCCGACTTGTACAACAGGTCGGTGCGGCCTCCCTGTTCTCGATAGGTGAGTCCCAGCGCGCTGCCGATCACCCGTTCCGGCGGCACCCCGTAGAGCCCGGCGGCGACCGGGCGCATGAAATCCCGGTCACCACCGGAGGCGATATAGGTCGTGAATCCGTTCGACTCCAGATAGCGCAACAGGTCCACCATCGGCGCGAAGCCGCAGTGCCGGTAGGGACGCGACAGGGTCGGATGGTCGGCGGTGCGAAAGAATTCCGCCACCCGGTTGTCGTAATCCTCCACCGAGATCTCGCCGAAGGCGCGAGTTACCGCGCCCATCAACAACTTCAGATCATCGTCGTCACCGCGGTAGTGTTTGACCATCGCGGCGCCGAGCCAGCTCAGATCTTTCTCGTAGGCGGCCTTCCACGGCTGCTGGGAGCGCAGTTCCATTTCCTGACCGGCCATTTCACCCATACGTCGGATCGTGAAATCCAGCTGGATGGGCATCGGCTTCTCACACCACAGCGTGCCGTCGTTGTCGAATACGGCGATGCGGGCTTCCGGTGCCACATAGTCCGGGCCGTCGCGATCGGTGACACGGCCGACGAAATCGACTATCGCCGCCGTTGTCCCGGTGTCGTTCCAGGTATCCATGATCAGTCCCGGGCAAGGAATTCGTGCAGCTTCGCGATCGCGTGGTCGATAGTGAAGCTGGCCGGCTCCTGACGTGGCGGGAATTCCTTGAACGTCTCCAGGAATGCGGTACAGATCGCGGTGCCGTACAGGGCGATGTAGTCGTGGTCCAGGAACCAGTCCCAATAGGTGTTGGAGGTGATGTCGGCCCGTTCGAACGGGTCCGTGCGCAGATTGAACAACTTCGGTACCCGTAGTGCGGTGAACGGCTCGGCCCAGATCCCGAGGGTTCCGGTCTTGCGCTGCTCCATGAAGACGGTCTTCCAGTTCTCGAAACGTATCCCGAGGACATCGCAATCGTCGGAGAAGTAGACCATGCCCCGGCGCGGACTGTGTTCGACTTCCCCGGTCAGATACGGCAACAGGTTGTAGCCGTCGATATGGACACGGAAGTTCCGGTCCCCGGCCGCATACCCGTCCTTCAACTTGTCCACGATGTCCGGCTCACCCGCCGCAGCGAGGAAGGTGGGGAGCCAATCATGGTGCTGCACAATGTCGTTGGACACCTTCCCGGCTGGAATACGGCCTGGCCAGCGGATCACCTCGGGTACCCGGAAGGCGCCTTCCCAGTTGGTGTCCTTCTCGCTCCGGAAGGGCGTTGTCGCGCCGTCCGGCCAGGTGTTGGCGTGCGGCCCGTTGTCGGTGCTGTAGATGACGATCGTGTCCTCGGCGAGCCCGAGTTCGTCCAGAGCATCCAGTACCCGGCCCACGTTGCGGTCGTGGTCGATCATGGTGTCGTGGTAGGGGGACTGCCACACTCCTGCCTGTCCCACGCTGTCCGGTTTGGTGTGCGTGCGCAGATGCATATGGGTGAAGTTCAACCAGACGAAGAACGGCGTATCGGCCTGCTGCCGACCGAGAAAGTCGATGCAGGCATCGGTCACATCGTCGTCGATGGTCTCCATCCGCTTCTTGGTGAGCGGGCCGGTATCCTCGATGCGCTGCTTACCGACACGACCGAATCGCGGGTCTTCGGTGGGGTCGTCCTCGTCGGTCGCCCACGAATGCAGCACTCCGCGCGGAAGTTGCAGGTCGTGCAGGCGCGGATACGTGTCCTTGTGCGGATAGTCCGCGAGCTCGGGTTCCTCCTCCGCATTCAGGTGATACAGGTTGCCGAAGAACTCGTCGAAGCCGCGCACCGTCGGCAGATACTTGTTGAGGTCGCCGAGGTGGTTCTTGCCGAATTGGCCGGTCGAGTAGCCGAGCGGTTTGAGCAGTTCCGCGATGGTCGGATCATCCGGGTCCAGACCGATGGCCACGCCCGGCATCCCCACCTTGCTCATCCCGGTACGGTAGACGCTCTGCCCGGTGATGAACGACGCGCGCCCGGCCGTGCAGCTCTGCTCGCCGTAGGAGTCGGTGAACCGCATCCCTTCGTCGGCGAGCCGGTCGATGTTGGGCGTGCGATAGCCCATCAGGCCGTCGCTGTAGCAGCTGAGATTGGTGATCCCGATGTCGTCGCCCCAGATCACCAGGATGTTCGGCTTCTTCTCCGGCACCGCTGCCTCCCTCGGTTCAGGTGACTACCCTGCGGCAACCCCGCCCGGTCGCCACGGCTTCACCCGCGCGGGGTGAATCGCGCGCGCAGACCTCTCACTGCTGGTCGCAACCTCGGGTGGACACTTTCCCGCTCCCGAGCGCATCCTGACGGTTCTCGGAACGCCTCGAGTCTCGAGCACCGGAGTGGGAGGGAGTGACGCCCGGGAATTCTGTTCATCGCGTCACACAGCCGGTCGGGCGCTTTCCAAGCGCATTACCCATCGGTAATATACGGTGTAAGTTACCCGCGAGTAGAAGGCTGATCCTCGGCTGTCTACCCCGGTGTCGAGACACATGGGCGGGAACGGCACACACCGACCGCACCAACTCAACGGAGAGTGAGTAACAGAGATGGGCCATTACAAGAGCAACGTCCGCGACCTGGAGTTCAACCTCTTCGAGGTGCTCGGCATCGGTTCGGTGCTGGATTCCGGCGCCTACGGTGACCTGGACACCGACACCGTCCGCAACATCATCGACGAGGTACGCCGCCTGGCCGAGGGCCCGGTCGCCGAGTCCTTCGCCGACGCCGACCGCAACCCGCCGGTATTCGACCCCAACACCCACAGCGTCACCATCCCCGAGTCCTTCAAGAAGTCCTTCAAGGCCTACGAAGAGGCGGGCTGGAACAAGGTCGGCCTGAACGAGGAGCTGGGCGGTCTGCCGGCGCCGCGTTCGGTGGTCTGGGCGCTCAACGAGATGATCCTGGGCTCCAACCCGGCCGTCGCGATGTACGCCGCCGGTGGCCCGTTCGGCCAGATCTTCTGGAACAACGCCACCGACGAGCAGAAGAAGTGGGCCGAGACCGCCGTCGAGCGCAACTGGGGCGCCACCATGGTGCTGACCGAGCCGGACGCCGGTTCCGATGTGGGCGCGGGCCGCACCAAGGCCGTGCAGCAGGAGGACGGTTCCTGGCACATCGAGGGCGTCAAGCGCTTCATCACCTCGGGTGACTCGGACGACATGTTCGAGAACATCTTCCACCTGGTGCTGGCTCGCCCCGAGGGCGCCGGACCGGGCACCAAGGGCCTGTCGCTGTTCTTCGTGCCGAAGTTCCACTTCGACTTCGAGACCAACACCATGGGCGAGCGTAACGGCGTCTTCGTCACCAATGTCGAGCACAAGATGGGCCTGAAGGTCTCGGCCACCTGTGAGGTCACCTTCGGTGGCCACGGCGTGCCCGCCAAGGGCTG
Source organism: Nocardia vermiculata NBRC 100427 (assembly GCF_001613265.1). Classification (GTDB taxonomy): domain Bacteria; phylum Actinomycetota; class Actinomycetes; order Mycobacteriales; family Mycobacteriaceae; genus Nocardia; species Nocardia vermiculata. The sequence goes on from NZ_BDCA01000021.1 coordinate 18,698, forward strand.
GCTGGTCGGCGAGGTCCACAACGGCATCGCGCAGATGTTCGACGTGATCGAGAACGCTCGCATGATGGTGGGCACCAAGGCCATCGCGACCCTGTCGACCGGTTACCTGAATGCATTGGACTACGCCAAGCAGCGCGTCCAGGGTGCGGATCTGACCCAGATGACCGACAAGTCGGCGCCGCGCGTCACCATCACCCATCACCCCGATGTGCGCCGTTCGCTGATGACGCAGAAGGCCTACGCCGAGGGCCTGCGCGCCATCTACCTCTACACCGCCGCGCATCAGGACGAGGACATCGCTCAGCTCGTCTCCGGTGCGGACAAGGATCTGGCGTTCCGGGTCAACGATCTGCTACTGCCGATCGTCAAGGGTGTCGGTTCCGAGCGCGCCTACCAGTACCTGACCGATTCGCTGCAGACCTTCGGTGGCTCCGGCTTCCTGCAGGACTACCCGATCGAGCAGTACATCCGCGACGCGAAGATCGACTCGCTCTACGAGGGCACCACCGCCATCCAGGCGCAGGACTTCTTCTTCCGCAAGATCGCCCGCGACCGCGGTGTGGCACTGGGCCACGTGGCCGGCCAGGTGCAGAAGTTCATCGAGTCCGAGGCCGGCAACGGCCGGCTGAAGGCCGAGCGCAAGCTGCTCGCCACCGCGCTCGAGGATGTGCAGGCCATGGCCGCCTCCCTCACCGGCCACCTGATGGGTGCGCAGGAGGACACCAAGGAGCTGTACAAGGTCGGCCTGGGTTCGGTGCGGTTCCTGATGGCCGTCGGTGACCTGCTGATCGGCTGGTCGCTGCTGCGTCAGGCCGAGGTGGCCATCAAGGCGCTCGACGCCGGAGCAACCGGTGCTGATCAGGCCTTCTACAACGGCAAGATCGCGACCGGGCAGTTCTTCGCCCGCAACGTCCTGCCCGAGCTCACCGCGGTGCGTGGCGTACTCGCCAATCTCGACAACGACATCATGGAGCTCGACGAAGCGTCGTTCTGATACTTCGGCAGCCACGTGACAGACAGGCCCCGCCCACCCGCTCGGTGGGCGGGGCCTTTCGCGTGTCGCCGAAAGCGCCGGGAAACCCGGGAAAACACTGCCGCTGATCTCGGCGGACGGGACGCGCCGCACCGGCAGTGAGCGCGCGGCGGCGGTCCGGGTAATAATGACGGGAAACTGGAGTACCCCGGGGGTCTGGTGCACCATGCATCGTCCAGGACAACCGAAGTAGCGATGACCGCACATCGCCGGCCGAGGGCAGGCAGAATACCCTCGGCGCGACTCGAGGAAGGATTTCGACATCATGAGACGACTGCCCGCACTGGCAGGAGCTTGCGCGGCGGTCGCGCTGCTGGCTCTGACCGCATCCCCGGCAGGAGCCGACCCCAACAACATCAACCCGATCCCCGGACTCAACGGGGTCAACGGCCTGCCGCATCTGAACGGCCCTACCCAGCCGGTGTTCCAGGCCACCGGTATGGCCTCGCCGAACCGGACCCAGGACCGCAATGTGCTCGGAACCGACCTGGGCATCATGTGGGATGACGGACACGGCCAGATGATCACCGCCTACGGTGACACCGCCGGTCTGGGGATGCCGAACATCCTGGCCGGCAGCATGTGGGCATGGCGCTCCAACGTGCTGTTCCGTAGCCCGGCAGGCGCCGATCCGGCGGCCGGGGTGAACTACACCAGCTTCGTGGACAATCCGCTGCCCAGCCCGAAGATCCCGGGTATCGAGATCAGCTTCATCCCCACCGCGGGCATCTCGGTCAACGGCGCGCAGTACATGTCGATGATGTCGGTACGCAACTGGGGCCCGGACGGCCATTGGGACACCAACTTCTCGACCATGGCGGTCTCCGGTGACGACGGGCAGACGTGGGCCCAGCTGCCCACCACCCGCCGCGGTAACGAGGGCGGCTTCCAGAACTTCCAGCAGAACGCGTTCCTGAAGTCGAACGGTTACGTCTACAAGTACGGCACCCCCGCCGGGCGCGACAATCCCGGCTTCGTCTCGCGGGTCAAGGAAACCGATATCGCCAATATCGACGCCTACGAGTACTGGGACGGCGGCGCGTGGAAGGCGAAGGACGCGGGCGCGGCCAAGCCGATCGTCGGCGGTGTCGGCGAGCTGTCGGTGCAGTGGAACGACCATCTGGGCCAGTACGTCATGCTGACCACCGATGCGGCCAACTCCGTCGTGATGCGCACCGCGCCCAACCCGGAAGGCCCGTGGAGCCCGTCACGGGTGCTGATCGATACGCGCGAACTGCCGAGCATGTACGCGCCGATGATCTACCCGTATCAGACCGGGAGCGACCTGTACTTCCTGCTCACGATGCACAACCAGTACAACGTGGTGCTCATGCGCACGCCGCTGTAGGTCCCGCGAAGGCCGGAGCACCCGTAGAACACAGACGGCTCCGTGCGGTTGCCGGGTCGGGGGTCTGGCAACTGCACGGAGCCGATCTGATTATCGGCCCCGGCGCTCCGGCGTTACACCGATCCGGTAGCCGGGCCGCAGAAATTTTCCGCCCGGCGGCGCGTGCCGAACGAGGACAATCGAATACGGTGCGGTGCGAGCCGACGAGCACCAGGTCAGCGCCCCGCAGACCCGATAACAGCACACCGGAGCCAGACTCGAGCAAGAGGAAGGTGTCGTATGCAGCTGGGCATGATCGGACTCGGCCGGATGGGTGCCAATATCGTGCGGCGCATCGTCGCGGACGGACATACCGCGGTCGGGTACTCCCGGCACGACGATCAGATCCGGGAGTTCTCCGCCGAACTGGGGGATGCGTTCCAGGGCGCGACCGACTATCCGGCGTTCGTAGCGCTGCTCGAGAAGCCGCGGGTGGTGTGGGTGATGATCCCCGCGGGCGCGACCGGTGCGGTCATCGACGAGGTGGCCGCACTGCTGGAGCCGGGCGACATCATCATCGACGGCGGTAACAGCCGCTATCACGAGGACATCGAGCGCGCCGAGAAGCTGGCGCCCGAGGGCTTGCACTACCTCGACATCGGCACCTCCGGCGGCGTGTGGGGCCGCGAGCGCGGATACTGCCTGATGATCGGCGGCGAGAGCGAGACGGTCGCACATGTCGAACCGCTGCTGAAATCGATCGCCCCCGGTGTGGACGCCGCCGAGCGCACGCCGGGCCGCACCGGCGAACCCGCCCCCGCGGAGCAGGGCTATCTGCACTGCGGTCCGGCTGGGGCCGGACATTTCGTGAAAATGGTGCACAACGGGATCGAATACGGCGCGATGGCCGCCTACGCCGAGGGGATGAATATCCTGCACAAGGCGAATGTCGGCAAGGATTCCGAGGCGACCCATTCGGCCGAGGTCTCGCCGCTGGACAATCCGAAGCACTATCAGTACGACATCGACGTACCGGAGGTGACCGAGGTCTGGCGCCGCGGTTCGGTGGTCGCGTCCTGGCTGCTGGACCTCACCGCGGCCGCCCTGCACGCCGATCCGGAACTGAGCGGTTTCGGCGGTCGCGTCTCGGATTCCGGTGAGGGGCGCTGGACGATCCACGCCGCGATCGACGAAGGGGTACCCGCGCCGGTGTTGTCGGCCGCGCTGTACGAGCGGTTCTCCTCCCGCGGGGAGGCCCTGTATGCCGACAAGGTGCTCTCCGCGATGCGTAAGGGTTTCGGCGGCCACAACGAGCTGCCGGGCAGCTAGTCGCGCCGCCGAAGTCCGCTCAGGTCAGGCTGTCGATCGCACGGCCGACCATATCGAGCACGGCCAACGGCCCGAAGGTCAGCAGATATCCGATACCCCACAGCACAGCCATAGCGGTTCCTTTCCGATCCGCGTTCCGACCCACGATGACCCGTGGGCCGGGATGCGGCGAGGATCAGTCGAATTGCCGGTCCATCCAGTCGATCGTCTGCATCCCGAACAGGTCGGTGCCCCAGCCGTAGAGGTCGGTGAGCATCTTGATCAGGGAGCAATCCGTCGGCTGATAGGTAACATCGGTTCCCTGCGCCCGGTAGGTGTCGGCGAGGTGGCGCGAATCGGCCGCCGGAACCAGCGACATCGGCGAATCGTCCCTGGCGCACGAGGTGATCAGGACCTTCGACTGCGGGGCACCGGACTTGCCTAACTCATTGTCGTCGAACACATGCTGGAAGGCCGGCTCGTCGGCGGGGCTGATGCCGGAATTGAACAGCGTCCGCAGCGGAATGAACGGCATACTGAAGTAGGCGTCCTGACATTGGCCGCGGAATACCTTCGCCACCGCCTGCCCGGCCGGATTCAGCTTCGAATCCAGCTGCATCTCAGGGTATTTCGGTTCCAGACCGACCAACGTAGCGAAGGCGAACCCCGAACCGACCGAACCGTCGGCAACCCGCATGAAATTGCGCTGGTTGACTACCATGCCCTCCAGCACAGTCGATTTCACATTGAGTTCCGGAGCATACGTGGGCTGCAACTCGCTGGAGAAGCCCGCACCGACACCGCCACCCGCGATACCGAACAGGGCCACCTGCGCATTCGGATCCAGCCCGGCCTCACCGAAATTCAGCGCCGCGCGAGTGCCGTCGAGCTGCGTGTGCGCGGCGTACTTACCGGCGAAGACTCCGTGCGGTGCACGATCGGCATCGTTGCCGACATCGGAGATCATCACCGCGTACCCCTTGCCGAACATCAGAGCCAGCGGGCCCAGCGCCGACCAGGAGGCACCGTCGAGCGGGTCGCCGCCGGTCCACTGCGTACTGGGATGGCAGCTCCAGCCGACGCTGTCATTGGCCTCCTGATAGGAGACCACGTGCTTGTCGGCGGCGGGCGTACCATCGCGCGGGATCATCAGGATGCCGGTGCTGACGACGGGTGTCACGCCGTCCAGATCGGTGGTGACGTACATCAGCTTCCAGGCGTCGAGATTCGCCGGCTTCACCCCGGTGAACATGACATCGACCTTCTTGGCCTTCAGCACCGTGCCCGGCTTCTCGGCACCGGTGAGCGGCGGTTCCTGATAGAACGGGTCGTCGGCCCGCAGCGCCTCGAAGGCCTCCTGCGGGCTCGCCGGGGTCGCGCCCTGCAGCGCGCCCACGACGTAACCGTTGAACACTTGATCCAAGGGCGGGGTTTGCGACGGAACCGGTTCGGCGGCAGCGATTCCCGAACTCATACACATCAGTGCCAACGCCGTCGTCACGGCCGCGAATGTGCGCCTACGCATGCGCGCCCTTCCTGTTGTTCTCATCGGTCTGTCATTTCCGTCGCGGCCGGGGTGATTGTCAGTTCCCGTACCGCCGAGCCCAGCAGTTGCGGGATATTCAACAGCGGGCGGTGTGATTCCAACTGCACCTCGTACGGGACCCGCAGCGCGGCTTCCAATGCCGGCCAATTGTTTTCGACCTGCCACCGGTATTTGGGCAGCAGTTCGGTGGTGATGTAGTCCCAGCGATCGTCGAGTACCGACCAATTCCAGCTGGGCAACGGCAGCGTCAGAATCATCGGGCGACCGTCCGCCGCGGTGAACGGGACTCGCACCGGACGGAATTCACGCGGCGGAATCACGCCTGCCACCGACGGCGAACCCGCCGCACCGCTCAGGTAGGTGATCGCCTCGCCGACCGTGCCCTTGTAGCTACGCACCTCGTCCCATTGCGCACCGATGGCCCACTGCTGCTCGCGCCGCAGCAGTACCGCGTTACCAGCCGCGATACGGTCACCATCGCCGGAAGCAACATCGCGCCAGGCTCCCATGATGTCCTCACCGAACAACCCGGCCCGCTCGAATTCGGCCAAGGCCGGCAGCCCACCGGTGACGTAGGCGTCATGCATCGGCATCAGATCCGAGAAGATGTTCTTCTGCATCACCAGGATCATTCCGAGAATCCAGTCCAGGTCCGCGGGCGTGATGCGCGGCGCGGCATCGGCCAGGGCCCGCAGCCCTTCCGGCAGCAACGCGATGGCCTGCGGTCCGGCGGCCTGCTGCACCGCACCGAGAACGACATGCGCGGCATCGGCGATTCCTGGCAGATCGTAGATATTGCCCAGCAACGCGGCATCGAGCAGACCACCGCCGAAGTCGGCGCCGACCTGGCCACCCATTCCGGCCCACTGCAATTCACGATGCGCGAGCTGCAGATCTTCGTAGTACCGATAGGACTTGATCAGATTCTGCCGATTGGCCTCCACCCCGGCGCGCGGATCCCAGCTGCGCAGGTCGATCCCGGCCTTCTCGGTCGCATCGACCAACCAGTACTGATACAGCAGCGCGGCATACCGGTGCGGCGCCACCCCCTCGCTTCTCGCCTCATCGAGCAACCGACCCAATTCGGCATGGTCGTAAGGTAATGCGGGATTCACACCGCCGGGCGATTGAGCAGCATCGCGATTGATCAGAGGCAGGTCGAGATATCGGTCGAGTTCCGGTGTCGCGACCGCCGGGGTGGCGCCCAGGACACCCAATCCGACGACCGCCGCGAGTACCAGTCCCGCGCCGCGCGTGATTGCGCTGATACGCATTCGATTTCAGCCTTTCACTATCGGTTCGACGATGGATCGGCAGATATCTTTCAGCGGTCGGTAGCGAATCGAAATCGGATTTCTCGGGCGTAGCAGAACGCCGGCCGGCCACCTGGTCGGCGAGATATTACCAACGGGCGGCCGGAAAAACTCCGCGCTACTTCGTGTCGCACGACGCGAAATCCAGATTTCCGAACAATGGCGTGCCGGCGCCGATGAAAAGCGCATCGTGCGAACGCGTGCGGCCGCCCGACGCAGCCCACGGATAACAATGGGATACTCGAACGTCCGTTCGACCACATGCGCGCGGGGTATGGTTTACCTTTCAATGGTGTCTGTCAGACGGCTGATCGCCGCCCCCTTGTTCTCCGCTGTGACCGTCGTGGGAGCAGCGGCCTGCACCGTGGAAGGTGCGGGCTCCACCACCGAATGCAAGGTCGAAGGGTGCACGATCACCTTCGACCGCGGTGTCGATGCCAAGGCGAGTGTCCTGGGTGTCGACGCCGAGCTGGTCTCCGTGCAGGGCAATATGGTCACCCTCTCGGTGGCCGGACAGCAGGTCACCGTGCCGGCCGGAGAATCCGGTTCCGCCGACGGTTCCACCGTCACCGTCCGCCAGGTCACTGCCGATCAGGTGGTCGTCGATATCGCCACCGGCATCGAGACCGGAGGCTGACCGTCCGGTCCCTCCGGAGCCTGATCACCGCGGATAGGTTCCGGCGCGGCGAACGACTACGGTCGACCCATGCGCAACCTTGCCGGGATTGTTCTCGCAGTAACCGCGCTCGCGCTCGCGGGCTGCTCCGGTAGTACCGGCACCTCCGCTACGCCCGAGACCAGCGCCACCCCGGGAAGTACTACGCCGGAAGCCACGGCGACCACCGCCGGCAACAGTCAGGACTGTGCGGCGGGCTTCCTGGCACAGTTCACCACCAGGCAGAAGCTGGCGCAGCTGCTCACAGTCGGCGTGCAGGATGCCGCCGATGCGGAACAGGTGGTGCGCGACGAACAGGTCGGCGGCATCTTCATCGGCAGCTGGACGGATCTGTCCATGCTGTCGGGCGATGGACTCGAGCAGGTGAAGGCCGCGGCCCGCACCCCGCTGATGGTGACCACCGACGAGGAGGGCGGCCGGGTTTCCCGGTTGAAGTCGATCATCGGCCCGGCGCCGTCGGCCCGGGTCGCCGCGCAGACCATGACGACCGACGAGTACTACCAGGCGAGCCTGGCGCGCGGTGAAGCGATGAAGCAGCTCGGTATCACCGTCGATTTCGCGCCGGATGTCGATGTCAGCGCAGAACCCGACGACGAGGCGATCGGCGACCGGTCCTACTCCGAGGATCCCGAGGTCGTCAGCCGTTACGCCGGCGCCTACATTCGCGCGATGCACGATGCCGGCCTCGGTGCGGTGATGAAGCATTTCCCCGGCCACGGTCATGGCTCGGGTGATTCACACACCGGGGCGGTGCGTACTCCCCCGCTGGACCAGATGCAGCAGGTGGATCTGGTGCCGTTCCGGGATCTGGTCGGCTCCGGTGCCGCCGTTATGGTGGGACATCTGGACGTTCCCGGTCTGACACAGCCGAATGTTCCGGCGAGTATCAGCCCGGAGGCGATGGCGCTGTTGCGCCAGGGCACCGGCTACAACGCGGCTCCGTACGACGGTCCGATCTTCACCGACGATTTGAGTGGGATGGCGGCGATCACCGAGCGGCTGGGTATCGAGCAGGCCGTCGCCACGGCTCTCGAGGCCGGTGCCGACGACGCGCTCTGGATCAGCACCGACGCGGTGAGCTCGGTGCTCGATCACCTGGAGCAGGAGGTCCGCGACGGCCGGCTGAGTATGGAGCAGGTCGACGCGTCGGTGTTGCGTGTCGCCAAGTTCAAGGGGACCGAACTCCCCTGCTGATCGCGGCCACGGCGACGGTGTGGCAATTCGTTTCCCTGCGGAACTTACCTTCGAGTAAGATAGGGGTTTCGACATGGGCTAGGAGTATGTGCATGGCAGGCGGAACGAAGCGGCTACCACGCGCGGTTCGTGAGCAGCAGATGCTGGACGCCGCGGTCGAGGTCTTCTCCCGTAAGGGATACCACGACACGTCGATGGACGCCATCGCAGCCGAAGCCAAGATCTCCAAGCCGATGCTGTACCTGTACTACGGCTCCAAGGACGAGCTGTTCCGAGCCTGCATCCAGCGGGAGAGCGTGCGCTTCATCGATGCTGTCGCGGTGGCCGGTAATCCCAACCTGACCCCGCACGAGCAGCTGCGCGCCGGCCTCGAGGCATTCCTGTCCTACGTCGACACCAACCGGCTGTCCTGGTCGGTGCTGTACCGGCAGGCCATGGGCCAGCAGCCCTTCGCCTCCGAAATCGAGAACAGCCGGGAGCGGATCATCGAACTGACCGCGACGCTGCTCCAATCCAGCGCCAAATATGCCGAACCCGGAACCGATTTCGACATCGTGGCGGTGGCGGTGATCGGCGCCGGCGAGGCCATCGCCGATCGGATCGCCAGCGGGGAGGTCGATGTGCAGAGCGCGGTCGACCTGCTGGACAACCTGGCCTGGCGCGGTCTGTCTGGTAAAAAGAAGCTCGAATAGTCGAGGTTCTCGGGGGGAAAATTGTTCGGGCTTCTCACGCCGTGCACACATACCGCGGCGAAATACGGGCTGAACGAGGCGGATTGGCGCGCCCACATGTGCGGGCTGTGCCTGGGCCTGCGGGACGGTCATGGACAGCTCGCGCGCACCGCGACCAATACCGATGCCCTCGTGCTGAATGTCCTCACCGAGGTGCAGACCACCACCGCACCCGCCCGCACCACCGCAGCGCCGTGCGCGTTGCGCGGCATGCAGCGCGCCGCGGTGGCGCGGGCCGATTCTCCTGGGGTCCGCCTGGCCGCCACAGCGTCACTGCTACTGGGGGCAGCCAAGATTCGTGACCACATCGACGACGGTGACACCGGGCTGCTCGCTCGCCGGCCGATGGGACATATTTCGCAACGCTGGTACGCGGCCGCGCACGCGAGCGCCGCACGGATCGATCTGGATATCGAGCCGTTACTCGCCGCCCTGGGGCGACAGGCGTATATCGAAAGGGCAGTGTGGAATCGGGCTGTACCGCAACACACCGACCTGGCCGAGCTGACCGCACCGGCCCAACTGTGCGCCGCCGAATTGTTCGCGCACAGTTCGATCCTCGCGGGGCGGCCGGAGCGCGCGGCGGCGCTGCGCGAGGCCGGATGGCATTTCGGCCGGATCGCCCATCTGGCCGATGCGATCGAAGATCTCGACGAGGACCGCCGGCGCGGGCGTTTCAATCCGCTGCTCGCCACCGATACCAGCGCCGACACCGCGTACGAACTACTCCGCGAATCCGACCGCACCATCCGCCGCGCCCTGCACCAGGCCGAACTCGCCCACGCACCGGCGGTCCGCTGGATATTCCTCGACCCGCTCCGCACGGTGCTGCGGAAATTCGGCCGGGCCACAGGCGCCGTGTGCACGACCGGAGCTCACAGTTGCCGATCCGGTCGCGCCGACGAACGAGCACAGCAAGCCCCGTTGCCCCCGCCGCCCGACCAGCTGCCGCACCCCGACGACCCGAACGCCCCCACCGAGGAACCGCCGCAGCCCCCGCCACCCCGGCCACCGAGTTTCTGGGGTGGAATCGCCATCGTCTGCGGGGTGTACTGCACCGGCGCGGCGTGCTGCACCAGCCATCAGCGGCCGTGCACGGGCGAGCAGCGCGAGCCGTGGTGCCGGCGCATGGATTGCGGCGACTGCTGTGACTGCTGCGATTGCAGCTGCGACTGCTGTAGCAACGATTGCTGCGGCTGCGACTGTTGCGGCTGCGATTGCAGCTGTTGACGGGGCAACGGCCGCACACCTTGCCGGCGAACCGGCTTATCGAATCCCCCATGCGATCCGATAAGCCGCCGGGAAGCTGTGCGGCTGTTGTCCACGCCCGCTGCTCAGCGCAGCGTTGCGGTCTGACGAGGGTAGCCCCTGCGCACAACCGGTTGACACCACCACAGCCACATCGTTACCTGGCTCGGGGGCGAGCCAGGACGACAATTCCGTGACGGTCGACTGCTCAGCGCAGCGTTGCGGTCAGATGGGGGTAGCCCTTCTTCGGATGTTTGATCGCCAGATCCCAGCCGTCCGCCACCTGATCGGCATATACGTTGATCGTCGACGGCAGCAGGATCGGCTTACCGAATTTCACCGCGTACGTGGTCTGCGCGGGCACCCGGCCCTCGATGACACCGAGGAGCGCGGCCGCCGACCACATGCCGTGCGCGATCGAGCGCGGGAAACCGAAGGCCTTGGCACTCAGTGCCGACATATGGATCGGGTTGCGGTCGCCGGAGGCCGCGGCATAGCGATGAATCATCGCCTGGTCGACCTTCAGGGTGCGCAGTGGCGGCGGGGGCACCTCGTCCGGCTTGGGAGCCGCCTTGGGCCCGCCCGACAGCGAGGTGCGCTGCTGATGCAGGAAGGTAGCGACCTGCCGCCAGACCAGTTCGCGGCCCACCCGGATCTCGCTGATCGCGTCGACCAGCAGTCCCTTGGGATGTTCGCGCAGGTTCTCCACGTGAACACGGATATCCAGCGGCTCGCTCATCGAAATGTTACGAGTGCGCTCGATCCGGTTCTCGGCATGGACCGCGCCGACGGCCGAGAACGGGAAGTCCCGGGCCACCAGCAGCTGCATCACCAGCGGGAAGGTCAGCACGAACGGATAGGTCAGCGGTAGCGAATCCCCGAAGCGCAGACCGGTCGCGTGGCAGTACGCTGCCAGATGGTCGCCGTCGACCCGGAAACCGTTCAATTCCACTGCGCGGTCCGGTATCTCGGACTTGCGCGCCGAAACCAACGGCAGCGGTACGGCTCCCAGGGCAGCCTTCAGATAGAGGCTGCCCGTCTTGGGCGACTCCTGCAGGTCGTCGGTGCGAGTAGCCACCTCAGGCTCCGATCATGGCCTGGCCGCAGACGCGAACGATGTTGCCGCTCACCGCATTCGACGCCGGGCTGGCGAAGTAGGCGATGGTCTCGGCGACGTCGACGGTCTGGCCGCCCTGCAGCAGCGAGCTGAGCAACCGGCCCGCCTCACGGGTGCCGACCGGGATCGCGGCGGTCATCGCGGTTTCGATGAAGCCGGGTGCGACGGCGTTGATGGTGATGCCCTTCTCGGCCAGCTTCGGCGCCTCGGCGTTCACCATGCCGATGACACCGGCCTTGGACGCACCGTAGTTGGTCTGGCCGCGGTTACCGGCGATACCGGCGATGGAGGACACGTCGATCACGCGACCGCCCTCCTTCAGCGCACCCTTGGCCACCAGACCCTCGGTGATGCGATGCGGAGCGGCGAGGTTCACGTTGAGCACGGAATCCCAGCGACCGGCGTCCATATTGGCGAGCAGCTTGTCGCGGGTGATGCCGGCGTTGTGCACGATGATGTCGATGCCGCCGAAACGCTCGCGGGCGAATTCGGCGATCTTGTCCGCGGCGTCGGGGGCGGTGACGTCGACCGCGAGCGCGGTGCCGCCGACCTTGTTGGCGGTCTGCGACAGCGCCTCACCCGCGGCGGGGATATCGGCGACGATCACCTTGGCACCGTCGCGGGCGAAGACCTCGGCGATCGTGGCGCCGATACCGCGCGCGGCACCGGTGACCACGGCGACCTTGCCGGCCAGCGGCTTCGCCCAGTCGATCGAGGAATCGGCGTTGTCCTGCTTGCCGACGCGGAACACCTGGCCGTCGACGAACGCCGACTTGGCCGAGAGGACGAACCGCAGCGTGGACTCCACACCGGTGGCGGCCGGGGCGGCCTCGGGGTGCAGGTAGACCAGGTTGGCGGTGGCACCGCGGAGCAGTTCCTTACCGACACTGCGGGTGAAGCCCTCCAGGGCGCGCTGCGCGATCTGCGCGTCGACGTCACCGGCCAGTTCCGGGGTGGTACCGACGACCACGACCCGGCCCGAACGCGCGATCGAGCGCATGGCCGGCTGGAAGAACTCGAACAGCTGGGACAGCTCCTCCACGGTGCGGAGGGAGGTGGCGTCGAAGACCAGGGCGCCGAGCTTGGTGCCTTGGCTCGGCGCGTCGGCGAAGGAGTAGTCCGACAGCAGGGTGCGCGCGGCGTCGGCTACGCGGCCCTTACCGCCCAGCAGCACCGGACCGGGCAGCGCCGGCTCACCCGGGACGTAGCGGCGCAGCTTCTCCGGCTGCGGCAGGCCCAATTTGCCGGCCAGGAAGGCGCCGGGGGCGGAGTTGACGAACGAACCGTAGAGGTTGGGAGCGCCTTTACTGGACGAGCTCTTGCTGGCTGCCACTGTTCCTACCTTCTCCTTCTGTCGAATGTGGACGACCGGGATGTGGACGTCTGCCGAATGCCGTTCCCCAGTGCCCCGCGCGTTGTAGCCCACATCTGCGGGGTACGGTGTCGACAATTAACTTACTCCAGAGTAAGTTTAATGTAAACCGATGGAACCGCCAGTTGCGCAGTCGGCAGTTACGCAGTCGGCTGGGGGTACCGACACATCCACCATCCCCGCATCGCGTGATTCCCGGCCACCGACCAGACAAACCCGACGAGACAGTGGAGACTCGAGTGACTACCAAAGCCCGTTCGGCGAAGACCGCATCATCGAGCAGCAGGTCGAGCAAGCAGGCCCGGCCCGTCGCCGTCCTCGGCGGTAACCGGATTCCGTTCGCCCGTTCCGACGGCCGTTACGCCCACGCGTCCAATCAGGACATGTTCACCGCCGCCCTCAACGGCCTGGTCAGCCGCTTCGGCCTGCAGGGCGAACGGCTGGGCATGGTGGTCGGCGGTGCGGTCCTCAAGCGGGTCGGCGAGCACGGCATGATCCGCGAGAGCGTGCTGGGCAGTGAACTGTCCGCCTACACTCCCGCCCACGACCTGCAATTGGCCTGCGGCACCGGCCTGCAGTCGATCGTCACGGTCGGCGACGGTATCGCGCTGGGCCGCATCGACGCGGGTATCGGCGGCGGCACCGACACCACCTCCGACGCCCCGATCGGGGTGAGCGAATCCATGCGCGAGTGGATGCTCGACGCCAACCGCGCGCGCAACAACAAGGACTACGCCAAGCTCGTGGGCCGGCTGCGCCCGAGCATGGTCGGCATCGAGATCCCGCGCAACGCCGAACCCCGCACCGGCCTGTCGATGGGTGACCACGCCGCCATCACCGCCAAGGAATTCGGCGTGGCCCGCGAGGCACAGGACGAGCTGGCCTATCTCTCGCACAAGAATATGGCCGCCGCCTACGACCGCGGTTTCTTCGACGATCTGGTCACCCCGTTCCTCGGCCTGACCCGCGACGACAACCTGCGTCCCAACTCCTCGCTGGAGAAGCTGGCCACCCTGAAGCCGGTCTTCGGTGCCAAGCTGCCCGGTGGGGAGAAGGATCCGGCCGCCACGATGACCGCCGGTAACTCCACCCCGCTCACCGACGGCGCCTCGGCGGTGCTGCTGGGTAGTGAGGAGTGGGCCGCCGAGCGCAACCTGAAGCCGCTGGCCTACCTGGTCGACAGCGAGGTTGCCGCGGTCGACTACGTGTGGGGCCCGGACGGTCTGCTGATGGCGCCGACCTACGCGGTGCCGCGGCTGCTGGCCCGCAACGGCCTGACCCTGCAGGATTTCGACTACTACGAGATCCACGAGGCCTTCGCCTCGGTCGTGCTGGCCACCCTGCAGGCGTGGGAGTCCGATCAGTACTGCAAGGAGCGTCTCGGCCTCGACGGTGCGCTGGGCTCGATCGACCGCTCCAAGCTCAACGTCAACGGATCCTCACTGGCGGCCGGACACCCGTTCGCCGCGACCGGCGGCCGGATCATCGCGCAGACCGCGAAGCAACTGGCGGAGAAGGGGTCCGGTCGTGCGCTGATCTCGATCTGTGCCGCCGGCGGTCAAGGGGTAGTGGCGATCCTGGAACGCTGAATGCTGTAAACGCTTCGGCGAGAACATGTGCCGGCGCCGGTTCACTGCGGTGAACCGGCGCCGTCGGCATCCCGGTGCGGCCCCGGCATGCCCGACCGTGGTTACCGGGCGGGTTCGAAACGGTGAATCCGGCGCGACTTACCGCATCTGCGCAGTTCGCGCGGGTAGCCTCTGGGCATAGGTGCCCGACGGCAGGTGTGAGTCCGGGAGGTCGTCATGACTTGCGATTTGATGCTCATCGCGTACGACGGTTCCGAGAATGCGAAGCGGGCGGTGGAATACGCCGGGCGGTTCCTGTCCGCGCCCAGGGCGGTGATCCTGACCGCGTGGGAGCCGATGGTGCGCCAGGCCGCTCGGCTTTCCGGACTGTCCGGAGTGATGCAGCCGGAGTGGATGCCGGACGACGACATCGAGGATGTCGCCTATGTCGACGCCAAGCAGATCAACAGTGAGGGTGTGCGGCTGGCCAAATTGGCGGGCTTGAACGCGGAGCCGCGCACGGCCGAATGCACGTCCACGATCTGGAACGCGATCGTGGACGTGGCCGACGAGTTGAACGTCGACATCGTCGTCGCCGGTACTCGCGGTGCCACCGGCATCCGGGCGCTGCTGCACTCCAGCGTGGCCGAGGCAGTACTCAAGCACTGCCATCGGCCGATCCTGCTGGTCCCGCCGGGTAAGGCACCCGCACCGGCGCCGAGCGATCTGGCCTGAGGCACCGGAGGGTCCGTCTGCCCGGCTGTTGCCGATCCGCACGGGTCGCGGAAGAGCCACTGTCGACCCCACGACCTGCGGCCGGCCCCTGCAGCCCTGCGGCCGGACCGCTCCGAGGCCTGCCGGGCACCCACGTTCGTAAGTGCGCTCGAACACAGTGAGATGTGCGTCGCTCGTCCCGCCGTAGCCGTGCGGCCCGGGACTAGGGTCGGAGAATTATGGACGGTTTTCTGCTCGCACAGCCCGGGGGCGTGGTCCGCACTGCCGGGACCCGGCGCGCCTTCGACGACACGCGGCAGGCAGCGACATCCGTGCGTACCGGCGACGTCGATCTGATCGTCGGAGCGCTGCCGTTCGATCCGAGCGAACCCGCCGCCCTCTGTGTACCCGAACAAGCCCAGCACACCGCGGGACCGTGGCGGCCGGCGGCGCTGCCGCCGCTCCCGGAGATCCGGGTGATCGCCGAAATACCGAGCCCCGCCGAACATGTCGCCCGGGTGGCGAAGCTGGTGGAACAGCTCTCCGACGCGGCGCAGCCGTTGCGGAAGGTGGTCGCGGCGCGCTCGGTGATCGCGGAGGCGCAACAACCGCTGGAACCGGAGACCGCCGCGGCCCACCTGCTGGTCCGGCATCAGCGGGCCAACGTCTTCGCGGTGGACCTGTCCCCCGCCGGGCGCACCGGCGCGACATTGGTGGGCGCCACTCCCGAGGTACTGGTCGCCCGGCACGGCGATACCGTCACCCTGCGTCCACTGGCCGGCACGCTCCCCCGCCACCCGGATCCGGCGGTCGATGTCGATCGGTCGCGAGAGTTGCTGTCCAGCACCAAGAATCGCGCCGAGCACGCATTCGTCATCGAATGGATCCGGGAGCAACTCGCCCCGGTCTGCGCGGATCTGAGGATTCCGGACGCGCCCGAACTGGTCAGCACTTCGGAGGTCTGGCATCTGGCCACACCGGTGACGGGCCGCCTGCGCGACCCCGCCACCACCGCCCTCGATCTGGCGTTACTCCTGCATCCCACTCCGGCCGTCTGTGGCACCCCCACCGATCTGGCCCTGCGCACCATCACCGACACCGAGGAGCCGCGCGGCTTCTACGGAGGTGCGGTCGGCTGGTGCGATGCGCGCGGCGACGGTGAATGGGTCGTGGCGATCCGCTGCGCCGAGGTGTCCGCCGACGGATGCACCGTGCACGCCTACGGCGGCGGTGGCATCGTCGCGGCCTCCGACCCGCGCACCGAACTGGACGAGACCACGGCCAAGTTGCGTACTCTGTTGCACGGGCTGGCCTGCACCGTCCCTGAACGGATGCACTGACGGCCGGGCGCCCGACCGTCCTGCGTGGCGACCGGATCCCGCCCATGTTGTAGGTTGGCTCGCAAGACGCCTGTGTCGATGTTGGGAGTACGCGATGAAGTTTGCCGTCCCGGGGGTTGCGAGCGCCGTCGGTGGAGCACTGCTCGGCGTGATCGCGGTTTTCATTGTCGTGACGGCGACAGCGCAGAACTCACGACCCGAGGTCGACCGCAGTGGGGACGCCGCGTCGTCGCTGCTGAACAACGTTGAGTACGGCGCTCGCTGAGGCCGGCTCCACCGCTGCCCGATCCGCCGATCTCCCCTCCTCGGCCACCGCACCACTCGGCCGGCGCTGGTTCGCCGGCACCGTGCTCGTCGCCTTCGCGCTGACCTTTCTGCAGGCGCCCGGCCTGACCGTCGCCGACACCAAATACGATCTCGCCGAGAATCCGGTGGGGTTTCTGGCGCGCGCCGCCCATCTGTGGAGCAGTCAGGCACCGATGGGCCAGGTGCAGAACCAGGCGTACGGCTACTTCTTCCCGCACGGCGCATTCTTCTCGCTGGGGCATGTCCTGGGCATACCCGCCTGGATGACGCAGCGGATCTGGTGGGCGCTGCTGATCCTGGCCGGATTCTGGGGCGTGATCCGGCTGTGCGAGGTGCTGGGCATCGGCTCCCGCGGTTCGCGGGTCATCGCGGCAGCCGCCTTCGCGCTGTCGCCGCGGGTACTGACCACGCTCGGCTCGATCTCCTCGGAAACGCTGCCGATGATGCTGGCGCCCTGGGTGCTGCTCGCCCCGGCCGCGCTCGGCGCCGTCGGCATGCCCGGTGCCCCGGCGGCGCGATCGGGGCTGCGGCGATTACTCCCCCGGCGCCCGACCGCCGAATCACTGTCGCGGCGCGGCGCCACCTCCCCTGCGGCCAGCGCTCTGGCGCTGGCACTGATGGGGTCGGTGAACGCGATCGCCACGGTCGCCGCCTTCCTTCCGGCCGCCGTGTGGTGGGCGTCCTACCGGCCCAACCGCGCCTGGTGGCGGTTCACGCTCCGGTGGACCCCGCTGCTGATCCTGGCCGTGTTCTGGTGGGCGGTGCCGCTGCTGGTGCTGGGGAAGGTCAGCCCGCCGTTCCTCGACTACATCGAATCCTCCGGTGTCACCACCCAGTGGGCGTCGCTGGGGGAGGTGCTGCGCGGCACCGACAGCTGGACGCCGTTCGTATCGCCCGAGCGGATCGCGGGCGCGGTGCTGGTGACCCAGCCTGCGGCGGTGCTGGCCACCGGTGCGCTCGCCGCCGCCGGTCTCGCGGGGCTGGCCCTGCGTTCCATGCCGGCTCGGGGCCGGTTCACCTTCGTGCTGTTCGTCGGCCTGGCCGGCATCTGCGCCGGATACGTCGGTGAACTGGGCGGACCGTTCGCCGAGTCGGTGCGGATCTTCCTCGATGCCGGTGGCGCGCCGCTGCGCAATGTGCACAAGCTCGAACCACTGATCCGGCTGCCGCTGATCGTCGGGCTGGCCCACCTGTTGCGCCGGGTACCACTTCCGGCATCGGTACCGATGCCGGCCTGGCGGCATGCCTTCGCCCATCCCGAACGCGATCGGATGGTCGCCGTGTCGGCACTGCTGCTGGCAGCGCTCACCCTGTCGACCTCACTGGCCTGGACCGGAAAGCTCGCCCCGCGCGGCGCCTACGACGAGGTGCCCGGGTACTGGCAGCAGACCGCGGACTGGTTGGCCGAGCACGCCTCCGACACACGTGCACTGGTGGTACCGGGGGCACCGTTCGGCAGCCAGATCTGGGGCCTGACCCGAGACGAACCGCTCCAGGCGCTGGCGAGCACCCCGTGGGCGGTACGCGACTCGGTACCACTGACTCCGCCGGGCGCGATCCGCGCGATGGACTCGGTGCAGCGGCTCATCGCCGACGGCCGGCCCTCGACCGGACTGGCGCCGACACTGATCGATCAGGGCATCGGGGTGCTGGTACTGCGCAACGATCTCGACCCCGACACCTCCCGCTCCACTCGGCCGATGCTCGCGCATCAGGCGATCGAGTCGTCGCCGGGCATCACCAAGGTCGCCGAATTCGGCAATCCGATCGAGGTCGGGCACGGTGACGGATTGGTTGCCGACGGCGATCTGCGGCCCACGTATCCGGCGGTCGAGATCTACCGGGTCGGCGGGGACCCCCGTGGCGATCCGGCCGACATTCGCAGTGGTCCCGGTGCTCCCGAGAGTTTTCCGGGCGCGCATACGGTGCCGTTGCAGTCGGTGCCGGTGGTGCAGGGCGGGCCCGAAGTGCTGGAACGCCTGCGGCGCAACCCGTCCGAGGCGGACGGCCCGGCCCTGCTGGCCGCCGATGCCGCCCGGGCCGGACTCACCCCGGCCTCGGCGACGATCACCGATACGCCGATGGACCGGGAATCCGATTTCGGCCGGGTCGACAACCACAATTCGGCGCTGCGCGCACCGAGCGATGCCCGCCGCACCCACAATCTGGTGCCCGATTACCCGGTTCCCGGGGCGGATCTGGTCGAAGGGCAGTGGTCCGGTGCCACCGTCACGGCCTCCAGCTCGGCCGCCGACGCCACCCAGCTCGGTGGTGCGGCCCCCGGCAGTTCGACGGCCGCGGCGTTCGACGGCGATCCGAGTACCGCATGGTTGAGCACCAGTGCCGAACAGGCTGTCGGGCAATGGCTTCGGCTCGATCTCGACCATCCGATCAGGGCGGGTGCGTTGCGCGTCACCACCAGCCCCGCCGCGATCGGCGACCCGGTGAAGTGGATCGAGGTGCGCACGGCCAACGGGACCGTCGCCTCCCGGATCTCCGAACCCGGTGAGCCGGTGTCGGTGTCACTGCCGCCCGGAAAAACCGATTGGCTGAGTATCACCGCGACGCGAACCCGGAACGGTACCGGCGGTGGGCAATTCGGTGTCGGCGAGGTGAACCTGTTCGACTATTCCGATCGCAGCGCGCCCGTCCAGGTGGATATCCGGCATCGCACGGTGCTACCACCGGCGCCGGCCGCGACACCGGTACGCGGCTGGGATCTGGGACAGGAGTTCCCCGGGCGCAGCGGCTGTTTCGACGCCCCCGACCGGGTGCGGTGCAGTAAGGGACTGTCCTTGCCGGCAGAGGAGCCCGGCACCTTCGAGCGCACCCTCGACGTACCGGATCCGAGCACCGTCGCGCCGCAACTCACCGTCCGTACCCGGCAGGGCCCGGCACTGGAGGGTCTGTTGACCGATCCGCTGCGGCCGGTCGCCCGTGGCAAGGCCGATGTCGGCGATCTGCGCGGTTCGGCCTTCGCGGCGACCGACGGTAATCCGCGGACCAGCTGGATCGCGCCCGAGGAGGCGGTGCGTAACCGCAGCGGGGACAAGCCGACAGTCACGATTCAGCTTCCCCGTCCGGAACTGGTGACCGGGCTCGAGGTGACGCCGCCGATGGGCGCACTGCCCGCCCGCCCCACCTCGCTCGCGGTGAATCTCGGTGACGGCCCGCAGATCCGCGAGATTCCGCCCGCACCGAAGGACCGCGATCCGGAAGCCTCCGCACCTCCGGACTCCGAAAGCCGCGGCACCGAATCCGCACCCACCACCACGCCGTCGCCCGACGCTCCGGCTCCGGAACCGACGTCGACCGACCGGCCCGCACCGATGTCCGCACCACCGACGCCGGTCCGCGTGGCACTGCACCCTCGGGTCACCGATCACATCGAGGTCAGTATCAATACTTGGAAGACGGTATTGGACCGCACCGCACTGGGTCTCACCCAGCAGCAGCCTCCCGGTCTCGCCGAGGTCTCGGTGCTGGGACCCGACTATCCGCCCCCGGCTCCCGGCGACCGGATGGTGACGGTGGATTGCGCGCACGGCCCGACGGTCGCGGTCGCCGGCCGGGTCCTGCATACGACAGTGACCTCCACCGCGGACGAATTACTCACCAGTGCACCGGTTTCCGCCACCATCTGCGATCCGAGCGCGACGGTCCCCCCGGACGGATCGGGAGTCGACCCGACAGCACCCGTCGATCTGCCCGCGGGCTCGGTCGATGTCACCGTCACCCCGACCGAGATGTTCTCCGTCGACCGATTGCGGTTGGACAACACGGCTTTCGCATCACCGCCGGATTCGGCGAGTGTTTCCGCACCGGAGGGTGACCGCCTGCTGGTGCTGCCACTCAGTACCAATGTCGGCTGGGAAGCGCATACCGGCGACGGGCACGAGCTCGCACCGGTCGTGGTCGACGGCTGGAAACAGGGCTGGGTCGTACCGGCCGATGCGCACGGACCCGTGACGGTCGAATTCCCCATCGACCGCTGGTACCGCCTCGCCATCTTCGGGGGTCTGCTGCTGCTGATTCCCCTGCTCCTACTGGCCGTACCGCTTCCGGCCCGGCTGCGAGAATTGTTCCGGCGCACGCGAAACCGACAGCCCGCGACAGACATCGGTCGCGCCGCCGCACCGGCGGACACCACCGGCCCGGACCCGACGGCTGGTGACGGCACCGAGACCGCGCCACGCGGCGGATCGGATCGACTCCACGACGAGCGGCGGCACGACACCGCGTCCGGTCACGACATAGCCCCGCTGTCGACAGTGGCCGGTACAGCGACTGCTTCCGCCGATCCGCCCCCGGTCACCTGGAACAACTGGTGGCTCGGCGGGATCGGGGTCGCGCTGGCCGCATTCGTGATCGCCGGCCCGATCGGGCTGCTCTGTGCCGCAGCGGGTCTGGTTGCGATCCGCGTGGTGCCGCGGGGACCGATCGTGTTCGCCGCACTGGCCGGGGCCGCCGCGATCGCCGCGGAGGCCGCGCTGTCCACCGGGCCCTGGCGTTCCGGGCACGTCTATATGGGCGGATCGCTGTGGACACAGTTTCCGGCACTGGTCGCGGTGATCGCGGTCGGTATCGCGGCACTGCCGGCACGTGCGCTCATCCGGATCCGGTGGCCACGGTCACGGTCGACGGATCGGCCACCCCCGAGCGATCCGGAGTGACGGCCGGTGCGCAGCCCGGGGCAGTCGGGGTTCAGCCGAAGCGGCGTTTGACCCAGCGCCGCACCGGTTCCTCGATCAGTGCGTAGCTCGCGGCGGCCAGTGGCACCGTGAACGCGACCGTCAGCGCCAGCACATGAACGAACCCACCGTTGAACGGGATGAATCCGAAGATGGGGAACATCATCGACAGCACCACCAGGTGCCAGATGAAAATTCCGTAGGACCAGCGGCCGATCGTCAGGGCGAGGCGGCTCTGCAGCAGGCGATGCCGTGCGGTGCCCAGCACCAGGGGCGCCAGCAGTCCGAAGCCGATCACCGCACCCAGGCCCATCTTGCCCGCGTACTGCCACGCCTGCCCGCGGGTGAGCCCTGCCGGCCCGGCGAGATCGGTGGCCGACAGCACGAACGCCACCGCCGCCAGCGACCACATCAGCCGCCGGCTGCCGAGCCACCGCTGCCAGCCCGGGACATCGGAGCGCGCCAACAGGGTCTCGGCCAGTTCGGCCAGCACCATGCCCGCCGCGAACCACGGCAGATATCCGGGCAGCCAGTTGTCGGAGTGGATCGCATTCGGGGTCGGGACGGGCAGGAAATTCCAGCCCAGGCACAGCAATCCGAACGCCGCCACGGTGCCCACCCGCCACCGGGCCGCCTGCCCGCGCATCCGGACCAGGCACCAGGCGAGCAAGGGCAGCAGCAGATAGAACGCCACCTCCACCGACAGGCTCCACATCTGGGTGAGCCCGTCGGTCAGGGTCAGCGGCACGAAGACCTGGATCAGCAGCAGATTCGCGCCCCACACCCGCAGCCCGGCCGAATGTGCCGCCGACGGCAGCAGTATCAGCGCCGCGAACACCACGACCCAATAGGCGGGCAGGATGCGAGCGGCGCGATGCAACAGATAGCGCCCCGCCCGGGGCGCAGTGCCGAGCCCGCGGGCCGCGGCGGCGTGCGGGCGCCACAGCAGAAATCCGGACAGGCCGAAGAAGACTGCGACGGCCATATCGAATCGCCCCCACACCCGCCCCAGCACGGGTGAGCCGGTGGCCCCGGTCTGAAACGCCACATGCGTCAGCACCACGCCGAGCGCGGCGAGACCGCGCAGACCCTCCAGCGCCGGAACGAATCTGCGGGTGCCGGGTACGGCGGCCGAATCGGCCCGCGCGGGAACCTCCGGCGCTTCGGTGCCGGTTTTCGCGGTCTGGGACGTGGCGGTCATCGAATCAAGTGTGCCCTCGCAGCGGGCCGTACAGCCTCATCGGGGTGTTTTGGCCCTCAGCTCGGCAACTCGAGGGACCTGGCTGTTAGTGTCGGGGCTCACGAGTGCTCGAAGTGTGACCGCACCCGGTCCTGCCGCGCACCCGGACGAAGCTTGTTCGACGACGAGGAGAGTTTGCATGGCACTCAGTGCCGGTACCAAGAGGACGGTGGCCTGCCTGCTCGTGGGACTCGGTGCGCTGCTGATCGTCGCAGCGATACTGATTCCAACATACGGTGTGAGTCAGCTGGGCAAAACTCCCCTCGACCTCGAGATCACGACGATCGCCAAGAACAAGCAGGGTGCGCCGAGTGAAGTGCTGGACGCCTCGTCACTCGCCGAGGGTGACGGCCCGCCCAAGGTCGACAAGGATGTCAACCTGCTGTCGCAGCGATTCCTCACCGTCGAAGAGCCCTCGGACAAGACGAATATGACCGTCCAGGCCGGCGTGACGCTGCGCAATACCGACAAGAGCGGCGACACCGGACTGCTGTCCGCGACGATCGACCGCGTCACCATCAACCGCAAGACCGGCGAGCCGATCCACGACGACCCGAACGGTTCCATCGCCGTCACCGTCGACGACAAGGGCAACAGCGTCGCCGACGATGTGCAGCACACCGGACTGCAGTACCGGTTCCCGATCGGCACCGAAAAAGTCACCTACCCGTACTTCGACACCAATGCGCGCAAGTCGTTCGATATGAACTTCGTGGACGAGACCGAGATCGGTGATCTGAAGGTCTACCACTTCCAGCAGCAGGTGCCGCCGACCGATCTGGCGAAGGTGAGCGCCGGTGCGAGCAACCGCCTGACCTTCCCCGCCGCCAAGTGGGGTGTCGAGGGCGAGGGCGACATCAGCATGGACCGGTACTACACCAACACTCGCGACGTGTGGGTGGAGCCCAAGACCGGCACCATCGTCAACGGCTCCGAGCAGCTGCACATGTACTACGCGCGGGCGGCCGACAAGCCGGAGGTCACCGCGATCAACACCACCCTGGTCTTCGACCCCGACACGGTACGGTCGCAGTCCGACGAGGCCCGCAAGTACATGGACGAGCTGTCGCTGTACGGCCGTACCCTGCCGATCATCCTCGGTGTGCTGGGCGCGATCTCGCTGATCGCCGGCCTGGTGCTGGGCCTGATGGGCGGCGGTGACGGTTCCTCGAAGCCGGGCCGCCTGGTGAAGAAGCCGACCCCGAAGCCCGCGGGCGGAAGTGACAGCTTCTCCGAGGCACCAACCCAGCAGATCGACATCAGCAAGAACCTGTAAGGCACAAGTTCGACGACGAGTGGCGCTTCGGGGCTTCCCCCGGGGCGCCACTCGTGTTTCCGGCGAAGTGTTCCGGGTCCGGCGGATCACGCCGCAGGTCGAAGGTAACTACCCGGAACTGCGGCCGACGGCCGGGACCCGCCGCGCCGTGCGGAGCACCAGCAGGACGAGCACGGTCGTGACGACGGCGGCGGTCGTGGTGGCGACCGTGATCAGGACCGGCAGGCTGCGCACGAACGGCAGAGTCACGGCCAGTTCGACGGCGAGACCCACCCAGATGACAGTGGCGAGGGCGGTACGGTCCGCGGCGAGAGCCGACAGCAGCGCGCCCTGCAGCAGTGCGAGCAGCGCGCCCTCGAGGGCGAACAACCACAGCCATTGCTGGATCGGCGCGTAGTCGGCGCCGGCGAGCACCGGGGCCAGCGGCGACAGCACCGCCGCACCCAGCACCGCCAGCAGCCCGATACCGCCGAGCACCGCGAGCGCCGACCGCAGCGCACGCGCCGAATGCTGCGGCTGGGCCATTTGCGGATACAGCACCATGCCCACGGCCTGTGGGAACCAGAAAGCGATCTTGGTGGCGATGGCGCCGAGGGCGTACAGGCTCGCGCGGTCCTCGTCGAGGACGATGCGCGCGACGATCAGGTCGACCGACGACAGTGCCATCAGCGCGGCCTGCACCTGCGCCGCCCGCAGCACCGCGGTAACGGTCGCGGCGCGGGGTACGGAATCGGGAGACGCAGCGCGAACCACCTCGTCCGGAACCTCGCTGCGCGCCGCGGCACCCGGAAACTCAGCGCCGGGCGCGTCAGCCGGGACTGCGCTGCGGATCGCGTCGGCTGGGGCTTCGGTGCGCGTCGCTTCGCCGGCCCCCGCGGTCGTTTCGCGTCTGCTCGCACCTGCGCGGACAGCCCGCCGCCTGCGAACACCTGCCCCGGTGACGGTGCCGTCTCGCGCACCGTCCGCCCCCGTGGTCCCGGGGCCCGGCCCGGGGGGTTTGGCAGCGGCAAGCGGCGCCGGCGTCCCACCGATCGGCCCGGACAGGGTAATTCGATGGGCGGCACCGGCGGCGACGAGCAGCCCCAGCGCACCGGCCCACAGTGCGGTGGCGGCGCTCCCGCCCGCGGCCAGGGCGATCACCGCCGGCGTCACCCGCAGCACCCCGACACCACCGAGCACAATCGCCAATCTGCGGAAGTGGTTCTCCCCCTGCAGGATCCCCTGTTCACCGGAGAGCAGCACCAGAATCGGCGCCGCCATCAGCGCGCCGGCCGCGGCGAGCGAGCCCAGATGCAGAATCAACGAAACGATCGGCACCAGCACCACCGCCAGCACCGCGACAATGCCCGCACAGTGCCGTGTCAGCCTGCGCACCGTCGCGAGCTGCGCGCCGCGGACGAGCTCCCGCGCCACCACGTTCTGCAATGCCAGCGCCGGGACCGCGGCCAGCAACTGCACCGCCAGCAGGCTCGCGAATTCGCTGTAGCCCGAAACCCCGAGCCACCGTCCGGCCAGTAGCTGCAGCAGGTACCCGGCGACGTTCGCGGTCATGGCCCCCGCCGTCACCAGGGTCATATCCGCGACCACGGGGAGACGGCGCAGCGCAGGCATCCCGCCATGGTCCCATCCGATCGGCCCCGATCCCACCCGGGACCGCTGACCGGGGCGGCTCGATGACCCCTGCGTCGCCCAGCGAGCCGACGGCCCGGCAGATCGTCGTCGACCGCCGCACCGCCCGGGTTGCGGTCCGCCCGGTCGTCGCGGCCCGGTACGCGCTCCGCCATCGTTTCTCCGGGCAGCAGGTGCGGGCCCGTCCAGGTCGCCGCACCACCGCCGTAGGGTGGGTCACCGTGACCGGGGCGCGAGACGACAGCGATACCACCGGCGCGTCACCGGACTCGGAGAGCGGGGTGCGACCGGGAACGAGCGACGCGCCGGAAAACGCCTCGCCGCACGGCCAGGACCGAACCGCCGCAGTCGAACCCGGTGCCGCCCCGGCGCCGAGGCCGACAAGATCACTGAATCGTGGGCATGTGCCCGGCAAGAGTGATCAGGATTCCTCAGCACCCGTTCCACCGCTGTCCGGGCAAGGGCGGGAGAGGCTCACGGCGGGGGCGAGCACAGGGTGGGCCTGGGTTCCGGTTCTCTACAGCCTCGTGCTCTCTCTGCTCGTCCTGGGTCCACTGCTCGGGTCCGGCTATCTCCTGTTGCGCGATGCGGTCAGTACGCCGCGGTCGTATGCGACCGATGCCGCGCTGGGGCTGGGTGATGCTGCGCCGCGCGCGGTGCCGCAGGACGTATTGCTGGCCGCGCTGACCCACGTGGTCGACGGCGGCGTCGTGGTGAAGGCGATCCTGGTGCTTGCGCTGACGGCCGCCGGATGGGGTGCGGCCCGGCTCGCCCGCGCGCTGCTCGGTGTCTCACTCGCACCGCAGCTGGTGGCCGCGACGATCGCGATCTGGAATCCGTACGTCGGTGAGCGGTTGTTGCAGGGGCATTGGAGTCTGCTCGCCGGCTATGCGGCGCTGCCGTGGACGGTGCTCGCGGCTCAGCGGCTGCGGATAGGTGCACGGCGCGCACCTGCGGATCGGAACACCGCAACCGATGCAGCGGGCACGAGTTCGCCGCCAACGGGCGCGGGCGCACCGACCGACTCGCCTCCCGCGAAGCTGCCCGCTACCGCAACGGGCGCGAATTCGACGGCCACACGCTCGGTCGTGGCCTCTTCGGCGAGTGCGGCTCGCACTGCCCGACCGTGGCTGATCCTCGGCGGCGTCCTCGCCGCGGCCGGGCTGACACCGACGGGTTCGCTGCTGGCCGGGCTGATCGCGGTCCTGGTGGTGGGGCGCCGCAACCTACTCGGCACGGTCGGGGTGTGGATCCTCAGCGCCAGTCCGTGGCTGGTGGCCACCGCACTGTCCGGTGGTGCGGCCGAAGCCTCCGATCCGGCCGGCGTCGCCGCATTCTCGGCGCGAGCCGAGCCCGGTCTCGCAACACTGGGAAGTCTCGCCGGCCTGGGCGGCATCTGGAACAGTGCCGCGGTGCCGGGGTCGCGGACGACGCTGTTCGCGGTGCTGTCCACCGCTGTGTTGCTGGTGATCGTGCTGTGCGGGATCAGGGCGGTAGGTGCGGCGGGCGACCCGGCTACTCGCCGCACCCGGCGGGTACTGCTGATACTCGCCGGGGTGGCCATCGTGCTGCCCGCTCTCGGCGCAACCGCATGGGGCATCTCCACCGGCGAATTCCTGATGGAACAGCTTCCCGGCGCCGGACTGCTGCGTGACACCCAGAAGTACGTTGCGCTGGCCATGCCGGCCTTCGCCGTATGCGGTGCGGCGGGTTGCCGGGCACTGGCCACGATCCGCCGCGATCGGCGGGAGACACCGCACCCGCCCTCCGGCGATGCGACCGAACCGTTCCGCGACTCGCCCGAGCCGGCCGAGCGCGAAACGTCCGACGGCCCGCCCGGGCGGCAAGCCCTGATAGCGGCCGGATTCATGGCCGCACTGCTGCTCACCCTGCCCGATCTGGCGTGGGGGGTCGGTGGTGCGCTGCGGCCGGTGCACTATCCCGCGGGCTGGGAACGCGTCGCGGAGAAGGTGAACGGCCCCGGCGACGTCGCGGTACTGCCTGCCGGAATGTTTCGCGTATTCCCTTACAGCGGAAGGGTTCCGGTGCTCGACCCGGCACCGCGCATGCTGCGTTCCGATGTGCTGCAGACCGGCGTGCTGCCGGTCCGCGGTCAGGTCGTCGAGGGTGAGGGTGCGCGGGCGCAGCAGGTGGAGAACCTGCTGTTGCGCGGTGCGGACCCCGACGAACTTGCCGCGCAGGGCGTCGGCTGGCTGTTGCTCGAGCGTCGCACACCCGGCGCACTGGGTGATTCGGAAAGAACTGTGGCGCAACTGATCCCGGTGCACTCGGATGACGACCTGTCCCTTTATCGAATTCCGCATGCCCGAGAGGTGGCGAAGGCATCGACCGCGGATCGCGCGATGGCTCTCGCCGCACATGCGCTCTGGGCGCTGATGATCGCCGCCGGCATCGGGGCCACATTCAGCGGAGCAGGTCGCGACCGGCTCCGGCACCCGGCTGCGCGGTAGACCCGGGCGGCAGCCCCTCGTGCACCGCGCCGGGATCGCTCGTCGCCCGCGCGGAGTACCGGAGTCGCGTCGCCGGACGGTTGCCGAGGTGAACTACGCTGCGCATATCCGGCCGAACCCGGCCGGGAACCGCGTCGTGACGGTGAAGCCGGTGTGAATCCGGCACTGTCCCGCAACTGTGAGTCCGGCCTGCGCGCCGGTCAGTCAGGTCGGCCGGCGCCGCGGGAGGCGTACTTGTCCTCGGACGAAGGACGGTATGGACGGAGGATGGTCGTGCCACTCACTTCCCTCCGGCGGCTCGTCACCGCCGGATTCGGATCACTCGTACTGTTCGCCACCGCGTGCAGCGCCTCCGACCCGGCCCCTGCGCACAGCGGCGACCCGGCCTCCCGATCCATCATCTCGCTGAGTCCCACCACCACCGAGATGCTGTACGCGATCGGCGCGGGCGACCAGGTGGTCGCGGTCGACGACCGATCCGACTACCCGGCCGGTGCCCCCGTGACCGACCTGTCCGGCTACACCCCCAATGTCGAGGCCATCCTCGGCTACGACGCCGACCTGGTCGTCACCAACGCCGATACCGGCGATCTGGTCTCGGGCCTGAAGAAGGCCGGCGTCGAGACGATGATCTTGCCCGCCGCGCGCACCCTCGACGACACCTACACCCAGATCGAGCAACTCGGCGCCGCGACCGGACACGTCGGCGATGCCGCGGAACTCGTCGCACGAATGCGCACCGAGATCGGCGACATCGTGGCGTCGGTGCCGCACCGCGACACCCCGCTGCGTTACTACCACGAGCTCGACAACACGTACTACACCGTCACCGATGACACCTTCCTCGGCAGCATCTACTCGATGTTCGGTCTGACCTCGATCGCCACCGGCGGCAACGGCTATCCACAGCTGTCGGCGGAATACATTCTGCAGCAGAATCCCGACCTGATCTTCGTGGCCGATCGGCAGTGCTGCGGTGTCACGGCGGAGACCATCGCGCAGCGGGCCGGCTGGAACGAACTGACCGCCGTCCGCGACGGCCGGGTATATCCGCTCGACGAGGACATCGCCAGCCGATGGGGCCCGCGCGTGGTGGACCTGGTGCGTGAGATCGCCCGGATCGTCACCGAGACGCCGGCCACCCGGCCTACTCGTTGACCGCGTCCACGCGGCGACGCACCCTGGTCGTAGCCGGTGCGGTGCTGATCCTGCTGGGTGCCGTGCTGGTGGGTCTGCTGGTCGGGCCGGCCGGGCTCACGCCGCGCGGTGTCCTGCTCGATATGGCCGATCGGCTGCCGTTCATCGATGTCGCGTCCGGTCTGAGCACGCGACAGCGGGCGATCCTGTGGGACATTCGGATGCCGCGGGTGGTGCTCGGAGTGCTGGTGGGCGCGATGCTCGCCGTAGCCGGCGCGGCCTATCAGGGTGTTTTCCGGAATCCGCTCGCCGACCCGTATCTGCTCGGTGTCTCCAGCGGTGCGGGGCTGGGCGCTACCCTCGCGATCGTCGCCGGCGGTGCCGCCGGATTCACCGGTGTGCCGGTCGCGGCGTTCGTGGGCGGACTGCTCGCCGTCGCGGCGACCTACCTGCTCGGGCGCACGGTCGGCGGGGTCCGCTCGGAGGTGGTCGTCATCCTGGCCGGGGTCGCGGTGGCGGCATTCGCGAACGCGGTCCAGACCTTCTTCATGCAGTTGCACGACGACACGTTGCGTCAGGTGTATTCGTGGATGCTGGGGCGGCTTTCCACCGACGGCTGGTCCGAGGTGCTGGTGGTACTGCCGTATGTGGTGGTCAGTGTCGTGCTCATCGCGCTGCACCGGCGCACCCTCGATGTGATGGCGGTCGGTGATGTGGAGGCGGCGAGCTTGGGGATCAATCCGGCGCGGGTGCGGTTGCTGCTGGTGTGTGTCGCGACGCTCGGCACCGCGGCCGTGGTCGCGGCGGCCGGGTTGATCGGTTTCGTCGGCATCGTCGTCCCGCACGCCGTGCGGTTGCTCGCCGGGCCCGCCCACCGCGTGCTGTTGCCGCTGTCGCTGATCACGGGTGCGGCGTTCCTGGTCCTCGCCGACGTGGTGGCCCGGACCGTGATGGCGCCGGGTGAACTGCCGATCGGTGTGGTGACCGCGGCCGTCGGTGCGCCGTTCTTCCTGCTCGTGTTGCGGCGTAGCCGAGGTGTGGCATGACCCGCGACGGTACGGCGGTGTGCTGCACGGGAGTCGGCGCCGAGCGCGGTGGTGTCGCGGTGCTGCACGACGTGGAGTTGGAGATCGCGGCGGGGGCGTGGGTGTCTCTGGTCGGGCCGAACGGTTCCGGTAAGACAACCCTGTTGCATGCGCTCGCCGGTCTGGTGCCTGCAACCGGGGAGGTCCGGGTGGGCGGAGTGAGGCCTGGTCACGCCGCCCGCCGCGCCACAGCCCGCGCGGTCGCGTTGATGCCACAGCGGCCGGTGGTGCCCGAAGGGGTGACCGTGGGCGAACTCGTCCACCTCGGTCGCACCCCGCACATCCCCCGATTCGGCAGCGAAACCCCGCATGATCGCGAGATCGTGGACCGGGTCATCGCGCGCCTGGAACTGGAGGAATTCGTCCGCCGGTCCGCCACCGAACTGTCGGGCGGCGAATTGCAGCGGGTCGTGCTGGCGCGGGCGCTGGCGCAGCAGCCGGCGGTGTTGCTGCTCGACGAACCCACCAGCGCACTCGACATCGGCCATCAGCAGCAGGTGCTCGATCTGGTGGATTCACTGCGCGTCGAGGAAGGACTGACGGTGGTGGCCGCCATGCACGATCTGACCTCGGCGGCCCAGTACGGCGAACGGCTGGTGCTGCTCGACCACGGCCGGATCGTCGCCG
The DNA here is from genome assembly GCF_001613265.1 of Nocardia vermiculata NBRC 100427. Lineage (GTDB taxonomy): Bacteria > Actinomycetota > Actinomycetes > Mycobacteriales > Mycobacteriaceae > Nocardia > Nocardia vermiculata. Next base: position 49,647 of record NZ_BDCA01000021.1, read on the forward strand.
ACGGGCCACCTGATGCGGTGCTGACCGTCTCGCGCATCGCCGCGGTCTACGGCGCGCGGGTGGAGGTGCTCGCTCGCCGCGACGGTCACGCCGTCCTGCCGTTGCGAGCCGGTACCTCTTCCGGGAGAGCGCCTTTCGAATCCGGGCCGGGCCGAACGGAGACCTGATGGAGATCGTGCTACTCGGCACCGGCGCGGCGGATGGCTGGCCGTCGCCGTTCTGTCGCTGCGAATCCTGTTGCGATGCCACCACATCCGGGCAGATTCGCGGTCAGACCGCCGCCCTGGTCGACGATGTCCTGATGCTCGACTGCGGTCCGGAAGCGCCTCGTGCCGCGCTACGGCTGGGCCGCACCCTCGCCGATGTCCGCCACATCCTGCTCACCCACGCCCACCCCGATCATCTCGGCCCGCAGGCGCTGCTGTTCCGGTCCTGGGTCGATGCCGGTCACGAACTCGAGGTCATCGGGCCCGTCGATGCGCTGGACGCCTGCCGGCCCTGGGTCGGTCCAGGTGACCCGGTCCGCTTCACTGCCGTCCGCGCCGGCGACCGGATCTCGGCCGGTCCCTATCACGTCACCGTGCTGCCCGCCCGTCATCAGGTGTTCCGCGCGGGCGACGCCGTCCTCTACGACATCGCCGCCGCGGACGGCGCCCGCCTGCTGTGGGCGTGCGATACCGGACCGTGGCCGCACGCCTGGTTCGAGGCGGTGCGTGGCGCTACCTACGACGCGGTATTTCTGGAGGAAACCTTCGGTGACCGCTCCGAACTGTCCGACGAGCATCTCGGCCTGCCCGAATTCGCCGAGTTGCTGGACGGGTTGCGGGAGGTTTCGGCCGTGACCGACGAGACCGATGTGGTCGCGGTGCATCTGGGCCACCACAACCCGCCGAACGCCGAGCTGGAACGGAGGTTGGCCGGGTACGGCGCCCGTGCCGGTCGCGACGGTGAGGTGGTCGAGATGAGCAGGTCTCGCGGCGAGAACAGTGCGTCGAACGGCCAGACGAGCGCCGCCGCACCGAGCATAGCGGGCCGCAAATGTGACGCAACTCACGTCCGTTTTGTCCGATTACCGGGGTCGCGGGAATCGTCATAATCCACCGCATGAGTCCAACTCGAGACGAGAAACAACAAATAGACGACGGCAAAAATGCTGGTTCGTGGCGTGAACTCCGGGAGTACGCCGGCGCCGCGATCGTGCTCGCCGGCGGTGTTCTGGTCGGCGCGGTCAATATCTACGTGGCCGCCAGCCTGCTACCGAGCGCCGTCGCGGACATCGGAGGCGAACGGCTTTACGCGTGGAATATGACCGCATTCCTGGTCGCTCAGGTCGTCGCGACGATGCTGGTCGGCTGGTTGTTGTCACGGCGCGGCGCGGTCGGCGCGTACTTGGCCGGATTCGGCGTGTTCGCTGCCGGGTCGGTGGTGTGCGCGGCGAGCCCGACCATGGTTGTGCTGCTGGCCGGGCGCGGCCTACAGGGGTTCGGCGCGGGCCTGTTGATCGGGCTGGGTTTCGCGGTGATCCAGGCCGCGCTGCCACAACGATTGTGGGCGCGCGGTAGCGCATTGATCTCGGCGATGTACGGCGTGGGCAACTTCGCAGGTCCGGCGTTGGGTGGGTTCTTCGCCCAGTTCTCTTCGTGGCGAATCGCTTTCGTGGTGCTGGCGATCGTTGCCATCGGTATCGCGGTCATCGTGCCCCGGGTACTGCCGAATACTGCCGCGGGCGCGACCGATCCGATTCCGCTCCGCTCCTTGCTGGTGGTTCTCGCGGCGATCACCACGGTAGCCGTGGCCGGGATCCTGACGAACCGGGTCGCGATGGCGGTGTTGATCGGCGCGGCCGTCGTGCTGGTCGTGGTCTTCCTGGCGGCGGAACGCCGGGCCGCGATCCGGGTCCTTCCGCTGCCGACCTATCGTCCCGGTTCGCCGCTGCGCTGGGTGTATCTGACGATTGCTTGCCTGGCCGCGGGCACCTCGGTAGAGATCTTCTTGCCGCTGTTCGTGCAGCGCATGGGCGGGCTCCCGCCGGTCGCCGCCGGATTCTTCGGCGCCGCCCTGTCGCTCGGCTGGGCCGGCAGCCAGATCCTCAGCTCCTCGGCACAGCGGCAGCGGACGATCCGGATGCTGCAGGTCGGCGGCCCGGTGCTGCTGGGTGCGGGGCTGCTCGTCCTCGCACTGGTGCAGCGGCAACAGGCACCCACACTGCTCATGGTCGCGGGCTGGCTGCCGCTGCTGCTGTTCGCCGGCGCGGGTATCGGCATCGCCATGCCGCACCTGTCGGTGGCCGCCATGACCAGCGGCACCGACGCCGACGAGGGCCGCAAGGCAGCCGCCGCGATCGCGACGGTGCTGACGATGTCCACCGCATTCGGCGCGGCGATCGCCGGTCTGCTGGTGAATCTGGGCGCACCGGAGCTGATCGACTCCGCCCGCTGGCTCCTGCTCGGATTCGCCGCCATCGCGGCAGCAGGCGCGATCACCGCGCTGCGTATCGCGGCCGCGCATCGATCGGCCGGGCACGTCGCCGAGGAGAAGACCCCGGCTGTTTAGCGTTCCTGTCGATGGAGCCGTGCCGGCGACAGCAGGTCGTCGGCACGGCCCGGCGTACCGTTCCAGGAAAGTCGTACTGTGCCGCAAACGGTCACGAGTAGCCGCGGATCTCACGGACCGCCGCGGTGTCCCAGTAGAACGGCGTCATGTTCGGTCAGAAGACGAAAGCCAAGGCATAGAAGATCCAACCGGTCACAGCGGTGGCGACCAGATCGACAGCGGCGACGCGGGCCCACGGCAGGTGCCAGGAGCTGTGCTTTCCGGGCCGGATGGGATTTCCGAACCCACGGACGGCTCGGATGAGGACGATCGGCCACAGCAGCAACGTGGTAATCGCGAAGAACAGATGTATGACGAGCGAGGTCCACACCGCGGCCGATACGTGACCCCCGACTTCGGCTGCCGCTCGGTCTTGCCATCCATTGATCCGAATGTCGAGTTCGAAAATGAAAACCGCAGCGAGCAGCGCAATCCCGAGCGGGATCTGCACCCACTTGTGTAGAGCGAAGCGGCGGCGGTACTTGACCTGATAAACGCTCCAGCTCAGCGCCACAACGACAATCACCATGATCAGGATGAGCAGGTCGAGCATGAGCGAGGCTCGAGTGCCGAGGAATCCGTCGATACCCGAAAAATCGTTCACATCAAGCCTTTCGAATGCGCAGAACACCGCCGATCACCCATGTTGGCCGCCCGGTCGACGATCCACATCGTCTGTGAACATGAGTTTCAGCCTCGAAGGATGGTGCGAGACTTACAACTTTCGATGGCCGCGAGTGTGCTCGAGATCCGGGCGTGCTGTTCCGACCTGGTTTGCTTCCCTAGGCCTCTGGTGGTCCGGCGGGTGAGTAGAGGCGATGGATCGTGAGGGCGGCGGCGAGCAGGCGGGAGTTGTTCGGTTCACCGGGGTCGATGCCGGTGAGGTCGCCGATTCTTCGTAGCCGGTAGCTTAGGGTGTTGGGATGGACGTGTAGATGTGCCGAGGCGCTTTTGCGGTCGGCACCGAAACGCAGGTGCGCTTCGAGTGCTTCGAGTAGATGCGGTGCCTCCAGCAGCGGCACGATGCGGGCCGCGAGCCGGTCGCGGGCCGCGCCGGGGCGGGTGAGCTGGTATTCGAGCAGCAGGTCATCGAGGTGATACAGGCCAGGGTTCCGGCCCAGGGTGCGTGCGAGGGTGGCGAGTTCGGTGACCTCGGCCGCGGCGCCGGGTAGCTGCGCACGTGGCACCGCGACCGATTCGGCGAGATATATTCCCGCGCCCAGCTTCTCGGCGAGTTCCGCGCTCAGGGCGGTGGTGCGCAGTGTATGCCCGGGGTCGGAGTGTACCGGGAGCAACGCGAGTCCGGTGGAACCGTCGAAGGAGACCAGCGCGGTACCGTTGCTGAGTGCGTCCAGGGTGCGGTGCAGGATCCGGATCCGGCGCCGTGCCAGCAGGTCCGTGGCCGTGGTGCTCGGGTCTTCGGGTCGGGCGTGGATGGCCAGCACGGTGTAGGAGTCGACCAGCGGCTCGTCGGCGCGGGCGGCGAGCGCTTCGGCAGGCCGCCCGTGCAGCAGGGCGGAGCACAGTTCGCGGCGGGCCTCGCGGTCGGCGTTGTGGATGGACTGCCCGACCTCGGTGTAGGTCTCGGTCACGGTGATGGTGATGTTCTTGAGCAGGTCGAGCAGCCCGGCCCCGATGGCCACCAGTTGATCGATCTCCTCGGGCGTGGCGAGGGAGGCGGCCTCGGCGAGCACCGACTGGGCCGAGCCGTACATGGCCTCGATCAGGAGCGCCAATGGAAAGCGATCTTCGGCGTGACGTTCGGCGACCGGGGCCACGAAGTCGATGACCTCGGCACGAGTCAGCGTGCGGCCCTCGCTGATCGCTTGCAGGACCGCGCGTCCGCAGGCGTAGATGGCGGGCAGTACCTCGGGGCGGAAATGGCCGTCGGGCAGATCCGCCGCCGGCGGTGTGGCCCCCAGCCCATCGGCGAGTATCCGTTCAGCGATCTGCGGCCATCGGGGCAGCAGGCGGGTGAGCAACGGGGCGTCGGTGGTGGACAGCGGTCGAGCGGAGGTCATACAGCGATTGTGGCCCGCGACATCGACAAGGGACACCCCGACGAACGATCAGCGAAAAGGTTTGTCTCCATCCACAAGAACCTGTTGCAGTAGTTCGTTCGTGCGTGCAGTGACACCATCCGGTCCCCGGTACAGACTCGCTGTATCGCGAAAGCGCACCGGCCTACATCGCATGTCCGCCGGATATGCGGCGAACCACATGGCCTGGTGCGCAGCCGCGAGGAGTGGATGGGAAGTACAGAATGTCGAATATTCAGCAGGCGGTCGGCTCATCGTCCTACGCCACCCTCGACGCGGGCGGCGACACGGTGCCGGGGGGCGAACACACCGCGGTGGCCTCACGCTGGGACGAGGTCACCAACCCCTACTACGGGGCGTTCCTGCGCACGGGCGCCGGTGCACGGCGGGTGTGCGCGTTCGGCCCGTGGCTGATCGACGGTCGCGGCACACTATGACCACGAGTATGGCCGCGGCCCATTCGTGCGCGGCCGCGCAGACCGAGAACATCGTGCGCCAGCTGCTCGAGCGGATTCCCCGTCACGGCGGGCCGGGGAATCTGCTGCGTGCGGAGATCAGCAGTGTCGTGGCCGGATGCCTGGACTTGGTCACCGACGAGGCGATGGCCCCGAGCGTCGGGATGGAACGCATCCATCGCGCGGCGGCGCGGTGGGCCGGTGTCGGGGTGCCGATCGAGACCGTGCACCGGCTCGTGCGCGAAGGCTTCCGACTCCACCTGGACACCTACCTCGGCGATCGGCAATGGTCGCCGCTGCGGCGCAACGAGATCGATCGGCTGATGGGGGCACAGAACGCGGTGAACGTAACCGTGGCCAGAGCGTATCTGGAAGTCGTACCGCGCACCGGCGCCGCGCGCCAACAGCATGAAGCGGCCCGCGCACTGCTCGGTGGCCGCCGTCCCGACCGGGTCGCGCTGGAATACGGTATGCCCCTCACACAGTGCTATACCGTTCTGGCGGTCGCGGCCACCAACGCACGCGGTGCCCGGGCGATGGGCACGTTGCAGGACTTGCTCGCGGGGCAGTGCGGTCACCCCGTGCCGGCCTTGCTCAGCGGGCTCGGCGGCACAATCGTGGTACCGGGCACGATCGCGGACGCCGAGGAAGATCTGCGCACGCTCCTCACTCGAATGCCGATGACCGCGTCGGCGGTCCGGACCGACTCCGCGGCGATCCCCGCCGCCGCGGAGACCGCGCACGAACTGCTCGATGTGGTCCGCAGGGTTTATGGCAGACCCGGGCTCTACCCGTTCGAGGATCTGGTTGTGGAATACCAGCTCACTCGGCCGGCCCCGGCCCGCGACAGCCTGGTCGGGCTGCTGGACCCGATCGCCGAGTACCCGGAACTCCTGCAGACTCTGCGCGTGCACATCAGCACGGAGCTCAACCGCAGGCTCACCGCACGCACCCTGCACATCCACGTGAACACCGTGGACTACCGGCTACGACGGATCGGCTCTCTGGTCGGGCTGGATGCCACTCGCGCGGCCGGGCTGTGGCGCTTGCGTGCGGGCATGATCGCGCGCAGCTACCTCGACGGCACGGTGATCGAATCACGACCCGCCGACGGGATGCGGTAGCGCTTCCTGTCGGCGCCCTACGCTGCGGGTGCCAACTTTATGGCGACCTAATTGTGTTGCTAGACAATTCTTTTCAACCGCAGCCCTTGTCAGGTTGGGGATGTGCATGCGGCCGTTGGGCCGACTGTCCCCGCTGCCGTCCGCGCCCGGAAAACGTGGCGCGCGAAAGGACCACCAGAATGAGCTCACCCCGCGTCTGCGAGGCTGCGCCCCCAACGCTCACCGACGAGCCCGCCGCCCGGGCTATCCGCCCGGAAAACGACACGTTCTACTGTCCACCTGCGGATTTCGCGACCCGACCGCCGGGCGCGATCCTGCGCACACGCGTCACCGAGATCGCCTTGTTCGGGCTGATCCCGCAGCGGTTGTCGGCCTGGCAATTGCTCTACCGCACCAGCGATCTGCACGCAGTCCCCGAGGTCGCCGTCACCACGGTGCTGCTACCGGCCGACGCCGCGGCCACTGCACGCCCGCTGGTGTCGTTTCAATGCGCGATCGACGGTGTCGGTTCGAACTGTTTCCCCTCCTACTCCCTACGCCGGGGCGCGCGAGCGCTCGGGGCGATTCCGCAACTGGAATTACCGGTCATCGCCGAAGCGCTGGCCCGAGGCTGGGCTGTCTCGATCCCCGATCACGGAGGTATGGGTGGACATTTCGGGGTGGCGCGCGAACCCGGCTATCGCGCCCTCGACGCCGCCCGCGCCGCACTGGCCTTCGAACCACTGGGCCTGACACCCACCACCGAGGTCGGCCTCTGGGGCTATTCCGGCGGAGGGCTGGCAACCGCGTGGGCGGCAGAAGTCGCCGCGGACTACGCACCCGAACTCAATATCGTCGGCGCCGTCGCGGGCTCGCCCGTCGGTGACCCCGAGGCTACCTTCGTCCGGCTCAACGGCTCCCTGCTGTCCGGGTTCTCTACGGTCTGCGTCGCGGCATTGCAGCGCGCCTACCCAGAACTCGAGCAACTACTGGCCGTACACGCCAAGCCCGAATTCCACACCTTGCTCGCCGACGCCGCCTCACGCACCACCTTGGCATTGTTGTCACGGTCCGCGGGCAAAAACCTGGACCGTTACAGCGAGTCCAGCTTCGTCGACCTGCTGGACCTGCCCGAGATGCGCGCCGTCTTGGACGACATCCGCCCCGGGGTGCACGCACCTTCGATGCCGGTCCTGATCATTCAAGGCGTCAATGACGAACTGATCGCCGTCCGAGATGTGGACCGCCACGTCGAACGGTACCGGCGCGCCGGCGCACACGTGCATTACGTCCGCGATCGCCTGAGTATGCACCTCGCCTTGCTCTATCTCGGCACCCCGATGACCATGTCTTGGCTGGCCGATCGATTCGCGGGCAACCCCTTGCCACCCAGTACCACCACAACGGTGTGGTCACTCACCTGGCGCGGGTGCCATGTCCTGGACCACCTACGATTCGCCGCACTGTTCGTCCGGATGCTGTGCCGCAGGCCCATTGTCCAACGTCGAAAGGAGGAGTAAACGCTCTCTGGACGGGTTGGCGGACTCGTCGGATCTATCGCCGCCGAGCAACAGCGCCGGCAGCGGATGCACGCTCAGTAATACTCCCGCACGTACCCCAGCGCCTTTTCGAACACATCGTTATCTCGAATCTTGAACTGGACGTAGAGCGTTCGGCGTAGCGCCTGGCGTACCTCCTGATCACCGCGAATGGTGTCCTGCCAACCGTCGAAGCGCACACCCCGCACCACTTCGTCGATGCGGGCCACCACGTTGCCGACGATGATGGGCGTCTGTTCGGTTTCCAGCGCTTCGAACAGTTCGGTCAGGGCGGCCTGGCCTTGCTGTTCGCGGGGGATCTGCTCGGTGGTCTTCTCGGCGGCAACGGTGTCGCGGGCCAGTTCCAGGAGCTCGCGTAGGAAGTCGAGGCTGGATTGCTGTATACCGGCGTATTTTTCGCGGAGCGCGTTGAGGCGTTGGCCGAGTTCGACGAATATCGGGTTGTTGAGGTGGCGCGCGATTCGGGCGGTGATCTGCTGTTCGATTTCCTCGTGCGAGATGTCGCTGCGTCGGCCCAGCATGAGGTCTTCGATGGTTTGGGCGTCGAGCACGATCTTCTCGGTGCTCTGCGGGATCTCCACTTGCACGTGCTCGTTGATCAGGTCGACGGTTTTTGCTCCGAGCGCGTGCCAGACCAGTCGGCCGGTGATGTCGGAGGGCCGCACCGATTCGTATACGTCGGTCAGCCAGCGGTAGTCGTCGCGAAACGGGGTCAATATCGGGTCGGGGCTCAGCGCCTCCCATAGTTGGGATACGACGCTGTAGGCACGGCCGAAGGCATCTTTGCTCTCGTCGTCGGCGATCGCGGATTGGGCTTGCACGAGCCCTTCGTAGCCGCCGACGGTCCGGTCGACACCGGGAAAGAAGGCCAGTGCGGTGGCCATGGCGGGCGCGAGTTCGTCCTTCAGCTGTTCGATGTTCGAGATGACTTGCCGCACCGATTTCTCGTCGAATGCCAGCGAGTTGGCGACATCGTCGAAGATGCCGAGGTAGTCCACGATCAGCCCGTGCGTCTTGTGCGGCGGATACACCCGGTTGGTGCGGGTGATGGCCTGCAGCAGGGTGTGTTCCTGCAGCGGCCGGTCCAGGTATTGGCAATACAGGATGGGGGCGTCGAACCCGGTGAGCAGCTTCGCGGTGACGATGATGATCTTCAGTGGATCCTTGGGGTCGTTGAACCGCGCGAGGATCTGTTCCAACTCGTCGGCGTTGGGCGACCACTGTGCCCAATCCTTGGAGTCGGCACGTGTTTTCGACATCACGATGGTCGAGGCGTCGGCGCCGAGGTACTTGTCCAGTTCGGCCTTGTAAGCTACGCAGCATGCCTTGTCGTAGGCGACGACCTGCGCCTTGAACCCGGATGGTTCGACCTTCGTGCGGAAATGTTCGGCGATGTCGGCGGCGATCTTCGCGATCCGGGACGGGGTTTTGATCAGCACCTCGATCGAGGCGGCCTTCTGCGAGAGGGTGATCTTCTCGTTCTCCGACAGTCCCCGATCGGCGACCAGTTCGTCGAAGGCGGTGTCGATGGCTTCCTGGTCGATGTGGATCTGCGACAGCCGCGGTTCGAAATGCAGTGGCAGCGTGGCCCCGTCACGGATGGAGTCGTGAAACGAGTAGCGCGACAGGTAGCCGCCTTCGTCCTCGGCCGACCCGAACCACATGAACGTATTGCGGTCGCGCTTGTTGATCGGCGTGCCGGTGAGGCCGAACAGGAATGCGTTCGGCAGTGCCTCACGCATCCGCTGCCCGTAGTCGCCTTCCTGTGTTCGGTGTGCCTCGTCGACCATGACGATGATGTTGTCGCGGGCATCGAGCACTCCGGGTGCCTCGCCGAACTTCTGCACGGTGGTGATGATGATTCGCCGTGCGCCGACACTGAGCATGCTCTGCAGTCCGGCGCGGGTGTCCGCCGGTTCGAGTCCCGGTACGTCGGCGGCGTTGAAGGTGCCGGTGATCTGGGTGTCGAGGTCGATGCGGTCGACCACGATCAGGATGGTCGGATTGGTCAACGCCGCCATCGCCCGCAGTTTCAGCGCGGTGAACACCATCAGCAGCGATTTGCCGGAACCCTGGAAATGCCAGATCAGACCTTGTTTGATGGTGCCACGCAGCACTCGCTCGACGATGAGGTTGGTGGCCTGGAACTGCTGGAACCGGGCAATGATTTTGATCTTGCGGTGTTGCTTGTCGGTCGCGTAGATGGTGAAGAACCGCAGAAAGTCCAGCACCGCAGCAGGTTTCAGGACGCCTTCGACGGCCTCCCGCACCGCGGTCAACCCGAACTTCGCCGGCGCGTCCTCGTCGGTGGTCTCTTCCCGCCACGGCCCCCACAACTCGACCGGCATCCCGACCGTGCCGTAATGAAAGTCTTTGCCCTCGGTAGCGAAAGAGAACACGTTGGGGACGAAAAACTGCGGCACGGTTTGTTCGTAGTCGTGATGGATCTGCGCGGCGGCGTCGATCCAGGTGTAGGCCGAACGGGTCGGCGATTTCGCCTCACCGACCACCAACGGAAACCCGTTGCACCACAACACCACATCGAACCGCTTCTCGACCCGCCCCTGCCGGAACGTGACCTCGGTCGACACGGCCCACTGATTCGCCGAATCATCGTCGAGATGATCGAAGTCGATCAACCGAACCGTCGTATGCTCCCCGTTCGGCCCGAACGGCATCGACTTCTGCCCGGTCAACCACGCCATGAACTGCTCATTGGCGACCACCGGATGCTTACTGTCCCGCGCCGAGATCAGTATCGCCCGCAACTGATGCAACACCTGCTCGGCCTCGGAGTCGCCGACCTCGGGGTTCAGGTTGATCAGGGCTTCTTTGACGCGGCTTTCGAGGAGTACCTGATCGGTGCGGCGGGGGAGTTCGGAACCGGGGACGGGCTGGACGTCGGTCGATTTCACAATATCGCGAACGAAATCGCGGACAGTGTTGGCTTCGTTGAACTGGGCCATACTATTCTCCGAAAATCTTACTGAGAAGCGTTGTCTTGAGAGAATCGAGAGATGCAATCTCATCCTCGGCGGACCCAGCAGCGAGTTTAAATTTTTCGAGCTCGTCGAGAACTTTTCGCTGTCGATTTAATGGTGGTGCCGGGAATTGAAACCGACTAAGCGATCTTCTGTTGATCTTCACCATGCTAGTGGCACTTCCTGCCGCAGTTCGTCGCATGTGCTTCCGTCCGTGAGTGCTGCTCAACACTGCCGCCGCGAACTCCGGAAGGATATGCAACTCCAGCGACAACCGCATCATGGTGTCGGGAAAAGAGACATCGTCGCGTACTTCTGAGAATATGCCGACACGTCCCACCAAATCGATGGTATTCGCTCGGGATATCAACAGGTCGCCCGGTCGCAGCGTCGCACCTCGGGTCTTCGACGTGTCCACCACGTTCTTGAGGTTTCCGCGACGATAACCTTCCGGCCCAAGCGCTGCAAGGGAAAGTACGTATCGCCCGGTATGCTCATCGACTGGCCTGGCAGACCAGCCGCTCTCAGGAGAACAAGCCCACACTTCCTCGAATGGGATGACGTAAGTTCCGAGGCGGTAAACTTCTTCATCGGTCCACTTGGTTCGAGCCACCGAGAGGCACGCTAGTGTTGTTGCCGCTGCTTGTCGGTTGGTTTCTACAGCCCACAACAAATCAGCAATCCGCTTCTGCTCATCCAACGGCGGCAGATCGAACTCGTACCGTGCCAGTTCTCCCCAATTCAAATATGGATTGACAGAACCGCGAGAGTTTGAGACCGCGTAGGCGTGGAATACTTCGGCCGACATGACAAATGGGAGAAACTCTTGTAGGAGGACGTTCGGGTCTTTTGTCTCCAGGACAAAGGTCTTCTCCCCGGTGATGCCGACGAAATCCGGCACCGCTACCTTTCGGAGGTAGGTCCGGCGTGAGACGTACAGTACGTGTCCCGGCTTGAATCGCTTGTAGAACATCGGTCCGATCGGATCGCGGCCGATCACACCCCAGTCCGTGATCGCAAGGTTGTTACTCGGAATATGCTCACCAGCGAGAAAGCGTTCCAGCCCAGACGTTTCGGGGTCGACCCGGTCGGTAACGTGCCGGACCACCTCGCCCAGCGCAACGCGCTTCCACTGCGTTTATCGAGTTGCAGTGTCACGCTGAGATCTCCGATCGAAGCAAGGACAGGACGTCGGCGATGGTCCGGTCGGACTGATCGGCCGCAGATCGCCATCTCTCGAGGCTTTCGGAGATATCCGCTCGTGGGGCAGACGCGTTCCGGTTCGGCGCGGCAACGTAGCGCGCGATCTCCAGACTCCCCCCGTTGGCAGTGATCTGCTCTACCGTCGCGACCGCAGCGAAATCACTCTGGTCTGTGAAGGTGCGGTACGCGTTGAGAATTTTCTGCTGGTGCGCATCATCGAGCTGGGACTGACCCATCACTCGCGAAACCTCATCCACAGCGTTGATGAACAGGACCTTGTTCCGGCGGTCCGGCGGCTTGCTCGTCCGGAGCACCACCACCGCAGCCGGCATCGGCGAGTTGTAGAACAAGCCTTCGCCGAGTCCGAGAACACATTCCACGAGATCGGATTCGACGAGACTCTGACGCATCACAGACTCGTCGCGGCGGAACAAGACCCCATGTGGGAACAGAATTGCCGCACGACCGGTTTCGGGATCAAGGCTCGCTGCGATGTGCTGGAAGAACGCGTAGTCTGCGCGGCCCTGCGGCGGCACTCCCCAGAGTTTCCGCCCGTAAGGGTCTTTCGCGAACGCTGCCCGATTCCACGCTTTGATCGAGTACGGCGGATTGGCGAGGATGACGTCGAAGGTCTGCAGCTTGCCGGCTCCGTCGTGAAAAGCAGGCTGCGACAGCGTGTCTCCGTGGGCGATGTGTCCGTCCGTCACCCCGTGCAGAAACAGGTTCATGCGGGCGATGGCGGAGGTGCCGTAGTTGAGTTCCTGGCCGTACAGGCGCAGGTTGCGCCACTCGTCGCCCTGGCGTTTGACCTCGGCGACGGTGGAGATGAGCATGCCACCGGTGCCGCAGGTCGGGTCGTAGACCGATTCGCCGGGGCGTGGTTGCAGCATCATTGTCATCAGGTGGACCAGGGTGCGGTTGGTGTAGAACTCTTGGGCGGTGTGTCCGGAATCGTCGGCGAATTTTTTGATCAGGTATTCGTAGCCGTTGCCCAGTTCGTCTTCGGGCAGGTTGGCGATGGTCAGGGTGCGGGTGGAGAAGTGTTCGATCAGGTCCGCGAGGGTGGAGTCGGGGAGCAGGTTCTTGTTGCCCCAATCGCCGTCGCCGAAAACGCCGGGCAGGGTGTCGGGGTTGGCCGATTCGATCGAGCGCATGGCGTGCAGGATGGTGGCACCGATATTGCTTGTGACGGAACGGATATCGTTCCAGTGGCAGCCGTCGGGGATGGCGAATCGGTGGTTCTCGGGCAGGTCGGCGAGGTCTTCGTCACCGTAGATCCGCGCGGCGGCGGCGTGTTCCTCGTCGTACACGTCGGAGATGCGTTTCAGGAACACCAGCGGGAAAATGTACTGCTTGTAATCGCCGGCGTCGATGAGTCCGCGCAGGACGATGGCGGCGCCCCACAGGTAGGACTCCAGCTCGCGCTGGCTGATCCGTGTCGTGCTCATGCCTCGGCCCCCAATCCCCACTTCGCCAATTCGGCTTCCAGGGCGGCGCGCGTGCGCGCGGCGTTCGCCTGGGCTGCTTCCAGGTTCGCCAGCGCGTCGGCCAGCGTTACAGTCTCGTCGGTGTCGGCCGGTGTCACATACAGCGGGATGTTCAGGTTGTAGCCGTTGGTGGCGATCTCCTCGAGTTCGACGACCCGTGCGAAACCGTCCACATCGCAATATGTTTCATACGCCTCGAGCAGTTTCCGCGCGTGTTCGGGCTCGAGGGTGTTCTGGTTGCGCCCGCGCTTGAACAAGGACTCGCCGTTGATGAACAGCACCCGCCCCTGCTCTTCCGGGGTCTTTCCGCGTCGCAGAATCAACACGCAGGCGGCGAGACCGGTGCCGTAGAACAGGTTCGGCGCCAGACCGATCACCGCGTCCACCGCATCGGAGTCGAGAATGTGGGTGCGGATCTTCGCTTCGGCTCCCTGTCGGAACAACGCGCCCTGCGGTAGGACCACCGCGACCCGCCCGTCGTGCGGATCGGCGGAGGTGAGCATGTGCTGCACCCACGCCCAGTCGGCGTATCCTTTCGGCGGCACGCCGCCGAGTTCGTGCCGGCCCCACTTGTCGGTAGCCCACGCCCCTTCGCCCCAGTTCTTGAGTGAGAACGGCGGATTGGCTACTACACAATCGAATTGGGCCAGGTGGTTGCCGCTGAAGAATCCCGGCTCACGCAGGGTGTCTTCCCGGATGATGGTGAAATCCTCGATACCGTGCAGCAGCAGGTTCATCCGCGCGATCGCCGAGGTGGTCAGTACCTTCTCCTGGCCGTAGAGCTTGCCCCACAGCGTCTTCGGGCTGCCACCCGCGGCTTTCACGTGCTCGATGACCTCGATCAGCATGCCACCGGTGCCGCAGGCCGGGTCGTAGACCGTCTCGCCCTCTACCGGGTCGAGGATGTTGATCAGCAGCGCCACCACCGAGCGCGGTGTGTAGTACTCGCCGGCCTTCTTGTTCGACTGGTCGGCGAAGCGTTTGATCAGGTACTCGTAGGCGTTGCCGAACACATCCGGCGCCACCGCCGCATTGGACAGGGTTTTGGTGGAGAAGTGCTCGATCAGATCGGCCAGTTTGCGGTCGGGCAGTTTGTCCTTGTTGGTCCAGTTGGCGCTGCCGAAGATGCCGTAGAGCGTCTCCGGGTTCGCCTTCTCGATCTCCCGGAACGCCGTCTGCAAGGCGTTGCCGATATTCGCGGTGTGGGCACGCACGTCGTCCCACAGACTTCCGTCCGGAAGGGAGAACCGGTGGTTCTCGGCGAACGCCGCGAACTCGTGGTCGCCGCCGGACTCCGCCAGCGCCTCGTCGAACTCCTCCAGATACACATCGCTGATCCGTTTGAAGAACATCAGCGGGAAGATGTATGCCTTGAAGTCGGCCTGGTCGATACTGCCGCGTAGCAGGTCGGCGGCACGGCCGAGGTACTGTTCCAGCTCGGACAGGGATATGCGGGCGGTGGTCACAGCGCTCCTTCGCAATGGTCGGTGACCATTGTGTGCCCCCGGTCCGACAGGTTCGCTCGCAGGTCCTACGCGGCCCCCGATCAGCCCCTACCGCTGCGCGACGCGCCGACTCCGGGAGCGCGACAACGAGCAGGACGCCGGACGCGGCCCCGAAGCACGGGTGCGTAGGGGCGCTACGCCTGCGAACGCGGGCGGGTAGGGGCGCTACCCCCTACGAGCGTGGGAACCGGCCGTCTCGCACACCGCCGGCGAAGGCATCCCATTCGCCGGGGGTGAAGACGAGGGCGGGGCCGGTGGGGTTCTTGGAGTCGCGGACTCCGACCATGCCGCCGTCGAGGAAAGCGACCTCGACGCAATCCTTGGTGGCATCGCTCTTGGTGCTCTTGAACCACTTGGCTCCGGATAGGTCAACGTTCATCTGCACAACTCCCTTTACCGCCTGCTGCGAAGCAGGTCCCTACTCGCTTGAGCGTCCAGTGCGGCCGCCTGGATGGCCTCGTAGGCTCGATCGTACCGACGTATGTCGGCTTCCTTCTCCAGATAAATGTCACCCGCAAGGCCAGGAATGAACACCACCGGCGGCTCGATGGCGTTGCCCTTGTTGTCTTTTCCGAAGTCCAGAATCGTGAAGACCCCGGTGATCGAGCAGCGTGGGAGTGCTCCCGCGAACGGCAAAACTCGCAGCGTCACGTTCGGCTGCGTGCTGAGATCGGCCAGGTGACGACGCTGAGCGTCCATGACCCGGCTCCCACCCACCATCCGGTGCAGCACAGTCTCATGCAGGATGACGTTCAGTTGCGCCGGCCGACTCTTCCGTCTGATCAACACCTGGCGTTGCATGCGCAGTCGCACCCGTCGTTCGATATCGGCATCCGACTCGTCCGGCAGACCCGATTTGATGACCGCGCGAGCGTAATCGGCGGTCTGGAGCAGCCCCGGAACCAGCTCGATCTGGTAGGTCTTCAGACTACGGGCAGCTACCTCGAGCCCCATGTACACGTCGAAATTCTCGGGAATCAGGTCGCCGTATTCGTGGTACCAGGACTTCACCTTGGCCTGCTGCGCCAAACCGAGCAGCGCCGCGGAGGTAGTGTCATCGGCGTCGTAGATGCGGCACAGGGCTTCCACATCGAGAACCCGAATACGCTCCGCCGAACCCTTTTCGAGCCGTTGTAACGTGCTCGAGCCCCGCTCGACCAACGTCGCGGCCTCAGCGATCGTCATCCCGGACGCGAACCGCAGCTCGCGCAGGTAGCGGCCGAGCTGCCGCCGGGGCACTGTCGATTCGAACTTGGGCATCGGTCCACCTCTTTGGGTTTCGGTCGCGCAGTGGCTGGATTCGGAGCGATGTGCCGGTGAGCATCGGCATGGGGGTCCCTGGTTGATTGTGCGACAAGCCATGGACCAGGCGCTGGGGAATGGGGCAATTTCTTTTGGGCAGTTCGTAAACGCTTGTCCCCCAGCATCGGACGGTGTGTTCTGAACCGCGCCCAAGCCGGCCACACAAGGAGATCGAACCCTATGCGCCCTCCACCGATCGCGGATACTTTCGTTTCCACGTCGGGCATCTGCGAACACTCGGTAATCGACCTCGCTCACGCGTTGATGCAGGTACATCGCGACTGTCGCGTCCAGCACTGCGCGTGGAAACAGGTCGCCTACCGCACGCTGGTGCACTACCGGCGACTGCAACCGCCACGCTGGAGCCCGCGCGAACGCGCACATCTACGAGGCGTCGAATTCCCGGTTAGCGCAGCGGATTACAGCACCTTTACGCACAACGAGGTACCGGTTGCGACCTTCGAGCAGGTACTCGCCGGCCTGAACGAACTCGCGAACGACGCGCGCCACCACGACAGATCCGACCGGTGAGCGATGGCAGCCCACTCCTACACCTGGCCGGACCAGTGGAGCTGTACCCGCCCGAACCAGCCCTTCACCCTCGACGACGCGCACACCTGGATGCAGCTCCATCGCAAACACGATTGCCCCCGCAAGCAGGCAGCCTTCGCCGCCCTCGTCGCCGCCGGTCGCATCCAGCCCGACTCCAGCCGCCGAAACCCCCTATGGAGTAGCCACGATGACTGATCCCACTGCGAAGCACGCTCCCGCAGAACATGATCCGGATCTCGATCGAATCCGCGCGCTCACCACACGCGCCGAACGTGCCGGATACGTTCTCGTCCGCAGCGCCCTCCCGCGCTACGAATGGAAACTGCTGGACAACGAATACCGCGAGGACATTTTCTCCTCCACCGACCTCGAGCGAATCGAGCAGTGGCTCGAGTCATGAACCGTTTCGGTCGGCGTGCTCGCGAAGCTCGGCCCGCAGTTCCTCGATCTGCTCGACCTCCGCCATCGCCTGGCCGTGCGCGCCCTGCGCATACGCGACCAGGGCGAGCATCGCGGACTCGAGCGGATCACCCTCGGGACCCAATTTCGCCAGCCGAGAAGCCATCAAACCGGCGAGACCCACCATATTCAGCCCCTCGGGCCGTGCCACGGGCAAAGCGTTCCACCAGATACCGGCGGTACTCGCGGCCAGCTCCGCCGACGCATCGGCGAAACGCCGCCAGATCTCGGCATAGGCATCGATGTATTCCTCGGGCGTCGCGGGAAGGCGAAGGTCCTGGTCTCCCTGGTTGTCGTCGGAACAGGACTCGATCGAATTCTGGGGGCCGTCCGGCATGGTGTCACGGTAGCAACGACAGCGGAGGGCGGCCCGGGGTCGTGTTAGCCTGACGGCACGTCCAACGCTGTCTGAGGGGGAATCTCATGGCTGATGTGATGACGGGTTGTGTCCCGTTCGGCGGGAGCCATCATGGCATTGGGTAGAGAAGCAGCGGCCGAGCTGTGGGACGCCGCCTCCGGGGGACGATTCAAACTCGATCCCGAGGCGGCTCGCGAGGTCGCGGGACATTACGAGTGGTTCGCTGAGGAGATGGGCGAGCGTCGGCAGGACGTGGAGCGTTTGCAACGCCTCGGTGGGTTCGGCGGCTTCGATTCAGCGCAGCATTTACAGCGCGGATTTGAGAACAAGGCTCGCCAGGCGTTCGATGCTTACAAAGCGGCCGAGGAATCCGCGCACCGTATGGCGGCGGCGATATACCAGGCAGCCGGGTTGATCGACGAGGTGGAGGCATCGAATGCGGCGGCGATCGAAGCAGCGAATCGGACCATGCCCGATGCGAAGCCGTAGCGCGCTGCCTCGAATTCCCGTGTTTGCCGCCGGTCTGGCACTGGTGTGTTCGGTCTCGGCGTGCGGCAACAACAGCTCTACCCCCGAGGCCGCCAGTCAACCGACCACGGCCACAGCTACGACTACAACGACATCAACGCCACCAACGTTGACCGCCTCCAAGTTGCAGCCGCCATCACAGGACAACGAATACGCCGAATCGTCCGGCAGGCCGAAGGTCGTCTTCGACCCGTGCACGTGGGTTCCGGACTCCGCGGTCAGCTCGCTCGGATTGGACCCGTCGACGAGAGAACGTGGCAACGACATGGTTGCCGAATACACGTTCCTTACTTGTGATGTGAGCAATCAGGACGAGTCGCTCCAGCTGGATTCCGGCAATGTCACGCTGGACGAGGTGCGAAAAAAGTACGCAGGCCGAACCCAGGATATGTCCATCAACGGTCGCAACGCGGTGCTCACCCCGAACAAGACCGCCTCCGACGATTGCTCGATCGACATGGAAACCAAAGCCGGCTACTTCGGCGTCACGGTCATCGTCTCGACACCGGGTGGCCTCAAAGGTATGAAGCCCTGCGACAACATCGTCCACATCGCGGAAACCCTCGAGCCCTACATCGGTGAGGGCAACTGATGGGTCCGCAGCCTGGCAGTACCCCGCCGATCATCGGCCTCACCGAGGCCGCAGCCGCGGGTGATATCTCGCTGGACCCCTCGCTCGTCCCGAAAGCCGATGCGGCGAAGTTCTATCAGAGCTCAGCCGCCGAAGCGGCCGCGGTGGCCGGAAACGCCGACCACGATGCCGATTACATCCCCGACGGGGTGATGGAATTCTTCCGGGGCATGCGTCACCAGGAAATTCTCGACGGCGTCGCGACCATGCTGCCCGGTGTCATGCACACCACCGCGCAGACCTGGAAGAAGATCGCCGACGCCACCTTGTTCAACACCATGGGCCTGAATGCCAAGGTGCGCAAAAGCATTGCGGGAGGCTGGGACGGTGCGGCCGCCGATGCCGTCACGGCGGCGACGACCCGGTTCACCAATCAGATGTCGGAAATGCACAATGTCACCCAGAGTGTGATGGGGCGGATCGAGGCCGTGGCCTACGGCGCCGACGTGGTGACCAAACAGGTGCCACCGATCCCGCCGGTGCAACCCGTACCCGCGGTGCCCGGGGCGGAGAGTCCGAAGGATGCCGTCGCCGGAGTCACGGCGTCCTCATCGGAAGAGCAGACCGCGCAGTGGGCAATGGTCAACCATTACGTGCCGACCTATCGAGCTGCGGGCCAGCAGGTTCCGATGTTCGTGCCACCCACGGCTCCCGACGACGAAGGCGGTGACAATCCACCGGGCGTCGTGGGCCGGGTGCCCGGCGGTACCGGAGGACCGGTCGACGGTCCGGGTACCGACAACCAGTCCGGCCCCGAAGACCACAGCGACACCGCCGACCAGAACAGCGGCGATGACCAGCAAGCCGGAACCGATCCGGCCTCGACTGACGCGGCTTCGAACCAAACCTCACCAGCCGCGAACACCCAGCGGCCCACCTCCACGACCGCGGCCGGGCTCGATCCGACGGCAACAACGCCCGCCGACGTAAATACCTCGGCCACGGGCACAGGACCTGGCGGAATGCCCGGATACAGCCGGACCGGCGGTCCGGGCAGCACCCGCGGTCCGGGTAGCAACGGCGGCCCGAGCGGCCCCGGTGGTCCGGGCCGCAGTGTGCCTGGTGTGCCGGGTGCCGGAAACCCTGTCGCCAACCCCGGCTTCCTCGGACGCCCGGCGGCGGCAGCGGGCACGTCGGGACTGCCCGGCATGGGCATGCCGGGCGCTCGAGGTAAAGGCGAAGAAGACAAGGAACGCAAGGGCGATCCCGATCTGCTCGTGCACGAGCGCAACAAGATCGACCTCATCGGCGACCCGACTCCGGCAGTGCCGCCGGTATTCGGTGCCGACCCGCACGACGCTACGCCCGAACGGCGAAAGCAGACCGAGAGCGACTGGTAACGCATGAAGTGGGAGTTCACCCAGGCGGAGTTCATGTTCGCCTGGGATCGGCTCGGACTCGACCGTTTCCCGGCACCACTGGCCGTCCGCCCGGAAGCCGGCTCGCAAGCCGAATGGGACGCACTGGAACAGCAACTGCGCCTGCGCTTTACGGTAGTCGAAGATCCCGACCTGCTACCGGTGCTGCGGACAGCGGCAGACCCCGACACCTCCCTGGTCATGGTCGGCTTCCGCAAGAAGCCGGTGCGCGCCTACGGTGCCGTTACCGCCAACATCGGCGTCAGCGTGGTCCAGCGGCCCGGACCCGACCCGGAAACCGGCGGAAACATCGTCGTCGAAGTCGGCAACCGTGACCATGTCGCTCGTGTCTTCGCGGCGGTCGCCGGCAAACAACCCCCGGGAAACACGAAGTCACTGGTCGAGAACTGGGAGCGCGTGCAAGTCTCCGGTCCGGTGAAGACCCTGCTCCGCGACCAGCCCACAACTGCCGACCGCATCCGCACACTCCTGTCAGCCCCACGAACAGGCCACGGCCACATCGAAATCCGCACCGACCGCCACAGCGAACGCCCGTTCCCACCGCGCTACATCAGCTGGTTCGACATCGACGGCGACGGCCGCTACACCTACACCCGCCGCTACGGCGACTTCCACATCGACCCGTGCGCCGCACTCGACCGCACTATTGGACGACTCGTCGAGGGTTGACCGTAGGCGGTGGTCGTCACACCTGCCCGGCCGACCGCCACATAGCGCACGAAGCCACTACCGTCGATCCTGTATCAGCGCCGAGACCAGCGCATAACTGGGATGGCCACGAGGAGGCTGGATAATGCAGCAGCCCTGTGCGCTCGGAAGTAGTTTGCTCACGCGGGGCCGGGCCAACCTGGGAAAGGGCGGGCTGACTCCTTGGCGCCTTTGGACTCATATGTCAGCTCTTCATACGGCTCCATGAATTTCTGACACGCTTCGTCGTCGGAGCTCGGAGGATTCTCGGGCGTGGTCCACACTGTTGCGTACCAACCGCCGAAGACATCCCCATCGGGTCGCGGAGATTCTCCGAATACCCCCTCTGGTGGCGGAGCCCCCTCACGGACGTAGTCCAGCTCCATCGGCAGCATTCCACGGCAAATGACAGCACTGGCAGGACCGCTGCTTCCGGGATGGGACATCTTCAGAATCTTGAAGTACCTTGTAACAGTCGGGTTGACCCTGGGAGGCCAAGAATCCTTCAGGTTGAAACCGACCCTATCCGCCTCCCTGAAGCCAGGGTATATGGCGGCTACCTTTCCCGTGTTGGAAAATGCAGCGACCGACTCCGTGAATGCTCTTACGAAAGTGGCATCGGGACTTCTCAGATCTTCGATCGGGTCGATCCAACGAAACGTCGAGTTGACCTCAGGAGGTGGGGCGAAGGCCGAAGTGGTCGAATGCTCCGAGGAATCATTTCCGTCAGAGGTGCAACCCGTGACCACCATTGCACCACATAACACCACACCGATTATTCCGGTACCACCCGCGACCTTCATCGTGGCGCACCGATCGTACCGCCCGGATCGCCACCAGAGCCACTGGTGGTTGGATCATCGCGTCCATCTCTGAAGTACGCACCGAAGTTCTTGAGTCCGGGGTCGTCTATGGCTCCGAACATGTTCAAGAACTGGTTTGAATTGTTCTTCGCATCCGACCAACTCAGCAGCAGGTTCGGGTAGGGGCCTTGAGCTCCTGGCGGACGGGTGTCGAAGCTGGAGATAATCTCTGGATGAATTTGCGAGTACCCAGACGCCAAGCAATATTCACGACGGAGAGTGTCCGGCTGCGTCAACCCCGTGATGTCCTTTTTGAGCTTACCGGCAAGCTCGTCGTCTGGTTGCGGATTTGTGGGGTCGCCGGGCACGTCTAAAACATCAACTTTGAACCAGCTGTTTCCGCTGCTGAGTAGAGCCGGGACCATCGTTTCACTGACCCCCGGGAGTGCCCCGACGAGCGTGGTGACGGTATCTGAAGCTGCAGCCTTGTGGTTGTAGTCCTGCGTGTATTCCCATTTATTTTGCTCGTCGAGATGTTTGAGCTGATTTTGAAAACCATCGCTCATCGCCTGGGAAATCTGTCCCGATCGCTGACCGAGCGAGGGCGCCTGGTCCGGATTCATTCCTGCCTGGTAAGCCAGGTAATCATTCCACTGCGAGCCGGCGGCATTGATCGTTTTCGCGGCGACAGGATCGGAATCCAGAACGTCGAACAATTTCGTCAGGTCACCGACTTGGTCAAAACTTCCTGCAGTGTGGTTGACCAGCATGCTGTCCGGAGCATTCACGAAATTGCCGAGGTACGGCGTCATCGATTCCGCAAGTGCCTGGGTAACTCCGGGATTCACCTTCCCCAGCGACTCGCCCCCGTGCCCCGGTAGGTTCAATGCGAGGTGGTCGCTGTCGGCGACCAGCCGGCGAGCGAGGGCATCGGCGGTGTGGCCGGCGTTGGCGGCTACCTTGGGGTCCGGGTCGTCTGCGGCATCGTCGATCCAGTTGAAGAGCTTTTCCGCGCCGTGCTCGTCATCGCCCCAGTCATGCGTGAGGACCGACATGAAATGGTCGTCGGTATCGTAGTGGCCGACAGAGTTGACGGTCGCCTGCATGCCGTCGCCGGTGATGAAGTCCGATACCGCGTGATGGTCGCGGCTCGCTGTGTAGAGCATCTTGTCGGCCACGCTGCCGAGACCGTCCAGCTCGCCGAAATTCCGGTGATCATCGATCTTGACGATCTCCGCGGCCTGCTTGAGCAATCCTCGATCCAAGTCCGACCCCGAGGCCAGGGCCGGCTCACCGCGATTGATGATGTGGGTCAGCGAGGTGAAGCCTCGCTTGTCGACCCACGGCCCGCCCCTCGACTGGTGGTAGGGGGTTTCGACCAGTAGATCGCGGACTCGGTCGGGAAGTTGTTGCATGCCCCCGCGATTCCCGCCGTCGGCATGGACCTGCGGGTTGGAGACGATCTGCATCGCGTCGGCCATCGCGGCCTGAACCTTGGCTCCGTCGCCGTCGGGCATCCGTGACCCCAGACCCTCGATCTGGTCCATGGTCATACCGTCTTGACCGCGCATCAACGCTTGCAGGTATTGGAACTGTTCGGCAGGCATATCGACCTGCTCGCCCCGCTGCAACGCGGCAAGTTGTTCCGGTGACAGCTGCGTCGCCAACTCGAGCCGAGCGACCTGCTCCGGGGTGGCTGTCCCGTCTTCGAAGTCACGCAAATCGTCTTTCGCCGAATCGGCGCTCATGTCCGAGTATGCGTGCGGGTTACACAACGTGGCGGCGACCGGTGCCATCGCACTGATTTCGGTCACGGCTGCCGCGATGATCGGGCCGAGTCGCGCATCTTCGCTATCCAGATGAGAGGCAAGGCCTTTCAGTTTGATCGCATTGTTCTGGGCCTCGTTCTCGTCGGCCTCGGCTGCGGCGTGGACCGTCCAGTCGTCGTCCACCCGGAACTGCCCAGCGGCTTCCAGCGACCGAACCGTGTTCTGCGCGTCCGTGACCGTCACCTGCAGCCCGAACACTGACCGGCAAGCCTCCGCGAGCTGAAAATAGGCCGAACCGACCTTCCGCATCTGCTGCTTCTCATCTTCGGCGCGGTCGGTCGCCGCGCCATACGCTTGCCCGGACCATTCCAAGTCGTAGATGGTCCGGTGCATCTTGTCGGCCATGGTGTCGATAGCCGTGGTGATTTTGTCGGCGTCAGTTGCGATATCAGCGAACGGCTGCAGGTTCCATCCCATGACTTGAGACTTCGTGACAGTCATCGGCTACTCCCCTGCCGTATTGAGGTCGCCGATATCGCGCAGCCCCTCCGCCAACTCCACATCGGTACCGCGAAAGTGCTCCGCGGTGTTGTACAACAGGCCACCGATGCCCTCGAACCGAGACGTCAACACCGCTTTGGCCTGCGTACTCGCGGCATTCGCGCCCTCCAGAGCCTTTGTGATCGCCGAGCCTTGCATGGCCGAGGTGCCCCGGTTCGCCGCCAGACGCGGGACCTGCTCGGTATCGTTCACTTGCTCGGCCAAATCGCTCATAATCCGCGCCGCGTTTCCCAGCGACGTCGGATCGATCTTGAATGTCACGCCCCACCCCTATCGAACCGAATACCCTTGCAGCCCTGCACGTCAGGTCAGATGCGCAAGCCGACATCACGATAGCATCGCGCCCTCCGCGTACAGGGGCTGCGGCGGCTCCGATCCATCCCGGTATTTGCCCTGTCAGCCGGCGTCAGCCTGGTGTCAGAGCGGTGTCAGCCCCGGCGGCGACAGTATTCACATGAACACCGCAGCGAACAACGCGACCAGCAATTCGACCGCCTCGGCATGGACCGGCATGGTGCCCGTCGACGACACCGCCCTGTATGTGAGCGACAGCGGCGGCACCGGGATCCCGGTCGTCTACCTCAACGGCGCCTACGCCGACCACAAACACTGGCGGAAGGTGATCGCCGAACTCGGCCCCGGCCTGCGACACATCACGTTCGACGAGCGGGCGCGCGGCAAGTCCCAGCAGGCCGGCGACTATTCCTTCGAGGCCTGCCTGCGCGATATCGACGCCGTACTCGCCGCCCGCGGGGTGGACCGCGCGATTCTCGTCGGCTGGTCCTACGGTGGGGTGCTGGCCTGGCACTGGGCCGACCGCAATCCTGATCGTGTTGCCGGCGTGGTGACCGTCGATTCCGCCCCTACGGTCTCACCGGACCCGAGGGAGCCGAACGTATCCGGAAACTGTTCCACCGCATGCGGTTCCTGTTGCCGCTGACCCGCCCGTTCGGGATGGCCGCGCGAATGAGTGCCGCTCAGCATGCCGAGGTCAACATCGAACTCAACGAGATCGCCGCCGCCAGTGGTCCGATCCTGGAACGTCTGCGGCGCCCGGTGCGGTTCGTCGTGGCCGCCGGCAACAGCCTCGGTAGCGAGGACGGAGAGATGGAAAAGCTACGGGCCTCACTCGACGCGGTTTTCGCGCACAATCCGAACACCGTCCTCAGCGCCAAGGTTTCCAGTAACCACTCCAAGATCCTGAGCAAGGACTTCCGTGCCATCGCCGACACGGTCCGCCAGATCTCGGCCTGAGCCCGGAAGACATCGCGGAAACGATGCCGGCCGCGGAGTCTTTCCAGTAAGACATTCAGTGTAGGGCGAGGGAGTCGTCTCCGAATTCCGCGACGATGCGCAATCTCCCGCCCATGGCCGCGATGTACGTCTCCAATGTGCCCAGTTCCGTGTGCGCGATATCCCCACGCTCGATACGAGACACCCGAGTCTGAGTAACACCCATCTCCTCGGCGATCTCGGCTTGCGTTCCAGCCTGCGACCGGCGTACCTGAGCGAGTCGGTAGGCGCGTTGCGCGTCCTCTTCGCGCTGTCGCGCCGCCGCCAGCTTGGCGGGGTTCAGCTCCGCCGCTGCGCGCACTTCCTTCCAATCTACTTGCTGGTAGCGACAGAGAGGTACGCGAGCATACAGCGCAGCGCCGGTTGGCGAGCGTCTATCCTCGCTCCGACTCCTTCGACTGGCGAGTGCCGAGTAGCCCGCCCACGAAACGCCCGGAGGCTGCTGCGGCCAGTACTGCCCCCACGCCGGCCCCGGTCTGCTCCCAGGAGAACTCTCCTGCCCGCGCACGAGCCTTCTCCCCCATGACAATTCGGCCCTCGGTATCGGCGAGGAGATCACCGGCCGTTGCAGTGAGTTGGGCCGTGTCGTCGACCAGGACTCCGGTCACCCCGTCGACGATGGAATCGGTCAATCCGCGGGAGCTGCGGTAGCCGATGGTGGGGACGCCGTGCTGGGCTGCTTCGATTACTGCCAGGCCCCAGCCTTCCTTGCGGGAGGGAAGGACCTGAACCCAAGCGCGGGAAAGCAATTCATGTTTGCGGGGTTCGTCGACGTAGCCGTGGAAAACTACCGCATCGGCGATACCCAGTTGATGCGCATAGGTTTTCAGGTTTTCCGACCACCACCCGTCACCGATCACGTCCAATCGGATGCCGGGGATACGGGAGCGCAGGCCGGCTACCGCCTCGAGGGCGTCTTCGATCTGCTTGTGTGGGACCAGGCGGGACAGCACCACGATGCTCGGATGCGGGGTGCGGGTGGATTCGCTGCCGGTGGGAGATTCGGCGGGGACGGGTTCGGCGCCGTTGCGGACCACCGCGATCCTTTCGCGATCCACGCCGAGGGTTGCCAGTTCTTCCGCGGACGGCAGCGAGACCGTCAGGTACTGGTCGTTGCGGTGCACGCGCGGGGACAGCCAGGATTCGATCCACCAGCCGATCCGGCCGACCAGGCGGCCCGCGACCGGCCACTGCTCGCGGTGGCCGTGGTGTACCAGCACCACGGAGGGCGCCCCGGTGACCGCGCGAGCGAAGAAGGGGATGCCGTTCTGGGTGTCGACGACCGCGTCCGGACGCAGACCGCGCAGCGGGCCGAAGCCCAGCCGCCCGGCGACGATGGCGGCGAGAGCGCGCGGATAGACGCTGTAGCGGCCACCTGCCCGGCTGATGTCGATGCCGTCGACATGCTCACGTCGGGCCGCACCGCGGTAGCGCGCGGTCCGCAGCGTCACCTTCACCCCGTGCGCGGCGAGCTGGGCGCCGACCTGCTCCAGGTACCGTTCGCTGCCGCCGCCCTGCGGATGCCCGGTATCGCGCCAGCACAGCAGCAGAACCTCGCGAATGCCGGCGTTCGAGCCCTCGGGGACGACGTCGGTGTGCTGCTCGAGAGTGGCGAGGAACGGGTCTGCCGGCGCGAGCGATCCGGCGGGGGTCCGGTCGTCGTGAGCCTGCCGCACGAGGATCCCGGGAGCTGCCCTCAGGGCGTCGAGCGCGACAGCCGAGGGCGCGGGCCCGGCGTCCGCACGCGCGTCGACCTGCGCAATCGCGCCTGGTTCGCGGGGGCCGGCTTCGGGCACAACTTCTCCAGATCGTTCGCGGCGAATGACAGCAGCGCGCTCCACCCTAGCGGCCGTGCGCACGTTCGAGTCGCTACGGTACCTGCGTAAACTGGTCCGGCCATGCTTCGACCCGATCCCACCGGACAGCGTCCTCGCTTCGCGCGCCGGGCCACCCCCTGTATCGCGCCGCAGTCGACAGCGCAGTCGTCCCCGCCTGCCACGCCCCGCGCACCCCTGCGCCTCGCCACCCGGGCAGTCCCGCGTTCGACTCGCCCAGCAGCCCGTTTCGCGCGCCGAGCGACCCTGCGCCGCTCGCTGCGGCTGCTCACCAGCTTCCGCTTCGAGCAGACCGATCCGGGCCGGTTCTACGGCGGCATCGCCAGCGACACCGCCGACCTGATCGCCGATTTCTACCGTGACCTCACCGGCCGCGACCTCACCGGGACGACAGTGGTCGACGTGGGTGGTGGACCGGGCTACTTCGCCGAGGAGTTCGCCGCAGCCGGCGCACGGTACATCCCGATCGAACCGGACCCCGCCGAGATGCACGCCGCGGGCCTCACCGTGGCGGGCGCGGTGCGCGGTTCCGGAATGGCGCTTCCGATCCGCGACGATGCGGTGGATATCTGCCTGTCGTCGAATGTGGCCGAGCATGTGCCCCGTCCCTGGCTGATGGCCGACGAGATGCTGCGCGTCACCAAGCCGGGCGGGCTGATGGTGCTGTCCTACACCGTGTGGCTGGGGCCGTTCGGCGGTCACGAAACCGGTCCCTGGCACTACCTGGGCGGCGAGTTCGCGGCGCGTCGGTATCTCCGCCGCACCGGCCGTCCACCGAAGAACCGCTTCGGGAGCTCTCTGTTCGCGGTGACCGCCGCCGACGGGCTGCGCTGGGCCCGGAGGACGGGTGCGGGCCCCGCACGCATCCTGGCCACATTTCCGCGCTACCACCCGCGCTGGGCCTGGTGGGTGACCCGGATTCCGTTCCTCCGCGAACTACTGGTCAGCAATCTGGTGATCGTCGCGAGCAAACCCGGCGGCGCTGTGCCGGACGCCGGTAGCACCGCACGCTAGGCCGGCGGGGCATCCGAGGGGTGGCGGCTGTGCGAGATGCGGGTCGGCGCTACTCCAGCAGGCCGCGGCGGCGACTGCGCCGAGCCGGCTCGCGCCAGGGCGGCTCCTGCATGGCCAGGCCGACCGTCTCCATCGGGGTCAGACCGACACTGCTGGCCAGTGAGCTCACTGTTGCCACCACCTCGGCCGCCTGGAGCGCGGCTGTCGCCTGCTCGAGTGTCAAGGTCCGGCCGGGTAGGAACGACACCACCCAGCCACCGGTACCGACGGACCTCGCTTGATGTGGGGTCTGATCACTGGTCATCAGCGATCGATCGACCACTTGCACCGCCATGATTTCGGACTCCCCTGCGATTGCATTTGTAAAATCGTCCGAAGCAAAGTTTGCCCTATACATGCGCTGCGTGGGGGCAAAACGCAATAGTGCGTTCTACGAAAAACCAACCGAGAGGTAGGGTTTCACGCTTTTGTCGGAATGCGAGAGTCGGAGATGTCCTCGATGTGAAGCGTGCCCCGAAATCAGTTGTCCACCGCCGTAACCCGCAGTACCGGCTGCGGATCATCGCGCAGGCGCGGCGTCGCACGGTCGATATCGACCTGCCAGCCGGAAGGGAGTACCGCCTGCAACCGGGCCGCCGCGCGATGCAGCGGGGTACTGGTTTCACCGGGCGCAGCGACCGCTGCCGGATCCACCAGGCCCGCATCAGCTAACACCGAGACATCGACAGCATCGAAATCCAGTTCGGTCATGCCCACACCTACCTCCCAGATAGCCCCGACCGGGCGGTCAGACTCACGGAAACCACAAGCACTAGCAGGCATCAGTTCAGCCGATTGGTTAATTACCCGCAACCACGGACAGTCAACCATGCAAGGCAGAACACACCAAGAATAGGACAAGCGCGCCATTTCGTGCGACCAACTTCCGAAGAACGGTAGAAACGACGAACCGCCCGCACCATCGCAAAGATGATGCGGGCGGTACAGTTTCGCCGCTACCGGGCAGACGAATCCGGCCGGTCAGCCCAAACGCTGCTTCAGGGCCTCGAATTCGTCACGCACACCGGAGGGCAGCTTGTCCCCGACGAACTCGAACCACTCCTCGATCAGCGGAATCTCCCGGCGCCACTCGTCCAGGTCGACCTTCAGCGAGGCATCGACATCGGCCGGATCCACGTCCAGGCCCTCGAGGTCGAGCTGGGCCGCGGTGGGCACATTGCCGACAGCGGTGGACTCGGCGCCGGCCTTGCCCTCGATACGGTTGACGATCCACTCCAGCACGCGGGAGTTCTCACCGAATCCGGGCCACAGGAAGCGGCCGTCCTCGCCACGACGGAACCAGTTGACGTAGAAGATCTTCGGCAACTTGGTGGCATCGGCGTTCTTGCCGAGGTTCACCCAGTGGTTCATGTAGTCACCGACGTGATAGCCCATGAACGGCAGCATCGCCATCGGGTCGCGGCGCACATTGCCGACCTTGCCCTCGGCGGCAGCGGTCTGCTCCGAGGACATGGTGGCGCCCATGAACACGCCGTGCTGCCAGTCGAAGGACTCGGTCACCAGCGGGATCGTGGTCTTGCGGCGGCCACCGAACAGGATCGCCGAAATCGGCACGCCCTGCGGGTCGTCCCATTCGGGAGCCAGCGTGGGGCACTGCGACATCGGCGTGCAGTAACGAGAGTTCGGGTGCGCGGCAAGAGTTTCGGTCTCGCGCAGGTACCAGTCGTTACCCTTCCAGTCGATCAGGTGATCGGGCTCGCCCTCGAGGCCCTCCCACCAGACGTCCTTGTCGTCGGTCAGCGCGACGTTGGTGTAGACGGTGTTGCCCGCCTCCAGGGTCTGCATGGCGTTCGGATTCGAGCTGTGGTTGGTGCCGGGGGCGACACCGAAGAAACCGAACTCCGGGTTCACCGCGTACAGGCGGCCGTCCTCGCCGAAACGCATCCAGGCGATGTCGTCGCCCAGAGTCTCCGCACGCCAGCCCGGCACGGTCGGCTGCAGCATCGCCAGGTTGGTCTTGCCGCAGGCGCTCGGGAACGCGGCGGCGACGTAGTAGTTCTTGTTCTCCGGCGAGATCAGCTTCAGGATCAGCATGTGCTCGGCCAGCCAGCCCTCGTCGTGGGCCATCGCCGAGGCGATACGCAGCGAGTAGCACTTCTTGCCCAGCAGCGCGTTGCCGCCGTAACCGGAACCGTAGGACCAGATCTCACGGTCCTCGGGGAAGTGGGTGATGTACTTGGTGTCGTTGCACGGCCAGGGAACGTCAGCGACATCCCCAGTTAGCGGCGCGCCCACCGAATGCAGCGCCTTCACGAACGGGCGGTCGGTGCCCAGCTTCTCCAGCGCGGCCTTACCCATGCGGGTCATCACGCGCATCGACACGACGACGTACTCGGAGTCGGTGATCTCCACGCCCAGCTTCGGGTCGTCGGCACCGAGCGGGCCCATGCAGAAGGGCACCACGTACATGGTGCGGCCCTGCATGCTGCCGCGGTACAGCGGCGTCATGGTGGCCCGCATCTCGGCGGGGTCCATCCAGTTGTTGGTCGGCCCGGCGTCGGCCTCGGTGTGTGAACAGATGAAAGTGCGCGACTCCACGCGCGCCACATCGGAAGGATCCGAGAGCGCCAGGAACGAGTTGGGCTTCTTCGCCTCGTTGAGCTTCTGGAAGGTACCGGCCTCCACCAGCTGGGTGGTCAGGCGATCCCATTCCTCGTCGGAGCCGTCGGCCCAGACGACCCGTGACGGCTCAGTGAGCTCTGCGACCTCCTGAACCCACGCGAGCAGTCCCGCATGCTCGGTCGGTGCGGTGCCATCGTGAAGACCAGGAATGGTCGCTGAGGTCATGAAAACTCTCCTGATATGTGCGGCGGGGTGGGCAGGCTGCACGAGACAGCTCACAACACCAGGAAGGCCGCCGGTGGCGGTGGACGTCCGACCCGGCTCGCCGACGAGCACACCCCGGCGTGGGCGGCGTACGCGAACGAGACGGACACCCTGATTCCTTAAGTAAGAGGTTAACGCCATGTGACCGTCGGTACGGAATGGGGTTGCTCACTCGGGACCGGGTCGAAACCTTCCCGCTCGAGCGGGCAGTCGACCGCGCGGTGCGGGCAAACGCCGACCGGTTCGTTTCAGTGGTTCCCCACCGCATCCAGCAGCGCCAGATCACGCTCACAGGCGGCCAGCTGTGCGGGCCGTTCGGAGGCCGTGCGGCGCAATTGCCCCTCCAGCTCGGCGACCCGGCGGTCGGCCGCCACCATGCGCGCGGTACTGGCCCGCACCACCAGCTCGGTCAGCTCGGACTCCGCTTCCACCAGCGCGGTCGCCACTCGCTGCTCCAGCTGCGCTTTCACCCCGACCAGCACGTCGGTGACCCATTGCCGCAGATGTGCCAGGTCGGCCAGGCGCCCGCGGGAGTGCACCACCCACCAGGCGACACCCGCACCGAGCGCCAGGGTGATCGGCACGGTCGCGATATCGAGCGCCGGCACCAGCGACAACGGCGCAACGATCAGACGCCCGAGGCCGAAACCCGCTGATGCACCGAGCGCGATCATCAGCCGATCCTCCACACCACGAGGACGACGGTCCGGATCGGGCCCGACCGCCGGGGCCGGATCGTTCGACGCACCCAGCATCGGACCCGCCATCGGCCCACCCGCGGGGTCGGCAACCGGACCACCGGTCCCGGCGACCACCCCGTCGGCAACCGCCGCAGCACCGGTCGCACCGCCCACCGGCGCTGCCGTCTCGGTTGCGGGTCCGGCCGCTGCCGCGATCTGGCGGGCCAGCTCGGTGAGCCGATGCCGCACCACCCCGTCGAGTTCGGCCGTCGCCTGATTCACCGCCAGCTGCAAGCGTTCGGGATATCCGCCCACCCGGCGACGATCCAGGTGGTCCAGATCGGCGCGGGTGGCGGCGTTCAGCGTCCGCATCCGGGCACCGGTTTCGTGCATCAGATCCACCCGGGCCAATTGCAGACGATTGCGCAACGCCGCCAGCGACTGCGCCCGGCCGCCGTCCCGCCCGGCCAGCGCCGCGGCGCGCTCGGCCCGCAATTGCGCGACCGCTGTCCCCGAACGCAACGACTCGATCTGTCCCACCACCCGGGCGCGGGTATCGGCCAGGACCCGGGCGGTGACGGCCGCGATCCGGTCCGCCCCACCACCGATGCCGACCGCCACGCTCAGCTCCCGATGCAGAGCGGCCAGTCCGGACCGGTCGAGCAACGCGGCATCCTGTGCGGTCCGCGCGGCCGCCGCCAACCGCGGTGATACCGGCACGATCTCGGGCTCGGCCCCCAGCACCCGAGCGAGCAGGACGGTATCCCGGTCCACTACCTCACGCCACCCCGGATGAGCTTGAAAGCCGTTCAGCGCGAACAGTATCCGAGTCCCGGCCGCGTGCAGACGAGCCACCGGGCCGACCAGTGCGGCACCGATCACGGCACCCGGATCCAGCAGCACCAGCGCCACCGCCGGACCGGCTCCCGGTGCGAAATCCGGGGCGTCGACCAGCAGCGCGGGATCGCTGATCGTATCGGCGAGCAGTACCCGAGGTTCGAAACGCGCCAGCTCGGTGCGCAGCAGCGTGGTATTGGCGTCGTCCGAGCCGACCAGCATCACCAGCGCCCGCTCCGCCGGGGACGGCTCCGGTAGCGACGGGCCGGGAGCCGGTACCGACCGCAGCAGCGCAGCCCCCTGCGGATTCCATCGATCCACCACGGCACGCAACTCCGGGCTCGGCTGCGCGGCTCCGTCGACACTCTGTGGGTCGGGCCCTGCCACGCGCTGCCCGACGCCTTCAGCACTCGGCTGTACGGCCCCTTCCCTCCGCTGCCGGCCGACGCCTTCAGCACTCGGCCCGCCGGCACCTTCGATGCGCTGCCGGTCGGTCCCTTCAGCCCGGGGCCGGCCGCCGTCTGCAGTGCTCAGCTGCCCGGGTCCTGCAGCCGTCTGCTCGGGCCGCCCGCTCTCACAGTCCGGCACTGCTCAGCCGCTCCCACAGCCGCATATATCCGTTGTGCAGCCGGATCGCGGCGCGGCGCGCAGCAGCCGGCATATCGCCGGCGGCTACGGCTCGCCAGCGCTGGGCTCGGATCAGCGCATCGTCGGCGTCCGACGGCCTGGGGTCGGGATATCCGGCCGCCAGATGGCGCACCTGGGGCTGGGCCAGGCCCGCCAGCAACGCGATCCACAGTGCTTCGTCCCCGGCGAGGTAGTCCTCGATCAGATCGCGGGCGCGGGCGGCGGTGGCACCCTGCGGAACCGCCCGCGCGGCGATGCGGGACAGCTCGTCGACGAGCATCCCGCCACGCAGTGCCACGAGTTGTTCGTAGCGCCGGTGCAGTCCGGTGTGCACCGGATCGATCCCACTCGCGGCATGCAGCACCTGCAGCAGTTGCTGCGCACTCATCCCGGGTTCGCCGTGCAGCGCGGCCACGGCGCAACTCGCCCCGTGCAGCCCCCAGCGCTGCAAGACGGCCTCCCGCTCGGCGACGTCCGGCCCGGCCGATCGATCGACGAACAGTTCGGCGGACAGAGTGAGTTCAGGACCGCTGCCGGCGTGCCGGCGCAGCGTGCGCAGATCGTCGTCGCCCGGAGTGCCGGCGCGGGTGTGCATCGCCAGTTCGGCCGCCATCGGCGACACCTGCATCCCGAGCCCGTGGGAGGCCTGATCGGCGGCTGCCACCGCATCGCTCCAGCGCGACCCCACCGCATCGGCTTTGTTGAGTACGACCATGGTGGTCTCGGGGTTCAGGGTTTCCAGTACCCGACGGTCGGCTGCCTGCAGGGCGCCGGCCAGGACATAGACGACGAGATCGGCATCCAGGATCGGGTCCGGCACACCGGGTTGGTCGATCGCCTCGGTCTCCTCGGCCGCCATCAGGGCGAGCGCCCGCAGCAAGGTTGTCTTACCGGCGCCCGCCCGGCCCGTGACCTGGATTCGCAGCGGCCGGCGAAACGCGGCGACGGCGGCGGAGATCTGATCGGCGATGTGCGGGTCGGCCGCCACTCGCACCGTGGAGACGAGTTGTTCGAGACTCGGCACCGGCCCGCCGGGCTCGTGCACGAACCCCGGTGCGGTGCTGGTTGCGGTAGCTCTCGGCACAGGTGATACCCCCTTCCGGCGCAAAATTCTGTCAGAAGCGGACCCGCTTGTGGGCATCGACCGTGCAATTCGAGCCGCTGGGGCCGCCGCGACCGGCACGATCGGCATTGCGCCGACCGGGATTTCGGCGGTAGGCGCCCTCGATGCCGGTCCTGATCATCGGATACTGGACAATGGAGCGCGTGAATCACACCGCCGGAAGCGACGGGGCCGGAGGCGGCAGCCCGCGTAACGACGCAGGCTCCCCCGGATCGCACATCGAGGCACCCGAGCGTGAACCTTCTCGTCTCTACCCCCGGGTAACCAGCTTCCGGTCCCGCCGCGGCGCGTTGACCGCGACTCAGCAGCAATCCTGGGAGCGGATGTGGCCGCAGATCGGGCGTGAGGTGGGCGACGAACCGCTCGATGCCGCCGCCTGGTTCGGGCGTACCGCACCGCTGATCGTCGAGATCGGCTGCGGCACCGGCACCGCGACCGCCGCGATGGCCCAGGCCGAACCCGATTTCGACCTGATCGGCATCGAGGTCTACAAGCCGGGCCTGGCCCAGCTCGTGCAGCGGATCGAGCGGGAGCGGATCGCCAATATCCGACTGCTGCGCGGTGATGCCGTGGACGTCCTCGAACATATGATTGCCGAGAATTCACTCGACGGCGTTCGGGTCTTCTTCCCGGATCCGTGGCCGAAGGCGCGCCATCACAAACGCCGGCTGCTGCAACCGGCCACGATGACCCTGATCGCCAGTCGCCTGCGTCCCGGCGGCATTCTGCACGTGGCCACCGACCACGCCGGCTACGCGGAGCACATCGCCGAGGTCGGCGCGGGAGAACCGCAGCTGGTGGGCCTCAACGAGGCGACCGGCGGTGATCGGGCACACCCCGCGACCGAGACGGTGATCGGTCTCGAACGTCCGGTGACCAAATTCGAGAGCAAGGCACATCGGGCCGGGAGCGCGATCACCGAATTCATTTGGGGGAAGATCGAGATATGAGTCCCAGGGAGATAACCCAGGCGGTCGACGAGGTTGCCGGAACCGCGATCGGCGAGGCCACCGGCGTGCGGCGGGTCCTGCTGGTGTGGGATGCCCCGAATCTCGACATGGGCCTGGGCGCCATCCTCGGCGGGCGTCCCACCGCGGCCTACCGGCCCCGCTTCGATGCGCTCGGCCGCTGGCTGCTGGCCCGTAGCGCGGAACTGTCCGCCGGTAGTAATCAGCGCATCGAACCCGAAGCCACCGTCTTCACCAATATCGCACCCGGCACCGCCGATGTGGTGCGACCGTGGGTGGAGGCGCTGCGCAACGTCGGCTACGCGGTTTTCGCGAAGCCGAAGATCGACGAAGATTCCGACGTCGACGACGACATGCTGGCACATATCGGGCAACGCCGCGGTGGCGGCGGTCTGGCCGGCCTCATGGTCGCCTCCGCGGACGGACAGGCCTTCCGCGAGCCACTCGAGGAAATCGCCGCGGCCGGAGTACCGGTTCAGGTGCTCGGATTCCGCGAGCATGCGAGTTGGGCCGTTACGTCCGATATCCTCGATTTCGTCGACCTCGAGGACATCCCGGGTGTGTTCCGTGAACCGCTGCCCCGGGTCAGCCTCGACTCGCTGCCCGACGAGGGAGCCTGGCTGCAGCCCTTCCGGCCGCTGTCCGCGCTGCTCACCTCCCGCCCCGCTCAAGGAGTCGCTTAGTGTTCACCCGCTGGGGCGAGCTGGTCTACAAACTTCGCTACACCGTGCTGGGTGTAGCAGTTGCCGCACTACTCGGCCTCGGGGCCTATGGATTCGGCCTGGAAAACCACCTGAGCTCCAGCGGCTGGTTCGATCCGGGAGCCGAGTCCTCGGAAGCCGCCGTCATCAAGGATCAGGTCTACGGCCGCGACCACATGTCCGATGTGATCGCGCTCTACACGGCCCCCGAGGGCAAGACCATCGACGATCCGGAATTCGGCCGCAAGATCACCGAGAGTCTCAACAGTCTGCCCAAGAAGTATCCGGACCAGATCACTCGCATCAACCTCGCCTACTGGCCGACGGAGACCGGCGACTGGAGTGCGTCGACCACCGGTAGTAAAGACAAGAAGCACGCCTTCGCGACGATCGCCATCAAGGGTGACAACGACACCGAGATGGTGAACAACTTCCGCAAGGTGAAGGACGTCTTCTCCATACCGGGGGTAGAGGTGCAGGTGGCCGGCATGCAGCCGGTCTCGGGCACGCTCAACGACACCATCGCCTCCGACCAGAAGCGGATGGAGATGCTGGCCATCCCGGCGGTCGGGATCCTGCTGTTCTTCATCTTCGGCGGCGTGGTGGCCGCGGCACTGCCGCTCATCGTCGGCGGTCTGACCGTGCTCGGCGCCAACGGCATCGTCATGGGCGTCACACACTTCACCGAGGTGAACTCGTTCGTCGGCGCCGTGGTGTCGATGATCGGCCTCGGCCTGGCCATCGACTACGGCCTGTTCATAGTCAGTAGATTCCGCGAGGAATTGGCCGAGGGGTATACGACGCGCCAAGCGGTGCGCCGCGCGGTGCAGACGGCCGGTCGCACGGTGGTCTTCTCGGCGACCATGATCATCGCGGCAAGTGCCGGCATGCTGATCTTCCCGCAGGGCTTCCTGAAATCGGTCGCCTACGGCACCATCGCGACCGTCTTGCTGGCGGCGCTGGCCTCGCTGACCGTCCTGCCCGCCATGCTGGCGATTCTCGGGCCCCGAGTGGACGCGCTCGGCTTCAAGCGGTTCCGCAAGACCAAAACGGCCGAAGAGGTCGAAAACGGCTTCTGGGGCCGCACCACGCAGTGGGTGATGAAGCATCCGCTGAAGGTGGCGGTGCCGCTGTGCATCGTGTTGTTGCTGCTGATCATTCCGGTGAAGAACCTGCAGTTCGGCGGTATCAGCGAAACCTATCTGCCGCCGGACAACCCGACGCGTGTGGCACAGGAGACCTTCGACGAGATCTTCCCGCTGCGCCAGACCGACCCGGTGCAGTTGGTCATCATCACCAACCACACCAGCGCGATCAACGGGCTGCTCGACGAGGCCAGCAAGGCACCGGGCCTGGAGAAGGAATTCGGGTCGCCGGGCATTCCCCCCAACAACGCCAACGTCTGGGTCTCCGAGACCACGCTGACGCCCGACGCCGATATCGAGGACACCCTCGGCTATCTGCGCTCGATCCCGGTTCCCGACGATGTGGAACTGCTGGTCGGCGGGCAGCCGGTGCTCATGCAGGACAGCATCGATTCACTGATGGATCGCATGCCGCTGATGATCTTCCTGGTCGTGCTGGTCACCACCCTGCTGATGTTCTTGACCTTCGGGTCATTGGTGCTGCCGATCAAGGCGGCGCTGATGAGCGCCCTCGGTCTCGGCTCCACTCTGGGCATCCTGACCTGGATTTTCATCGACGGTCATGGTGCGGGACTCCTGAATTTCACCCCGCAACCGATCATGTCGCCGGTGCTGGTGCTGATCATGGCGATCATCTACGGCCTGTCCACCGACTACGAGGTCTTCCTGCTGTCTCGCATGGTGGAAGCGCGCTCCCAGGGCGCCAGTACGACCGAGGCGGTACGCACCGGCACCGCGCAGACGGGACGCATCATCACCGCGGCGGCGCTGATCCTGCTGGTCGTAGTGGGCGCGTTCGCCTTCTCCGATCTGGTGATGATGCAGTACATCGCCTACGGCATGATGGCGGCGCTGTTCATCGACGCGACCGTGCTGCGCATGCTGCTGGTCCCCGCGACCATGAAGCTGCTGGGTGACGACTGCTGGTGGGCACCGGCCTGGATGAAGCGCATCCAGCAGCGCATCGGCCTCAGTGAACCGACGCTCGACGACGAACGACCGGGGAACGGCGAGGTCGTCGACCTGGTCAAAACCACGCCGGTGACCGATCCGGTCACCATGCAGCTGCCACAACTGCCCGACAACGGCAAGTCGGCGCGCAAGCCGCGCCGACTGCGGTTCATGCGGGCCGATCCGGAAGCACCGACGACAGAACTGCGACGCATCGATCCGGATGCGGGCGCGCCCGGCCGGGCTGTCTCGCCCGGCGCTTCGGGTGGGACCACCCCGGAGACCGGGGCTGCCGCAGGTGCGACAGGGACTGCAGCGTCGGATGCTTCCGCAGCAGGTACGGCCGGGGCTCCTGCCGCGGGACCGACTGCCGCGGGCGCGGCAGCAGCTGCCGGGGCCGCAGGTGCCGCCGCAGTGGGTGCCGCTGCGGTCCGTCGGGCGAACCAGTCGCCCGACGCCGAGCAGGACCCCGCAGCGAACACCTCCGACGCCGCGACCAGCAGCGATTCGGATTCCGGCGAGGAGGCCAAGCCCTCGAAGCGAAAGGTGTTCGCCTTCCGTCGACCGCGCACCGTCTCAGATGCGCCGAAGGCCGATCCGGGCAGTGCACAGCCCGGCAGCACCCCGGACAACCCCTCGGATTCCACCCCCGGAGGCGGCAGTGCGGACCCATCCGCATCCTCGGCACCGCCGAGCACCTCCGCCACTCCGTCCGCCTCGGGCGCCGCACCGCAAACCCCGGGCACACGCTCCGACCGCGTACTGCCCCCGCCGGCCACCCGACGCCCGGAGGATTCCGGTGCGGCGAGTGGAGTGATCGGCGCGCCCGGCCCCGTCGATCCGGCCCGGGACGCACCCGAAGCTTTCGGCGGCGCCGGAAGCAGCGGTGTGATCGGCGCACCCGGCCCGCACACCGGGACGGGCCCGAACGAAGTCCCGCCGCACCCCGGAGTGGTCGGCCGCCCGGAAAGCAAAGGCCGTCCCGACACCACCGGAACGCAGGAAAGCACGGGCGGATCCGGTGTCCCCGGGAGTCCGCAGGGTGGCGGCCGTCCCGAAGCGACGGGACCAGGCCGGCCCAGCGCGCCGTCCGACGCATCGCGGCCTCCGGCACCGCCGTCCGATGGTGCGGTAGGAACCTTCGATGCGTTCGGTAATGCACCCGGAGCTCCCGAGGCCGCAGGGCCCTCGGCGCCTTCCGCCCCCTCGGGGGCCAGGAGCATCGCGAATCCGCAACCGCCGCAACGGCCGTCGGCTCCACCCACGGTGTCCATGCCGAACGCCGGCACCCCGCCCGAGCAGGAGCGGGTGCGGCCGCCCCAGGTGGTGCGCCCCGGCATGCCGCCGCGTACGGTTCCCGCACCCGATCCGGCCGACCCGACCCCGCCGACCGCTCCGGTGGGCACCACACCGCGGATGCTGCCACCGCAGCCCTCGAACCCACCGCAACCACCGAAGCTTCCTCCGCACCCGTCGGTTCGCGCCCAGCTGTACCGCCCGGACGCACCGCCGTATCACCCCGGTGAACCCGCGGCGGGCGAGCCGGGCCGGCCGCAGGGCCCACAGCCCGATGCCCCACCGCAGGGTGGTGCGATGCGTGCGGAGTCCGCTCCGCCTCCGGCTGCGGAACCACCGCGCCGGGTTCCGCGGCCTGCGCCGGCAGCCGAACAACCCACGCAGGCAAACGAACCCGTCGTCGACAGCACGGCCGTCACGCCCCCCCAGGGCGTCGAAGACGTGGCGCAGACCCCAGCGGAGGGGCCCGTCGACAACCGCGACAACATCGAAGAGTGGATGGCGAACCTGCGTTCGTCGCGCCGCCGCCCCGACGGCGACACCGCGGACGAGGACCCGAAGAACCGCAACAGCGGCCGCACGGTCAGCGTCAACGAACTACTGCGCCGCCAGAACAAGGACTAGAAACCGGAACAAGGACCGGAAACGCATTTCGGCCCGTCGGCAGTTTCGCCGGCGGGCCGAAGTGTTGTCGTTGCAGCAGCACCTGCTCAGAAGCCCGACATCAGCTTCTTCCACTGCACCCCGAACGGATGCTTGGCGGTGATCGAGCCGAAACGGCACCGACCGTGCACCACGAGGTGGAGCGGGCCCATGGGAGCGCCCGCGCGAACCTTGTTGTTGGTGCTGGATCCGATCAGCTCCACTCCGTTGAGATCGACCGTCGCCTCCGCAGGCAGGATCAGCGTGAGTGAACTACAGAAGTCGTCGACCGTGATCTCCACGACCTGAGTCGACATCACGGCCTCGGTGAAATCGAGCGACACACTCGACATCAGGCTGTTGACGTGCAGTGACGGCGGTACCTGCCACACGCCTTTCCGGGTGATTCCGGAGAACCGGCCGCGCAGGTTGCCGACTTCGCCGGAGCCTTCCATCCGTCCCCAGCCCTGCGCGTACCGAGCGCCCATCTGCTGGGCTCGGTCGGGCGGGATCGGGCTGTGCTGCTGCTGCCGCGGACCCTCCTGACCAGCGAGTTTGATACCCGGCAGGTCGATCAGCACGGCATTGAGTTCACCGCGGGTCTTGGCCGCCAGCGCGGTATCCATTCGCTCGCTGAACTCGCCCAGCGACAGCATGCCCAGGCCGACGGCCCGCTGCAGCAGTGCACCGACATGTTCGCGTTCGGTATCCGACACCCGCAGGTCCCGGTCGCCCACGGCGCCCCCGGGCGCCCGGTCGGATCCCGAACCGGGTGCGGAAACAGTCTCACCACCCATGTCATCGAGGTTACCGACGAGCGGGCCCCCACACATCAGGGCAATCCCTGATCTATTCCAGCCCCTGTTCGATCGCGTAGCGCGTCAGTTCGACACGATTGCCGAGTTGAAGCTTACGCAACGTGGCCTGGACGTGGTTCTCCACCGTGCGATGGCTGACACCGAGCCGGGTAGCGATTCGTTTGGCGGACAAGCCCTTCGCCACCAGTCGTAAGACCTCGGTTTCCCGTTCGGTGAGGGTGGGTTTTTCGGTGTCCGGCTCGGCGGGGGCACCCGCGATGCGGCGGAATTCCCCCAGGACCACACCGGCCAGTCCAGGAGTGAAGACCGGCTGGCCCGCGGCCGTGGCGCGAACCGCGTCGATCAGTTCCGCTGCCGAGGCGCTCTTGACCAGGTAGCCGGTCGCCCCCGCCTTGATCGCTTCGAGCACATCGCCGCGTTCATCGGAGGCCGACAGCACCAAGACCCGGCTGTGTGGGGACACGCGCAGTACCTCGGCGGTGGCCTGCGCACCGTTGCCGTCGGGGAGCTGCATATCCATCAGCACCACCGCCGGGCACACGGCGGCGGCGCGGCGTCCGGCCGCGCCCACGCTGTCCGCGGTGGCGACGACCTCGAAACCGGCCTCCTGCAGGTCACGGGAGACCCCGTCCCGCCACATCGGGTGATCGTCCACGACCATGACCGAAATCTCGTGCTCGACAGTATCTTTCGACGACATCACCGTTTCCCCTCGTTCGGAACCCGGAATTCCCATTCGGTACCGTCGGTGGCATCCAGTAGTTCTGCGGTACC
This sequence comes from Nocardia vermiculata NBRC 100427, assembly GCF_001613265.1. Taxonomy (GTDB): domain Bacteria; phylum Actinomycetota; class Actinomycetes; order Mycobacteriales; family Mycobacteriaceae; genus Nocardia; species Nocardia vermiculata. The sequence goes on from NZ_BDCA01000021.1 coordinate 91,190, forward strand.
GCCGAGTGCCTCGATCCGCCCCACGATCGACTGGGTCACCCCCATCCGCCCCTCCGCGGCCGCCCGCGCCAAGCGGTCGGGCGCGATACCCGGGCCGTCGTCGCGCACACTCACCACCACCATGTCCCCCAGATCTTCCAGCAGCACATACGTTTCGGCGCCGGTTCCGGCATGACGCGCGGTATTCGACAGCGCCGCGGCGACCGCAGCCGCGATCTCACTGCCCGTCCAGCCTCCCACGCGCACCGGCTCCCCGGGCGCGGAAACGGAAACCGACGGCGCGGTGAATGCGTTGAGCAGCGAGCGGAGATCCACACTGGACCCGAGCGAGGCGGCGACAGCACTGCTGCCCTGCTCGGAGATCAGCATTCGCAGCGCGACCTCCTGCTCACCGGCGCGGCGCGCCAGATCCGCAGTGGGCCCGCCTATCTCGCTTCCACGCCGGGTGATATAGCTGAGTACTTGCAGGACGCCGTCGTGCACCTCACGTGCCAGCCGTTCCCGTTCGGCCGCCGCAGCGGTCAATCGCAATGCCTGTTCCAGCTTGGTCTGTGCGCGGCGAGCCGTTCCGGCGGCCAGGCCGATCGCCAGGCCCACCGAAACGAGCACCGGCGCAGTCGCATCCGACCACAGATCCAGTTCCCACTGCTCCCGCACGACGATGCTCACGATCGAGACGAGCACACCCGATGCCACCCCGCCGAGCGCACCCCATTCGATCGCCGCGGACATCACCGCGTTCGCCACCCACAGCGTGGTCGGCAACGTCTGGTGCCCGTGATACCAGGAGTAGTCGGCGACCAGCCGGGTCGCGGCCATCAACGCGACGGCCACCACCAGGTCACCGAGTACTACCGCTCGGCGCCCCCGCCCGGTGAGCGACCATCGCGACAACCACACCGCCGACACCACCGACCAGACCGCCAGCACCGCGATCAACGCCCAGCTCAATGCCTGCTGCCGGTAGGACGACACCGACACGAACTGCTGACCGACCGCATACAGCATGGTGACCAGGCGAAATACCTGTGCAGCCCGCCACAATGGTGCGGTCGCGGCAGCACCGGATTCGGCAGCACTCGCCGCGACCGCCGCCATCTCAGCTCCCGGTCACGGGCCCCGGCGCGGGATCGGGGCGGTCCGGCTCGGCATGATAAAACGGTTCTCCCGGTTCCCCGGTGTTGAGATCCTGATACAGCTCTTCGGTGCTGTCGGACAGCAGCGAACGGATCGCGGTATTCATCACCGCGACGAACGGCACCGCCAGCAGACCGCCGGCGATACCGGCCAGCACCACGCCCGCCGTGATCGCCAGCACCACCGCCAGCGGATGGATCCGCACCGCACGTCCCAGCAGCAGTGGTTGCAGCACATGGCTTTCCAGCTGCATCACCGCCACCGTGACACCGAGCACGATCAAGGCGGTGACGAATCCCTTGGTCATCAGGGCGAGGAAGACGGCGACGAAACCCGCCAGCAGCGAACCGATGATCGGGATGAATGCGCCGAGGAATACCAGCGAAGCCAGCGGAAGCGCGAGCGGCACACTGAGAATCGCGAGCCCGGCGCCGATGCCGATGGCGTCCACGGCGGCCACCACCACGGTGGCGCGCACGAAACCGACCAGGCTGCCGAAACCCAGATGCCCTGCGGTGCGCACCCGTTCCCGCTGTGGTGTCGGTACGATCCGGGTCACGAATTCCCAGATCTGCTCACCGCCGTAGAGGAAGAAGATCAGGATGAACATCGTGAGGAAGGCACCGGTCACGAATTCGCCGATCGCGGCGGCGGTGGTGAGCGCGCCGTTGGTCAGTGAATCCTGATTGGCTTCGATCGTTTTGATGATCGTATTGCCGCCGTTACGGATCTGTTCATCGCTCAAATGCAGGGGACCATTGATCAGCCAGTCCTGCACGGTGTGAATACTGGTCTTGAATTCGTCGGTCAGCTGCGGCACACCCGAGACGAACTGCTCGACGACGAAGGTGAGGACTCCCGCCAGCAACCCGATCGAACCGACCAGCGCGACCAGCACCCCGAGTCCGCGTGGGATTCCCAACCGCTGCAGCAGATCCACCAGCGGCGACAGCAGCGCGGCGCCGAGCAGCGCGATCGCCACCGGTATGACGACCGTGGTCAGCTTGTGCGCCAGATACGCCACCGCCAGTACTGCGACCAGAATGATCAACAGCCGCCAGCACCACTCGGCTCCCTGACGCACCAGTGGATGGACGGAATCGGCAGCGGTGCGTTCCCTGGCCCGAGACGCCACCGCCCGGCTGCCCGATGCCTGCGACCCGGCGCCGCCCGAGGCGGTACCGGGCGGATTTCCGGAACTACTGCTGTCCCCACTCACGCCGCGAGCCTATCGGCCGCCGGTCCCGCGAGCACGTGTTCACGTGCCCACTCCCCGAGAGCGTCGCGATCCACAGGACCCGCAACCGCTAGATTGGTGGACGTGTCAGCGCCTTTGGAAGCGGTCAAACAGACCATGCGAACGCGCTGGCCGCTGTATTTGGCATCGATGCTGGCGGCCAATGCCTTCGGTGCGATTCTGGTGTGGGCGTTCATTCAGTACGGGCTGCCCGCCCCGGAGGGCACTCCGAGTGGGATTCGTCGCACCGGCCTGCTGCTGCCCGCGCTGGTCTTCGTGATCGGCGGATTGTTGAGTGTGACGGCCTCGGCGCTGATGCTGCGTCCGGTGATGCGCTGGCAGGTGCGTGGCGGCCCGCCCAGCAGGCAGGAACAGATGGCGGCGCTGCATGCGCCGTTGCGGCAGTGTTTCGTCCATCTGGCGCTGTGGCTGGTGGGCGGTGCGGTACTGGCGGCGCGGATCATCGTGGAGACCCCGGAGCTGGCCGGCGCGGTGATCATCACCGAATGTATGGCCGCGACCATCGTGTTCGGTTTCACCTACATGCTGGGTGAGCGAATCCTGCGCCCGGTCGCCGCGCACGCACTGACCACCGGAACCTTCGATCACACCCTCACCGCCGGTGTCGGCACCCGAATGGCGATGACCTGGGGTATGGGCACCTTCGCGCCGACCATCGCGATCGTGCTGCTGTGCGTCACCCAGATCACCTCCCAGGTGCATTTCTCGGCGCAGTCGCTGGCCGTGGCGATTCTGCTGCTCTGCGGTGTGGTGATCATGCAGGCGCTGGCGCTGTCGATGCTGACCGGCTCGAGTATCTCCGATCCGGTGCGTCAGCTCTCCCGGGCGATCGACCGGGTGCAGAGCGGCGCGCACGACGTCCAGGTGGAAGTGTTCGACGGCAGTGAGATCGGTCTGCTGCAGGTCGGATTCAACCGGATGATGGAGGAGGCGGCACAACGCCGCGAGCTGCAGGAACTGTTCGGTCAGCACGTCGGCGAGGAAGTCGCGCGTCGCGCCCTGGAGTACGGCACCGAACTGGGCGGTGAGACCCGGTTCGTGGCGGTGCTGTTCGTCGACATGGTCGGCTCCACCGCCACCGCCGCCGAGCGCCCGCCGACCGAGGTCGTCAGCCTGCTCAACGAATTCTTCCGGGTCGTGGTGGATGTGGTGGACCGGCACAACGGCCTGATCAACAAGTTCGTCGGCGATGCGGCGCTGGCTATTTTCGGCGCGCCGTTGGACCGGCCCGATGCCCCGACCGCGGCGCTGGCGGCCGCCCGGGATCTGCGCGAGGCATTGCGTGAGGTGCCGGGCCTCGATATCGGCATCGGGGTGTCGGCCGGCCTCGCGGTCGCCGGCAATATCGGCGCCGCCAACCGTTTCGAATACACCGTGATCGGCGATCCGGTGAACGAGGCCTCGCGGCTGACGGAACTGTCCAAGGAACATGCCGGCCGGGTCCTCGCGTCGGGCAGTGCCCTGTATTTCGCCGACGAGGACGAACAGAGCGAATGGATCACCGGTGACGAGGTGCAATTGCGCGGCCGCCGCCGCAAGACCAGATTGGCGTGGCCGAAGACCGCACCTTCGGGGCCGGTCACATTAGGCTGAACAACGTGACGGCCCATGCTGACCCCGCCGGCGACCCGGCGCGGCCCGCGTCGCGCAGATTCCGCTGGTTGAAATGGATTCTCGGTATCGCCCTTTCGGCATTGCTGATCGCCGAGGGTATCTACCTGTGGCCGCGACTGCACGATTCCTGGAGCGATCTCACCGAAATCCACTGGGGTTGGGTCGCACTGTGCATCGGAATGCAGGCGCTGTCGATGAGCGGATTCGGCCGGATCCAGAAACAGCTGCTGCATGCGGGCGGTGTGGACGTCTCCCAGCGCGCCTCCGTATCGGTCGTCTACGGCTCGACCGCGATGGCAGTGACGCTGCCGGCCGGACAGGTGTTCTCCACCGCCTTCACCTACCGGCAGACCCGCCGCTGGGGCGCGAGCCCGGTGGTCGCGTCCTGGCAGTTGATGATCTCGGGCGTGGTGGCCACGGCGGGCATGCTGCTGCTCGGTGTGGGTGGCGCGCTGTTGGTGGGCAATCGGGTGGGCCCGTGGAAGCTGGCACTGACACTGGTCGCGGTGGTGGCACTGGTGGGGGCCGGCAGATACATCTCCGGCAATCCCGGCGCACTGAAAGCACTGATCAAGCGCGCGGTACGACTGTTCAACCGGATACGTCGCCACCCGGAGGACGCCGGGATGGCGCGGGTGGACGAGGCACTGAGCCAGCTGGAATCGGTGGATCTGGGCCGCCGCGATACGGCGTGGGTGGTGTTCTGGGCGATCGTGCACCGGCTCGGCGACGTCGCCTGCCTGGGCGCCGCCTGCTACGCGGTCGGTGCGGATCCGCGGTGGGCCGGGCTGCTCATCGCCTTCAGTGTCGGCAAGGCCGTCGGCACCATTCCGTTCGCACCCGGCGGCATCGTCTACGTGGACGCGACTCTCATCTACAGCCTCACGGTGGCCGCTTCCCTCCCGGCCGCACAGGCGGTGGCCGCCGCGTTCGTGTATCGCATGGTGAGTTTCATCCTGGTCGCGATCGTCGGCTGGATCGTCTTCGCGTTCCGCTTCCGCAATACGCACGCCGGTGACGCCCAGTTCGAGCAGGAGTTCGAGCAGCGTTCGGCCTTGCTGGGCGAGCCGCGCGGTGCGGAGGGTCGCGCGGCACCCGACGACAAGACCGGCCGGGCCGACCCGGAAGCCGACGCCTAGCGGCGATCGGCGAACAGTGTCGCGCGGCACCCGTCCCGGCGACCGGAGCGCGGTCCGCCATCACTACCCTGGCGCTCGTGAAGAAATGGCTGCCGCTGCTGATCGACGTCGTGCTGGTGATCGTGTTCTGCGCGATCGGCCGGCGCAGCCACGACGAGGCCGTGGCGGCGGGTCTGCTGCGGACGGTGTGGCCGTTCGCGGTGGGATTGTTGATCGGCTGGGTGATTGCTCCGGCCGTCGCGGGCCGCGGACGGTGGGCCACCGCGGTGGCCCGGTTCGACGGAAGCGCGCTGTGGCCGACCGGCCCGATCGTCTGGTTGTCGACCTTGATCGGCGGCATGCTGCTGCGGGTGGTCAGCGGGCAAGGCACCGCGGGCAGCTTCGTCATCGTCGCGGCGACGGTGCTCGCAGTATTCCTGCTCGGCTGGCGCGCAGTGTGGATGCTGATCGGCCGACGCATTCAGGTCAGCGACGTATCTGCGAATTGATCCGTTTCCGCGGCGAATTCCGGCGCTATTTATCGTCGTCCGGAGTCGCGAGCGATTTCAGCATCACCGCCGCCAGCCGCGAAGTCGCATTCCCGGCATCGATATCCTTGATGTGAACGGCAAACGCGAGATCACCGGCACTGGCAAGCAGCCAGCCGTCGTCTCCCGCCGAAGCGGTGAACGCGGTGACACCGGCATAGTGGCTCACCGGCGCCTCCTGCGGTGCGGCCGTGGCATCACGCAGCATGGCACGCAATTTCTCCACCGCTGCGCTGGGCAGCGGCTCGATATCGGCATCGGTGGTACCGGGCCGGCCGATCTCGATCATCGGCGCGGGAACCGAGCCGCGGGAAATCGCGGCCGCGGCCAGAGCCATTCCGTACGGGCTGGCCAGAATCGGGTCCTTGGTTCCCTGACGCACCTTGTCGACGCCGCGGCCACTGATCGGCAGCTTGCCGGTGGTGGCCTCCAGGCCGGGCACGTCGAACCCGATCCCGACGCCCAGCATCGCCGCAGCCTCGGCCGTGTCGTTCACCGAAACATCCTGCGGCGCTTTCTTCTTCACAATGGAAGCAACGGCCTTGAACAGGTCCGCGGTACCTCCCACCGGATAGGAAGCGGTGAACGCCGGGGTGCCCTCGGTCTGCGCGTAGTTGTTCTGGGCCGCGGCGAGGATCGCACCGGTCGAGGGCTGGATCGCCACGACGGATGCGGCGGTACCCACACTCACGACCGCGTCCTCCGCGGCGCGCTGCAACTTCTGATCCATGGTCGAAGCGATATCCGGCCCGGGCGGGCCCTGGAACCCGGCCAGCTGCGTGACCAGCGTGCCGTCGGGCTCGAACAGCTGCACTCCCCAGCCGGCGTGTTCGTCGAGGTTGTCCTGCCAGACGTTTTCCAGCGCGTCGGTCAACGGTGACCACACCCGGCGGTCCTGGACGATGAGCTTGGGCTGCTTCTCCATGACCACACCGGGCACAGCCGCCATCTTCGGTTCGAGAATGGCGAAATCGCCCTCCCGCAGACTCACCGCGGTAACCGGCTTACCTCCCGATTTCGCCAGGTCGTCGCGCAGCGATCGGCCCGTGATCACCGGTGCCACCGGCGCGATGGCATCGGCCAGCGCATCGGTCGAGGCGACCGGGTCCGGCATCTTGGCCGGGTCCAGCTTGATCACATTGATGACCTGCTCGGACAGCAGCGGACGGCCGTCCTTGTCGTTGACCTTCGGCGCCGGTTTCGCATCGGTACGCACCAGTTTCACCGTGCGCTTGTTGTCGAGTTGCGGCATCACGACCGCCGGATCCCAGGAGATCTTCCAACCGGTGCTCAGTTTGCGCAGATTGCCTTGCAGGTCGTAATTCCAGTCCTTACCCGGACCGAAGTTCCAGTGCGCCTTGAGGTTGAACATGGCCGTGTCGCCGTCCAGATCGATGAACTGAACCAGCTTGTAATCCGGCTTACCGGGGTCGAGACCGTCGAACATCGACTTCAGAACGCTCTCCGCACCCGCGGGGTAGGAGGTGAGTTCCGCGGCGCCCGAAGCATCGCGATCATCCATTAGCTGGGTGAAATGCTCGACGATGGCTTTGGGATCACTCGGTGCCCGATTGAAATCGCACGACCCCATCACTATCGCCAGGGCAGCAATCGCCGCTAGTGCCACTGCGCCCCGTACGCGAAAGCGGCGGGATCCCCACACATCCATGTCGCCCACTCTTCACTCTTGTCACTCCAGCAACAAGGCCAACGGTACCCGAAAAACTGGACCGCGATGCCACGTTGGCCCCGACCGCATTCTCCATGCTCAGCGACCACAATAGTGCCCGATCACGAACATTCGTGACACCTGGCCGCGGAAATGCGCGCCGTTCCCGATCCGCTGACAGCGAAACCCCCATCCCGTATAACGGCGTAATCTTGTAATCATAGTTACACAGACACATCGTCAGTGAGGAATCGTCATGAGACACGGACGCGGATTCGGACGTCCCGGAGGCTGGCAACAGGCCGATCTCCCCGATGCGGCGGACGCTGCAGACTGGTTCGCCGGAAGATTGCCGAGCGACTGGTTCAGTGGCCCGGCGGCCATCGAAATCGACCGCGACGAGATCGTGGTGATCGGAGAACTGGCGCTACCCGACAGTGCATCGGAGGGAGCCTCGGGCGAGTCCGGCTCACCCCCGTCCCGAGCCACTGTCGACGGATTGGTCGCGCGGTTCCGCGAGGCGACCCGCCCGGCCCGCATGCAGATCGCCCAGGAGGCGCAGGCCCGCTACGGACGCCATGTCGCCTGGGGCGTGTCGGCGAACGGGGAACGAACCCTGTTCACCCACCTGTCGGTCCCGGTGATGACACGCTTGCGCCAACCCGAGCGCAAGGTACTGGACACCCTGGTCGACGCCGGCGTGGCCCGCTCACGCGCCGACGCGCTGGCCTGGACGGTGAAATTGGCCGGTAAACACGCCGAGGAGTGGCTCGAGGAACTGCGCTCGGCGATGCGCACCGTGGAAGACCTACGCGCCGAGGGTCCCCGCGGCCTGTGAGTGAGAGGGCGAACCGGTTGGCGGGCCGAGCGAGCCCGCTGCCGAGTGGGGTGAGTCGGATGCTCGTGCTTCGGATGCCCGCGTAGGCTCTTCGGACATGGCACCGATTCTCGTGCTCAACGGCCCGAATCTGAATATGCTCGGCACCCGCCAGCCCGAGGTCTACGGCTCCGACACGCTCGACGACGTGGTCGAGCTGTGCCGGAACACCGCGTCCCGTTTCGACCGGGAGCTCACCACTTTCCAGTCGAATTCCGAAGGCGCGCTCATCGATCGAATTCACGCGGCTCGTGGTGTGGAGGGCGGGATCGTTATCAATCCCGGTGGGCTCACCCACACCTCGGTCGCACTGCGCGATGCCCTGGTGATTCCGGAAGTGCCGATCGTGGAAGTTCACATCTCGAATGTGCACGCCCGCGAGGAATTCCGGCATCACTCCTACATCTCCCCGATCGCCACGGCAGTCATCGCGGGAATGGGGATTCAGGGTTATGCGGCTGCCGTCGAATTCCTCTGCACACGGTGAGGGTCTACGGCAGGAAGTCGGACGCGATGCGGGCGCCCAGCTCCTCGAGTAGGGCGGCAGCGCCCGCGATCGACCGAGCGCGGTCCGGCTCCAGATCGGTGAGTGCATAGCAGCGGGTGAAGCCGGCCGCGGCGAGCTGCGCCTCGCTCAGGGTGCAACTTCCTGCGACGGCGACCACCTCGGCCCCGGCCACCCGCGCGGCCGCCGCCACCCCTGCCGGGGCCTTGCCGCGCAGAGTCTGGTCGTCGAGGGCGCCTTCCCCGGTGACGACGAGGTCTCCTGCCTGCACCCGGCCGGTGAAATCGATGAGCTCGAGGATTACCTCGATGCCCGAACGAGACTGTGCTCCGAGTATCGCCATCGCCCCGAATCCGGTTCCCCCCGCGGCGCCCGCACCCGGAACGAGCGCAAAGTCCTGTGACTGCCGGCTGCTATTATCCGCGCTGCCGGCGACAACGTTCGACCAATTGTTCAGCGCTGCTTCGAGTTCCACACACTGCTCGGGTCCGGCTCCCTTCTGCGGGGCGAACACCGCGACCGCACCGTGCGGGCCGAGCAGCGGACTGTCCACATCACCGGCGAGTACGAACGTCGTTGCGGCCACCGCAGGATGCAGACCACCGTATTCGATCGTCCGCGCCTGCACGAGTGGTGCTGCACCCCTGGGTAATTCGTTTCCGTTCCGGTCGAGTATGCGTAGTCCCAGTGCCTGCAGCATCCCCGCACCCCCATCGGAGGAGGCGCTGCCGCCGACACCCAGCACGATGGTGCGGAACCCCCGGTCCAGCGCGTCGCGGATCACCAGGCCCAGGCCATAGGTACTGGCATACATCGGATCAGGTTCTGCACCAGGTAGTTTCGAGTACCCGACCACCTCGGCCAGCTCGATGATCGCAGTCTCGTCCCGGACGGCGTAGGTCGCCGTGCCGGGCATATCGGTCGGCCCGACCGCATCGACCCACACCGGTTCCCACCCGGCCGCCACGAACGCGGCGACGGTACCGTCCCCGCCGTCGGCCACCGGCAACCGGCGCACCGGCACGTCGGGAGCCGCCCGGGCGAATCCGGCGGCCAGGGCCGCGGCCACCTCGGGCGCGGTCAGCGACCCCTTGAACTTGTCCGGCGCCAGCACCACCTGCCGAGACTTACGACCCACCGTCACCCTGACCTCGTTTCGCCGAGATACACCTGCGGTTATCGATCACCGTACTGGGTGGGCGGCATCCGGGTACTCACGGCATCGGCGCCTGATCCACGTGGTCGATGTGTACCGCGCCGCTGCGCAGATATTCCAGCACCGCGGCGTCGAGCGGTACGTTGCCACGACCGAAGGTGCCGTGGTCACCACCGTCGACGGTGACGAGGTGCCCGTGCAGTGCCTGCGCCGTGGCCGGCCCGCCCGGATACGCGGTGGCGGCGTCGTGGCGGCTCTGCAGTATCAGCGGCGCCGTCCGCAACCCGTCACCGGCGATCGGCACCGGAGTGGTTACCGGGTCCCAACCAGCACAGGCCAACCCGCTGCGGATCAGTTCGGCACGAGCATCCAGGGCATTACCGCCGGAGGCGACGATCGCGGCCGCCTGGCCCATCGCCGCCATCCGCGGCGGTACGGCGTTCTCGTTACAGGTGACCGCACCGAATACGGCCTGCCCGGTCGGGTCCGTGGTCGCGGCCTCCGCGATCGCCCGCAACTGCGCTACCTCCCCAGGATGTGTGTTCGCCTCGGCCATGGCGCGCGCCAGGCTTGGCCAGAAGCCGCGGGTGTAGGCCGCGACCGTGGTCGCCGCGACCATCGGCACCTGCGCCGACATTCCACCGGACAGCAAGCTGCGCACCAGGTTCTGCGCCTGGAAGAGTTCTTCGGCACCGGCGTTCATACCGTCGCGGGCGACGGCCGCCAGCGGCTCCGGCAGGGTGCGTGGCAGGTCGGCGGCGGAGACGGGTGGCGGCGTCAGGTTGGCGTACCAGCCGCCACCTTGCGCGGCCACCAGGCGGACCCAGGTCTGATAGACCTGCAATTGCGAATCGCCCAGGTGATAGTCGGCGTCGTGCTGAGCGATCCAGCCGAACATATCGTCCAGACGCTGCTTTCCCGCGATCTGCTGCTGGGCGAACTGTTCGGTCCACACCCAGTGCGGATTCACCGCGGAATCGAGGACCAGCTTGTCGATGCGCTGCGGGAACAACGAGGCATACACGGCGCCGAGATAGGTTCCGTAGGAGATCCCCAGGAAGTCGATCCGGTCCAGCCCCAGCGCGGCCCGCACGGCATCCATATCGCGCGCGGTGTTCTCGGTGGTGATGGTCTCCAGATAACCGGGCTGCGCCGCATCGCACGCCTGCTGCACCGACTCACGGGCCTGATCATCGGCCGCGATCTGGGCACCACAGCTCAAGGGGGTCGACCAGCGCAGGCCGCGGGGTTGGACCGCCACCAGATCGTAGTGCCGGTGCAGCTCGGGGGGCAGGTGTTCCAGCGTCGCGCCCCAGTAGTCGAGGGCATCGGCACCCGGCCCGCCCGGGTTCGCGAAGATCGTGCCGCGGCGTTCGCCGGTGGCGCGAATCCTGCTGACCGTCACGTCGATTCGGGGACTGTCGGCGCCGGTATGCCCCTCGGCATAATCCCTCGGTACCGATACGACCATGCATCGGGCGAGCGAGCCGGCGGCAACGGCACCGTCCGGACAGGTCTCGAACCCGGCAGCGGAGGCGGCCGGGGCCGGAAGGGTCGCGGTGATCGCGGTCGCCAGCACCGCGGCGGCAGTGGCACGCACCATCGCCGATCCGGTTGTCCGCGACCTCGCCCGCCCGAGCCTGTGCATTCTCAGCATTCTCATCAGCTTCGGCGCGGGCGACAACTCGAACACACGGGGCGACACGGCGAAATTCTGCGAGCCAACCCCCAGCTCCGCTGATCGTTTCCCTCTAGGCTCAGCAGATGACGCAGGGCCCGCAGCTGACAACCGAGATTCGCGACAACACTTCGCTCGACCGTTTCGAACTGTACGTCGGCGGTTCGTTGGCGGGGGTGGCCGAATATCAGGACACCGCCTCTCAACGCGCCTTCGTTCACACCGAGATCTATCCACGATTCGAGGGACAGGGGCTCGGACGCCGCCTGGTACAAGGGGCGCTGGATCGCACCACGGAGCAGGGTTTCGAAATTCTGCCGCTGTGCCCGATGGTGCTTCACTTCATCGAATCCCGGCCGCAGTATCTGGCTCTGGTTCCCTATTGGGCCCGCGAACGCTTCGAACTGCCCCGATAAGCGTCCACGGCCGGGGCACCGGGCGCCGAACGGTGACACCGGGCCGGGCCGGAGAATGTTCTCCTGTTCACTGGAATCACGTCCGGTTAAATCCAGCGCGCGGATGTCGACGGTGCGATGATGGCAGGCGTGGCACGCGCAGAGGAATATGGCGACCGCCCCAGACGTGAACCGCGGGACGAAGAACTCGTGGTGCGGCCCGGCACTCTATTGGTTTCGGCAACAGAGCTGGTCGAACCCACTTTCCGGCGCACCGTCATCTATATCGTCGAACACAACGACGCCGGCAGTCTCGGCGTGGTGTTGAACCGGCCGAGTGAGACCGCGGTGCAGGATGTGCTGCCGCGCTGGGCCGATCTGGCGGCCCGGCCGCGCACGCTCTACGTGGGCGGACCGGTGAAGCGGGATTCCGCACTGTGCCTGACCACGGTCCGCGTCGGTGTTCCGATCGAGGGCACACCGGGCCTGCGCCGGGTGGACGGCCGGGTGGCGCTGTTGGATCTGGATTCCGATCCGGAGGTACTCGGTCCGATGGTGGAGGGCGTTCGCATCTTCGCCGGATACGCCGGATGGACCTTCGGTCAACTGGAAAGCGAACTCGAGCGCGGAGACTGGATCGTGTTGTCCGCACTGCCGTCGGATCCGCTGGCCGAGCGCAGCGACCTGTGGGCTCGGGTGCTGCGCCGTCAGCCACTTCCGCTGTCGTTGCTGGCCACGCACCCCATCGAAGTGGAACGCAACTGACGGCCGGTCAGAGCAGGATCAGCGTGACACACAGGGCGGTGAGCGCGACGGCCTGCAGGCCGACCCGGAATCCGAGAATGCTGTCCCACTTGTCCTGCAGCGCGCGGGCGTTGTCGGGGATGATCCCGGTCATGGCGGCCTGCGTCTGCACGGTGTTGATCGGTTTCGCTACGGTGACGTAGAACGCGAGCCAGCTCGCCAGCGCCACGAGCGCGACGCCTGCCGCCACCGCCGCGCCGATCTGTCCGGCGACGGCCGCGAGGACGATCGCGAGCATGGTTGTTATCACACCGCCGACTCCCGCGAACGGCATCCGGCGGTCGCCGTAGTAGTGCCCCCAGCCCGCGGATCTGGTGACTGTGGCGTCGTCGAGCTTGCGATACACCGATCGGGTAATCAGTGCGCAACTGAAGTCGGTTCCGTACACGATGCCGTTGGCGAGAATAGCCAAAACGGCCAGGACCTGGGCGGATGTGGTGAGCATGATGACAACCCCTCGCGATACCTAGCAACGCTAGCTTGTATAGCGAGCATATCTATCGCGTCGAAGAATGTCTAGCATCGCTAGTCAACCGAGCGTTATAACCACCTCGATTCCGGCGGTCACAAGGCGGTGATTCGCCGGGCGCAGGCACATCTCACAGGGTTGAGTTCTCGGCGGTGAGGACGTAGGAGTTAACTAGTCAGGCGACCGGAAGGAGCGCAATCGATGCCCGCGCTGGACGAGAAACTGCAGGACATCTACACCGAGGTACTGGAGCGTAACCCCGGAGAATCCGAATTCCACCAGGCAGTTCGCGAGGTGCTCGACAGCCTCGGGCCGGTCGTAGCAAAGCATCCGCAATACCTCGACGCCGCCGTGATCCGGCGACTGTGCGAACCAGAACGCCAGATCATCTTCCGGGTGCCGTGGGTCGACGATGCGGGCAACGTGCAGATCAACCGCGGCTTCCGGGTCGAGTTCAACTCGGCCCTCGGACCGTACAAGGGCGGACTGCGTTTCCACCCCTCGGTCTATCTGGGCATCGTGAAGTTCCTCGGATTCGAGCAGATCTTCAAGAACTCCCTCACCGGTATGCCGATCGGCGGCGGTAAGGGCGGATCGGATTTCGACCCCAAGGGCCGCTCGGACGCCGAGATCATGCGGTTCTGCCAGTCGTTCATGACCGAGCTGTACCGCCATATCGGCGAGTACACCGACGTGCCCGCCGGTGATATCGGCGTGGGCGGCCGCGAGATCGGCTACCTGTTCGGCCAGTACAAGCGCATCACCAACCGCTACGAATCCGGGGTGCTCACCGGCAAGGGACTGAGCTGGGGCGGTTCGCAGGTCCGCCCCGAGGCGACCGGATACGGCACCGTGTTCTTCGCCGAGCAGATGCTCGAGCAGCGCAACGAGAGCTTCGACGGTAAGCGCGTCGTGATCTCCGGTTCCGGCAATGTCGCGATCTACGCGGTGGAGAAGGTCCACCAGCTGGGCGGCACCGTGGTCGCGGTCTCGGACTCCTCCGGCCACATCATCGACGACAAGGGCATCGACCTCGCGCTGCTCAAGGAGATCAAGAACGATCGCCGCGGACGGATCAGCGAATACGCCGAGGCCAAGGGCGGCTCGGTGCAGTTCTCCGAAGCCGGATCGATCTGGCAGGTGCCCTGCGATATCGCCCTGCCGTGCGCCACCCAGAACGAACTCAACGGCGCAGACGCCCGCACGCTGATCAAGAACGGCTGCACGATCGTCGCCGAGGGCGCCAACATGCCCTGCACCCCCGATGCCGCACACCTGTTCACCAAGGCGAACCTCGCCTTCGCCCCCGGCAAGGCCGCCAATGCCGGTGGGGTCGCCACCAGCGCACTCGAGATGCAGCAGAACGCCTCTCGCGACTCGTGGACCTTCGAGCACACCGAAGCGCGACTGGAAGCGATCATGCGCAATATCCATCATCGCTGCTTGGAAACCGCCGAGGAGTACGGTGCGCCCGGCGACTATGTAGCCGGTGCCAACATCGCCGGATTCACTCAGGTCGCCGACGCAATGCTCGCGCTGGGAATCGTGTAGCAGTTACGTCGCGGACGTGCCGGCAGGTCACCGGATCCGGGATGATCGACGGTATGGCTGTACCACGACCAGGACTGCCGCAGTTTCGTCCCAATCCGGCCCCCGCGGTCGGTACCCGCAGCCGGATACTGCTCCGTTTCCGGCTGGCCGGACGGGAGTTCATCGTGCGGCAGACCGTGGTCGACCCCGGCGGGGACAGCGGCTGGCATTTCCACGACGGGATGCTGCTGGTGCTGGTCACCGGCAGCGCACTGTCGCACCCCGGCCTGGACTGTGTGCCCGTGACCTACCGGCCCGGGCGGATCTTCCGCGAACCCGCGGGACCCGAGCACGCGCACACGGCACGAAATCGCACTCGAAAACCGCTGCGCCTCACCGTGTTGTACGTGCTTCCGGCGGGCAGTCCACTCTCGCGTCCGGCCACCCCTCCGGCCTGCGACAACGACCGGACGGCCATTCAATAGGCTGCCCTGCGTGACCGTTGTTCGCTCGATCGTGCTGTTCGTCCTGGCCGCCGTCGCCGAGATCGGCGGCGCCTGGCTGGTGTGGCAGGGCGTGCGCGAGCAGCGCGGCTGGGCCTGGATGGGCGCCGGCGTCATCGCACTCGGCATCTACGGTTTCGTCGCAACCCTGCAACCGGACGCGAACTTCGGCCGCATCCTCGCCGCCTACGGTGGCGTGTTCGTTGCGGGCTCGCTGTTGTGGGCGGTCGTCTTCGACGAGTTCCGGCCGGATCGCTGGGACCTCACCGGTGCCGCACTGTGTCTGCTCGGGGTCGCGGTCATCATGTACGCACCACGCGGGAGCTGACCTCGTACCATGGCGGTATGCCCGTCGAGCAGGTGCGGATCGCCGGGGCTGTGATGGATGTCGCGGTCCCCGACCGGGTGTGCGCGGGAGTCTCGATGGCCGGATTCCGGGGCCGGACAACCGATACCGTCGAACTACAGGTGGTCCCCTATCCTGCCTGCACCATATTCGTGGACCTCGGCGACGCACTGCTCACCGACGACAGCAACGGCGCACGCCGCCGGGGCAGCGTTGTCGTCGGTCTCGCATCCGGTCCGGTACACGGGACCGGGCACGATATCGATGTACTGCAGGTGCGGCTGTCCCCCGCTCTCGCCCACGCGGTACTCGGCCCCGGAACCGAGACCAGCGGCGCGATCGTCTCCCTCGACGAGCTGTGGGGTCGCGACGCCACGCACCTGCACGAACAGCTACGTGCCGCCGCAAGCTGGGAGGAACGGTTCGCGATCGTGCATCGTGCGCTCGGAAGGCGCTGCGCCGCCGGCCGCCCGGTCGAGCGGGAGATCGCCTTCGCCTGGTCCCGGATGGCGGATACCGGTGGGCAGCTACGGATCGAACAGCTGGCCGACGAACTGGGCTGGAGCCGGCAACGACTGTGGTCCCGGTTCCGGTCGCAGGTCGGCATCACCCCCAAGCATGCGGCACGGTTGATCCGCTTCGATCACGCGGCGCATCGGCTGGCCGCCGGGCACAGCGCCGCGACAGTGGCAGCCGACAGCGGGTTCGTCGACCAATCGCATCTGCACCACGACGCGATGGCCTTCACCGGGATGACCACCTCCGGGGTCGCCGACGCGCAGTGGCTGGTGGTCGATCCGATCGCCTGGCCCACCCGGATGGCGAAGATCTGAGGCCCGCAACATTTTTCCAAGACCCGACCGGCGCTCCGGGCCGATACTGACGAGACGAGCGCGGCACCACACCGCGCGTGGCCGGGCGGTATCGGCGCCCTCTCTACCCTTGCGAGGTTTCGATGGTCGAGTTGAACACCCACATCCCGGACCGCCGCGGTGATTACGGGATCGACGGTGATTTCCGGGTGGTCTCGGCGCGTGGTCAGGCCGCGATCATCGCTGTGATCCTCGTGGTGCTCCTCGCGGTCACCGTCGGCGCCGCGGTAGCCGGCCTGCTCATCGTCGCCGTCGTCGCCGCACTGGCGGCGCTGGTGCTGGCGCTGTCGGTTGCCTCGTACCTGTGGACGACCCGGGTCGGGAAGTTTCAGGTGTGGGCGGAGATCCTCGCCGATCTGGAACTGCGCGGCGACGAGCGCGTACTCGATCTGGGTTGCGGGCGCGGCGCGGTACTACTGATGGCGGCACAGTTGCTCCCACAGGGACGGGCGGTCGGCATCGATCTGTGGCGCGCCGACCAGACCGGCAACGGTCCGGAGGTCACCCGGCGCAACGCCGAGCGTGAGGGAGTAGCCGGCCGGGTCGAGGTGCTGACCGGAGATGTGACGCGACTTCCCTTCGACGACAACACATTCGATGTCGTGGTCAGCAGCCTCGTGTTGCACAACATCGACTCCGCGAGCGACCGGCAGACCGCGGTCGACGAGGCCGTGCGCACGTTGCGGCCCGGTGGACGTCTGGTCATCGCGGACCTGCTCGCCACCGGCACGTATCGCGACCGACTGCAGGCATTGGGGATCTCGGACGCGCGACAGCGCAATCTGGGGTGGCGGATGTGGTGGCTGGGACCGCTGATGCCGACTCGGCTCGTCACCGCCACCAAACCGCCGGCCTGACTCGCTGTCGGTGGTTCAGTCGTGCCACCGGTCGAGCCAGGCCGGGAATTCCGTCAGGTCGGCGAGGACGACATCCGCACCGGCGGCCCGGAGCTCGTCCGGCCGACACGGCCCGGTAGGCACGCCGACCGCGTACGCCCGCGCGGTGCACGCGCCCCGCATATCGCCGATGTGGTCACCCACGTACACCCCCGCCCCGTACTCCCGCAGCGCCTCGGCCTTCTGCTCCGCCCAGAGATCACCGATCACGGCGTCGACGGGGATGTCGAGGTGAGTGAGGTGAAGTTTCGCGTTCGGCTCGTACTTGCCGGTGACCACGATCGAACGCCCACCGTGCGCACGGACCGCAGCGGTCGCCTCCCGGGCACCCGGCAGTTCGATCGTGCCGGTGATCGCGAATTCCGGGTACATCTCCCGATACCGATCGGCCAACGCGGGCACGTCGGCGGCTGGGAACCAGTGCGCGAGCTCGTGCTCGAGGGGTGGCCCGAGGCGGGAGACGGCCAGCTCCGCATCGATCGGAACGCCTGTTTCCGCGGCCAGTTCCTCGTAGCAGGCTCGAATGCCGGGGCGGGAATCGACCAATGTCATATCGAGGTCGAAACCGACCGTGAACGGACCGGACATACCGACAGCGCTCAGTTGGCGGGCTGGCAGGCGTCGCGCAGCGAGCAGGACCCGCAGGAACTCCCGCACCCACCGGTCTCGGCCGGCACCAGATCAGCGATCGCCTCATTCGCCGCATTGACCCCGGCACCGAGCGTGAACAGCGCCAGAACCAGCGCCACCACGGTCGCGATCACACCGACCCACACACCCGCGACCAGCACGATCGCCCCGGCAGCAGCCAACAGCACCCCGGCCCCGACCGAGGTCGGCCCGGCCACCCGATTGGCCACCCGGTAGGTCTCCTCGGTCCGAACCGCATCCTCGGTATGCACACCGAAGTACCGATTGGGAGGCAACGTGCCGGTCAGCCCCAGAACCCCGGTGACAACGGCAACGGCCGCCAGCAGAAACAGGATGAGCGCGACCACGAACACGCTGAACACGGTACCCGGACACCGATCAACATTCCCTCCCGGCCCACTGGCTCACCCCAACAGTTCCTCCCGGCGCCGCCGAAGCTCCCGCTCGACTCGGTGCAACGGCGAACCACGGAAAGGCAGCGTCCCCCACTCGATGGCGGCGGCCGCCTGCACAGCCAATGCACGTGCTTTCGCCGCAGCACGCGGACGCAGCCCGATCGTCTCTTCGAATTGATCCCAATCACGTGAACGAAGTTTGCGAGTCCTACCGTTGATCGGCAGCGCCATCGAGTCGTCGCCGTAGATGAGGGTGCAAGGAATGTCATAGATAGGCGCCACCGACCAGATGCCGTCGAGGCCACGGAGAATCCCGACATTCTTCCCGTGAAGATCACCGTTACCGGTCAACCAGGCGAACAAAAACTGCAAATGTAGATTGCGTATCGCAATCATGGGAGCGGCGGTCACCGAGGCAAGTGCCGCGACCGCCGATTCTGCCTCGACGCCGTACTTGCTGGCGGGCGGTAGGTCCATCACCTGCGTTGCATCCTCGAAGGCGAGACGCTGCCAACGTTCGCGCGAACGGACACGGTCGAACCGACGAACCAACAGGCCGGTTGAGCCACCTCGGTCTTCGACCAACTCCCCCTCCGACACGGACAACCCGAGGCCACGACCCGCCCGGAGATGAGCAGCCTCGTTCTCCACCAGGTACGGGTACTCCTCCTGGGAAAGTTTGAGAATGAACTGACCGGACGAGGCCGACAACGGCACACTGATCATGGAAGCGCTCGCCTTGCGCTGCACGCCAGGGATCGCGTGCGTATCGATGGACTCCACGAACGTTTCGAAGTCGAGTTCGGCGACGGGCCCTTGGACCAGCGCCGGAGGATCGACGAGCGTGGTTCCTTGCGGAACAACCTGAACATCGCCCGGAACATCAGCGCCGACGGCAAGCAGTAGCGAAAGCTCATCGTTTGCGCTGGTCTTCACGGCTCGGCGCAGCACAGTCAGCCGGTGCCCCTCGGGTAACAACCCCTCGAAAAATGGCGGGACCGAACCTGCGGCGCTCGAGATCGGCACAGATCGCACTGGGAGCGTGGTCGCAATCGCCTCCCCGTTGTCGCTGATGTACTTGTCCAGGTATCGAAATTCCAGGCCCCCGTGAGCAGTACGCGACAGAGTCGCCGCTTTGCGACCGGATTTGTAAACATCCGCCACCGAGACCCGGCGCACACTCTCCAGGTCGGTCACGGTTCAACCCTCAGTACCAGGCCGAGCACACGCGCGACTTCCGCCACAGTTCCTATTCCAGTCGATCCCGTGCCATGTTCGATATCTCGCACGGTACGTGTCGACGTACCGGCAAGATCTGCGAGCTGCTCCTGGGTGAGCCGGTACTGCTTTCGAACCGTACGAATTGTGCGAGCGAGATCCAACAACGATTCCATGAGCGCTCCAAATCGGCAACATTCTGCCTATCGGCCCGTTGTCGGTCCGATATTACGCCCCCGAGTGGCTAATCGGCAATATCCTGCCGATTGCAGCAGCAAGTAACGCATGCGGGGTCAGATCCGGCAATACCGGCAGCATACTGCCGATCGATGGGGTAAACCCCGCTCCATCGACACAGCTGTCGGTCCAGCGGAACTCCGCCCGTTTCCGCGATAGCGGGCCGAACCATGATTCTGGCGCTATCGTCGGCTCAGTGCATGCCACTACTGGGGGAACCCTCCTCGATCGACGAGCACTGAGCGGCTGGAGCCGCACTGCACCTACCGTTGCGCAAGTCCTGCGCACCCAGGATCTCGACGCCATCGCGAAGGCCGTCCGGGAATCCGGGCCGCGCGGCGTCATCGCTCGCGGACTCGGGCGCAGCTATGGCGATCCGGCGCAGAACGGTGGCGGCCTCGTCGTCGAGATGACCGCGCTGGACCGCATCCACACCATCGATCCGGACAGTCGAACAGTGGATGTCGATGCCGGTGTCAGCCTGGATGCGCTGATGCGTGCAGTACTGCCCCACGGGCTGTGGGTGCCCGTCCTGCCGGGAACCCGGCAGGTCACCGTAGGCGGAGCGATCGCGTCCGATATCCACGGCAAGAATCACCACTCGCAGGGCAGCTTCGGCAATCACGTCCTGTCGATTGACCTGCTCACCGTCGATGGCACCATTCGTGCGCTGACACCGGAGGACGAACTCTTCTGGGCCACTGTGGGTGGTATGGGCCTCACCGGCATCGTTGTGCGGGCCCGGATCCGGATGAAACGCACCGAAACCGCGTACTTCATGGTCGACTGCGAACGCACCCGCAACCTCGCCGAGACCATGGAACTGCTGACCGGCGGGTCGGATGAGGGCTACGAATATTCGGTGGCCGTACCGGACACGATCAGCACCGGCTCCGCGCTGGGCCGAGCAGGGTTCAGTCGCGGAAATCTCGCCACGGTCGACCAGCTACCGGCGAAATTGCGGCGCGATCCGCTGCACTTCTCCGCACCGCAACTGCTGACTGTGCCCGACATCTTCCCCAACGGCATGGTCAACGGGTTCACCACTCGTATCGGCGGTGAACTCACCTACCGGATCTTCGGTCGACCGGGTCGCGGCATGGTCCAGAACATCACTCAGTTTCTGCATCCGCTCGATGTGCTGGGTGAATGGAACCGTGCGTACGGCCGTCGCGGCTTCCTGCAGTACCAGTTCTCCATGCCGTTCGGCGCCGAAGGCCGGCTGGCCGAGGCGGTACGCACGATTGCGCACTCCGGGCACCGTTCTTTCCTGAACGTGTTCAAGAGAATGGGCCCCGGCAACCAAGCACCGCTGTCGTGGCCGCATCCGGGGTTCATGCTGAGCCTGGACTTTCCGATCGCGCCCGGTGTGCACCACTTCTGCACCGAGCTCGACCAGCAAGTTCTCGCCGCAGGCGGGCGTCTGTATTTCGCCAAGGAGTCGCGGACCACACCGGAGATGGTTCGAGCCATGTATCCGCGGTTGGACGAGTGGCGGCGCATTCGTGACGGTGTCGATCCGGAGGGGGTGTTCGTCTCCGATCTGGCTCGGCGACTGCATCTGCTCGACGACGCAGCGGACTAGGGGGCCGGTGCGCGAACCTGCAAGCGGACCCCTTTTTGGGCTCTGACGTGGGCACGCTCTACCCTGAGGGGCGACGTTGTCCACAGACGTTCACCAGGGGAACTCGGCGACACAGAAGGCAGGATCGTGCAGGAGACTCGTGCAACCGATACAGCGACCGGTCGGAGCGACGGGTCCGTGAGCAGCCTGCCCGAGGATGCGCCGGCGCACCGGTACAACGCCGAGCTGGCGGGTGTACTGGAGGGCAAGTGGCAGCGGCTGTGGGAGGAGCGCGGAAGCTTCCACGCACCGAATCCGGTCGGGCCGCTGGCCGGTGCGACGCCGGCGGACAAGCTGTTCATCCAGGACATGTTCCCGTATCCGTCGGGGGCGGGACTGCACGTCGGGCATCCGCTCGGGTACATCGCTACCGACGTGTTCGCCCGGTATCACCGGATGCACGGACGCAATGTGCTGCACGCGCTGGGGTATGACGCTTTCGGACTGCCCGCCGAGCAGTATGCGGTGCAGACCGGTGCGCATCCGCGGGTGACCACCGAAGCCAATATCGCGACGATGCAGCGGCAGCTGGATCGGCTGGGGCTGGGCCACGACCGGCGGCGCTCGTTCGCCACCACAGATCCCGAGTTCTACAAGTGGACGCAGTGGATCTTCCTGCGTATCTACAACGCCTGGTACGACCCGGCCGCGAACAAGGCTCGCCCGATCGCCGAACTGGTGGCCGCATTCGAAGCCGGGGACCGCCGCACCGACGACGGACGCGCGTGGGCCGAGCTGAGCCCCACCGAACAGGGCGAGGTGCTGGACTCGTATCGCCTGGTGTACCAGTCGGATTCGATGGTCAACTGGTGTCCGGGCCTGGGCACCGTGCTGGCCAACGAAGAGGTTACCGCCGATGGGCGCAGTGAGCGCGGCAACTTCCCGGTGTTCCGTAAGCGCCTGCGGCAGTGGATGATGCGCATCACCGCCTATTCCGATCGCTTGGTCGACGACCTGGAGCTGCTGGACTGGCCGGACAATGTGAAAGCCATGCAGCGCAACTGGATCGGCCGATCCCGCGGCGCGCAGGTCTCCTTCGCCGCCGACGGCGAGACCATCGAGGTCTTCACCACCCGGCCGGACACCCTGTTCGGCGCGACGTACGTGGTGCTGGCTCCCGAACACGAACTGGTCGACCGGCTGGTCGCCGCGCAGTGGCCCGAGAATGTCGACCAGCGCTGGACCTTCGAATCCGCGACTCCGGCCGAAGCCGTTGCCGCCTACCGTAAGTCGATCGCCGCGAAATCGGATCTGGAGCGCCAGGAGAACAAGGAGAAGACCGGCGTCTTCCTGGGCACCTATGCCACCAACCCGGTCGACGGCGCACAGGTGCCGATCTTCATCGCCGATTACGTGCTGTCCGGTTACGGGACCGGAGCGATCATGGCTGTCCCCGGCCACGATCACCGGGACTGGGAGTTCGCCACCGCGTTCAGCCTGCCGATCAGGGAAGTGATCGCCGGCGGCGATATCTCGGATGCCGCGTATTCCGGTGAGGGCACGCTGGTCAACTCCGACTACCTGAACGGTCTCGACATCGACGCCGCGAAGGCCACCGTCATCGAGCGACTGGAGGCGGACGGCCACGGCAAGGGCACCGTCCAATACAAACTGCGGGATTGGCTGTTCGCCCGGCAGCGGTACTGGGGCGAGCCCTTCCCGATCGTGTACGACGAGCAGGGCCGCGCGCATCCGCTGCCGGAATCCATGCTGCCGGTGGAACTTCCGGAAGTGCAGGATTTCGCGCCGGTGACCTTCGACCCCGACGACGCCGGCTCGGAACCGTCGCCGCCACTGGCCAAGGCCACCGAGTGGGTGAATGTCGAACTGGATCTGGGTGACGGACCCAAGACCTATCGCCGCGACACCAACGTGATGCCGCAGTGGGCCGGTAGCTCCTGGTATCAGCTGCGCTACGCCGATCCGACCAATTCCGAGGCGTTCTGCGCGCCCGAGAACGAGCGGTACTGGCTGGGCCCGCGCCCGGCCGAGCACGGTGCGAACGATCCGGGCGGTGTCGATCTGTACATCGGCGGCGTGGAGCACGCGGTGCTGCATCTGCTGTACGCACGGTTCTGGCAGAAGGTGCTGTTCGATCTGGGTGAGGTATCGAGCCCGGAACCGTATCGGCGGCTGTTCAATCAGGGCTACATCCAGGGCTATGCCTACACCGACGAGCGCGGCACCTATATTCCGGCCGCGGAGGTGATCGAACGCGACGGGAAGTTCTTCTGGACTGACACCGCCGGTGTGGAGATCGAGGTCTTCCAGGAGTACGGCAAGATCGGTAAGTCGCTGAAGAACGCGGTCTCCCCCGACGAGATGTACGACCTGTACGGCGCGGATACCTTCCGCCTGTACGAGATGGCGATGGGCCCGCTGGACACCTCACGTCCGTGGGCGACCAAGGATGTCGTGGGTGCGCACCGCTTCCTGCAGCGCGTATGGCGACTGGTGGTCGACGAGGAGACCGGCGCCGTGCGCGCCACCGACGGGAGCGCGGCCGATGCCACACTTCGACTGCTGCACAAGACGATCGACGGTGTGGACGCTGATTACGCCGCGCTGCGTGACAACACCGCGGGCGCGAAACTGATCGAGCTGACCAACCATCTGACCAAGCAGTATCCGCAGGGTGCACCGCGCACCGTGGTAGAGCCGCTGGTGCTGATGCTGGCTCCGATGGCTCCGCACATCGCGGAGGAACTGTGGGAACGCCTGGGGCACACCACGGCTCTGGCGCACGGCCCGTTCCCGGCCGCCGATCCCGCACTGCTGGTGGAGGATTCGGTCGAGTATCCGATCCAGGTGAACGGTAAGGTCCGCAGCCGCGTCAGCGTGCCGGCCGACGCCGACAAGCAGGCGGTGGAGGATGCCGCGCTGGCCGATCCGAAACTGCTGGAGTTCCTGGCCGGCAAGACGCCACGCAAGGTGATCGTCGTCCCCGGGAAACTGGTGAACGTCGTCGCCTGACCCTGTCGGGCCTCCTACCCGGCCTGACCCTGCCGCCTACACGGGCGGGGCGAGCACGTCGTTCAGGGTGACCATGGCCAGTTGCCGCTCCCGGATGATGTCGACCAGCCGGTCGTAACAGTGGGTTACGGCCGGATGGTTGGCATGGCCGATGACGATCGCCTGCGGATTGAACCACTGTTCGGCCATCTGCATCAGATATTGCTCGGTGATGATCGAGGAATCCGACAGCGAGCCGTACCACAGGGTCGGCACCGTGTATCCCAGATCGGCGGCCACCCGGTCCACGGCCGCGTTGTGATAGCCGTAGGGCGGACGGAAGTAGGGTGCGCCGTCCACGCCGAAGGTGTTGTACAGGAACACCTTCGTGCGGCTGAGCTGATCGGCGACGCCGGTGCTGGACAACTCGGTGAGGGCGCGATGGTCCCAGGTGTGGTTGCCGAGCTGGATCTGCCCCGAATCCACCAAGGGCCGTAGCTCGTTGCGGTGCATCGTCCACGACTCGTAACAGCCGGTGACGAAGAAGGTGAAACGCGCCCCGGTATCGCGCGCGAACCGGATGTAGGCGCCGACCACCTCCGGACTGGCGCCGTCGTCGACGGTCAGTGCGAGATTATTGCCGGGCCCCGGTAACGCGGTCATCGCGCCCGCAGGTACGGAAAGCTTCGGCCCGGCGGGCGGCGGCGGGAGCGGCGGTGGGCCGGGCGGTGCGGGGGGCGCCGCGCCGACCGCGAGGTTCTCTTGGACCGTGCTGTGCGCCGTGCTGCACCCCGCCAGCGCTGCGGCGGTCCCTGCGGCGAGCATGGTCAACAGCTGCCGCCGATTGGTTCGCACCCCACTCGTCACACTGTTCCCCCTGGTCAGAGGTTCATGACGAGATAACGCTACGCCGTGGTGAACAGGTGCCGGGGCAGCCGACGGTCACCCGGTGTGTCGTGCCCAGGTGGTCGTCCGGAGGCTCGGCCGGATCGAAGCCGCGGGTTCGAGTTCCGGACCGATAACGCGCCCGGCGTCGAGGCGATGTGTCCGGGTACCTGGTTCAGCGTCCGATCGGCCGCAGCACGATTTCGGTCGGATGCGCATCCGGTGGTGTCTCTACCGCATTGCGCACCGCACGGGCGACGGTTTCGGCAGTCAGGAATTCGTCCGGGTTGTACTCGCGCTGCTCGGATGCGACGATCGCGCGCTGCATATCGGTATCGATGCGACCCGGATGGATGGAGGTGACCCGCAGCGCCGGTTCTTCCAGGCGCAGGACGTCGCCGAAAGCACGCAGACCGAACTTGGCGGCGGCGTATACACCCCAGCCTGGATTGGCCCGCAGGCCCGCACCCGAATTGATCAGCACCACATGACCGTTCGCCGCGCGAAGCGCGGGAAGCAGAAGCCTGGTGAGTTCGGCTACCGCGATGAGGTTGGCTTCCAGCGTTTCTCGCCATTGCTGCA
Source organism: Nocardia vermiculata NBRC 100427 (assembly GCF_001613265.1). Classification (GTDB taxonomy): domain Bacteria; phylum Actinomycetota; class Actinomycetes; order Mycobacteriales; family Mycobacteriaceae; genus Nocardia; species Nocardia vermiculata. The sequence continues at coordinate 117,109 of NZ_BDCA01000021.1, forward strand.
CCGAGGATTCGGCGATGGCCCCGAGTTCCGCCACACCGGCGTTGTGCACCAGGACATTCAGGCGCTCGATCGGCGCGGTCGCGGCCGGCAGTGCGTCGTAGTCGGTGAGGTCGACCGGCCACGGCTGCGCCGCCGGCAGTTCGGCCCGGATGTCACGCAGGGATTCCGCCGAACGGGCGCCGAGCAGCAACCGGTGGGTCGGCGCCAGGTCCCGGGCGATCGCGGCACCGAGTCCACGACTGGCGCCGGTGATCAGGGCGGTCGGCGGCGAGGCAGGAGAGTCGGTAGGAGAGTCCGGGGATGCGGCCATGAATTCACGGTAGCTGCCAGCCCGGCCCCCGCCGCCCCGGGCACAGGCGGCAGCGGACAATTCCACCGCCGCTTCGGACATCCGGGCCCGCAGCGGTGGCGCATCGTCAGCACCGGTGTTATCAACTCTCGGGGTACCGGAAGACGAATGAGGCGATGAGGGTGGAGACAGCGGAGCAGGGGCCCGCACCAGCGCAGATGCACCGAGCGCAGCGGGGGAACGCGGTCCGGCCGCAGCGCGCGTATTTGAAGGTGACGTCGCAGAATAGAGGGATGAACGGTCCAGGGTTCACCCCCACCCAGCTGGCTGCCCGGGCCGCCTACCTGCTGCGCGGCAACGACCTGGGCACGATGACGAGCGCCGCGCCCAAGCTGTATCCGCACATGTGGAGCTGGGATGCGGCATTCGTCGCGGTCGGGCTGGCGCCACTGAGCGTGGAACGCGCCGTGGTGGAGCTCGACACGTTGTTGTCCGCGCAATGGCGCAACGGCATGATTCCGCACATCGTGTTCGCGAACGGGGTGGACGGCTATTTCCCTGGCCCGTCCCGCTGGGAATGCCGCAAGCTGGCAGCCAACGCGCCCGACGGTCCGGATACCTCCGGCATCACCCAGCCGCCCGTACACGCGATCGCGGTGCAGCGCATTCTCGACCATTCCCGTCGCCACGGGCGCACCACCAGGACGGTTGCCGCGGAGTTCCTGAATCGGCGGTGGCCGGATCTGATGCGCTGGCATCGCTGGCTGGCCCACTCCCGCGATCCGAAACAGCACGGCCGGATCACCCTGTATCACGGCTGGGAGTCCGGGATGGACAATTCACCACGCTGGGACCGCGCCTACGCGAATGTGGTGGTGGGCGATCTGCCGCCGTATCAGCGCGCCGATCTCGACGTGGTCGATCCGGCGCAGCGCCCCTCGGACCGTGAATACGACCGCTATCTGTGGCTGGTGGAGCAGATGCGCCGGTGCGGGTACGACGACTTCCTGCAGGCGTCCACCATGAGCTTCGCGGTGGAGGACGTATTCGTCACCGCGATTTTCGCGCTGGCCTGCGATGTGCTGGCGGGAATCGGCGAGGACTACCGGATGCCGAATTCCGATGTGCGCGAATTGTACGAATGGGCGGATTATTTCCGTGCCGGCGTAATCGAGACGACCGATCCGCGATCCGGGGCGGCCCGCGATTTCGATATTCGGGCCGACCGCTGGATCGATACCGAAACGCTGGCCATGTTCGCGCCGCTGCTGTGCGGCGGCCTGCCGCGCAGTACCGAGCGCGCGCTGCTGCGCCTGTTCGAAGGACCACGCTTCTGCGGCCATCCCGATCTGCGGTACGCCCTGCCGCCGTCGACCTCACCGGTTGCGAAGGATTTCCGCGCCCGCGAATACTGGCGCGGGCCGGTGTGGCCCGTGATGAGCTGGCTGTTCTCCTGGGTCTTCGCCCGCCGCGGCTGGGCGGAACGGTCGTTCATGCTGCGCGCGGAAGGGCTTCGCCAGGCCGGTGACGGCAGCTTCGCGGAGTACTACGAACCGTTCACAGGCGAGCCGCTGGGCAGTATGCAGCAGTCGTGGACCGCGGCGGCAGTGCTGGACTGGCTGGGCTGAGCAGCACATCCGCTCACTCACAGCTATCGATCTTCACAGTTCCCGTCGTTGACCCTGGCCCCAGCGACCTCCGCTGTTTACTCTCTTATCCATGTATCGACGCACCGTGGCTCGTCCGAAAGTTCGTCGCTTCTCCGCAGCGCTCCCGCTGCTTGCGGTTGCCGGCATATTCTCGGCAACCGGAATCGCCCAGGCCGGGCCGACCGGGCCGGACGTCTCGTCCTGGCAGCACATCGACGGGCGGCTGATCGACTGGTTCGCCGTGCGCGCGTCCGGGCACCAGTTCGCCATGGTCAAGGCGACCGAGGGCCTGGACTACGTCAACCCCTACTTCGTCCCGGACAGCGTGCTGATGCGCGCGGCCGGCGTAGCGCGCGGGACCTACCATTACGCCCGCCCGGAATTGCCGCCGGAACCGCAGGCCGCGCTCTACGCCGCCGCCGTACTGGGCCAGAACGGCCCCCTGGATCTGCCCCCGGTGCTCGATATGGAGAATTCCGGCGGACTGCCACCCGCCGCCCTGATCGACTGGACCCACCGCTACCTGAATACGGTGCAGGCCCTCACCGGCCGGGTCCCGATCGTCTACACCTATCCCCGCTTCTGGCAGACCGCGATGGCCGATTCGAACGAATTCCACCGGTACCCGCTGTGGATCGCCGACTACCGGGGCAACGCACAGCCCGAGGTACCCGGCGGCTGGCCGACGTGGACGTTCTGGCAGACCACCGACTCCGGCAGCATCCCCGGCATCGCCGGCGGCACCGATGTCAACGTCTACAGCGGCGCCCAGGGCGATTTCGCGCAGTACGCCAATTTCCCGTTCGCGGGCAGCAGTTCGGGCAGCGCCGGCAGCAGCTGAGTCGGCTTCGCCCACAGCGAAAACGAACGGTAGCAAGGCCTTCCGGGACATTATCCGGCGCTCGACGCTGCCCGCCGCTACGCCGGCGCGGGTAGCCTCGGCAACGGCCGGCGACCGGCCGCGACGACAAGCTCACCCGACGAAGGAGCAGATATGAGTCGACCGGTTCGAATCGGAGTGCAGTTGCAGCCCCAGCACGCCCCCGACTACGGACTGATCCGCGATGCGGTGCTGCGGGCCGAAGACGCGGGTGTGGATATCGTCTTCAACTGGGACCACTTCTATCCGCTCTACGGTGACCCCGAGGGTGCGCATTTCGAATGCTGGACCATGCTGGGCGCGATCGCCGAGCAGACCGAGCGGGTCGAACTCGGCGCCCTGGTCACCGGTGGTGGGTACCGCAATCCCGATCTGCTCGCCGATATGGCCCGCACCGTCGACCACATCTCCGGCGGCCGGTTGATCCTGGGGATCGGGGCCGGCTGGTTCCAGAAGGACTACGACCAGTACGGCTACGAATTCGGCACTCCGGGCACCCGGCTGGCACTGCTGAAGGACTACCTCGCCCGCATCGATGCCCGACTCGGCAAGCTGAACCCACAGCCGGTACACCGGATTCCGATCCTGATCGGCGGTGGCGGTGAGCGAAAGACGTTGCGGCTGGTGGCCGAATACGCCGACATCTGGCACAGTTTCGCCGATCTCGAAGTGCTGGAGCGGAAGTCGAAGATCCTCGCCGAACATTGCGCGGACGTCGGCACCGAAGCCGGCCGGATCGAGAAGTCGGTGTCGTGGCCTGGAGCCGACGACGCCGCGGCATTCGTCGAGGCCGGCGCCACCCTGTTCACGGTCGGAGTCGGCGGCCCCGAGTACGACCTGAGCGAGGTGCGCGAGGCGATCGCCTGGCGTGACTCGGTCAATCCGGAACCGGTCACCGGAATCGCCTGAGTTCCACCCCCCGGGGGTCTCGAATCACCGCGATTCGATGTCTTCCCCGGGTGCGGTAGCAGCACCGGCACGTCGCCGTGACGTGCCGGTCACGCTCGACACGCCGAGGCCAGCGCTAGGGTTCTCGGCTATGGCCCGTTTGCCCGCCTCGCGTCCGCGCGTCGTCATCGCCCTGCTGGCGGTGCTGATGCTGCTGTTCGCCGTTGCCTGTAGCTCCGACAGCGGCAACACCACGACCGCGGACCTGTGCGCGCCGCCGGGACCGTCGGCCGCCGCACCCGCACCCGCGAACGTGGCAGGCGGGGAAGCCGCGGGCGTCGACCGCTACACCACCGCGACGACCGAACCACTCGACTCGATCGACATCAACCAGCTCGGCCTGGCGCAGCCCGGTGTGCTCAATGTCGGCACGCTGTCGGACGCGCCGCCCAGTATCTGCGTCAATTCCGCGGGCGCCTTCACCGGCTTCGACAACGAACTGCTGAAGGCCGTGGCCGAGAAGATCGGCCTGCGGGTGCAGTTCTCCGGCACCGAATTCGCCTCCCTGCTGTCGCTGGTGTCGACGGGCCGGTTCGATGCCGGGTCGTCGAGCATCACCACCACCGACGAACGGCGGCGCGAGGTCGGGTTCACCAACGGTTATGACTTCGGCTACTTCTCGCTGGTCGTCCCCACCGGCAGCCCGATCACCGCATTCACCGATCTGAAGCCCGGGATGCGCGTCGGCGTGGTGCAGGGCACGGTACAAGACGAGTACGTGACCGGCACCCTGCACCTGGATCCGGTGAAATACCCCGACTACAACACCGCCTACGCGAATTTGAAGACGGGACAGATCGACGCCTGGGTCGCGCCGTCACAACAGGCCACCGGGGCGATCAAACCGGGTGACCCGACCACCATCGTGCAGAACACCTTCAGCCTGGACAATTTCGTCGGCTGGGCGGTGCGCAAGAACAATCAGCCGCTGATCGACGCACTCAACGCGGGCCTCGACGCGGTGATCGCCGATGGCACCTATGCCGAGCTCTACTCGAACTGGGTGCCACGACCGCTGCCGCCGGGCTGGAAGCCGGGCTCCAAATCCGCGCCGACACCGCAGCTTCCGGACTTCGAGAAGATTGCCGCGGAGAACCGGCACACCGATCAGTCGGCGGCACCGAAATCCACTCTGCAGCAGTTGAAGGACACCTTCTTCAACTGGTCGCTGTATCGGCAGGCATTTCCGGACCTGTTCAAGACCGGGCTGCCGAATACCCTGATCCTGGCGCTGGTTTCGGGCGTCCTCGGAACTCTGATCGGCATATTGCTGGCCGTGGCAGGGATTTCGCGCACCCGCTGGCTGCGCTGGCCGGCGCGGGTCTACACCGACATCTTCCGTGGGCTGCCCGCGGTGGTGATCATCCTGCTGATCGGACTGGGCGTCGGACCGGTGGTGAAGGGCCTGACCGGCAACAATCCGTACTGGCTCGGTGCGGTGGCGCTGGCACTGCTGTCCTCGGCGTATATCGGCGAAATCTTCCGCTCCGGAATCCAGTCGGTGGAAGCGGGTCAGCTCGAGGCGGCTCGCGCGATCGGATTCGGTTACCGCCAGGCCATGACGCTGGTCGTGATTCCGCAGGGTATCCGCCGCGTCCTCCCCGCGTTGATGAATCAATTCATCGCCCTGATCAAGGATTCCTCGCTGATCTATTTCCTGGGTCTGCTGGCCACCCAACGGGAGTTGTTCGCCGTGGGGCGCGACCTGAATTCGCAGACGGGCAATCTGTCGCCACTGGTGGCCGCGGGCCTGGTGTATCTGATCCTCACCATTCCACTCACCCACCTGGTCAATTACATCGATCGGCGGTTGCGGACCGGGCGCGCCGAGGCCGCCGCGGCCGAAGTGGAGCAGGCGGTTGTCACGGAAGGGCGCGGAGCATGAGCGACCAGGACAACACCGGCATGAGCGACCAGGACAACACCGGCATGAGCGATGATAAGGGCTCGAGCGTGAGCGACAAGAACGCCGGCGCGCGGCGCAGTTCCTCCCTGTCCGGCGTGGACCTGCACCTGACACTGGGCGGCAACCACATCCTGCGCGGCGTCGACCTCCATGTGGACGCCGGCCACACCACCACCGTCATCGGCCCCTCCGGCTCCGGAAAATCCACCGTCCTGCGCGTGCTCAACCGCCTGCACGAACCCGATTCCGGCGACGTGCTGATCGACGGTGTTTCGGTGCTCGGCGAGAATCCGGACCGGTTACGTCGCCGCATCGGCATGGTGTTCCAGCAATTCAACCTGTTCCCGCACAAATCGGTTGTCGAGAATGTGGCACTGGGTCCCCGCAAATTGCTGGGCCTGAGCAAGGACGCCGCCCGGGCGCTGGCCCTCGAACAGCTGGAAACGGTCGGCTTGGCCGCCCGCGCCGACACTCGCCCCGGCAACCTGTCCGGTGGCCAGCAACAACGCGTGGCAATTGCCCGCGCGCTGGCGATGAAACCGGAACTGATGCTGTTCGACGAGGCCACCTCGGCCCTGGACCCGGAACTGGTGAAGGGCGTGCTGTCGCTGATGGCCGACCTGGCCTCGGGCGGCATGACCATGATCGTGGTAACCCACGAAATGGGCTTCGCCCGTTCGGTTTCCGACAGCGTGGTGTTCATGGACCAGGGCAAGGTGGTCGAGTCCGGCGCTCCGGACCGCATCTTCGATAATCCGGAAACCCCCCGCCTGCAACAGTTCCTGTCTCAGATCCTGTAGATGAAGGTCGGGCCCGGCAACGACATGGGCTCACTCGGGCCCGTCCCGAAGCGGGCGGAAGAATCTCCGGATGTCGTCCACCAACGGCCCCGGTTGCTCCGCCGCAGCGAAGTGGCCGTCCTGGCCGACCCCAGTGCACCGTGCGATGACGGACTGGGACGGACGCAGGTGTTCCTCCTCCAGATAGAGGCGGGCCGAGGAGCCTACGGTCCCGGTGAGCCAGGACAACGTCACATCGGTCAGCAGATAATCGCGGTTGACCACCTGATCGGGGCGCCTGGCAGGATCGACGCCGGCCTGAAACATGTCCAGGGTCCAGGCGAGCTGCCCGACAGGGGAGTCGCTCAGCGCATATCCGAGAGTCCGGGGGCGGGTGGATCGGGCCGCGCGGGTGCCCGTGCGCTGCTCGGAGAAGTGGGTGAGGCGCTCGCGCTCGTTGTCGGTCAGCGTGCCGGGGGCGTTCTCGGGCGGAGTCACGAACATGTTGACGTGCACGCCGACAACATGTTCGGGATCGACTGCCCCGAGGTGGTGGGAGATCGCGTACCCGAGGGCACCGTAGCGCCGGTAGCCGAGCCGGTCCATCAACGCTGCGAAGGCGTGGGCGATGCGCCGGAGGTCCCATCCCTCATCGCTGAGTGGGGCGGAGAAACCGAAGCCGGGCGGCGACGGCGCAACCACATGGAAGGCATCGGCCGGGTCGGCCCCGTAGGCACGCGGGTCGGTGAGCGGGCCGATGATCTGCGTGAACTCGGCGACGGATCCGGGCCAGCCATGGTTGAGGATCAAGGGCAGTGCGTCGGGTTCAGGCGAACGAGCGTGCAGAAAATGGAGATCAGTGCCATCGATAGTGGTGATGAACTGCGGGAATGCGTTCAGCCGCTCCTCTTGGGCACGCCAATCGTAGCTGGTACGCCAGTACTCGGCCAGGTCACGAAGACAGTTCGGTGGGACGCCGTCGGACCAGTCGTTCCCGGACTGCCCGACAGGCCAGCGAGTGCGGGCCAGCCGTTCACGAAGATCGTCGAGATCCGCCTGTGGAATGCGGATCCGGAAGGGTCGGAGTTCCTCCGGAGCAGCGGCTGCGGGCCCGTTGGGTCCTGTCCCTGCGCCTGTATCGGCGGGCCCCACTACCGCATGCAGAATGGCCAGGATCGACGACCGGAGGGCATCGTGCCGGAGCGGAAACGCGCTCGGACTCGCGATCTCGTCGAATGTGAGCCCATGCACGAGCGCCAGCACGAGGCGGGCGCCGTCCTCGGGGCGCTCCATGCCGATCGAGGTCAGAAGCCGGGACGCTCGGGCGAGGAAGCTGTCCCTGACGTCGATCAGCCCTGCGGCCAGATCTGGCTGCTCGGCAGCCAGCAGCATGATCTCCAGTCGTGCCCGGGTGCGTTCGCGGGTAGGCCCCAGCCAATGCGCCAGCACGCCCGCAATCAGGTCGGCGCCCTGTGTCAGCAGCGGCGCGTCGGCGAGCTCCGGCGAGACCTCGGCCGCGTCGATGTCCGCGAGCTCGCCGACGGCGATGAATTCGACTATGCCCTCGAGCAGCGCCTTTCTGCTGCGGAAGTAGTAGCTGGCCGAGCCGGCGGGGAGCGCGGCACGAGTATCGACGGCACCATGGGACAGGCCGTGCAGACCATTGGAGGCGACGACGGCGATTGCGGCCTCGAGCAGTTTCATACGACGAGGCGGGCTGACGCTGGTCATCGGCCGGTGCCATTCTTCTGGACGAGCCGGAGCGTGCGCTGCCGGAGTCGCCGCAGCATAGCTCGGCGGATCAGCCCGCTGAAGGGGCGGATGAGTATCCAGTAGGGGCGCATGGCCCGGCGGGCCTTGTCATCGGTGAAGCCGACGCGGGTGCTGGTGGTCGCCCGAGTCCGTCCATCCGGCAACTCCTCGAAGCACAGGTCTATGGTCGCTTTCCCATACCCGGGCTCGCTGAAATCGCGGAAGTCCGCAGCGGCGATGTCGGCCCGATTCGCGTGTGCACCGAACTGCCACCATCGTCCGACCAGGCCCTCCACGAGCTGATGTGGTGGTTCCTCGGCCAATGGGATGAACATCTGTGGTAAATCGCGGTGCGTGTGTCCATGCCGGACGCGGGCGATCACGTCGCGTACACCGATCAGCAGCTTGGCGATGAGCGGGGGATCCGCAATGCTCATCCCCTGCCATGCGGCCCAGACCGCCTGCGGCGGCGCAGGTATCACCGTGGAGTGCCGCTCGACATAGGTCGCCGTGGAGAGGAAGTCTTCAGCCAGCGCGCTCATATTGCCCACCTTTGGACTCTACGATTCTAGATTTACCTCTACGACTCTAGAGAAAGGCTTAGTGGCGGGCAAGTCCGCGCAGTTCGGGTTTCTCGATCCAGCGTGAGGACACGAGCCAACCGTTGGGATCAGACGCCGTACAACCTGTTCAGATCGATCAGTTCCACATCCGGACGGCTTGCCGCGAGCCTTTCCAGATCAGCGGTGAATCCGCTCCTGGAGAACAGTGCCCGAACTGTCTCCGATGCGGAGTGGCCGGTGTTCGCCAACAGCGCGGTGATGTGGTCGAGCCGATCCAGATCGGGGATCCCGCGCCGCGCCAGGGTTGCCTTCGCCTCACCGACGAGCGTTATTCGCCCTGATTCCATTGCCAGGACATCGATCTCATGCTTACATCGCCCGGGATTGTCCTGGATGGTGGCGAACCCGACATCGCCGAACCCGGTGGGCCGACCGAGCTCGTCCGGTGCGAAACGCTGGACCCAATCCCGCGCGAGCATTTCGAAATGCGCTCCGAGAATGTTCGACCGAAAGGTAGGCGCAGCCGCCTCCCACACCCGCTCCGGGCGCCCCAACTCGAGCTGGCCCAGATGTGGTGCCGTAATCAAACGATCGAACCTGATGATCGGATCCGATACGGTGATCGAGGGGTTTCGGTGGCGCAGCATGTCCCGGCTTCGCGTGACGTAACCCGCGGACTCCAGGACTCCCAGCGGGTAGCGAACCGAGTTGTTGTCCCGTCCGATCGCCGCACCGATCTTGCTGGGTGTTCTGTTCCCTTCCGCAACGGCACTCAGGACATCGAAATACAGTGCCCTGCTGTTGATCCTGGGATCCTCCCGGAGGAGATAGTCGACCTCGGTGTGGGTGAATACGCCGATGTCCGTCGTCAGTAAATTGTCCACCACCCACTCGTCGAAGTCCGCGACGGTGCGCGGCGTCGCGGTGATCAGGGAACGGTAGCCGGGGATGCCACCGACGGTGGCGTGCACCAGCAGGGCAAGCTCCGGATCATCGAGCGACCACAACCGGGCGGCCTCGCGGTAGTCGAGTGCGGGCAACCGCAAATCCATCATCACCCGCCCCCGCAGCGGCTTCGCACCCGACAGCAATTCGTGCATGACACTCAACGCGGACCCGCACAGAATCAGCCGACCGCCGTAACTCTCGCCATGCTGGGACGCGTCGTACAGATGCTGGATCAACGACGGAAGTTGCGGTGCGTGAGCCGTCGCGTAAGGAAACTCGTCGATGACCACCAACGGCGGCTGCCCGGGCGGCGCAAGCCGGGCCGCAGTATCCATCGCGGTGCGCAGGAGCTGTTCCCACGAACCGGGAGCGCCGAGCGCCGACACCGGGATCCCGGCATGACCGGCCACGTCGGCGGCAAACCGGGAGCGAGCGGCCAGGTCCCCTTCGTCCTGCACACACACCACGTACAGTCCGCCGACCGCCCGACATGCGGCGGACAGCAGCTGCGTCTTTCCGGTACGCCTACGCCCCGACACCAGGCCGAGGCGCATCGGACCCTCGATCCCGCCGTCGAACAGAAACCGCTCCAGCGTTCTCCACTGCCGGTTGCGGCCGATGATTTCGCCAGGCTTGTCCACGCGACCCCCTCCAGGCTTAGTGTAAATTTAGTTACACAAAATAGCGTAACTCTATTTACCTCTATGAGCCAGTGACGCCTTCGCGGCACCTGTGGGCGGCGCGCCACCAACGCATCCGCAAGCCGGCTCGCCCGGCCGCGCCGTGTGACGGTGTCCTGCCGGCCGGAGCACAGTCAGCGAGGTCAGAAGGCGAGGTCGGGCCAGTCGATGTGGATCGGGAACGGGAAATCTATCCGCAGACCGTCGTCGTCAAGATCGGGCTTATCGCCCCACCGTGAGGAGCCAATCGTAGGCTGCAGAAGCCGATCATCCGCTCAGCGCGCAAATCGAGACGCGGCGGCAGCTACATCATTTCTCGCAACTGTGCATCGCTCAACTGCGCGTCCCGAAGGATCGACCGGTACAGGCCACGTTGGGTGTCCTGGAGCGCCCGGACTACCGACCGGACCGTGTTTTCGCTCGTCCTGGGCAGAGGATAGCGGGAGGTCCGGATGGGTGCGACCGCGTTCCCGGCCTCACTTGCGGGTCACAGGAGGGTGACACGGATTGTAGGTGTCACCTGGTGGGCGGCCTTCGCGAGACGAGCATCGAATGTGATCAGTGGCGCGTCGTGGGTTGCCGCCACGGTCAGGTAGGCGGCGTCATAGACCGACACGTTGTGACGCATCGCCCAAATCGATTGCAGGAGAGGGTTGTCGGTTCCGATGTACTCGATCTGCATAGCAGTGAGGGCCCTGAACGCCGCCTCGGCGTCGGTCGTGGCGAGTCGCTTGCCGACGAGGGCCTTATGGAGGGTCCGCAGCACCTCCAGAGGCATGTGCCCTGGAGCTATCCAGTCGTCGTCGGCGAGCATCGCCGCACGGGCGGCATCCCCTTGCGCGGACGGACTGGACAACGCCATGACCATCACATTCGCGTCGACAACGATCACTCGTCGTCCTCGCGCCCGTTCCGGATCTCGTCGACGACATCCTCAGCGCTCATGGACAGGTGCCGACGACCGACGAGACTTTCGAACACGTGCTGGTTACGTTCGGCGCGGAACTCCCGCTCCAGCAGGGCGCGTAGATAGACCTGCGTCGACTGACCCCGAGCAGCGGCACGCGCTGCGATAGCGTCCCGCACCTCCTCGGGTACGTCCTTGATTTGAATCGCGACGGACATGCACACATGCTACATGCACATGACATGCGCATGTAGCATGTAGCAGCTCCCTCGAACCGGAGCTCAGGCGGCGGCGAACTCTCCGTCTGCGACACCCTTCACGAACGCATCCCATTCGTGGGCTGTGTAAACAAGCGTGAATTCTCCGCTGCGCACGCTGGCGCTGCCGTCATCCTCGACCACGATCGCGAGGGCGCCTCCGACGGTGCCGGACCCCGCACTCAGCGCGAGATCGAGCACCTGCGACCACAATTCGACCGGCACCGAGATAACCGGCTGTGCGCGAGGGTCGTTCGCAGGGTCGCGCAGGTACTTGGAGTCTCGGACGAGTACATCACCTCCACGAACGGCGACCTCTACACACTCCCCGCCGTTGGTTCCGCTGTACGTGGACTTCCGCCATCCAAGTGCGCTGATGCTCATCTCGGCTTACTCCGAACTCAATCTTTCAACCTGGCAATGCGGGACGCGATCATGTCCGACGACTCCGAGGTCGAGAGTGCTGCCGCACGTAGCCGGTCCGCCATCATTTTATACAGCCGTACTTGCTCTTGATCTTGTATGTATAGAGCGCCCGCAGCATGCTCCAAGTAACCGATACCCTGAGCAGCATCGAAGTCCAGGAGCGTGAACTCGTCATCCAGTCCGTCATGTACCGCCACCCGGATCGGCATGACGTGCAGCGCGACATTGTCGCGCTGGGTCAGATCGAGCAAGTGTTGAAGTTGATCGCGCATGATTCGTGGACCACCGACCGGGCGATCCAGCACCGACTCCTCGATCACGGCCCGAAACGTCAGCGGATGGTCGTCGTCAGCGAGCCGTTGGCGAGCCATTCGGCTTCGGACCGATTGCGGTACATCCATCGCCGCGATCTGGAGGCTCCCCTCCAGCAAGGTGGTCGCGTACTCCGCAGTCTGCATTTGGCCGGGGATCGTCTTGGACCTGTAGACGAACTGTTCGGACGCCAAACCCTCTAATCCGACGAACGTACGAAACCAGTCGGGTAGAACGTCGGAAAACGGCGCCCACCAGGTGCTTCGGTCAGCACGACCGGCGAGCGTCGCAATCCGGTCAACGTGTACAGCGTCTGCACCATACGCGCGTAGCAGGGCAGTAGTTTCGTCCGGCTTCTGCTGCGTCTTACCGGTCTCGAGGTAGTTGATCTTCGGCTGGTTACATCCCAGAACTCGGGCCGCATCTGCCTGTTTCAGACCAGCCCGCTCCCGCGTAACGCGCAGGTCATGGCCGATCAGAAAACGCAGCGCGGCCGGATCGGAGCGACCCTCCAGCACTCGATTTCTCCCGTCTTCCGGTCTCAACCCTGCCGGTCATCCTACTTGCGCCCCGACCGTACGCACCCCACGCCATACAGTCTTGTATATATACAGGGCTTGATTTATAGTTCTGTGACGTTCTTGGTTCCATAACTCGGAAACCGAATCTCGCGGTAACGACCACAAGGGGAATCCCATGTCTGTTCTTGCTGCTAGGGCTCCACTTCAGGCGAACACCTGTCCGCAGCACGCAACACTCGGTCTCGGTTCCACCCACCCGCACCGAATCTGCCGACAGGCCCGATATGGGGCGTGAGCGGTTCAGTGAGGTGGAGGGATTGCGCGCCGTGTGGCGGGTGACTCGGGATCCGCGGGGGCGGATCGAGATCTGCGCTGTCTACGACAGCAGCGTGGTACCGAGTCGGACGATCGAGTTCCGGAAGGGGACTGATCTGGCTGCGGCGCGGGAGCTCTTCCCGCGCTGGGAGGCGTTGTGGGACTGCGTACAACATGAGTTCTGGACCGACATCGACACTGCCGCAGGAGCTTCGGCTACGCCTCGATCCCTCCGGCGCACCTGAGGAACTTCTTTCGAGCCGAAAACAAGCACGGGCGGCGGCATAACCGCATCGCGGCGACCCAGGGCGCTTTCGTGTGCCCAACTTCAGCTTCTCCATCCGGCTCGTTGCCACGGGCCGATCCATCAATCGAGCAGGGGTGAAAGATGAATAATCGAGAGGTCACCGATTCCGGTCCGACTGCCCATCACGGTCAGGCACCCAGACCGGCAGCTTTGGGTCTGGTGCGGCCGAGTCTGTCGGGTCGCCGCGCCGCATCGTACGCGCTCGAAATACAAAGCCATGCACAGTATCTCGGCTACCGCTGGCTCTATACTCTGCGCCCACCCACAACCACCAGCGACCCGGTCGGTTATGCCCTCGCCCTTGCTGCCGGACTAGACGCGGCTGCCGTCATCACCGTGAGCGATGCCCACATCGACTACCGCCCCGAACGCATCGCCGCGGCCCTCAACCTGATCACCATCACACCGCCGCGCATCTGGCCCGTCGGTGCCACGGAACCCGTTGCTTTACAACCTGTCCCGTTGCACGACTGCACCTTCGAACCCACGCAGCTCGACCACGACTGCGCTCACCAACTCTGGCGCACCCATCGTGACTGTTTCCCGTCCTGCCTGGCCCGCCTCGCCGCCGGTGCGGCTCTTTCCGCCGGGGAGGTCGACTGATGCCCAGCACGGGACTTCGGCCCAGAATCGACGGCTTGCCATGATCCTCGCACTCACTCTTACCGTCATGACCTGCACGTACGCTGCAGTGATCTGGTTCGGTTGTTGGTGGCCGCCGCGCGACGAGCAGCTCACCGTTGCCACCATCCAGCGGCGGTTGGAGTTGGAGTCCCGATTCCGAAACCGTTGTCCGACAGACTCAGAACTCGAGTTCGAGCCACGGAATGTTGATCGGAAACGGACTGTCGATCGCGATCGTGGCGGAGTCCTTCGGCGACCAGATGCCCGCCAGGGCATAGTTTGCCCGGTGTAGGACCGTGACGCCGGGCGCGGGAGTCCCATCGGGAACGAGACCATAGATGAGTACATGCGCGATCTCGCTGCGCGCCGGCGCCAGCTCGACCTCCCAGTACCAGGGAATTCCGGCGCCGGCGTAGCGGGCCTTTTTCAGCTCCATCTCGGCATCGGAATTCGATGGGGAGAGAACCTCGCCGACCAGAACGGTGTCCGAAGCGCGGATGTCCTGATACGGCCGCTCCAAGCACCGATAGGCGACGAAGTCCGGAGTGACGAAATCGGACTTGCCGTGGGAACCGAAGAAGACGTTGGTCTCGAAACTGACACTCCAGCACTGCTCGGGTGTCTGTGCTGCCGCCGCACGCGCACAGCTCTTCAGCGCGCCGGTAATCGCGAACGTAGCGTCCTGATGCTCGGACGGCCCCCGCCGCACCCAGACGACCTTGCCTTCCCACAGTTCAATGCGAGAGGCGATCTCCTCGGGAAGCTGCTCCAGTTCCTCCCAGGTCATGTACTCGGGGAGGTCCGGGCGGTCGAGATCGTCCGGCGACATATCCGCGATGATACGGCTGGTCGCGCCTCCCGCTAGTGTGGTCGGCGCATATACCCTCTACTCGGATCGTCCGGCACGTTCCTGCCGGTGAAGGGATTGATTCACGATGGCCACGGTCACCTTCGACCATGCCACCCGGTTGTATCCGGGGGCCAGTACGCCGGCTGTCGATCAGTTGGACCTCGAAATCGCCGATGGTGAATTTCTGGTGCTGGTCGGTCCGTCCGGATGCGGGAAATCGACGTCGCTGCGCATGCTGGCGGGGCTCGAAGAGGTCAATTCCGGGCGCATTCTGATCGGCGACAACGATGTGACCGATGCCGAGCCCAAACAGCGCGATATCGCGATGGTGTTCCAGAACTACGCGCTCTACCCACATATGTCGGTTGCGGACAATATGGGTTTCGCGTTGAAGATGGCGAAGGTGCCCAAGGACGAGCAGAAGCAGCGGGTGCTGGAGGCGGCGAAGCTGCTGGATCTCGAGGCGTATCTGGACCGTAAGCCCAAGGCGCTCTCGGGTGGGCAACGGCAGCGGGTCGCGATGGGGCGGGCGATCGTCCGGCAGCCGCAGGTGTTCCTGATGGACGAGCCGCTGTCGAATCTGGACGCGAAACTGCGGGTGCAGACCCGCACCCAGATCGCGCAGTTGCAGCGCCGCCTCGCCACCACCACGGTCTATGTCACCCACGATCAGGTGGAGGCGATGACGATGGGCGACCGGGTCGCGGTGCTCAAGGACGGTCTGCTGCAGCAGTGCGCGTCACCGCGCGACCTGTATCGGGACCCGGCGAATCTGTTCGTCGCCGGATTCATGGGTTCACCTGCGATGAACCTGTTCACGCTGCCCCTGGCCGACGGTGCGGTGACGCTGGGCGGGCACGCCGTCCCGGTGCCGCGGACCGTCACCGACACGGTCACCGACAGTGTGGTCGTCGGTATCCGGCCCGAACATCTCGAACTGGGCAGCGGTGATTCTGAGGGAATCACGATGGAGATCGATGTGGTCGAGGAACTCGGTTCGGACGCCTACATCTACGGGCGCACCCTGGGTGAGGGCGCGGACGAAACCATCGTCGCCCGCACGGACTGGCGCAATCCGCCGCAGAAGGGCGAAAAGCTCAGTCTCACAACGACTGCGGAGCACACCTACTTCTTCGATCCGGACAGCGGATCGCGTCTGAACTGAGCTGCCACGCAACTGATCCGCCACGCACTGAAGGTCGCCCGCGATCCAGCGGGCGGCCTTCAGTCGTCGGTGCGCCGCCGGCGCCAGTCCTTGTTGAGCTGGACCCGAATATCCTCGAGCTGCACCTCTGCGGTGGGGCTGCGCAGCTCTACCCGGACCGGCGATCCGGTCGCGTCTTCGACGCGCTCCATCGGGGCGACCCCGTCCTGCAGATAGGTGTCGCCCCACTGCCACAGTGCGAAGACGACGGGCAGCGCATCGCGGCCCATCTCGGTGAGGACGTATTCGCTGCGCGTGCGCTTACCTTCCTCCTGATAGGGCTGTTTGCGTAGTAGTCCGGCGTCGGTCAGTTTGCGCAGCGCGGCCGCGGCAGCGGCATCGGTAATCCCCACCCGCGCCGCAAAACCATCGAAACGTGTTGTGCCGTAGATGGCTTCACGCAGGATCAGCACGGCTGAACGAGTGCCCACGACGTCCAGCGCCTTGACGATGGAGCATCCGTCCGGCTTCCACGAGCTGAGATCGCGCAGGGGTGGCTCCAGCTTCACGGGCATGAGTCTCATCATACTCACTCTGACTTGCCACGACTAAGGCCAGGTTCTGTCAGACCGTGCCGGAGCGCTGCGCGAGGAAGCGGCCGACTCGGTCCGCGATCTGCGCAGGCGCCTCCCCGTTGATGGCGTGTGAGCGTCCGGCCCACACCTCCACGTCGGCACCCGGGACCGTACGTGCCGCCTCGGCAGCCCGGTCGGCGTTGTGCACGATGCTGCTTCCCGCCAGGATCACCAGCAGCGGTACCGAGATGGAGCGCAATTCCGCATCGGTGGGTCGTCGGGGTTGGACCGGGATCTGCTCGAAATCGCGCATCCCCGAGGCGATCAGCCTGGCCTCGGGGAGCGAGTCGTCGACTCGCACGCCGCCCGAAATCCAGCTCAGCAATCGTTGCCGGAGGCTGTGCGGCATCGCGGGGAACACGCTGCCCAGCGAAACCACCAGCATTTTCCAGGTGATCGGCGCGAACGTCATGGCCGGGTCGAGCAGGATCGCCGACGCCAGTCGCCCGGGCCGGTGGATTGCGGTCTGCGCGGTGAGCCAACCGCCGATACTCACCCCCAGCACATGCACCCGGTCGACCGCCAGCTGCCCGATGGCTTCGTCGAGCCAGCGCGCCTGATCTTCCGGACCGGTGATCGGCGCGGTCTGCGCACACGCGCCCGGCTCGCCCAAGCTGTCCATCGACCATACGGTGCGCTGTGCGGCGAGACCGGGAATGTTGGACCGCCACATGGGCGTCGAGGCCTGCCGCCCGGACAACAGCAGCAGGGGCTCGGCGGTGGCGGGCCCGAATCGGTAGGCGGTGGTCCGGCCGAACGACGTGTCCAGAATCCGGGTTTCGTCCGGAGGCGGCAATGTCGCCATACCGTCGCGGTATGCGGCGCTGAACCTGGCTCGGCCCGCGGCACTGCGGAAACATCCGATGCCCTCGGCCTGCGGTGCGATCGGAGCGGTGTCGAGCAGTGGTGAACGGTCGGTCACGCGGTCACCGTACCGGGCGTGGCGATGGGCCACCGACGCTCCGGCCGGACCGCAGCCCTGGCTAGGCTGGCTCGGGTGAGCGATCTGGATCCGGCCTCCGCCCTGGTGTACGCCATTCCGTTGCGCAACCGGTTTCGCGGCATCACGGTGCGCGAGGGGATGCTGATCGAGGGGCCGCGGGGCTGGGGCGAATTCTGCCCCTTCGTCGAATACGACGATCGGGAGGCCGCCAACTGGCTGGCCACCACGGTGGAGCAGATCGAGCACGGGTGGCCGGAGCCACTGCGCTCGCATATTCCGATCAACTGCACCGTCCCGGCGGTCGACCCGGAGCGGGCGTACACGATCGCCGCCGAATCCGGTTGCCGCACCGCGAAAATCAAGGTCGCCGATCATCCCGAATCGTTGTCCGAGGATATCGAGCGGGTGGCCGCGGTGCGGGATGCCTTGGGCCCCGAGGGGGCGCTGCGCGTGGATGCGAACGCCCTGTGGGATGTCGACACCGCGGTGCGGCACCTCGAGCAGATCGACCGTGCCGCCGGCGGTCTGGAGTACGCCGAGCAGCCCTGCCGCACGATCGAAGAGCTGGCCGAAGTGCGGCGACGGGTCGACATTCCCATCGCCGCCGACGAATCCATTCGCCGAGCCGAGGATCCACTGCGGGTAGCGGTCGCCGGTGCAGCGGATGTCGCGGTGCTGAAATGCACGCCGCTCGGCGGTGTGCGCCGGGCATTGCAGGTCGCCGAGGCGGCGGGGCTGCCGTGCGTGATCTCCTCGGCACTCGAGACCAGCGTCGGCTTGTCCGCACAGCTCGCGCTCGCGGGAGCACTGCCCGAACTCGATTACGCGTGCGGACTGGGCACGGTCACCCTGTTCGACGGGGATGTGGTGTCGGATTCGTTGCGTCCGGTGGACGGTCGCCTGCCGGTGCCGCACACCCCACCAGCCCCCGATCCCGAACTCCTGCAACGCTTCCGACATCCCGATCCCGAGCGGGTGCAGTGGTGGCAGGACCGGCTGGAGCGGGTACAGCGACTGCTCTGAGGATCAGCCGATACGTGCACCGCAGTCGTAGAGGGTGGTGCGCAGTAACAACGCGGCTTCCGGGCCGATGATCCCATCCACCAAATCCAGGTAGCGGGTGCAGAATTCCGGGCCGTGTGGGGCTCGCTCGTTGTCCGGTTCGAGATGATGGGCGAGTTCGTGCAGTATCACCAATTCACGGAGGGCCCAAGCAGTTCCGCCGGAATGCAACGGCACCGCGAGAACCGCGCGGCCGATTTCGTAGTGTGCGGCGGCGGTTCCGGCGCGGGCGCGCACGGCCAGTGGCTCGAGTGCTCGTTCCCATTGGGCGCGAACCCAGTTCAGGGCGAGGACGCGGTCGGCGTAGTCCTGAACCGACTCGACCGAGGCGAACCTCCGCTCGATCGGCAGCGTGATGTGGGAGCCGTGCAGTTCGACCGTGCGGGCACCGGATTCCTCGGCACGGTCGAACATCCGGCGCACCAGGTTCTCGGCGTCGTACACCCGGCTGCGCTGCGAATCACGCGCCGGCACCGCGGCTCCCCGAGGCAATGCGTCCGGATCGACAGGGGTCGAGATGCTCCAGCAGGATCGCCCGGTGCGAAATCGTCAGGCGCGACGTGCGTTCGATTCGGCTCCTACGTCCGCTGTGCCGGGTGTTCACGCGCCCGGTGCATCCAGACGGCCACGTGCGGCCGGCAATTCGGGTGAGGAGCCGAGCCTCGCATGACGACCCGCGCGGTCACCCGCGCGGCGGGCCGCGGGGGAGTATCCGGTGGATTCCTGTGGCCCGCGCCAGGTGCCGCGCGCCTCGGAGGTGCGGGTGTAGAAGTCGGTCAGTTCCAGATCCTTGTTGCGCAGGGCGAGTGCGGTTCCGGTGGACGCGGCTGCGCCGGCACCTCGGGCACCCGAGGGCTCCTCGTCACGAACGGCTTCGGCCTCGACATCGGACTTCACCTGTGCCAGGCGCCGGCCGATCCGATCGGCGAAGGCCATCTGGAAGTTGAGCCGGGCTGTCACCGCGGCCACCGGGGCCTGCGTGCGGCGGCGCACCTTCCGGCCCCATCTGGTGGTCTCCACGACGACCTTCTCGACCGTGGCGGCCTTGTAGGCACCGGATTTGATGTACTGGTCGGACGCCCGCACCATCTGCACCAGCAGGCTCGTGTACAGCGCCTCGCAGGTCGCGATATCGGAGTCGAAACCGTAGGCGTACACCTGCGTCGACGTGCGGGTGACGTCGCAGCGCACATCGTTGGCCGAGGCGATCGCCACGAACAACTGCACGTAGGTCCGCAGCCCCTTCTTACCCGCGGCGCCGATCGGGACGACCTTCTGCGTCGGCACCGGCCGGTGTTCCCGGCCGGCGATATGCGCCCGCGCCACCGCCAGATCGATCGACGAACGCGTCGCCAGCCGCTGCGCCGCCGCCATGAACGCCTCGGCCTCGTGCTCGTTGTCGGTCGACTCGGCCTGACGCAGCAGCCCACCGATACGGGTGAGCAACTTGTCCGGAGCCAGTGGTGTCGACATCGAGCGCCAGGATACGAGAACCCACCGACACGGCACCGCGGACGTCCGTGCGCTGCGAGCGCACGCCGGCCGCGGAGCACGCCGGAATCACACAGAGCAGCCGAACAATGTATCTTGCCTTGTGCAACCGGCGCAGTGTGCCGGCGCTCACGCGTCGGGGGGCTGTGTTCGTTTACGACCCTGGAGTATCGATGGCTTTGAACAAGGCGTTCTCGGACAAGACTCGTGCGCGAGCCACCTCACGACGCACGTCACTGGTGTCCCGCGCCGCGCTGGCCGCGGTCTCGGCTGCGCTGCTCACCGCCGGTTTCACCAGCGCCTGTTCCAGCGGTAACGGTAACGACGCGATCAACCAGAACATGGACGGCCGCGGCCCCATCACCTACGTCGAGGGTAAGGACACCACCGAAAACGGTGCGGTCAAGCAGCTCATCGAGCGGTGGAACGCCGGTCATCCGGACGAGCAGGTCACCTTCAAAGAGCAGTCCAACGACGCCTCGCAGCAGTACGACGACCTGGCCCAGCACATGAAGGCCAAGCAGTCCGACTACGACGTGATGGCGCTGGATGTGCCGTGGACTGCGGAATTCGCGGCCAAGGGCTGGATTCAGCCGTTGAAGGACTCCTTCTCCGTCGATACCTCCACCCTGCTGTCGCCGACCGTCGCCAGCGCCACCTACCAGGGCACTCTCTACGCCGCGCCGCGCAACACCAATGGCGGGCTGCTGTACTACCGCAAGGATCTGGTTCCGAACCCGCCGAAGACCTGGCCGGAACTGCTGGCCGACTGCAATATCGCGCGGGATCGCGGGATCGGTTGCTACGCGGGCCAGTTCGCGCCCTACGAAGGTCTGACCGTGAACGCGGCGGAGGTCATCAACGCCTACGGCGGCTCGTTCGTGGGCCCGGACGGCAAGACCGCGACCGTGGATTCGCCGCAGTCGCGCGCCGGTCTGCAGGTGCTCGCCGACGCCTACAAGAACGGCGATATCCCCAAGGAGGCCATCTCCTTCAAGGAGCCCGAGAGCCAGAACGCCTTCGCACAGGGCAAACTGATGTTCCTGCGCACCTGGCCGAACTTCTACGGTGTGGCCGGCTCCGACGCCTCCGCGGTGAGCGACAACTTCGGTGTCGCCCCGCTGCCCGGTAAGGACGGCATCGGCGCCTCCACACTGGGTGGCTACAACGCCGCGATCAGCGCATACTCCGAGCACAAGGCCACTGCGCTGGACTTCCTGCGCTTCCTGATCAGTGAGGATGCGCAGCGCATCGTCGCCGAGGGCGCACTGCCGCCGGTGCGGGCGTCGATGTACGACGATCCGGCGCTGATCGCGAAGTTCCCGTACATGCCCGCCCTGAAGGATTCGATCGCCAGCGCGGTTCCGCGTCCGGTGACCCCGTTCTACCCTGCCGTGTCGAAGGCGATCCAGGACAACGCATATGCTGCGTTGACCGGTAAGGAATCCGTCGATCAGGCGATCGGCGGAATGCAGAAGGGCATCGAAGCCGCCGGTTCCGGCTCCTGACCCTGTCCGCAGTCTGCCCGTAGGAGAGTTTGAACGTGTCGAGTCCTTCGGGTGCGACCGAACTCGTGCCACCCGACGATCAGCCGGAGAGCCCGAAGCCGCAGCGACGCCGCTCTCCTCGATCGCTGCCTGCGCTGCGCGGGTGGTTGTTCGTCGCACCGGTGCTGGTGGCACTGGCGGTAGTCATCGGTTATCCGGTGATCAGCGCGCTGGTGATGTCGTTCCAGAAACCGTCCGGGCTCGACCCGGCGACCGGCATGTTCGAAGAAGGCGGGAACGCCGGATTCAGCAACTACACCCACTGGCTGCTGCAGCAGTGCCAGCTGCCCGGCGGTGTCGAATCCTGCCCCACCGGCAATCTGGGTTCGCAGTTCTGGGCGGCGGTCGGGGTCACCCTGCTGTTCACAGTGGTCACCGTGGCGCTGGAGGCGACCATCGGTCTGGGCATGGCCACCATCATGTCCAAGACGTTCCGTGGGCGGGCGCTGCTGCGCGCGGCCGTACTGATCCCGTGGGCGATTCCGACCGCGGTGACGGCACGGCTGTGGGAGTTCATGTTCCAGTACGACGGGGTGGTCAACCGGGTGCTGCACACCCACATCCTGTGGACCACCGATCCGTGGGCCTCGCGGTTCGCGGTGATCGTCGCCGATGTCTGGAAGACGACGCCGTTCATGGCGCTGCTGATTCTGGCCGGACTGCAGATGATTCCGGGGGATGTGTACGAGGCGGCCAAGGTGGACGGTGCGACGGCCTGGCAGCGTTTCGTGCACATCACGTTGCCGCTGGTGAAGCCGGCCCTGCTGGTGGCGGTCCTGTTCCGGACGATGGACGCACTGCGGCTCTACGATCTGCCCGCGATCATGATGCGTGGCAACTCCGCGACACAGACCATTTCGATCCTTGTCGTCGAGCAGACCCGCCAGGAGTCACACGGCGCCGCCGCCCTGTCGATTCTCACCTTCCTACTGATCTTCGTGGCGGCATTCTTCCTGGTGAAGGGGCTGGGAGCGAATGCGGTCGCCACCCAGGAAGAGCAGAGGAGGGCCCGGTGAGACATCATGGCGCAGCGCTCACCGGGGCCGACCGGGCGCGGGTGTCCCGCACGATACGGAGGGCCCGATGAGTACTGACACCGTGGCCACACGACCTTCGACTCCCACGCGATCCTCGACTCGCTCCCCCTGGCGGTCGGCACGGACCTATGTCGGTGCCCTGATCGTGCTGGTGTGGGGTCTGGGTCCGTTCTACTGGATGGCCGTCACCGCGTTCCGGGATCCGGCGTACACGTTCGACAACAATCCGTTGCCGTCGCACCTGACGCTGGAGAATTTCCGCAACGCGTTCGATACCAGTCGCGGAAACGATTTCGGCCGGGCGGTGCTCAACAGCATCATCATCGGTGCCGCCACCACGGTGATCGCGCTGATCATCGGCACGATGGCAGCGTATGCGCTGGCCCGGATCAGTTTCCGGGGTAAGACCCTGGTCTCCGGGCTCATCCTGAGTGCGTCGATGTTCCCGGTCGTCGTGCTGGTGACACCGCTGTTCCAGTTGTTCACCGATATCGGCTGGATCGACCAGTACCAGGCGATGATCATTCCGAACATCTCGTTCGTGCTGCCGTTGTCGGTCTACATTCTGGCGTCGTTCTTCTCGGAACTGCCCTGGGAGTTGGAGGAGGCGGCCCGGATCGACGGCGCCAGCCGGTTCCAGGCGTTCCGGCTGGTGATGCTGCCGCTGGCCGCGCCCGGTGTGTTCACCACCGCGATCCTGGCGTTCATCGCCGCGGTGAACGAGTATCTGCTGGCCAGCCTGCTGTCCGGGGACCACACCAAGCCGGTGACGGTGGCTATCGCGTTCTTCACCGGTAACGACCCGAACGTGGCGCCCTATGCCGCGATCATGGCGGCCGGCGTCATCATTTCGGTGCCGCTGGTGATCATGGTGCTGTTGTTCCAGCGGCGCATCATCTCCGGGCTCACCGCGGGCGGCGTCAAGAGCTGAGTAACGTTTACTGAGGGTTAGCTGACGGCTCGGTTGCGTCGGCACGTAGGCTGGTTTCTACCTGTCTTGTGAAGTTCGCCGACGCTCCGGGAGGAGATGCTCGTGAGCTCTACCCGCAAGCCGCAGCGCGGTCGACCGAAATCGGCTCCCTACGCTTCGGTCGCCGGGTGGGAATCATCGGGCAAACCCCCGCGTCCCCCGAACGGGCGCCCACGGCGCCGTCGCACCACCGAAAGCAGCGAACGGAAACCCCGCACCCGCGGACAACGGATCCGGCGATTGATCCTGGCCCTGTTCCTGATCTTCATCGCCATCCCGGCGCTGCTGCTGACCCTCGCCTATTGGAGCGCCGAGGTGCCCGATCCGGGCGCGGTACGCAGTAATCAGGTTGCCACGATCACCGCATCGGACGGCAACACGGTGCTGACGAAAATCATTCCACCGGAAGGCAACCGGACCCTGGTACCGCTGTCGGAGGTACCACAGACCGTGCGCGACGCCATGCTCTCGGCCGAGGATCGCGATTTCTACCGCAATCCGGGATTCTCGGCGAGTGCCTTCATGCGCGCCGCCCGCGACAATCTGCTCGGCCGCGACGATGCCGGCGGCGGCTCCACGATCACCCAGCAGTACGTCAAGAACGCATTCCTGAGCTCCGAACGCACCCTGTCCCGCAAGATGCGCGAATTGGTGATTTCGGCGAAGATGGCCCGGCAGTGGAGTAAGGACGACATTCTCGCGGCGTACCTGAACACCATCTACTACGGACGCGGCGCCTACGGGATCGCCGCGGCCGCGCGCGCCTACTTCGACAAGCCGGTCGCGGAATTGACCCTCGCCGAGGGTGCGGTCCTGGCATCGGTGGTACGCACGCCTTCGCTCCTCGACCCGGAAACCCATCTCGACCGGCTGAAGACCCGCTGGAACTACGTGCTCGACGGCATGGTCTCGATGGGCGTGCTGGCGCTCGGTAACCGGGATCAGGTGCAATTCCCGGATATCGTCCCCGCATCCACACCGGACGACGACTCCGCACGTGGACCGGCCGGACTCATCCGCACCCAGGTGCTGAACGAGCTGCGCGGGGCCGGTATCTCCGACCAGGAGATCAATACCGGCGCGTTGCAGATCGTGACCACCATCGACGCGAAGGCACAGCAGGCGGCAGTCGATGCGGCGCACCGCAGCCTCGACGGTCAGCCGCCGGATCTGCGCACCGCCGTGGTGTCGATCGATCCACGGTCGGGGGGAGTACGCGCCTACTACGGCGGCGAGGACGGCGTCGGCTACGACTTCGCACAGGCCCCGCTGCAGACCGGTTCGTCGTTCAAGACATTCGCAGTGCTGGCGGCACTGCAGCAGGGCATAAAGCTGTCGTATCAGCTGGACAGTTCCCCGGTGCGGGTGAACGGGGTCGACGTGACCAATGTCGAGGGCGAATCGTGCGGCACCTGCAGTCTGGCCGAGGCCTTCAAACGCTCGCTGAACACCAGCTTCTACCGGCTCACCGAACAAATCGGCCCGCGCGCGGTGGCCGATGCCGCGCATCAGGCCGGAATTCCGGACCACATCCCCGGCGTCGAGGGCACCACGCTCACCGAACCGGAGGGTGGCCCGGCACCGGCGATCGTGCTCGGCGTGTATTCGGTCCGGCCGATCGATATGGCCTCGGCGTACGCGACCGTCGCGAATTCCGGGATGTATCACCGGCCGTATTTCGTGCAGCGGGTGGTCGACGGCGACGGACGGGTATTGCTCGATCGGGGCAATCCGGCAGTGGGCGAACCACTACCGGCAGCGCAGCAACGGTTTCCGCGCGATATCACCGACACCGCGACCAAGGCGATGCAGCCGATCGCCGGATATTCCAACGGCCACAATCTGGCCGGGCGGCCGTCGGCGGCGAAGACCGGCACCACCCAGTACGGCGAGTCCGGTCAGAACAAGGATGCGTGGATGATCGGCTTCACCCCCTCACTGTCCACCGCGGTGTGGGTGGGAAGCAGTCGGCCACAGGCCATTCGGACCGCGGGCGGCGGCATGATCTATGGTTCCGGTTTACCTTCCGATATCTGGAAGCGAACCATGGACGGTGCGCTGGAAGGAACTCCGGTGGAGCAGTTCGCAACTCCGGAACCGACCGCGACCGGCCCGTTGGCCGGTCCCCCCCCCACGAATTCGGCCGGGCCGTTCGCGCAGGCTCCGCAACCGTCGGCACCCGAGCCGGTCGTACCGCAGGCGCCCGCCGAACCCGAACCGACCGGCCAGGCCCCCTTCGATGTGCTGCAACCACCGCCGGAGCAGCAGCAGGCACCCGAACCACCACCGGTGATCATCCCGCCGCCGCCACCTCCGCCACCGGCACCGCGGCAGGTGGAGATCTTCCCAGGTCTGACAGTCCCGGTTCCGGGCTGATCGGACCGATCCGGCACGGTGTGAGGAAACGAATCGTAGTTATCCGGCCATCTCCGCGCGCACGCCGATAGGGTGGACCGGGTCGGACACGAGACATTAGGGGCGACACGGGTGGATTTCAGTGTGGTTGAGCGCCACGAGACACTGGTGGCGGGCACGGTGCTGCGCAGCCCGGCACTGGCGGTCGAGGGGCCGCGACGGCAGAAGGTGGAGCAGGCGTGGAAACGAACGTTGGCGCGGCAGCTACCCGGGCCACCGGCCACCGCGTACGTCGACCACGCACCCGAGATCGGTTCGTATCTCACGCATGTTCTCGGTTACCGCTGTCGCAGCCTCGACGATCTGCAGCCCGGCGATGTGCTGGCGCGCGTCCCGGCAGCACGGTTCGCGAGATTCCTGCGTACTGGTGACAACCTGGGCGACACCATCGTCTCCATCTGGCGCGCCGTGTGGGATCTCGAGGCGGCCGGGGCGCTGACTCGTTCCTACACCGGCGATTTCGAGCACTATCCGGAGGCGGGCACGGTGGAGGTGTTCGTCGCACTGGCCGACGATTCGCCGAACCCCACTGGCGCAGCGGGTAATTCCACCGCCGAGAGCGACAGGTAGGTACGAGTGGACTTCGAAATCGTCACCCTGGAACCGAGTCTGGTGGGCGGGCTCACGGTGCCGCTGGCCGGGCGCGAGGTCACCGCGCGGGATCTGGATCTGGTGAATTTCACCTGGGACCGCTATCTGTCCCGGGAGAAGGACGCCTCCCGGGTCGCCGCCTACATCGGTCAGGACGATCACGCGGTGGCGGTGCTGGGCTACGAACTCTCCGGCTTGGACGAACTCGATACCGGCGACGTGATCACCCGCGTCCCCGCCGGCCGCTACGCCAAGTTCGTCGTGTCCGACAAGCCGTACGATCTGCTGCGCACCGCATGGGCGAAGGTCGCGCAGGCGGAGAACGCCGGCACCATCACCCGCTCCCACACCGCGGAGCTGGAACGCTACACCGGACCGACATCGGTCGAGGTATACGTCTCACTCGACTGAGAGCTCACCACCCGACGAACGACCGCAGCGAACGAAACAAGGCTGGGCCGCACGGTATCCGTGCGGCCCAGCCTTACGTCACGTATCGAGTGACTACTCGTCACGCGTCGATGATGAAGGCTTCCAGCTGAGTGCGCGCGATATCGTCCGCGAGCTGCTTCGGCGGGGACTTCATCAGGTAAGCGGAGGCCGGGATGACCGGTCCGCCGATACCGCGGTCCTTCGCGATCTTGGCGGCGCGCACAGCGTCGATGATGATGCCGGCCGAGTTCGGGGAATCCCACACCTCGAGCTTGTACTCCAGGTTCAGCGGCACATCGCCGAAGGCACGGCCTTCGAGACGCACGTAGGCCCACTTGCGGTCGTCGAGCCAGCCGACGTGGTCGGACGGGCCGATGTGCACATCGCCCGCGCCCAGTTCCTTCTTCAGGTTGCTGGTGACGGCCTGGGTCTTGGAGATCTTCTTGGACTCCAGGCGATCACGCTCGAGCATGTTCTTGAAGTCCATGTTGCCGCCGACATTGAGCTGCATGGTGCGGTCCAGCTGCACGCCGCGGTCCTCGAACAGCTTGGCCATCACGCGGTGCGTGATGGTCGCGCCGACCTGAGACTTGATGTCGTCGCCGACGATCGGCACCCCGGCGTCGGTGAACTTCTGCGCCCATTCCGGGTCGGAAGCGATGAAAACCGGGAGCGCGTTCACGAATGCGACATCGGCGTCGATGGCACACTGCGCGTAGAACTTGTCGGCGTCTTCGGAGCCGACGGGCAGGTAGGAGACCAGGACGTCGACCTGTGCATCCTTCAGCGCCCGGACGACATCGACCGGCTCGGCCTCGGAGACCTCGATGGTCTCCGCGTAGTACTTGCCGATGCCGTCGAGCGTCGGGCCCCGCTGCACGGTGACGCCGGTCGGCGGTACGTCGGAGATCTTGATGGTGTTGTTCTCGCTGGCGAAGATCGCGTCGGAAAGATCGAAGCCGACCTTCTTGGCGTCGACGTCGAACGCGGCGACGAACTTCACGTCGCGCACGTGGTACTGCCCGAACTTGACGTGCATCAGTCCCGGGACGGTCGAATTCTCGTCCGCGTCCTTGTAATACTGCACGCCCTGGACCAGCGAGGAGGCGCAGTTACCCACGCCGACGATGGCCACGCGAATCTCAGCAGCCGGGTTGACATCACTCATGGCCGACATTTCCCTCTTTCTGTGGTGCCGCCTTCATTGATTGCTCCGCTGCAATCAACTCGTTGAGCCAGCGCACTTCGCGCTCACTCGATTCGAGACCGAGTTGATGGAGCTGGCGGGTGTAGCGGTCGAATGTGCCGCTGGCACGCTTGATCGCCTCCCGCAGTCCTTCTCGGCGCTCCTCGACCTGTCGTCTTCTGCCCTCGAGAATCCGCATCCGCGCCTCCGCGGGGGTACGGGTGAAGAAGGCGAGATGAACGCCGAAGCCGTCATCGGTGTAGTTCTGCGGACCGGTGTCGGCGAGCAGTTCGCCGAACCGCTCCCGACCCACGTCGGTCAGTTGGTAGACCCGGCGAGCCCGGCGGGTGACCGCGCCGACCGGGCTCTCCTCGGCGATCAGGCCGTCGGCCTGCATGCGCCGCAGCGTCGGGTACAGCGACCCGTAGGAGAAGGCCCGGAACGGTCCCAACAGACCGGTCAACCGTTTGCGCAGCTCATAGCCGTGCATGGGTGACTCCAGGAGCAGCCCGAGAATCGCGAGTTCGAGCACGGGCCTCACCTCCTGAGTGTATTGAACAGACCTAACCGATGGATGCGATTACCAACTATATCGGACCGATATAGTTGGCCGACGTCCAACGTGGTCCTTGTCTCCGTGTAATGCCGCGCCCCGGCCGACACCAGTACTCTGGGGGCGTGCGAATTCAGCGGCAGGTAGTCGACTATGCGCTCCGGCGCAGGTCGCTGCTCGCCGATGTCTATGCGGGCCGAGTGGCGGTCGCCGAAGTGTGCGATGCGAATCCGTACCTGTTGCGGGCGGCCAAATTCCACGGGCGGGGGAGCGAGGTCACATGCCCGATCTGCCGGCGGGAGCAACTGACTCTCGTATCGTGGGTCTACGGCGAGGGTCTGGGACCGGTCGCGGGCTCGGCCCGAACCCCCGAGGAACTGGTCCGGCTGGCCGAGACTCGCGAAGAGTTCTCGGTACACGTAGTCGAGGTGTGCCGGAGCTGTAGTTGGAACCATCTGGTGCAGTCCTACGTGCTGGGACACGCTCCGGCGCCACGGCGTCGCCGGAGCAGCACCCGACGGACCGCCGCGGAGTGATGCGGCACCTCGACTGATATGCGGCGCAGATCCCGGACCGGCCCGCACCGGTGGCATCCGCCCGCACCCAGCTATCCGGACCGTATCGAGTTATGGAGATCCAGGCTGTGACTTCGCCTCACGACGATGGACCGAACGGCGGTCGACCCCCGCGCGGCCCGCAACCCGGGCCCGGTGGTCAGCCGCCGCGCCCGGGCGGCGGCCAACCGCCCGGTGCCCGGCCGTTACCGCCGCGTCGCCAGGCGCCGTCCCCGGGGCCCGGT
>NZ_BDCA01000022.1 GCF_001613265.1 Nocardia vermiculata NBRC 100427
CTCGCTGCACGACACCGGCGTCCGCACCCCCGGTTCGATCGACATACCGGGCACGGCCACCTTCGCGCTCGGGCTCACCGCGCTGCTGACCGGGATCACCTACGGTATTCAGCCGCACGGCGACTCCAAGACGGGCTGGACCAACCCCTGGGTCCTCGGCGCCGTCATCGGGGGCATCGCACTGCTGGCACTGTTCTGTGTCATCGAGTCCAAGTCGAAGCGTCCGATGTTCCAGATGTCGCTGCTGCGCAATCGCACCTTCGCGCTGGGCAACCTGGCCGGCCTGATGGGCTCGATCAGTCGTGGTGGCATGCAGTTCATGCTGATCGTGTGGCTGCAGGGCATCTGGTTGCCGCTACACGGTGTCGACTTCGAATCCACCCCGCTGTGGGCAGCGATCTACATGCTTCCACTCACCGTCGGATTCCTGCTCTCGGGTCCCGCCTCGGGCTGGTTGTCCGATCGCTACGGCCCCCGCTATTTCGCCGCCGGCGGCCTGCTGCTCGCGGCGGTCACCTTCGTGCTGCTGGTCGTGATCCCGGTCGACTTCAACTACTGGCTGTTCGCCCTCATCATTCTGCTCAACGGTCTCGGCATGGGGATCTTCACCTCGCCCAACACCGCCGAGATCATGTCCTCGGTACCCGCTTCGCAACGCGGTGTCGCCTCGGGTATGCGAGCCACCCTGATGAACGGCGGCCAGGCACTGTCGATCGGCATCTTCTTCTCGCTGATGATCGTGGGCCTGTCCACCACTCTTCCCTCGGCCATGAATTCCAGCCTCCGGTCGCAGGGCGTCCCCGCGGACGTGGCACAGAACATGGCCGATATGCCACCGGTAGGCAGCCTGTTCGCCACCTTCCTCGGGTACAACCCGTTCAAGGAGCTTCTCCCTGCGGACACCCTGAGCCGGCCGGGCGTGCACAGCGATGTCCTCACCGGGCAGGAGTTCTTCCCGCACCTGATCTCCGGCCCGTTCCACTCCGGTCTGGTCGTGGTGTTTCTCGCCGCGGCGGTCATGATGCTGATCGGCTCGATCGCGTCGTGGTTCGCCGGTGGCAAGTACGACAACGGCGACGAGGAAGCCGAACTCGACGAAGCTGTGCGAGAAGGCATACTGAGTGCATCCGACATCGCCGACGACGGGGACGCCGACGGCGCGAGCACTCGCGTAGGAGCGACAACGGGATGACCCAGCAGGAGCGCACGCGCAGTACCGAGGAACTCGCCGAGGCCGCGGACCTGTATTTCGCGCTCGGCCGGATCACTCGACTACTGCGTCGCTCCGGCGATCTGGGCTCGCTGAGTCCCGGTTCGGCGGCGGCACTGGGCACGCTTGTTCGCAGCGGCCCGATGCGCCTGGGCGATCTCGCTGCCGCCGAACACGTCACTGCGCCGACGATGTCACGCATCGTGGCAGGACTGGAACGGTACGGCTATCTGGGCCGAACCGCCGACCCCGCCGACGGCCGCGCGCAACTGCTGACGGCGACCGACGAGGCGAAATCTCTGGTGAACGGGCTCACCTCCGCCCGGATCCAGCGCTTCGCCGACGCCCTGGACGATATCGATGCCGAGCAGCGCCACACCATGCAGGAAGCGCTCGCGATCCTCATCGGCAGGCTCGACGACTGATTCGGCCACGAACGCTTGACTTGGAGTGCGCTCCAAGTCGTAGCGTCGACGCGGTGAGGTCAGGTGAACTCACATCCGATCCGATGCCACCTCAGGAGGACCGACCGCAATGATCGCGACCAGGAAGCTCGGCGAATTGACCGTCGGCGCACAGGGACTCGGCTGCATGGGGATGAGCCAGGCCTACGGTGTGCGCGACAACGACGACGAGTCGATCGCCACCATCCATCGCGCCCTGGACCTCGGGGTGACACTGTTGGACACGGCGAACGTCTACGGTGCCGGAGTCAACGAGGAATTGGTCGGGCGCGCCATCGCCGACCGGCGCGATCGTGTCGTACTCGCCACCAAATTCGGCATCGTCTGGGATGCCGACGGCGGTATGGGTGCCCGCGGCGATGCCGCCTACGTCGCACAGTGCTGCGACGAATCGCTGCGCCGACTCGGCGTGGACCACATCGATCTCTACTATCAGCACCGTGTCGATCCGAATGTGCCGATCGAGGAGACCTGGGGCGCGCTGTCGGAACTGGTGACCGCGGGCAAGGTGCGCTATCTCGGCATCTCCGAAGCATCTGCGGCGACCATCCGGCGCGCACACGCCGTCCACCCGGTCACCGCGTTGCAAAGCGAATGGTCGCTGTGGACACGCGGAATCGAGGCCGAGATCGCGCCCACGTGCCGTGAACTCGGCATCGGCATCGTGCCGTTCTCCCCGCTGGGACGCGGGTTCCTGACCGGCGCGATCACCTCCACCGCCGAACTTCCGGCCGACGATTTGCGTCGCAACCTGCCACGGTTCTCCGAGGACAACATCGACCGCAACCTGGCGGTCGTCGAGGAGTTGCGCGCGATGGCCGATGAGAAGGGAGTCACCGCCGGTCAGCTGGCCTTGGCCTGGGTACAGCACCGTGGACCGGATGTGGTCCCGATCCCCGGCACCAAGCGTCGCACCTACCTCGAGCAGAACGTCGCCGCGGCCGACATCGAACTCGGGGCCGACGATCTCGCCCGGATCGAGGCCGCAGCGCCGGCCACGGCCTTCGCCGGTGAACGCTATCCGGAACGGCTGGCCCGCGCCGCGGGTAAATAGCCCATCATCGGGCGGCTTCGACAGTCAGAGTGACCGGTGTGTCCGCGGCGACGGACGTACCGGCCTCGGGCTGCTGGGCGGAGATCGTCCACGGTGTGGTCGCCGCAGTGGGGTCGTTCTTCACATCACGGCCGTCGGCCGTGGTGACGGCGGCGATCGTGAAGCACAGGCCCTCGCCGACCACGGTCTTGCCCAGCGGCTTGCCGTGGAAGTCGGGCAGTGCCCGTGGCCAGGCTCCGCTGCAGTCCGCGGCCGCCGTCGATCCGTTTCCGGCGCTCGTCGGTTGCGCGGCTGCGGTATCCGCCACGGCGGTATCGTCGGTGGCGCCACCGCAGCCGCCGACTGCGAGGACTACAGCGAACAGGGATGCGGCGAATGCGATGCGGCGCATGGATTTCCTTCGTATCGAACGGTCTGCCGACCGATGCCGGCACCGCACCCTATCCGCGATCGGCACGACGATCGAATCGAAATCCACGGCGCTGCGAGCGACGTGGTCGGCGGCCGTTCGGAACACCCCACAGCGCATACGCCGGGCGATGAGCTCCGAGGGACACCGCACATCTCGGACCCCACCCGATACCGATGCCGGCACCAGCGTTTTCGTGGTTCCGAACGAACCGCCCGAACCGTATTCTTCTCCGAATCTCGTGCCCGGATACCGCTTTTCGTGGTCACAAACCGGTCACCGTCGAATTTCCCCGCTCCCGCACCGCTTACCATTGCCGAGAGCTCACCCGATATGCGCCAGTATTGCGTGCGATGCCGCCCGGCGACCCACCGCCAGGATCCTCCCGGCGTCACGGGAGAGTTTTTTTCTCCGCTGTGAATTGCCACACCTCGACATCGGTCCGGAATTACGGCAAATCTCCCTATGGGAATGAAATATTCACCGTGCCAACGATTTACGCCCCGATAACTGACAAATTGGGACGAAGTACTTCGTCGAGCCGGGCGTTGCCGCCGCGGCACCACACCTCTATCGTTGGTCGGCACTGGATATAAAAGAATGGAGTTGTTCCGTGCCGATCCTCGATGCCGGCTCTGCCGTGCTGAATCTGGCCAATGCGGTGACCTCGCTCGCTGCGAATGTCACCTATCTGCTGCAAGCATGGGGTCTGGCCTGATCCCTTACATCACCCGTGCAGATAATGCTCGAGGTGCTCGCGCTCGTCCTGCAGCTCCGAGATCGCGCTCTTGACCACATCCCCGATGCTCACGATGCCGACCATTCGGCCCTGCGTGATCACCGGCAGATGACGGATACGGTGCTCGGTCATCGTCGCCCGCAGGCTCTCGACCCGGTCGTCCGGCGAGCAGGTGTGCACGATCGCGGTCATGATGTCCGAGACCGGCTCGTCCAGCACTGGTGCGCCGCGCCGGTGCAGGCACCGGACCACATCGCGTTCGGACACTATCCCGGTCAGCGCGCCGTCGGCACCGCAGACGACCACCGCGCCGACATTGCGTTCGGCCAGCACTGCCAGCAGCCGGCTCACACTCGCCTCCCCCGCGATCGTGACCACTTCGGCACCCTTACTGCGTAGAACCTCCGAAATTCGCATCGTTCACCGCCTGTCCAGCCCGTTCCTGTTCGCCCTGCCCACGGCAGTTCTACCCAGGAACTGCCGACGCATACCAGGATCGCGCGTTTTCCCATCGATGACCAGCCACGATTTCGGTCGCGGCGACCGTACCGGCGACGCGACGCCACGCCCGGCGCGCATATCAATCCCCGCGAAGCTGCCCGCACACCGTCGGCCGCGGACGTACCATCCGACTGTGGCCGATGCACGTACTCCCACCGCGCTGCGGGTTCTCGTCTACAGCAGCGATGCCGACACCCGGAATCAGGTGATCACGGCGCTGGGTAAGCGTCCGCACGGCGACCTGCCCGCCTTCGAATACCGCGAAGCCGCCACCGCCCCGGTGGTGATCGAGCATCTCGACGCGGGCGAGGTCGATCTGGCCATCCTCGACGGTGAGGCCTCTCCTACCGGCGGAATGGGCCTGGCCAAACAGCTCAAGGACGAGATCGGCGCCTGCCCGCCGGTGGTCGTGCTGACCGGCCGCGCCGACGATGCGTGGCTGGCAGCCTGGTCGCGTGCCGAGGCCGTTGCGGCCCATCCGGTGGACCCGTTCGAGCTGACTGCGGCTGTCGTCGCGGCGCTGGCGGCACGTCCAGCCGCCTGACCAGCACAGTAGGTGTTGTAGGCCGCTCGAGCTCACTCCTGATTCCACCAGACATCCGATCGACGAGCCCGTAGGTGCCACGCCCGACTACGGGCACTGATTGTGTCGTTTCGTTCATAAGTGACAGTTCCGAATTCGATCAAATACCGCGGCGGAACACCAAGTATTCAGAAAGAGCGGTTGTAGGCTGTGCTGTAGCTCACAAGAGCGTAGGTGTTGATATGAATGGTCGCCCAGCCCGCCGCCTGCCTGTCGTTGCCGCGCTCGTGTGGAGCTGCGCTTCGGGGTGAGGACTGGCCCGGCAGACGACGATGTCAGCCCCGCCTCGGCAGTTGCCGGCGAGGGAGAGGGGTTGTGCCGTTGTGAACACCCAGGTACCGACTCTTGTACTCGGTGCGATCGCGGCCGCGTTCGCACTGGGGTCAGTGTTACTGGCGGCCGTGGTCGGCCCCAAGCGCTACAACCGCGCCAAACTCGAAGCGTACGAATGCGGGATCGAACCGACACCGCACGCCATCGCCGGAGGTCCCGGAAATGCGGCCGCACAACGCTTTCCGGTGAAGTACTACCTGACCGCGATGTTGTTCATCATCTTCGATATCGAAATCGTGTTCCTGTACCCGTGGGCGATACATTTCGACGCTCTCGGTGTCTTCGGGCTGGTGGCGATGGCGCTGTTCATCTTCAATGTCTCGGTCGCCTACGCCTACGAGTGGAGGCGCGGCGGACTGAGCTGGGACTAGACCTGCCGCGCGCGACGCCCGTCGGCGCCGCGCACCGACCCGTTGTCCCGGAAACTTCCGGGACCGAGGATTCGCACACGGAAGTGAGAGTTGATCCGAGATGGGGCTCGAGGAGAAATTGCCCAGCGGCTTCCTGCTGAGCACAGTCGAACAGTTCGCCGGATATATGCGCAAGGGCTCGCTGTGGCCTGCGACGTTCGGGTTGGCGTGCTGTGCGATCGAGATGATGGCGACCGGCGCGGGGCGCTTCGACAGCGCCCGCTTCGGCATGGAGGTCTTCCGCGCCTCGCCGCGGCAAGCGGATCTGATGATCGTCGCGGGCCGGGTCAGCCAGAAGATGGCTCCGGTGCTGCGCCAGGTCTACGACCAGATGACCGAACCGAAATGGGTACTGGCCATGGGGGTCTGCGCATCATCGGGCGGCATGTTCAACAACTATGCCGTCGTCCAGGGCGTCGATCATATTGTGCCCGTTGACATCTACCTGCCGGGATGCCCGCCGCGGCCGGAGATGTTGCTGCACGCCATCATCACGCTGCACGAGAAGATCCAGCAGATGCCGATGGGCGTCGACCGCGCCGAGGCCATCCGTGCCGCCGAGGCCGCCGCGCTTGCCTCCACCCCGACCATCCAGATGAAGGGTCTGCTGCGATGACCTCCGACGAACCGGCGATCGAACCCGAAGCACGAGGCCCGTCCCCCGATCGCCCCGACGCAGAGGTCATCGGCGTGCGCCACGGCATGTTCGGAGTCACCGGTACCGGCGACACCTCCGGATACGGGCGCTTGATCCGCACTGTCGGCCTGCCCGGCGGCACACCACCGCCGTACGGGTCCTATTTCGACGAGGTCGCCGAGGCGATCGTGGACGCTCTCGGCGACGACATCTTTCACGCCGCGATCGAGAAGGTCGTGGTATTCGCCGGAGAACTGACCCTGCACGTCCACCGTGACCGGATACTCGACGTCGCACGTGCGCTACGCGACGATCCGGCGTTGCGCTTCGAGTTGTGTCTGGGTGTCGACGGCGTGCACTACCCCGACGACACCGATCGCGAACTCCACGCCTCGTATCACCTGCTGTCGATCACCCACAACCGCCGCCTGCGGGTGGAAGTGTCGGTGCCGGACGCGGATCCGCACATGCCATCGCTGTTCTCGGTGTATCCGACAACCGATTGGCACGAACGTGAGACCTACGACTTCTTCGGCATCGTCTTCGACGGTCACCCGTCCCTCGCGCGAATCCTGATGCCCGACGACTGGCACGGGCATCCGCAACGCAAGGACTACCCGCTCGGCGGTATCCCCGTCGAATACAAAGGTGCGCGCATACCGCCGCCGGACCAGCGGAGGGCATACAACTGATGAGCACCGAAACCACCCACACCGCATCCGGTTCCGGCGCCGACACACCGGCGGTGACCGTAGTCGGCCAGGACTGGGACGATGTGCGCGAAGCTCTGGACGGCGTCGCCGAGGAGCGCATCGTCGTCAACATGGGTCCGCAGCACCCGTCCACCCACGGCGTGCTCCGGCTGATCCTCGAGATCGAGGGCGAAACGGTGACCGAAGCGCGCTGCGGTATCGGCTACCTGCACACCGGAATCGAGAAGAATCTCGAATTCCGGACCTGGATGCAGGGCGTCACCTTCGTCACCCGGATGGACTATCTGGCCCCGCTGTTCAACGAGGCCGCCTACAGCCTGGCGGTGGAGAAGCTGCTCGGCATCACCGAAGCCATCCCGGAGCGGGTGAGCATCATTCGCGTCATGCTGATGGAGCTCAATCGCATTTCCTCCCATCTGGTCGCCCTGGCCACCGGCGGGATGGAGCTGGGCGCGCTGACTCCGATGCTGTTCGGATTCCGCGAACGTGAATTGATCCTCGACATCTTCGAGAACGTCACCGGCCTGCGCATGAATCACGCCTATATCCGGCCCGGCGGGCTGGCCCAGGATCTGCCGGACGACGCGGTCGGCAAGATCCGCGACCTGCTGAAGCTGATGCCGAAGCGGTTACGCGATATGGAGTTGCTGCTCAACGAGAATCCGATCTTCAAGGCCCGTACCCGCGGAGTCGGTTACTTGGACCTGGCGGCATGTATGGCGCTGGGCGTGACCGGCCCCGTGCTGCGCTCCACCGGCCTCCCTCATGATCTGCGTAAATCGCAGCCGTACTGCGGTTACGACAGCTACGAATTCGATGTCGTCACCGACAACGGGTGCGACTGCTACGGCCGCTACCTGATTCGCATCAAGGAGATGAAGGAGTCGCTGAAAATCGTCGAGCAGTGCCTGGACACCTTGCGGCCGGGACCGGTGATGGTGGAGGACAAGAAGATCGCGTGGCCCGCGGATCTGACACTCGGGGCGGACGGGCTCGGCAATTCCCCCGAACATATCGGCACCATCATGGGCACCTCGATGGAGGGACTCATTCACCATTTCAAGCTCGTCACCGAAGGGATGCGGGTACCACCGGGTCAGGTGTACTTGCCGGTGGAGTCTCCTCGCGGCGAACTCGGCGTACATCTGGTGTCCGACGGCGGAACCCGGCCCTACCGGGTGCATTTCCGCGATCCCTCGTTCACGAATCTGCAGGCCGTGGCGGCGATGTGCGAGGGCGGCATGGTCGCTGACGTCATCGCGTCGGTGGCCAGCATCGACCCGGTGATGGGTGGTGTGGACCGATGACCGCGGAACCGATCCCCGCCCCGTCGACGAGCCACGAGCCGATCGTGCTGCAACTGTCGCGGCGCCCGGCGCCGTATCCGCCGCAGCGACAACAGGAACTGCGCGCCCAGGCGCGGACCATCATCGACCGCTACCCACAGTCGCGTTCGGCACTGCTGCCACTGCTGCATCTGGTGCAGAGCGTAGACGGATACGTCACCGGCACCGGAATCGGTTTCTGCGCCGAACAACTCGGGCTCACCGACGCGGAGGTGACCGCCGTCGCCACCTTCTACTCCATGTACCGGCGGACACCGACCGGCGACTATCACGTGGGCGTGTGCACGAACACCTTGTGCGCGGTCATGGGGGGCGACGAGATCCTCGCCGAACTCGCCCGGCACCTGGAACTCGCACCCGGTGAGACCACGCCCGACGGCGCGATCACGCTGGAGCATCTGGAATGCAACGCGGCCTGCGATTACGCCCCGGTCGTCATGGTGAACTGGGAGTTCTTCGACAATCAGACCCCGGACTCGGCACGCGCACTGGCCGACGACCTGCGGTCCGGCCGAGAGGTCACCGGCACCCGCAGCGGCGCGCCGGTGTGCACATTCCGGCAGACGGCACGCGTGCTGGCCGGCTTCCCGGATACACGGGACGGCGCGAACGCCGGCGAACCCGGTACCCCCACCCTCGCAGGCCTGCGGGCAGCCCGCGACACCGAAAGTCGAACCACCGAGGAGCCACGGCACGACACCGGTAAGGGGGACCGACAATGACGCTGGCACCGGTACTGACCCGCTACTGGGACGAGCCGGACTCGTGGACGCTGGACACCTACCACCGGCACGACGGCTACCAGGCCTTGTCCCGGGCACTGGGCATGCACCCCGACGAGGTCATCGCGACCGTCAAGGACGCGGGCCTGCGCGGCCGCGGCGGGGCCGGATTCCCCACCGGAATGAAATGGGGATTCATACCGCAGGACCCGGAAGGTTCCGCCGCCGGGAAACCCCACTACCTGGTGGTCAATGCCGATGAATCCGAACCCGGCACCTGTAAGGACATCCCGCTGATGATGGCGACCCCCCATGTGCTCGTGGAGGGTGCGGTCATCGCCGCCTACGCCATCCGCGCCTCGCATGCGTTCATCTACGTGCGTGGCGAGGTGGTACCGGTGCTGCGGCGGCTGCAGACCGCAGTCGCCGAGGCCTACGCGGCCGGGTACCTGGGCCGCGACATCCTCGGCACCGGATACGATCTGGAGCTCGTCGTGCATGCCGGCGCGGGTGCCTATATCTGTGGCGAGGAGACCGCGCTGCTGGATTCGCTGGAGGGGCGGCGCGGCCAGCCACGGCTGCGCCCGCCCTTTCCCGCGGTCGCGGGCCTGTACGCGTCGCCGACCGTGGTCAACAATGTGGAATCCATTGCCAGCGTGCCCTCGATCCTGCACCGCGGCATCGAATGGTTCCGGTCGATGGGGACCGAGAAATCACCCGGATACACCCTGTATTCCCTGTCCGGGCATGTCACGCGCCCCGGCCAGTACGAGGCGGAACTCGGTGTCACCCTGCGGGAACTTCTCGGCCACGCCGGTGGTGTCCGCGCCGGGCACACGCTGAAGTTCTGGACGCCCGGCGGCTCCTCCACTCCCCTGCTCACCGCCGAACATCTCGATGTACCACTCGACTACGAGAATGTGGGTGCCGCCGGATCCATGCTCGGCACCAAGGCATTACAGATCTTCGATGACACGACCTGTGTGGTGCGGGCCGTGCTGCGCTGGACCGAGTTCTACGCCCACGAATCGTGCGGGAAATGCACCCCGTGCCGTGAAGGCACCTACTGGTTGGTGCAGCTCCTGCAACGACTCGAAGCCGGCGGCGGAACCGAGGCCGACATCGCGACGCTGCTCGACGTCGCCGACAACGTCAACGGCAAGTCCTTCTGCGCCCTCGGCGACGGCGCCGCCAGCCCCATCACCTCGTCGCTGAAGTATTTCCGCGCCGAATACGACGAACACATCCGGCTGGGCCGATGCCCACTCGATCCGGCCCGCTCCGCCGCGTGGGCGCAGGCCGGAGGCGCCGCAACAGTTGCCGAAGGAGTGCGATGACAACGACGGTCGGCCGCGAGGGCAGCGGCGTGACACCCCAGGATTTCGTTACCGTCACCATCGACGGCGCCGACGTTGCAGTGCCTCCCGGGACGCTACTCATCCGCGCCGCCGAACTCGCCGGCATCCAGATACCGCGTTTCTGCGACCATCCCCTGCTCGACCCGGTCGGCGCATGCCGTCAGTGTCTGGTGGAGGTCGAGGGCCAACGCAAACCGGTGGCCTCGTGCACCATCGCGGTGACCGACGGGATGGTCGCCCACACCCAGATCAGCTCACCGGTCGCGCAGAAAGCACAGACCGGGGTCATGGAACTACTGCTGATCAATCATCCGCTGGACTGCCCCGTCTGCGACAAGGGCGGGGAATGCCCACTGCAGAACCAGGCGATGTCCAGCGGCCGACCCGAATCGCGCTTCGAAGGAGTAAAACGCACCTATCCCAAACCCATACCCTTGTCGGAGGCGGTGCTGCTGGACCGCGAACGGTGCGTGCTCTGCGCCCGCTGCACCCGCTTTTCCCAGCAGATCGCCGGAGATCCGTTCATCGAACTGATGGACCGCGGCGCTCTGCAGCAGGTCGGCATCGCCACCGGAGAGCCGATGGACTCCTACTTCTCCGGGAACACGGTGCAGATCTGCCCGGTCGGCGCGCTCACCGGCACCACCTACCGTTTCCGTGCCCGCCCCTTCGACCTCGTGTCCAGTCCGGCGATCTGCGAACACTGTGCGGCCGGATGTGCTCAGCGCACCGATCACCGGCGCGGAAAGGTGCTGCGCCGCTTGGCCGGTGACGACCCTCAGGTCAACGAGGAATGGAACTGCGACAAAGGACGCTGGGCATTCGCCTACGCCACCGAACCCGACCGGCTCACCACACCGCTGGTCCGCGACGACAGCGGCACGCTGGTGCCGGCGTCGTGGCCGGAAGCGCTGACCCGAGCCGCTGCCGGACTGGGCGCAGCGCGTGGTGACACCGGTGTCCTGGTCGGCGGCAGAGTCACCGTCGAGGACGCCTACGCATACGCCAAGTTCGCCCGAACCGCGTTGCACACCAACGATATCGATTTCCGGGCCCGCGCCCATTCCCGCGAAGAGGCCGAATTCCTGGCTGCCCGGGTCGCCGGGCAGGACCTGGTGGTGGACTACGCCGCGGTGGAGGCGGCATCGGTGGTCGTCCTGGCCGGTCTCGAGCCCGAGGAGGAATGCCCGATCCTGCATCTGCGGCTGCGTAAAGCCGCCCGGAAAGCAGGGGTCGAGGTCTACTCGCTGGCTCCCTATGCCACACGCGGCCTGAAACGACTCGCGGGCCGGCTGATCCGGACCGTCCCCGGCGACGAGGCGAGGCTACTGCAGGCCCTCGCCCGTGCAGGTGCCGGAGACGAATGCCCGCCCGACCCACCGGGTCTCGACGACCTCGCCCGCGCACTTCGGAAGCCGGGAGTCGTCCTGCTGGGCGGTGAACGCCTCGCCGCACTGCCCGGCGCGCTGTCGGCGTTCGCCGCCCTCGCCGACCGAGTCGGTGCGGCGGCCGCCTGGGTGCCCCGCCGCGCCGGTGAGCGTGGCGCGCTCGAGGCTGGCGCGATGCCGAATCTGCTGCCCGGCGGGCGGCCGGTGACCGACGCCCGCGCCCGCAGACAGGTCCAGCAGGCATGGAATGCCGACGAGCTCCCGGCAACTCCCGGGCGCGACACCACCGCAATCCTCGACGCCGGCAGGCAAGCCGGAGCACTGCTCGTCGGCGGCGTCGAACTCGAGGATCTGCCCGACCCCCGCGCGGCGCTCGCCGCGGTGGACGCGGCACGGTTCGTGGTCAGCCTGGAACTGCGGGCCGGGCCCGTCACCGAACGCGCCGATGTGGTGTTTCCGGTGGCCTCCGCCATGGAGAAGGCCGGCACCTACCTCACGTGGGAAGGCAGGCCCCGGCCCTTCGACGCTGCCCTGGCGGATATGACCGTGCGCCGTCAGGCGGCACCGTTGGCCGACCATCGCGTCCTGCATGCGCTGGCCGACGCTATGGGGGTGCCATTGAGCCTGCCGACCGTGGCGGCCGCCCGAACCGAAATCGATGCGCTGGGCCGGTGGGACGGTCCACGACCACAGCCGCCGTCGTATGCACCGGCATCGATCCCGGCCACCGAAACCGGCACCGCGATCCTGGCGGGCTGGCGCTTGTTGCTCGACAACGGCCGCATGCAGGACGGCGAACCGAACCTGGCCGGCACCGCACGCCCGGCGGTGGTGCGACTCTCGGCGGCCACCGCCGCCGAAATCGCTGTCACCACAGGGGATTCGGTACGGGTGAGCACCGGGCACGGCCGGATCGTCCTGCCGGTCGAGGTATGCGAGATGCCCGACCGGGTGGCGTGGTTGCCGTGGAACTCCGGCGAGTCCGCGGTCGGCGACCGGCTCGCGACCTCGCCCGGGCACCGCGTGCGTATTCAACGAGAGGACCACCATGAGTGAGATCCCGGCCGCCGCGACGATCGCGGCCCCGGCCGACCTGTCGGCGTTCGGTCAGGATCCGTGGTGGCTCGTCGTGCTGAAGAGTGTCGGCGTTTTCGTCTTCCTGCTACTCATCCCGCTTCTCGCCGTGGTGATCGAACGCAAAGTGGTCGCGTGGATGCAGATGCGCGTCGGCCCCAACCGCGTCGGCCCGCGCGGATCGCTGCAATCCATTGCCGACGGCGTGAAAATGCTGTTCAAGGAAGACATCGTCCCGGCGATGGTCGACAAACCCATCTACATACTCGCGCCGGTGGTGGCGCTCATCCCCGCGGTCATGGCATTCGCGGTGATACCGCTGGGGCCCGAGGTGTCGATCTTCGGCACCCGCACTCCCCTGCAGCTGACCGATATGCCCGTCGGGGTGCTCTACATCCTCGCCATGACCTCCATCGGCGTCTACGGCCTGGTCCTGGCAGGCTGGTCGTCCGGATCCACCTACCCGCTGCTGGGCGGGCTGCGTTCCACCGCCCAGGTGATCTCCTACGAGATCGCGATGGCGGCGTGCTTCGCGGCCGTGTTCCTGCTGGCGGGCACCATGTCGACCTCCGGCATCGTCGACCGGCAGTGGGGCACCTGGAACGTATGGCTGCTGCTTCCGTCGTTCCTCGTGTACGCGGTCGCGATGGTCGGCGAAACCAACCGCGCCCCGTTCGATCTGCCGGAGGCCGAGGGTGAACTCGTCGGTGGCTTCCACACCGAGTACTCGTCGCTGAAGTTCGCCATGTTCATGATGGCCGAATACATCAACATGGGCACCGTGTCGGCGTTGGCGACGACCCTGTTCTTCGGTGGCTGGCATGCACCGTTCCCGATCAATCTGTGGGACGGCGCAAACTCGGGCTGGTGGCCGCTGCTGTGGTTCACCCTCAAGGTGTGGACGTTCCTGTTCGTGTTCATCTGGCTGCGCGGGACCCTGCCCCGGTTGCGTTACGACCAGTTCATGAACCTGGGATGGAAACTGCTGATCCCGGTCTCACTGCTGTGGGTGATGGTCGTGGCCACACTGAAGGTGCTGCAGGACAACGGTTACCAGGTGCAGACCGCCGGGCTCGTGATCGCCGGGGTGGTCATCTCCCTTGGCCTGCTCGCCGTGATGCTGCGTGCCGGTCGCGCCGGTGACAATCCGGCACCGGAGCCCGCGGAATCGCCGCCGTTCGCCGGTTTCCCGGTGCCCCCCATGCCCGATACGGCACCACCGGCCACCAAGGCAGGCCTGTTCGAACCGCTCGGCGGGTTCTGGGTCACGTTC
The DNA here is from genome assembly GCF_001613265.1 of Nocardia vermiculata NBRC 100427. Classification (GTDB taxonomy): domain Bacteria; phylum Actinomycetota; class Actinomycetes; order Mycobacteriales; family Mycobacteriaceae; genus Nocardia; species Nocardia vermiculata. The sequence continues at coordinate 14,215 of NZ_BDCA01000022.1, forward strand.
GTCACCATGTTCAAGAAGAAGAACACCGAGTTCTATCCCGAACAGAAGGTGCCGACGGCACCGCGCTACCACGGTCGCCACCAACTCAACCGCCATCCGGACGGACTCGAGAAATGCATCGGCTGCGAACTGTGCGCATGGGCCTGCCCCGCCGACGCCATCTACGTGGAGGGCGCCGACAACACCGACGAACAGCGCTACTCCCCCGGTGAACGGTATGGAGCCGTGTATCAGATCAACTACCTGCGGTGCATCGGCTGCGGCCTGTGCATCGAAGCGTGCCCGACCCGGGCACTGACGATGACCAACGAGTACGAGATGGCCGACGACAACCGGGCCGGCCTGATCTACGAGAAGGATCGGCTGCTCGCACCACTCGGCGACGGTATGGTCGCGCCTCCCCATGCGGCGTATCCGGGTGCGACCGAACAGGATTACTACCTCGGTCTGGTCCCGTCGGCCCCCGGGCACGAGGCCGCTCCCGAGCCGGCCGGGTCCGAATCCGCCGCATCCGAACCCGAGGATTCCGGCCGTGCCCCCGCCGCCACCGGAGCACAACGAGGGGGCGCACGATGAACCCCGCCGTGGATATGCTAGCCGCCGGCGCCGCCCGCACCTCCACCGGTGAGGCCGTACAGTTCTGGATCCTCGCCGTCGTCGCGGTCGCCGGTGCGCTCGGTATGGTGTGCGCGCGCAAGGCCGTGTATTCGGCACTGTGCCTGGCCGCCACCATGATCACCCTGTCGGTGTTCTATATCGCACAGGATGCACTGTTCCTCGGTGTCGTACAGATCGTGGTGTACACGGGCGCGGTGATGATGCTGTTCCTGTTCGTGCTGATGCTCGTCGGCGTGGACGCGACCGAATCACTGCGGGAAACACTGCGCGGGCACCGAATCGCAGTCGTCGTGATCGGCCTCGGGTTCGGTCTGCTGTTGATCGCCGGCATCGCCCGGGGTGTACACGACGACTCCGTCGCCACTACCGGTCCCGGATTCGGGGCGGACCCGATCGCCGCACTCGGCGAACTGATCTTCATCCGGTACGTGTGGGCCTTCGAACTCACCGGCGCACTCCTGATCACCGCCACCATCGGCGCGATGGTGCTCGCCCATCGAGAACGACTGGTACCCCGTCCGACCCAGCGTGACCGGTCTCGCCGCCGACTGCGCGAGGGACACCGGATCACGCCGCTGCCCACACCCGGTGTGTACGCCCGCCACAACGCCGTCGATGTTCCGGCCCGGCTGCCCGACGGATCCTTCGCCGAGGAATCGGTCAGCACGATCCTGCGTCATCGCCGCCGACGCGCCCACACCGAAGACGCGGTACTCGGAATGCGTTCCGGGGACCCCGACAACGATCACGGCTCCCCCGACCCCCGCCCAGACGCGGCCGAGAGAAAGGCTCCGCGGTGAATCCGGACAACTACCTGTACCTGTCCGCCCTGCTGTTCACCATCGGCGCGGCCGGAGTGCTGGTGCGGCGCAACGCGATCGTGGTGTTCATGTGCGTCGAGTTGATGCTCAATGCCGTCAACCTGGCCTTCGTCACCTTCGCCCGGCAGCATCACAATCTCGACGGGCAAGTCTTCGCGTTCTTCACGATGGTCGTCGCCGCAGCCGAAGTGGTGGTCGGGCTGGCAATCATCATGTCCATCTTCCGCACCCGCCGCTCGACCTCGGTCGACGACGCCAACCTGCTGAAGTACTGACGTGGGTACCGGAAACCTGCTCTGGCTGCTGCCGGCGCTGCCCGCCGCCGGTGCGCTGATCCTGCTGCTGTCCGGACGACGAACCGACCGGTGGGGCCACTGGCTCGGTACCGCCGCCGCGCTCGCCTCGTTCGGGGTCGGAGTGTGGGCCTTCGTGGCGATGCTCGGGCGTTCGGGGCCCGAGCGCGCGGTGGCGCACAACTATTTCGACTGGGTCCCGGCCGCAGGGCTACAGGCGCAGTTCGCACTGCAACTCGACCAGTTGACGATGTGCTTCGTCCTGTTGATCACGGGCGTGGGCTCGTTGATCCACATCTATTCGGTGGGCTACATGTCCCACGACCCGGCACGGCGCCGGTTCTTCGCCTATCTGAACCTGTTCCTGGCCGCGATGCTGGTGCTGGTCATGGCCGACAACTATCTGGTGCTCTACCTCGGCTGGGAAGGTGTCGGCCTGGCGTCCTACCTGCTGATCGGATTCTGGCACGAGAAGCCGTCCGCGGCCGCGGCGGCGAAGAAGGCGTTCGTGGTCAACCGGGTCGGCGATATGGGTTTGGCGATCGCATTGTTCGTCATGTTCGCCACCTTCGGCACACTCGACTTCGGCGAGATCTTCGCGGGCGTGCCGCAGGCCGGCGAGGGCACCCTCACCGTGCTCGGGCTGTTGCTGCTGCTGGGCGCGTGCGCCAAATCTGCCCAGGTACCGCTGCAGTCCTGGCTCGGGGACGCGATGGAAGGCCCCACCCCGGTCTCGGCGCTGATCCACGCGGCGACCATGGTGACCGCGGGCGTGTACCTGATCGCACGCTCCAACGCGATCTTCGACGCCGCCCCCGGCGCCCGCGCCGCGGTACTGGTCGTCGGCGCGGTGACGCTGCTGTTCGGTGCGGTGATCGGCTGCGCGAAGGACGACATCAAGAAGGCGCTCGCCGCCTCCACCATGAGCCAGATCGGCTACATGATGCTGGCGGTCGGCCTGGGACCGATCGGCTACGCGGTGGCGATCATGCATCTGCTGACCCACGGCTTCTTCAAGGCGGGGCTGTTCCTCGGCGCCGGCTCGGTCATGCATGCGATGAACGACGAGACCGATATGCGCCGTTACGGGGGACTTCGAAAGTTTCTGCCGATCACCTTCGTTACCTTCGGACTCGGATATCTCGCGATCATCGGCGTACCGCCGTTCGCGGGATTCTTCTCCAAGGACCGCATCATCGAGGCGGCCTTCGCCTACGGCGGCGCGGGCGGCATCACACTGGGCGCGGCCGCGCTACTGGGGGCCGGCATCACCGCGTTCTACATGACGCGCGTCGTGCTGTTGACCTTCTTCGGTGAGAAGCGCTGGCACACCGACGATTCCGGGACACCGCCCCAGCCGCACGAAGCACCCGTGTCGATGACGGGGCCGATGATCGTGCTGGCCATCGGCTCGGTGTGCTCGGGTGCGGTGTTCGTCTGGGGCTCCGCACTGCAGAACTGGCTGGCACCGGTGGTCGGCGATGCACACGCCGAAAGCGAGATCCCCGCCTGGGTCGTCACCATCGCCGCGCTGGCCGTGGTGGCGGTCGGCGTCGGGGTCGCCTATCGGCAGTATGCGCGGCGACCGGTGCCCGCGACCGCCCCCGACCGAGTGCATGCCCTGACCACCGCGGCGCGGCGCGACCTCTACGGCGACGCGTTCAACGAAGCGGTGTTCATGCGTCCGGGCACCCACCTGACCCGGTCGCTGGTATTCCTGGACAACCGCGGGATCGATGGCATCGTCAATTCCGTCGCCGCGGTGATCGGTGGCCTGTCGGCACGAATCCGGCGGGCCCAAACAGGTTTCGTGCGCTCGTATGCCCTGTCCATGTTCACCGGCGCGGCACTGGTGGTCGCGGCCCTGCTGGCGGTGAGGTTGCTGTGACCGATTTCCCCTGGCTCACCACCCTATGGGTGCTTCCCCTCGTCGGCGCTGCGCTGGTCCTGGTGGTGCCGGCACCACACCGCACCGTGGCGCGGGCCACCGGTCTGATCGCCGCGCTCGCCACCCTGGGCGTCGCGATCGTCGTGGCAGTGTGTTTCGACCCGGGCGGTTCGCAGTATCAATTGATCGAATCCCACACCTGGATTCCGGCTTTCGGTGCCGGCTACACGCTGGGCGTGGACGGTATCGCGCTTGTTCTGCTGCTGTTGACCGCGGCGCTGGTGCCGCTGCTCATCGTCGCGGGCTGGGCCGACGACCGCGAAGCCGGTAGCGGGCGCCGCGTCGCTCACATCTACGTGGCGTTGACGCTCGTCGTCGAATCGATGGTGCTGGTGTCGTTCGTCTCCCTCGACATTCTGCTCTTCTACGTGTTCTTCGAAGTCATGCTGATCCCGATGTACTTCCTGATCGGCGGCTTCGGGCCTCGCACCACCGGGACGGAATCCGCCGAACAACACCTCGCGATCCGGCAGCAACGTTCTCGCGCCGCCGTGAAATTCTTGCTGTACAACCTGTTCGGTGGCCTGATCATGCTGGCCGCGGTGATCGGCTTGTACGTGCTCACCGCACGCGCGGATCTGGGCGACGGCGGCGGCACCTTCGATTTCCGTGTGGTGATGGCCGCCGCGAATTCCGGCGAGCTCGGCGCGGGCCCGGCGGTGCTCAACGCGCTGTTCCTCGGATTCATGTTCGCCTTCGCCGTCAAGGCGCCGCTGTGGCCGCTGCACACGTGGCTACCGGGCGCGGCCGTCTCGGCGACACCCGCGAGTGCGGTGCTGATGATGGCCGTCGTCGACAAGGTGGGCACCTTCGGGATGTTGCGCTACTGCCTCATGCTGTTCCCGTCCGCATCCACCACCTACGCACCGCTGATCAGTACTCTCGCGGTCATCGGCATCCTCTACGGCGCCTTGCTGGCCATCGGGCAGACCGACGTGATGCGCCTGATCGCCTACACCTCGATCTCCCACTTCGGGTTCATCATCCTGGGAATCTTCGCGATGACGAATCAGGGCGGATCCGGAGCGACCTTGTACATGGTCAATCACGGAATCTCCACCGCGGCGCTGTTCCTGATCGCCGGATTCCTGGTCTCGCGGCGCGGCACCCGCGCCATCGCCGAATTCGGCGGAATACAGAAGGTCGCGCCGGTCCTGGCGGGCACCTTCCTCATCGCGGGCCTGGCCACGCTGTCGCTTCCCGGTCTCGCACCGTTCGTCAGCGAATTCCTGGTCCTGCTCGGAACATTCACTCGATACCCGATCGCGGCCGTATTCGCCACCGGCGCGCTGGTGCTGGCAGCCCTGTACGTGCTGTGGCTCTACCAGCGGATGATGACCGGGCCCGTACGCAAAGGCAACGAACGGGTGCGGGATCTGCTGCCTCGGGAACTGGTGGTCGTGGTGCCGCTGCTGGTGGCGCTGCTGTTCCTCGGCATCTATCCGAAACCGGTACTCGACCGGATCAACCCGGCCGTGGCCGGAACCCTGACCACGATCGGTAAGCACGATCCGGCGCCGACAGTGCCACCGGACGCGGCCACCACCCCGGCCGTGACGACCCCGAGCGGAGGGAACCACCGGTGAACGATCTCCTTGCCGCGACGGTGCCGGCACCGTCGATCGAATATCACGCCCTCGCCCCGATGCTCGTGGTGTTCGGCGTCGCCGTCGCCGGGGTGCTGGTCGAGGCATTCCTCCCCGGATCGTGGCGCTACCCGATCCATCTGGTGCTCGCCCTGGGCGGACTGATCGCCGCGCTGGTCGCGGTGATCGCACTGGCCGGCACCCGCACCACGGTGGCGGTCGGCGCGGTCGCCATCGACGGGGTGACGCTGATGCTGCAGGGCATCATCCTCGTCGTGGCGATCCTCGCGGTGGGACTGATGGCCGAGCGCGGTATCGAGCCGCGACTGGCGCGTGCGAGCCGGGAAGGTCCGGGGACCTGGAGCCGCGCGGCCGCTACCCGGTCCGGTGCGCTCGTGATCGACTCGTTCACTCCGCAGGCCGCGGCCGTGCCGGGTAGCGCCGACGAGATCGCCGCAGCGCGTGCGGGTATCACCACGACCGAGGTCTTTCCGCTCACCCTGTTCGCGGTCGGCGGCATGCTGCTGTTCCCCGCGTCCAACGATCTGCTGTCGATGTTCGTCGCCCTCGAAGTCCTCTCGCTGCCGCTGTATCTGCTGTGCGGCTTGGCGCGCCGCCGGCGGTTGCTGTCGCAGGAGGCAGCGCTGAAGTACTTCCTGCTCGGCGCCTTCGCCTCCGCCTTCTTCCTCTACGGAATGGCCCTGCTCTACGGTTATGCCGGGACCGTGCGGTTCTCGGGGATCGCCGATGCGGTGGCCCGTGATTCCGGATCCAAGACTCTCGCGATCGTGGGCGTCGCGATGCTCGCGGTCGGTCTGTTGTTCAAGATCGGTGCGGTGCCGTTCCAGTCCTGGGTACCTGATGTGTATCAAGGTGCCCCGACCGCGGTCACCGCATTCATGGCCGCGGCAACCAAGATCGCGGCAGTCGGTGCACTGTTGCGCATCCTGCAGGTCGCGGTCCCGGGGCTGAGTTCGGATTGGCGCCCGATTCTGGGGGCGGTATCCATTGCCACGATGGTGCTGGGCGCCGTACTGGCGGTCACTCAGACCGACGTGAAACGCATGCTCGCCTACTCCTCGATCGCGCATGCCGGTTTCATTCTCACCGCGCTGGTCGCCGCCAATTCCGACGGAGTGTCGTCGGTGCTGTTCTATCTGGCCACCTACGGGGTGAGTACGGTCGGTGCGTTCGCGGCGGTGACGCTGGTGCGTGACCGGGTGGGTGACGAGGCGACGGGTTTGTCGGCCTGGGCCGGGCTCGGGCGCCGTTCTCCCTGGCTGGCAACATTGTTCGCGCTGTTCCTGCTCTCCTTCGCAGGGATCCCCCTGACGAGCGGGTTCATCGCCAAGTTCGCGGTTTTCGCCGCGGCCGGTACCGGTGACGCCACTGCGCTGGTGATCGTCGGCGTAATCTCCAGCGCCATCGCCGCATTCTTCTACATTCGGGTCATCGTGCAGATGTTCTTCACCGATCCGCCGGCGGAACCTCCCACGGTCGTGACGACGCCGGTGACCACGGCGATCATCGTGAGCACCGGTGCCGTCACACTGGCGCTGGGGATCGTCCCCCAGCCGCTGCTGGACCTGGCCGACCGCGCTGTGGACTTCGTGAGCGGCTGAGAGTCAGGGCTTTTTACGCTCCGAGCGGCGAAAACGCGACTGTGCCTCTAGGATCGATCGCGACAGACAACGCCGCACAGGAACCGATGCCATGACCGACCGCCCAGCCCCGGTGGATCACACCCAGCCCAGCATCGCTCGGGTATACGACTATCTGCTGGGCGGGAGCGACAACTATGCCGTGGACCGCGAGATCGGTGACTTCTTCATCAAGGATCTCCCTGGTTCGCAGGCCATCGCCTTCACCAATCGGCAGGCGATGATCCGCGCGGTCGGCGAGATCGCTCGCTCCGGTGTGCGCCAGTTCATCGACTTCGGCAGCGGACTGCCCACCGCCGACAACGTGCACCAGGTCGCTCAGCGCTATCTGGACGCACCCCGGGTGGTGTACGTCGACAACGATCCGATCGTGCTCGCACACGGCCGCGCTCTGCTCGCGGAAGACGACAACACCGTCGTTGTCCGTGCGGACCTACGCGAGCCGGAGTCGATTCTGAACACTCCGGAACTGCAGCGCCTCATCGACTTCGATCAGCCGGTGGCTCTGCTCTTCAGCGCGGTCCTGCACCACCTGAACGACGACGAGAAGCCGGGCGAGTTGGTGGCGTGGTGGACGCGGCGGATCGTGTCCGGCTCGCAGGTGTACATCTCGAGTTTCCGCTCCGGCTCCAACGAGGAGACGCGCGTGGCCGAAGCCAAGCTGCAATCGACCTTCGGTCGCGGCCGCTGGCGCTCCGACGAGGAGCTGCTGCAGCTCTTCGGCGACCTCGAGGTGCTCGATCCGGGGCTGCAGATCTGCAGCCGCTGGCATGCTGCAGCGGCCGCACCCGACGTCGCATGCATCGGTCCCGACGAGCGCGAACCCACTGTCTGGGAGCGATTGATTTCGTGCGCGCTGGCCCGGAAGCCGTAGCGCTGCACCGTCGCCGCAAGGCCTGCGCGTCGCACGCGTCTGACAGCTGAGAGGACTCGGCAGGTCTCGTCCGGGATCAGCGACGGTTCGAAGCACGCACGCCCGCGCCGGCCCGGGGACCGAGCAGGCTACCGAACCCGACCTGTTCTCCCGAAGGGCCCGGGCGCCGCACGCGCGTGGCAAGCGCAATCTCCGTCGCTCCCAACAGCATCAGGCCCACTCCCACCGATGTCGCCAGCGACGCGACCGAATCGACCGGCCACAGCACCACGACACCACCGACAAACAACGTTGCCAGGCCGTACAGTTCGCGTTGACCGGGGTCCGGTAGGTCGTCGGACCAGGCCGCGACGATCGCCTGCACGATGCCGCGGATCATCCAGCCCACGCCCACCCACATCGTCAGTACTGCGAGCCAGTCGCCGCTGCGCAGACAGCACACCGCCAGTGCGACAGCCACCACTGCGCTCAGGAATTGCAGCGCCTGGAGGCCGCTGCCGATGAGGGCACGGAAGGCGGCGAGGAACTGCCATGCCGCAGTCAGCGCTAGCGCACCGGCAAGCAATCGCTCCGTTACCAGAATGGACTTATCGGGCCAAAAGATCAGTAGCAGCCCTAGACACCAAGATCCGAAGCCGATCGCACATGCCGTCTTCCAGGCAGTGCCAGCGAATATATCCGTTCGTCCGATCACTCGGAGAGTGGGCATGGCCCCGATGATATGGCCCCGGCAGCGTTGCGCCGGGCAATTTCGCCACATCGTGTGGGTCGAGTCGGCAATCGGACAGCGCCCACTCCTCCAACCGGTGCCGAAAAGGCCGCTATTGCACCCGCTCCCACCCACGCGGCGGACGGTGCGAACCCAGCGACGTATCGCGACTGCGGTACACCAGGTAGGGGCGCGTCAGATAGCCGACCGGAGCAGAGAATACGTGCACGAGCCGACTGAACGGCCAGAAGGCGAACAGCGCACAGGCCGACAGTGCATGCAACTGGAACAAGGTGGGTGCACCCACCATCAGCTCGGGTTGCGGATCCAGATAGAACAGCGACCGGAACCACGGCGAGATGTCGTCACGATAATTGTGCGGATGGCCGCTGAGCGTGCTGTACAACGTGGCGACCACACCGAGTGCGAGGGTGAGCCCGAGCAGGACATACATGACCTTGTCGTTGTGGGTGGTCGCCGAGAACACCGACCCGACGGTGCGGCGACGATAGAGCAGGATGAGCAGGCCCAGCACGGTGGCACCACCGGCGATCGCACCGAGACCGAAAGACACCACGTGGTAGGCGTTCTCACTGATGCCGAGCGCGTCGGTCCACGATTGGGGGATCACCAACCCCAGGACGTGTCCGAGGAAGACGAACACGATGCCGTAATGGAACAGCGGGCTGCCCAGCCGCAGCAGCCGGTTCTCGTACAGCTGCGACGAGCGCGTGGTCCAGCCGAACTTGTCGTATCGGTAACGCCAGATCAGTCCGCCGATGCAGGTCACCAGTGTCGCATACGGTATTGCCACCCAGAGCAACTGGTCGGTCGCATCGACATTCACCGCCTGCCCCCGATCGGTGTCGGCATATAGGTCGGCGGCGCGAACGGATCAGTGCCGACCTCCTCTCCGGGCGGCCCGGCGGCGATGAGCTTGGCCACGGCGTCGCTGTCGGACCCGCGCAGCGCCGGCAGGGTCGCCGACAGCGAATCGAGCACACCCGTCCACGGTGATCCGAAGTCCCGCAACGCGGAACGCATCACCTCGATGCCGGCGCGATAGTCGGTCATCACGCGCAGGCCGTCTTCCGGCTCGGTCGCCGCGAATTCGAGGACGACACCGAGGTGATCGGGCAGCTCACCGTCGTCGAGCTGCCATCCGGCATCGCGGTAGAGCTGCTTGAGCCGCAGCAGCGCCATGCCGCGCTTGCGGGTGTCACCGTGCGAGAAGTAGGTCAGGTAGGGGCTGAATCGTTTGCGGTGGTCGAAGGTGTCGACGTATTCCGCGGCCAGATCGACCGGCGCGCCGTCGTGCAGATGTGACAGCAGCGGTCGCAGCGGTCCGCCGATGGCGACCGGCAAGGCGGCGGATGCGCGGGTCAGCAGCGGCAACTCTCCCAAGAGAGTGTCGTCGGGATAGCCGAGCAACAGTGATTGCACCTGCCATGCTGCGGTGCGAACTCCGGTCCGGATCATGTGCGATGCCTCCCGCTTCGCTTGGGCAGTAGACCTTCCGGACGGCCGCGGCCGTCCCAGTTGAGCAGATTCACCCGCTTCGCGCCGCCGCCGGACTCGTCCGCGGTCTGACGGTCCGCGAGCATCCGAAAATTCTCCACCGCGACCGGGGTAGGGCCACCGGAACTCTCGCCGAAGGGCCCCCAACCACCCATCCCCGGTCCGCCGTCACGGTCGAGATCGCATTCGGTGGCCAGTTCCTCGAGTCCGTGCGCCTGCTCGGCATGCGCTGCCGGAATGACGTAGCGCTCGTCGTATTTGGCGAGCGCCAGCAGTCGGTACATCTCGTAGAGCTGTTCTTCGGACATATCCACCGCGGCCGGGATTTCCGGGCGCGGCGACCGACCGAGATTGATATCGCGCATATAGCTACGCATTGCCGCCATCTTGCGTAACACCGCCGCGACGGGTGCGGTGTCGCCGGCGGTGAATAATTGCGCCAGATACTCCACCGGAATGCGCAATGCCTCGATCGCGGCGAATAGATTGTCCTGATCCTCGGCGTCGTGGCCGGTGTCACGCAGCGCATCCACGACCGGCGACAGCGGCGGGATGTACCAGACCATCGGCACCGTCCGGTATTCCGGATGCAGCGGCAACGCCACCCGGTATTCGCGGATCAGCGCATAGACCGGCGACCGCTGCGCCGCCTGAATCCAGTCGCGCGGTATACCGGCTCGCTCGCAGGCCCGCACCACCTCCGGATCGAACGGGTCGAGGAAGGCATCGCGCTGGGCGGCGTACAGGTCCCGTTCATCGGGGGTCGCCGCCACCTCTCCGACGGTATCGGCGTCGTAGAGCATCACCCCGATATAGCGCAGCCGTCCGACGCAGGTTTCGGCGCAGACCGTAGGCAAGCCCACCTCGAGCCGCGGAAAGCAGAACGTGCACTTCTCGGCTTTCCCGGTGCGGTGGTTGAAGTAGACCTTCTTGTACGGGCATCCCGACACGCACATGCGCCAGCCGCGGCAGCGGTCCTGGTCCACCAGAACGATGCCGTCCTCGGAACGCTTGTAGATCGCACCCGACGGGCAGGCCGCCATACAGGCCGGGTTGAGGCAGTGTTCGCAGATCCGAGGCAGATAGAACATGAAGGTCTGCTCGAATTCGAACTTGACCTTGTCTCCGACCTTTTCCAGCAATGGGTCGGCCGCGGCGAGTTCGGGGGCCCCGGCGAGGTTGTCGTCCCAGTTCGCCGACCAGGTGATGGCGGTTTCACGGCCGGTGATCAACGACCGTGGCCGTGCTACCGGCGGGTGCCGCTGCAGTGGGGAGGTGATGAGGGTGTCGTAATCGTAGGTCCAGGGCTCGTAGTAGTCCGACAGTTCGGGCAGGGTCGGATTGTCGAAGATGGTGAACAAGGTATGCATCCGGCCACCGCGCCGCAGTCGCAACCTGCCCTTGCGGTCGAGCGTCCACCCGCCTTTCCATCGCTGCTGATCCTCGTAGGTGCGCGGATATCCCTGCCCGGGCCGGGTTTCCACATTGTTGAACCAGACGTATTCCACGCCCGCCCGGTTCGTCCAGGTCTGTTTGCAGGTAACTGAACAGGTATGGCAGCCGATGCACTTGTCGAGGTTCATCACCATCGCCACCTGCGCCATGGGTCTCATCGGTAGCTCACCTCCTGCCCACGACGACGAATAACGGTCATCTCGTCGCGTTGATTACCGGTCGGCCCCAGATAGTTGAAGGCGAAGGACAATTGCGCGTACCCACCGATCAGATGTGTCGGTTTGATCAGCAGCCGGGTCAGGGAATTGTGAATACCGCCGCGCTTTCCCGACGTCTCCGCCAACGGCACATCGATCAGTTTGTCCTGGGCATGGCACATGTAGACGGTGCCCTCGGGCATCCGATGGGAGACGACTGCCCGCGCCACCACCACACCGTTGCGGTTGACCGCCTCGATCCATTCGTTGTCGCGTACCCCGATCTTCACGGCGTCGCGATCCGACATCCAGATCGTCGGACCGCCCCGCGACAAACTCAACATCAGCAGGTTGTCTTGATATTCGGAATGGATGGACCATTTCGAATGCGGCGTCAGATAGCGCACCGCAAGCCCGTGTGCGCTCTGCTCCCCCAGCCGTTGCTCGGCGAACAATGCGGACATGTCCAGTGGTGGACGGAAAACCGGCAACTGCTCGCCGACCTCGGCCATCCAGTCGTGGTCGAGATAGAAGTGCTGCCGGCCGGTGAGGGTGTGCCACGGCTTGCCCCGCTCCACATTCACGGTGAACGGGGAATAGCGCCGGCCACCGCTTTCCGAGCCCGACCATTCCGGCGAGGTGATCACCGCGACCGGCGCCACCTGGGTATCGGCGAAATGGATGTGCTTGCCCTCGTTCTCGGTAGCGAGATCGGCCAGCGGCGTTCCGGTGCGCTGCTCCAAGGTCCGAAACCCCTGCACCGCGAGCCGGCCGTTGGTGGTTCCCGACAACGCGAGAATGGCCTCACAGGCATCGATATCGCGTTCCAGGCTCGGTCGCCCGGCCGCGGGGCCGCCGTGCACGATGCCGTTGCGCGCCCCCAACTCCTCCACTTCCCGGCGGACATCGAAGGTGACGCCCTTGGTCGTGGCACCGAGCCGGTCCAGCAGTGGGCCCAGCGCACCCATCTTCGCTCGCACCGCCCCGTAGTCGCGTTCGACCACAGTCAGTCGTGGCATGGTTTTCCCCGGGACCGGTTCGCACGCACCGGTTTTCCAATCGCGGACCACACCGTGCGGGTTGGCCAGCTCGTCGGGAGTGTCGTGCTGCAGCGGCGTGGCGACAATATCCTTGCGTACCCCCAGATGCCGGGCCGCCAGCCGACTGAATTCGGCACCGATACTTGCGAAGGCATCCCAGTCGGTGCGCGTCTGCCACGGCGGAGCGATAGCGGGACTGAACGAATGCACGAACGGATGCATGTCGGTGGAGGACAGATCGTATTTCTCGTACCAGGTGGCCGCGGGCAGCACCACATCGGAATACATGGTGGTACTGGTCATCCGGAAATCCAGGGTGAGCAGCAGATCCAGTTTCCCGGTCGGCGCCGTCTCGTGCCACACCACGTCCTCGGGGCGCGCGTGCGGCGGCGTCTGCTCGGCCCGCAACGACGAGTCGGCGCCGAGCAGATGGTGCAGGAAGTATTCGTCGCCCTTTGCCGAGGATCCCAGCAGATTCGACCGCCAGATCGACAGCACGCGTGGGAAGTTCGCCGGATCGTCGGGATCTTCGCAGGCGAACCGCAGCCGCCCCGACTTCACCTCGTCGACCACGTATTCCGACGGTTCGACCCCTGCCTCGGCAGCCTCGTCGGCGAGGTCGAGCGGATTGCGGTCGAAGGTCGGGTACGACGGAGTCCACCCCATCCGGGCGGCCTGCGCGATCAGATCGGCCGTGCTGCGCCCGGCGAGCGCGCCACGCCCGGTGGTCGTGGTGAGTGCATCGGCGGCGAACGGGTCGTAGCGGAACTGATCGGTGTGCAGGTACCAGTAGACGGTCTGATTCATGTGCCGGGGCGGTCTGGTCCAGTCCAGGGCGTTGGCCACCGTAGCCCAACCGGTGATGGGCCGGGTCTTCTCCTGCCCGACATAGTGGGCCCAGCCGCCGCCGTTGCGGCCCTGACATCCGGTCAAGGTCGTCAGCGCCAGGAAAGTCCGGTACATGGTGTCGGAGTGGAACCAGTGGTTGGTGCCGGCGCCGAGGATGATCATCGAACGACCCTGTGTCTGTTCGGCGTTCTCGGCGAACTCACGTCCGATGCGCGCGGCGGATGCCGCGGCGACCCCGGTGATGGTCTCCTGCCAGGCCGGGGTTCCGGGCTGCGTGGCATCGTCGTAACCGGTGGGCCACTCCCCCGGCAGGCCCTCCCGGTGCACGCCGTAACGGGCGAGCATCAAATCGAACACTGTGGTGACCAGATGGCCGCCGACCGTCCGTACCGGCACCCCACGGCGCAACGGTGCGGCGGAGCCGTCGGCGGTGTCGAACCGCGGCAACTCCACCGTCACCGCCGAATCACCGGTCACCGACAGCATCGGCCGCACCCCGTCCAACGTCAGATTCCAGCGTCCGGCCCCTTCGTCGCCGTAGCGAAAACCGAGTGATCCGTTGGGTACGACCGGATTTCCCTGTCCGTCGAGCAGCACCGTCTTGAATTGCGCGTGGTCGGTGGCCGCGAACTGCTCCAGATCGGCAGCGGTCAGGAACTTTCCGGGCCGGAACACGCCGTCGGACTCTTCGAGTCGCACCAGGAACGGCAGATCGGTGAACCGGCGCACGTAGTCCTCGAAATACGGCACCTGCCGGTCGACGAAGAACTCCCGCAGGATCACGTGCCCCATCGCGAGGGCCAGGGCTGCATCGGTACCGGGATGCGGCGCGAGCCAGTCGTCGGCGAATTTCACGTTGTCGGCGTAGTCCGGCGCCACCGCGACGACCTTCTGACCGCGGTAGCGGGCCTCGGTCATCCAGTGCGCGTCCGGCGTACGGGTCACCGGTACGTTGGAGCCCCACATCATCAGATAGCCGGCGTCCCACCAGTCTCCGGATTCCGGCACGTCGGTCTGATCACCGAAAACCTGCGGTGAGGCCACCGGCAGATCGGCATAGAAGTCGTAGAACGACAGCATCGAACCGCCGATCAGCGAGATGAACCGGGACCCGGCCGCGAACGAGACCATCGACATCGCCGGAATCGGCGAGAACCCGGCAACTCGGTCCGGGCCATAGGTTTTGATGGTGTGTACGTGGGCTGCGGCCACCAACTCGACCGCCTCCTCCCAGCTCGCGCGCACCAGCCCGCCGCGTCCGCGAGCGCTCTTGTACCATCGGGCCGCTTCGGGATCGGAGACGATCGACTCCCATGCGGCCACCGGGTCACCGGTGCGCGCCTTGGCATTCCGGTACATCTCGAGCAGAACACCACGGATGTACGGATACCGGATCCGAGTGGGCGAATAGGTGTACCAGGAGAAGGCCGCACCGCGCGGACACCCCCGCGGCTCGTATTCGGGCCGGTCCGGTCCGACGGATGGATAGTCGGTGGCCTGTGTCTCCCAGGTGATGATGCCGTCTTTGACATACACCTTCCACGAACACGATCCGGTGCAGTTCACTCCGTGTGTGGAACGCACGACCTTGTCGTGGGCCCAGCGATCGCGATAGAACTCGTCGGCCTGCCGTCCGCCGCGCACGTATTCGGTGCGCAGATCCTCCGATACCGCGGCGCGGGTGAAGAAGCGCCGGCTGCGGATCAGTGCCGAAGTCAGCTCGGAATCCACGCCGCTACCGTTCCCGCGTGCCGCACGTGCCATCAACTCGCCTCTCGCCCCGATCGCGGCGCCGCGCGATCGAACTCACTCGTCACACGAACACTGGCACCGTAATCTCTGAACCACGGCAACCGCGGGATTTCGGCATCAACGGATGCGGAGTCGGTATCGCCCGCTCTGGAGTCGAACGCGAGCCGGAACCGCTCGATATGTCCGTGAACAGCATTGATCCGGTGGGTAAGCAGCGCGCAGCCGCCGCGGCCGACTACCATACCCGCCACCCGAACACGCACCCCGTCCATCCCGTTATCGGTGTCCGACAACACTCAGCTATCGCGAGCTCGAAGCGTTCGATGCACTCGGGGACGGCCACGCCGGATCGAATCCCGTTCCTGCTCGGCCGGCCCTGCCGTGCCCGGCCGAGCGGAACTGCGAGGCGGAGACCACAATCGGACCGACCGCAATCGCCCACAGAAAGGTGCCCATTCGTGAAGGTATTCCAGATCGGCGCGGCCGGCGGCGTGGGCCGCCGCCTCACCCCCTTGCTGACCGACCGCGGCGACCAGGTCACCGGAATGCACCGCAATCCCGATCAAGCAGACACCGTGCGCGCCGCCGGCGCACAACCGGTTCACGGCGATCTCATCGAGGACACCATCGACGAGTTGGCCGCGAAGATCGCCGGCCACGACGCTGTGGTCTTCTCGGCGGGCGCGCACGGCACCGGCCCCGACAAGACCACAGCGATCGACGGTGCCGGGCTGGAGAAGGCCGCCGCAGCCGCCGCACGTGCCGGTGTCTCGCGGTTCCTGCTGGTGTCGGTATTTCCCGATGCGGGCCGTGACCGCGAAACCTCGGCGGGTTTCGAGCATTACATGCGGGTGAAGAAGTCGGCCGACGTGTACCTCACTCATACCGCACTCGACTGGGTGATCGTGCGGCCCGGAACGCTGCGCGACGATCCCGGAACCGGCACCGTCGCTGCCGGACTCGCGATCGAGTACGGTCCGGTCAGTCGCGACGACGTGGCGGCCTTCGTCGCCGCATCGCTGCACGAGCCGGCGTTGAGGCGCGTCATCGTCGAGCTCACCGAAGGCCCGACGCCGGTCGCCGAGGCGGTCACCGCGCTCGTTGCGGCCACCGGAGCGCGTCCCGCCTGAACACCGGCCCCGGAGTGTCCCCGCGCCGCGGCGGGGACACTCCTTCGCGGTATCAGTCGCTCAGGCGTTGCTCGGCGTAGACCACCATCGCATCGCGCTGGTACTCCGCGAGACCGGTGGCGATCCGCTCATAGTTGACCTTGAACCGCTCGTCGTCGACATACATCTGCCCCAGGCACGCGTATGCCGAGCGGTTCGGAGTCCAGAACCGGCAGATGCCCTGGTATTGGGCATGAATCTCGGCCTGTACGGCGGGATCCCCGACCGGGGTTCCCGCGGCCATGAACTCGGCCATCCGAACCATCGCGGCGGTCAGCTCCCGCTGCATCTGCTCGACATCGGCGGCGGTCATGCCCTCGGATGCCTTGCGGGACTGTTCGAATTCCTCGGGCCAGCGCTCCCGGGCCTCGTCGTCGTACTCCGTGTGGTCGAATCCGGCGAACAGATTCTCCGGCCGGTTGATCTGCACGGACATCTTCGCATTCCCTTCCAGTTCGGCGATGGTTCGCGCAACGGTGTCGGCCATCCGTCCGAGCCGGGCACGTTCCTCGAGCAGCCGGGTGTACTGGCGTTTCAGCGCTGCCAACGTGTCGGGCTCGGAGTCGACCGCCGCGGCGATGTCGCCGAGACCGAGACCGAGTTCCCGCAACACCAGGATCTGCTGCAGGCGCAGCAGTTGTGCCTGGCCGTAGTAGCGGTAGCCGTTGGCGCCGACACGGGCCGGTACGAGCAACCCGATATCGTGGTAGTGGCGCAGCGTGCGGGACGTGACGCCCGACATCTTCGCCACCTCCGCGATCGACCAGCTCATCTGCTCTGCTCCCCATCCTTGCCGGAGACCGGTCCGTCCGGCCTCGTCTACGACGGTAGAAGTTTCCGCAGCGTCAAGGTCAAGCCGATAATGCCAGCGCGGCGTCGGCCACGGTCTCGCGGCGGCCTGCGTCGAGCTGGACACTGTTGCCGATGTCCGCCGGTGGATCGCTACGCTCCGCCGCGCGGCGATCCACCGGGTGGTCTCACAGTTTGCGTGCGAGGCCGGCCACGATCATCTGTTCCCACAGACTCAGCTCCCGACCGGTGTCGGCGGCGGGAGTTTCGGGCCACCACTGCGCGCACGACCGAAGACCCGGTTCGATCAGTTCGAGGTCTCCGAAGATCGCGCGCACCTCGTCGTCGTTGCGCCAGCGGCCACGGCCGAAGGCGTCGAGCATCTTGCGCTCGGTAGTGGTGGTTTCACGGTTGTGCCCGGACCGGAAATGCGAGATGTAGACCTGGCTTCCGGGAGCCACCCGCTCACTCCACGAACCGATCACGGACTCCGGCTCCTCGTCGTCTTCGAGGAATCCGAGGACGATACCGAAGATCAGCCCTACCGGTTGGTCGAAGTCGATCAGCCGCTGCACATCCGGGTGGTCGGCGACCGTGGTCGGCTTGTGCACTTCCCCGCTGATCATTGCGACCCGGTCGTCGATACACAGCAGAGCCCGGCCGTGCGCAACCACGAACGGGTCATTGTCGACGTAGACGATCGGCGCGTCGGGATGCTGCCGGCGCACCACCTCGTGCACGTTCTCCGAAGTGGGCAACCCACAGCCGAGATCGATGAACTGCCGAATGCCGTTGGCACTCATGCTACGCACGGCCCGCAGCGTGGCTGCCCGGGCGGTGATCGCCACCTGTTCGGAACCGGGCATGAAGTCGATGAAGTAGTCGGCGAGGTTCTGGTCGACACCGTAGTTGTCGCGCCCGCCGAGGATGTAGTCGTATACCCGTGCCACGCTAGGCCTGGCCTGCCGCGCTCGCATGGCGTCGTCGCTCACTGGTCACCTCTCGATTCCCACGACGCCCGTCGCGGTCGTGGATGATTCAGGTGTCGAGCATAGCCGCCCGCGATGGTCCGGGCCGGGGATCGACCGGGCCGGGAGACCGAATTCACCGCACCGACCCGGCAGGCTGGGAGTTCGCGTCATTCGATCAGCGGGGATCGGCCATATCCCCTGTGCGCGTGCCTGTTTCGACCGCATTGTCGGTCATGATGGTGGATTGCCGCGACAGTTCGGCATCGAGTTGCGCTTCCGCGCGTTCCGCCCGCGCCAGTGTCTGAGTCCGCGCATCGTCGAGTGCGGCGAGCCGGGCCGCGGTCTGTTCGGCGACCCGCTCGGCTGTTGCCGCACACTCGGCGCGCACGGCCGCGATATCGTCGGCCGCCCGACGTTGCGCCGAATTCGCTTCGGCGCGTACCCGATCGGTTTCGGCGCGAGCCCTGTTCAGTTCTTCCTTCATCTCGGCCAGGTCCCGGGCACGCTCGGCGAGCGCCGCTTCGATTCGCTCGATGGCACGTTCGGCGTCGGCGGCGCGCTGGACCGCGAGATCGCGTTCGGCACCGGCAGCCGTGACTCGCTGGGCGCTGTCGCGGCGCGCTTGCTCGATGTCCGCGCCGGCCTTACTGCGCGCCAATTCGATGTTCTCGTCGGCACGTACGCGCACATCATCGATGTCACGCTCACACGTGCGGCGCACGTCGCGAATCTCGGCCTCGGCGGCGGCGCGGGCCGCGAAGACATCGTCCGCGGCTTGCCGTCCGATGCGTTCCACTTCTCGGAGCGCGTCATCGCGCGCTGTCAGTGCTTCGGCGATGCGCGCCTCTGCTGCCTCTGCCGCCTCGCCCGCATCCTCCGCGGCGCTCTCGGCGGCGACTCGGGCGTTCTCGGAATCGCGCCGTGCCTGCTCGGCCGCTGCCGCGGTGACTTCGGCCTCGGCTATCCGCCGCGCTGCGTCCGCTTGGACCGCTTGAACCTGCGCCTCCGCCACCGACGGATCGGCCAACGTCGACAGCTCGGCCACCGCGACCGACAAGGTGTTGGCCAGCTGATCGGCCAGCGTACGGAACTGGGTGAGCATTTCGTCGGCTCGTAGCCGAGCGGATGTCACCGGACCCTGTTGCGTCACAGTGACGTTTGCGTCCTGAGTCTGCGTCTCCTCCTGTTGTAGACGTTGGCGCTCCCGCCAGGCCCGCCACCGGGTGTGCTCCGGGTGATCGCAGTATTCCGACGGCCGGCCCGGTGCTCCACCGCGAGTGATGGTCCGACTACATCCCGGGTAGTTACATGTGTTCGACACCATGGAATCGTAGCGTTTGTTTCGTCATTACCAACGTAATAACACGCAACGAAAGATGTTGGGCGGCATACCTGCCCCGAGCGGCTGACCTCCGATAAGTGAACCTTATCGGAGGCCAGAAGTGCCGCGACCTCGCGGAAGCGCATTGGCAATTCCGTTTACGTTTGGTGCGTGCCAACGTTACGTATCCAAAACGAAATTGCTCGAAAACTGTGCCCGCTGGTACGGGAGTACTACTTTGTGCCCGACCGGGGCACCCGGATCAGTCGAACGCGGTCGCTGTGCGTCGCAGCGATCCCTCGTGTTCGAGCCCGTCGTCGCCACAGCGCTCGGGGCTCGACCGCGGTGCTCGCTCGGTCGAGCCCCGAGATCATGAGACGGTGCTGGTCGTGCGGCGCAGGGCTTCGGCGAGTTCGCTCCCGGTCGGAGCCTTGTCGGGGTCGATAAGAAGCTGGGCTGCCATTCCGGTGAGCAGCGCCTGGTAGAGCGCGCCCGAGCCGGCGGCGCTGTCGCCGGCGGCATCGGCGAAGAGTCGGGCCAGACCCGCGCGTGCCTCGTCGAGGTTGTCGGCGAGTCGTGCCCGTATATCGGGGTGGGCCAAGGCTTCGAAGGTGGCCGACCACAGTCCACGATGTGCGGCGATCGTGGTCGCAGCCGCATCCCAGCGTACGGCGAACCGCTGCCACGGATCGGTGTCGTGGTGCGGTACGTCGGCCAGCGCCTGCTCGAGATCGACTCCCCACTCCCGAGTGGCCTCGGCCAGCGCCTCGGTGAGTAGCGCCTCCTTGGTGCCGAAGTGGTAGCCGATAGCTGCCATGCTCACTCCCGCGGCGGCGGAGATGTCACGGACCGTGGTCCGCGCGTAGCCCTTGTCGAACAGGCAGGTACGCGCACCCGCCAGCAGATCCTCACGGTTTCCCATGGCCATCATTGTAGCGCAATTGCCTCACACATTTGTCTTGCGCAGTTGCGCAATTCGACGCTACCGTCGTCGACATGCAGCAGATGAGCAATCGCAGTGTCCTGATCTCCGGCGCCAGCATCGCTGGGCCCTGCCTCGCCTTCTGGCTTGAGCGTTACGGTTTCACCCCGACGATCGTGGAGGCGTCACCGAGCCTGCGCGAGGGCGGCCAAGCAATCGATGTGCTCGGCACGGCCACCGAGGTGGTGCGGCGGATGGGCCTGCTGGACCGCTTACACGAAATGAGCACCGGCAAGCGCGGCACGTCCTACGTCGACGCCAACGGCAAGGTTCGCGCCCGCATCTCGAGCGAGGTATTCAACGGTGTCGGCGCACACGGCGACACCGAAATCCAGCGTGGCGACCTGGCGCGTGTGCTGTACGAGGCCACCTGCGACACCGTCGAGTACATTTTCGGCGACTCCATCACCGCACTGACGCAGGACGAGAACGGGGTGCAGGTCAGCTTCGAACACGCGCCGCCACGCCGGTTCGCTCTCGTCATCGGTGCCGATGGAGTCCATTCCCGCACCCGCGCGCTGGCTTTCGGCCCCGAATCGCAGTTCGCCCGCCATATGGGGTACTACATCTGCATCTACACGATTCCGAACTTCCTGAACCTCGACCATTGGGAGCGGGACTACAACACTCCCGGCACTGTCGCCGGCGCCTACAGTGCTCGCGAGAACTCCGAAGCCAAGGCGATTTTCGCTTGGGCATCGGAGCACCCCGACTACGACTACCGCGATGTCGCGCAGCAGCAGAAGATCCTCACCGACACCTACGGGGGGCAGGGTTGGCAGGTGCCACAGCTGCTCGCCCACCTCGACGACGCCCCGGATTTCTACTTCGACGCCATGACACAGATCCACATGGACACCTGGCGCACCGGCCGCGTGGCACTGGTGGGCGACGCCGGTTACTGCGCCTCGCCACTGTCGGGACAGGGCGCGAATCTGGCACTGGTCGGTGCCTACACCCTCGCCGGCGAATTGGCCGCCGCCGCTGGGGATCACACGGTCGCCTTTCCCGGCTACGAGCAGCGCATGCGGCCCATGGTCGAGGCCTGCCAGAAGTTCGCCGAAGGCACCGGCGCCTGGTACGCCCCCGCAAGCAGCACCATGATCCGCTTCCGCAACCTCAACGTTCGACTGCTGCCCTACCTGCCCTGGCGTGGGCTCATCGGCGGAGCGCCGCAGAAGGTCGCGCGAACCATCACCGCCGCGGACTACGCGGCCTGAGCGGTACGCGCGAGCACAAGCCGGTGCCTACTCGAGAGAGGGCTTTGCGCCGCAGGATCCGCAGGGCGGATACTTGACCGGTAACAGGAGTCGCCGGTCGCGACTGTCCGGTCGGCGGCGTGCTCGCCCCCGAAGTCGGTACAGAAGGAGGCACTCATGTCCGATAGCAAGCGTGTTGTCATTCTCGGCGGCCACGGCAAGGTTGCGCTGCTCGCCGCGCCCAAGCTCGCGAGCGCGGGTGCTGTCGTCGAATCGGTCATCCGCAATCCGGACCAGAGCGCCGAAGTCGAGGCAGCCCGGGGCGAGCCGGTGGTCCTCGATATCGAGCAAGCCGACGTCGAGGAGCTGACGAGAGCGTTCGAAGGCGCGCGGGCCGTGGTGTTCGCGGCGGGCGCGGGCGGTGGCAATCCGGAACGCACCCACCGGGTCGACTACGACGCGGCCGTGCGCTCGATGACCGCGGCCGAGCGGGCCGGTGTGCATCGCTTCCTACTGGTTTCCTATGCGGGAGCCGACGTCGGGATCGAGAAGGTCGATCCGAGCAGCTCCTTCTACCCGTATGCGAAGGCCAAACACGATGCCGACGCGCATCTGCGGGAGACCGGGCTCGATTTCACGATCCTCGGACCCGGCAAACTCACCCTGGAGCCGGGGACCGGGAAAATCCGGCTCGCCGACCTCGACGGCACGATCGATGGCCGGCAGCCTCGGGACGACGAGGGAAATACCTCCCGCGACAATGTTGCGGCGGTGATCGCCCACGTTGTTACCGCCGACGCCGCGATCCGCCGGACCGTGACCTTCTACGACGGGCCGACGCCGATCACCGAAGCCATCCGCTGAGCGGGACGGTTACCCGAGTCGAACCATCCGTCGCGGGCCGTAACAACCACGGGTTATTCGTAATGGTGGCGACACGACAGGATGTGGATGATCTCGTTTTCGACCCGGTACACCAACCGATGTTCCTGGGTGATCCGCCGCGACCACCAACCGGCCAGACTGTGGAGCAGTGGTTCCGGCTTTCCGATCCCATCGGCCTGACCGTTGGACTGGATGTCATCGAACAACCGGTTGATCTTGCGTGCGGCGCCCCTGTCGTTCGCGACCGTCCACACATAGTCCTTCCACGCCTCGCTGGAGAACTGCAGCTTCACGCCACTCCCGTCGAATCATCGTCCTCGGAAACGTCCAGACGCTCACCGGGGACGAAGCCACCGGTCGCGAACTCTTCCAGTCCCCGTTGTAGATGCCGGGCATTGGCGGGGGTGCCCAGGAGATGGGCGGTCTCTTTCAGTGCTTCGTATTCGCGCAGGGAGACCACGATCACGGATTCGTGACCCGCGCGGGTCACCACCACCTCTTCCAGATCATCGGTCGCGGTATCCAGTACTTTCGCCAGAGTGGCGCGAGCTTCGGAGTACGAGACTTGCTTCATACCGACGATTGTACAGATTATTTGTACAACTGTATCGGTGCCGTCATTCGGGCGACCACTGTACGTCGAAACCCGGGCGCCGGCGGGCTCGAGCCTGTCCAGGTAGTACTCGAACGGGGACCGGCCGAGGCCCTCACCTGTGTGGCTGTCGACAGAACTCAGTGCTCCCGCTGACCGGCAACAGTGCTGTCGCTCGAGAATCCCGAACCATACTGTGAGCCACACCACGCCGTCCGGGGCGAGTAGCAACAGGAGCACCTCATGAGCGCACGTCATTCCGTGACACCGATCGATGTCACGGAGGTCGACCGATATGACCACGAGACCGATGTGTTGATCGTCGGGTACGGCTGCGCGGGTGCATGCGCAGCCCTCGAAGCCGGCGAGACGGGCTCCGAGGTCATTCTGCTCGAGCAGCAGAGCGGCGGCGGTTCGTCGGCACTGTCGGGTGGGGAGATGTACCTCGGCGGCGGCACGCCGGTCCAGCAAGCATGCGGGTTCACCGACTCCGCCGAGGACATGGAGAAGTTCCTGCTCGCCGCACTCGGCCCGGACGCCGACGAGGAGAAGGTCGGCCTCTACAGCCGCGACAGCCTCGCGCACTACCAGTGGCTGGTCGGTCATGGTGTGCCGTTCAAACACTCACTATGGGATTCGCCCACATGGGTTCCGCCGACCGACGACGGTCTGATGTGGATGGGCGAGAACGCCTACCCGTTCAACGAGATCGCACGGCCGGCACCGCGCGGACACCGTGTCGCAGCCGAGGGCTTCGGCGGCAAAGTACTCATGGCGAGGCTCAGCGAGGCCGTCGAGAACAAGCCCATCGCGATCCACCGCGACACACAGGCACTGCGGCTGATCGTCGACGGTAAGCGCGTCGTCGGCGTGCAGGCACGCCACTTCAACGACACCGTCTCCTACTACGCACGACGCGGCGTGATCATCACGACCGGAGGCTTCGCGGACAACAGCGAGATGATTGCGCAGCACGCACCACAGCTGGTCGGGCTGGGAATCAACAGCGACGGCGGAGACGACGGCCGCGGGATCGTGATGGCACAGGCGGTCGGTGCTGCGGTCAAACACATGTCCGCCGGACAGATCGGGATCAGCGCGGTCCCGGGCATGATGGTGCGCGGTATGGCCGTCAACAATCTCGGACAGCGGTTCATCAACGAGGACGTCTACCCCGGGCTCATCGGGCAGGCTGCACTGTTCAAGCACAACCTCCAGGTGTGGGTGATCCTCGACGAGCAGGCCTACGAGGAGGTCCCGGTCGACGAACGGTGGGGTGTACGACCACATTTCGTTGCCGAAACGCTCGCCGAACTCGAACGCGAGATCGGTATGCCCGACGGCGCGTTGCAGACCACCGTCGGCGAATACAACCGGCATGCGGAGCGAGGCGAGGACCCCTACTTCCACAAGGCCGCCCGGTGGCTGCGCCCGATGCGGTCACCGTTCGCAGCGATCGACGTCCGGCGCGGCATGGTGGCCCCCAGCGAGGGCGGCACCGAGAACGGTGGCGGCGCTGCGGTATTCACCATCGGCGGCCTACACACCACCGTCGACGGCAACGTCGTGGACCTCGACGGGAACACCATCACCGGACTCTTCGCGGCCGGACGCGCCACGTCGGGACTACACTCCTGGGGATATATCAGCGGCACCTCGCTGGGTGACGGCACCTACTTCGGCCGGCGCGCCGGTGCCGCCGCCGCTTCCAGTTCGGTGCATCATCCCAGAGAGGCTGGCGCGGCGTAGTGCATGTGTTGCAGCGGCGGGACGACCCGGCGTTGCCTGTGCCAACTCCATCGTCGAAGCCGTTGTGAGGCCGCTCGGAAATCGCCGTCAGCCCTGGTTGTCGCCTGGTCACCGGTCCGCCGCCGAGTAGCCGGCGCGCCGTCCGGAGAAAACACAGTCGGCGATCGACAGGCCGCTGACGTAGGACTCGGAGCAGATTCCGATCGCGGTCCGGCCCGCGGCATACAATCCGGGGATCGCCTCGCCTGCAGTGGATGTCACCGAGCCGGTGTCCTCGTCCACGATCAGACCGCCGAGGGAGAACATGGGGCACGGGTTGGTCAGCTTCGGACGCACCGACACATCCAGCAAGGTGAACGGGCCCGACCCGATCGGGTGGGTGAAGTCCGCCGGCTTACCCATCGGATCGACCTCGCCGCGACTGATCGCCGCATTGTGCAGCTCGACTGTCTTCGCGAGTCCGTCCGCGCTGATCCCCACTCGGCGCGCCACCTCACGTAGCGTTCCTGCCCGAACCGCCGAGGTGCGCAGCAGCGATTCCGCCTGCACCCGCTGGAACCAGATCGCCTCGTCCGTCAGCTGCTGCTTCGCCCGGCGCATCAGCTCGGCGTCGACCAGCAGCCAGCCCTTGCTGCCCTGCTCACGTACCAGCGCGTTGCCGACCGCCGCACCGTAGCGGGTCTCGTCGATGAAGCGTTCGCCGTTCTCGTTCACCAGCAACCCGCTGTAGAACGCGCTGGGCGGGGCGATGAACCGCCACGCCGACACATTATCCATCCTGTCGGCGACCGCACCCGCCGACAGGCCCAGTTCGATGCCGGACCCGTCGTCACCGGTGGTGCCCAGCGCCAGACCGCCGGTGTAGCGGGGGGCATGCCGGGCCAGCAGTTCGGTGTTGGCGATATATCCACCGGCACTGAGGATCACACCTCGCCGGGCGCGGATCCGCACCTCACGTGCATACCGTCGTTCCAGCGCGTCCAGTCGTCGTTCGAGGATGCGGCGCAACGGCGGATAGTAGATGCCGGGTTTCGCGGCGACCGAGGCCAGCGCGGCAAAGCTCCTGCGGACCCCTGCCGGCGCATATGCCATCGTGCGCGCCCGCACGCCGACGACCCGGCCCTCGTCGTCGTTTTCGAGTGCGACAACTCTGGTGTGCGGACGCAACTCGACACCGGCACGGCGCGCGGCTCGTGCCAGCGGTTGGTAGATCTTCTTGCCCGACGCACCTTTGCCCTTGGCGCGATGGCCGCGTTGCACCGGGGGCGTGAGCGCGCGGAACTCCCCGGAGCATTCGCTACCGGAGTAGTAGAGGTAGTAGCGGTTGTCCGGGTAGGAGGTCTTGTAGGGGCAGACCGAGGCCTCGAACGGCACGCCGTGCCCCATGAGCCAGTCGATCATCTCGGGGCTCGAGTCGACGAATTTGCGCAGTGTTTCGGGGCGAACTGCGTCACCGACTTCGCCGGTCAGGTAGGCGAGCATCTCCTCCGGAGTGTCCTGGACCCCGGCTTCGCGCTGAATCGTGGTACCACCGCCCGCGTAGACGATGCCGCCGGACAGTTCCGTGGCGCCACCGCCGTTGAACCGGTCGACGGCGAGGACCTGCGCTCCGGCCGCGCGCGCCTCGAGCGCCGCGCATGCACCGGCCGCACCGAACCCGACGACGAGCACATCGGTTGTGGCATCCCAGACCATCTCGAACCCTTCCGAGCAGAAACACGTTCTTGTAGTAGGTCGCCGCCAGGGGCGCATACCGCGGCCCACGAGCCCGATACGAATTGCAGACAACACTATAACGTGTTGCAGTTTTGCTCGTCCTGGACACGTGCCCGCAGCGGCCACTGCGCCGCGCGACCCGTCCTACGGTGCTGTCGCGCCGGCCGGCCCGGGCATCGACGCCAGCACCCGGATGAGCTGTTCGGCTGTCCGGTGGGGGTGGGTGAACATCCCGTTGTGCGCTCCCGGGAATTCCTCGACTGTCCGACCGACACGCTCGGCGATCTCGACTGCGGGGTAATACGGCAGGCAGCCGCGGGTGTCACGGCCGACCGCGAGCACCAATCGATCCGCCACCTCGGTCAGGGCCGCGTAATCGGGGATGTAGGAGGTGAATTCACGGAATTCGTGCTCGAACATGATCGGCGCGTTGGCGGCGCTGCGTTGTTGCCGCTGCACCGCACGTTCGGACGTATCGGCCGGTTCCGGTCCCGGCTTCATCGCCCCGCCGATCGCGGTCATGAATCGGGCAGCGGCAGCGGCGAGCCCTTCGGTCCGCAACAGCTCGTACACCTCCTCGACCATGGCGCGATGCGTGGCAGCGTCGGGCAACACCGCGAAGCACGGCGGCTCGTGGGCGAGGAGCGCATGCACCCGATCCGGGTGGCGAGCCAGCAGATCCAGGCCGACGATCGCACCGTGACTACCTCCCCAGATGTATGCGGGATCGTCGGTCAGATGTGTCACCAGCCGGTAAGCGTCCTCGCTCTGGGTCGCGACGTACTGGTCCTCGGGGATGCCGCTGTCGAGCGTGCTGCGCGAATAACCGCGAGCGTCGAAGGCGACGACGGTGAAATGCTGTTCCAGCACCTCGGCCATACCGTCGGCCGCGTTGGCGTCGCCCCCACCGCCCGGAATCAGCAGCAACAGCGGCCCGCT
This sequence comes from Nocardia vermiculata NBRC 100427, assembly GCF_001613265.1. Taxonomy (GTDB): domain Bacteria; phylum Actinomycetota; class Actinomycetes; order Mycobacteriales; family Mycobacteriaceae; genus Nocardia; species Nocardia vermiculata. Next base: position 41,848 of record NZ_BDCA01000022.1, read on the forward strand.
CCCCCGAATCTCGTAGTACAGCGTCGCGCCGGGAACGTGCAGTGTGGCCGCCTTCATCGGTCGGTACCTTCCTTCGGATAATCAGGCCAGTTCGACAGCGTCAGGTGCAGCGCGTCGACGATGTGCGGCCAGGAGTCCTCGGCTGCCCGCGAGTGGGCGAATCCGCCGGCGGACTCGAGCGTGGCGAATCCGTGAAAAGTACTGCGCAGCAGACGGGCAGCGTCGAGCCCCTCGGCGTCCTCCAACCCGTAGCCGCGCAGGATCGCCGCGGTCAACTCGATACTGCGCATCAGGGCGGGCTCACCGGCCACAGCGGCGGGGTCGATCCGAATCTGTGTGGCCGCGTAGCGCTCCGGATATCGGAGTACATAGGCTCGGTATGCGCCTGCGAACGCGATCAGCGCATCCTTACCGGAACGACCGGCGATCGCCGCGCCGATACTGTCGTTCAGCTCGTCGCTGGCCCGCAAGGCGAGCCGAACGCGCAGATCCTGCAGGTTGCGCACGTGCACGTACAGGCTCGGGTCCTTCACGCCGCACCGCTTGGCTACGGCGGACAACGTGAGCTTGTCGAACCCGGCCTCGTCAGCGAGTTCCACCGCCGCACTCACTACCCGCTCGGTAGTCAGACCCATCCGTGGCGCCATCTCACCCCTTTCCTAGGGGGATTAGGTTATAGCCTACGCCGAGTAGGCACAAAAGGTGCGCACGTAACCGAGCACACGGAATGTCGCGATCGATTTACCTACCGACCGTGGACAGCGGTCGCAAGATCAGCCTGGCACCGGACACGTGCCCGGCTTCCATGCGGCGGTGCGCCTCGGCGGCGCGGGCCAACGGAAGGACGTCGGCGATCCTCGCGACCAGGATCCCATTGGCCAGGCCCTGGTTGATGGTTCGGGCGGCGGCCGCCAGGTCGGGGATGGTGGCGTTGCTGATGACGAATCCGTGCAGGGATATGTCACGGGTGTAGGCGACGTCCACCGGGAGTGGCACGCGTGGCCTCGGGCCCGCTGCGGTCAGCAGAATGCGACCTCCACGAGCGGTCGAGCTCACTGCGGCATCGAAGTCGTGATGTCCGGAGGTGTCCCAATACACGTCCACGCCGCCGCCGGCCGCACCGCGGATCTGCTCGACAGCGTGCGGGTCGTGGTAGTCGACGACAGCGGTCGCGCCGGCGTCGCGGCAGTGATCGAGTCCGGCACCGGAAGCGCCGGCGATTACCCGGGCGCCCGCGGCGGCGGCCAGCCGCACCACCGCGTCACCGATGTTCCCCGCACCGCCACCGACGTAGATCGTCTGCCCGGGTTCCAGCCGCGCATGCCGGAACAGTCCCAGCCAAGCGGTCGCGGCCATATGCGCCACGGCGACCGCCTGCATCGGGTCCGCACCGTCGGGAAGCCGATACAGCCTGTCCACGGGCACGGTCGCGTACTGTGCGAACGAACCCTGGCGGCCACCGTGCCCGAGGCTGTTCTCCCATACCTGATCCCCCACCGCGAAGCCGCCGACTCCGGCCCCGACCGCGGCGACCGTGCCGACCAGATCACGTCCGATCACGAACGGGAACGGCGTGGGTGTCGGAAACGCTCCCGAGCGCACCAACGTGTCGACCGGGTTCACCGTGACTGCTTCGACGGAAACAAGCACGTCGGTCGGCCCGATCACCGGCACCGGGAGCTGTCCGCACCGGATAGTGTCCGGCCCGCCCAGCTCCCGCACGTAGGCCGCTTCCATCGACCGCGGGATCTCAGCCACGGCACGGCCTCCGAAACAGCCGGGCCGTCACGACGACTCCGGACGGTCCGCGCGGTCATCGGGAACCGCGGCCCCGTAGATGGCCGCCCAGGCCCGCTGCAGCTCGTCCTCGCGGGCATGACCGAACTCGTATGCCGGGGAATGCACCGGCAGCGCGCGCTCGACGTGCACCAGAATCGCCTCGTGCGCGGGGTATCCGGGCCCGTGCAGGTCCAGCAGCCACCGGTACATCCATTCGAACACCTCGTCGCCGGGATCCCGCAGCTCCGCGGTCCCCTTGAATCGGTATCCGCGGCGTTTGAGGAAGTCGACCACGTTGACCTCGAGGCGGGGATCGCGACGCAGGTTGGCGACCGTGTTCGGGGACGCCTGATTCAAGAACACCAGGTGATCATCGCCCCATACCCGGATGGTGCCCTTGGGGGACAAATTCGGCGATCCGTCGGCGCATATCGTGGCGACGAATCCCAGTTTGGCGCTGTCCACGATGGCCCGCATGTCCTGATCGATGATGCCCATTCACACCTCCTCGGCGTCGGCTGCTCCTCGCCAGTTGCCAGGGAGCTCGCCGCGGCGATTCAGTCCTCGACGCTCAGCGCCTGCCGGTAGGTCAGCCGTCCCTGTGTCTGCAGCAGTGAGCGACGATAGATCCGCTCCGCCACCACCACGATGCCGTAGGCGAATACCGCCATGACTGCGAGGGAAACCAGGGGCTCCCACCAGTCGGCGGTACCGGCCGCGAGACGGGCGGGCATGGTGACGATGGATGCGACCGGGATATAGGAGGCGACGGTCTGCCAGGTACCGGCGGCGAAGATGCCGAGGAACAGCACGATCATGATCATCATGGTGAGCGGGGTGGAGGTCGATTGGAGGTCTTCGCTGCGGGTGGCCAGCGATCCGGCGACCGCCCACAAGCTGGCCAGGGCGAGGAATCCGACGACGAAGAAGACGATGAACCACCCCGCTGCCCCCGCGATCTGGGTGACACGTTCGGTCTCGCCCAGGATCGCCAGCCCGGCCAGGCCCGCGGCCGCGAACAGCACCAGCTGCCCGAAGGCCATCACCGTATTGCCGATCACCTTCCCGATCAGCAACTGGCGCAACGGGATCGCACTGGCGAGAATTTCGACGATCCGGTTCTGCTTCTCCTCGATCACACTCTGCGCGATCGACATGCCGAACAGTACCGACGCGATATAGAACAGGAAGGCGAACACGAACGCGATGACCTTCGCGAATCCGGGGTCGATCGCAGACTCGTCGAGAACGGTGGTGTTCACCTGCCCGCCGCGGGCGAGCTGTTCGAGGGATGTGCCCGCGGCGACGGCGTTGGTTTGCAGTGCGGTCTGCCGCGCAGCCGCGGCGATGGGGGTGCTCACGTCGTCGTCGACGGAGTCCTTGCCGACTAGCCGCCATCCCTGCGACGTCGCGATCAGCCCCACATCGACCGTTCCGTCGCGCACCTGCCGTTCGAGTGCGTCCGCGTCAGCGACCTGGTGGATGGTGAAGCCGACGTTGCGGCCGGTGTCCTCGGCGATGCCACCGGCAGCATCCACCACGTCCGCGGCGCCGGTCCCGACGACGGCGACATCGACGGTCTGTGTTCTGCCACTGAGGAATCCGCTGATGGCCAGCGACGCCACGATCGCGACGACGGTGACGACGGTCGAGATGAGGAAGTTGCGGTCCCGCAGCTTGACCGCGATTTCGCGCCGCGCCACGATCTGCCACACGCCGCGCGGGGCCGCGGCCACCGTATTACCCCGATTCTGTGCGTCGGTGGCGACCGTCACGCCGTCACCTCCCGGAAGATCTCTGCCACCGACGGCCGTACCTCGGCGAACTCATGGACCGATCCCTGTACCAATGCCTGCGCCAGCACCTGATCGGTGGTGGCGCCGGTCAATTCGAGCAGGACCCCCGAGCCGTTGCGCTCGACCACTGTGACCCCGTCGAATTCGCCGAGCCACCCGGTATCGGTTCCGGTGCGCAGCCGGTAACGCAGCGCACCGTTGTCGCGCAACCGGGCCGCGGAGCCCTGTGCGACAACCCGGCCGCCTGCCAGGATGACGAGCCGGTCGCACAATCGTTCCACCAGATCCAGCTGATGTGAGGAGAACAGGACCGGGACACCCCGGGCCGCATAGTCACGGAGCAACGCGGCCATGGAGTCAACCGCGGCCGGGTCCAGCCCGGAGAACGGCTCGTCGAGGATCAGCGCCGCCGGCCGTGCCACCACTGCCGCCGCGATCTGGACACGCTGCTGATTGCCCAGCGACAGCGACTCCAGCTTGTCCTTCGCTCGGTCCCCGAGATCGAACCGTTCCAGCAACTCGGTGGTCTGCCGCCTGCTCTCGGTGGCCGAAAGTCCTCGCAGCCGAGCCAGATACACCAGCTGATCCTGGATCGACTGCTTCGGGTACAGCCCCCGCTCCTCGGGCATATACCCGAACGAACGCCGGTCGACCGCCGTCACCGGCCGACCACCCCACTGCACGTGGCCGCCGTGCAGGGCCAGAACCCCCATGATCATTCGCATGGTCGTGGTCTTGCCCGCGCCGTTGCCGCCGACGAACCCGGTCAGCGCACCCGGCTCGACCGAAAATGACACATCGTCCACGGCCACCTTGGCACCGAAGCGCCGCACCAGATGCGAGACCTCGAGCATCGGACCTCCCCACACGTCGATCACACTGGAGAGGCGACCGCTTCGGTCCTGCCGACCGTTCGGCCGCCTCGAGTCGGTAGACACCGACCGTAGTCGACCGGCACGCCTCCCGCGGGCAAGGTTTGCCCATCGCCTCGCACACCGTGGGTCTGCCGGGCATGAGTCCGTGACCGCGCTTCCAACCACGACCTCTCCGCCACCGTGATCCAAGGCCAGGTGCTACACCTGTCCGCTCGACTCGGGTACCGGGACGCGATCATCGAGCAGTCCACAGGGTGCGCGAACCGACGGAGCGGCGCATCACTGAACTGTGGACAGTCAGCGCGGCGTCGAGTTCACTGCCGCCTGCAGCCTCTCGGCGAAAGCGAGGGCCGCCTGCAGATCGGCGTCGTCGGGGCGTCCCTTCCGGATTCCGCCGACGACTGTCAGCGGTAGCCAGGTATCGAATCCGCGGCAGTGGAATGTGTCGATGGTGTCGAATCCGCGTCGTCGCAACAGTGTGGTGAGGGAACGGAGGTAACGGCGGAACGGGGGCTCCGGAAAGCCGCTGGTGGCGAACACGAATGCGGGCGCCGACGGCTGCTGCGGCAGCTCGCGGATCAGGTTGCGCAGGCGGGGATGGAAATTCATGTTGAAGATTCCGGAGCCGAACCCCACCAGGTCGTAGCCTGTCAGCTCGGCCGGGTCGACCTCCTCCGGTTCGACCACGCGTGCGTCCAAGACCTCCCCGATAGTGTCGGCGATGCGGCGGGTATTGCCGTGCGAGACCGATACGCACACGATGATTGCCTTCACGAGACTCCCCTGTTCGCCCGTTCGACTGCTGATGCGGATCCTATCGTCGGTCCACTCACTACGATGGCGCCATGGGTGAGATCACAGTGGAGCGGCGGGATGCGGTCGCAGTGGTGACGGTGTCGGATCCGCAACGCCGCAATGCGCTGACACTCGAGCTCTCCGAGCAGCTGGCGGCGGCGATCGCCGCGGCGGAGGCGGATCGCGATGTCCATGCCGTCGTGATCGCCGGTGAGCCACCCGCATTCTGTGCCGGTGCCGATCTGAGCGCGCTCGGCGAGGCTGCCGAGGAGGGCCTGCATGCGATCTACGCAGGTTTTCTGGCCGTGGCGCACTGTTCACTCCCGACTGTCGCGGCGGTCGGCGGGGCTGCGGTGGGCGCCGGGCTGAACCTGGCGCTGGCCGCGGATGTGCGGATCGCCGGACCGCGGGCACGTTTCGACGCCCGGTTTCTGAAGCTGGGTCTGCATCCCGGTGGTGGCATGACCTGGATGCTGCAGCGCGCGGTGGGTCCGCAGCAGGCGACCGCGATGACCCTGTTCGGCGAGATCCTCGACGCCGACGCCGCGCACAGTGCGGGACTGGTGCATCGTGTCGTGCTCGGTGACCAGGACGATCTGGTTTCCGCGGCAGTGGAATTGGCCTCCGGTGCTGCCGCGGCTCCGCGAGATCTCCTGGTCACGACAAAACGTACGATGGATCACACGCGGACACTGGACTCGCATGCCGAGGCCGTCGACGTCGAGATCGCATCACAGGTCGTGTCGCTGCGGTCGCAGGAATTCACCGACCGCCTGGCGGCGATGAAGGCTCGCATCGGCGCCTCCGACTGATCCCTCACCGACTGCACTGTTTACGGGCGCGGTTCATATCCACCCGGCCGCCGTGCAGCGGCGTACCGTCGGCCGCGAGCCGTACCGGTGCGCTGCCACCATGACACGTGGCGGGGGTGCCGTCGGCGTGCACGACGCGCCACCACGGCACCCCGTCGGCGAGCAGGCTCATGATCCGTCCTACCTGTCGGGGGCCGGCACCGATCTGCTTGCCGATGTCGCCGTAGGTGGCGACCGATCCGGCTTCGATGGCCGTGACAGCGGCGCGGACCTCGTCGACGATGCTCATGGTCGATGTCAACGCCGCATCGGGTAGATCAGCTTCCCGTCCTCGAGCACCGCGTCGGGGTTCACGGGGGCCGTCCACGCAGCATCTCGAGCACGTCGGCGAACTCGCGCGTCGAATGACCGATGGTCCACACTCGACGAGTCATGCCACCTCGATTCCTGATCCCGCACCGATCGCGCAGTCGCAGCGAACCTCGTCTGCCCGGGAGAAGGCGACGGTCCGTACCGACCCTACCGAGCTGGAATGCGAGGCTTGGAGAATTGCATTCTCTTTGGCGTAGAGTTTTAATTTCGCGTGGTTCGTGCCGCGCGAACCGAATGTGAGGAGATGCGGTGAGCATCGACAGCAAACCGTCCCAGCGCCGCCATGTGCTGCTCGAACTCGGCTTCGCCACCCGGCGTGCCGGCGACGAGTTGCACGGATCGGCGACGATCGAGCCGGAACACCACGTCCCCGGGACCACCCACCTGCGTACCTCCCTCCTCGCCACCTGGGCCGACACCGTGGCGGGACTACTGGCGTCACTGGTGATGAACCCACGCGTGCCGGTCACCCTCGAACTCGACGTGAACCTGTACCGGCCGGCGCCGGCGACCGGGCGCATCGACGCGGTCGGACGCACCGTCAAGGTGGGCCGATCGGTGTTCGTCGCGGAAGTGGAATTCGCCGTCGACGGTGAACCGCTCGGACTCGCAGGTGCATCGTTCATGGTGGCCCCCGACCCCGACCTGCAGATGCCGCGCGCGGTGAGCATCGATATGCCGGCCGGGCGCCACCGCTTGTCGGTGCCGCTGGCCGAACGCCTGGCCTGCGAGCGGGTGAGTCCCGGGGTGGCGGTGCTGCCACGCTCGGACGAGGTACTCAATGCGGCGGGGTCGATCAACGGCGGCCTCATCGCGGTGGCCGCCGAGGAGGCGGTGCTGTCACTGGCTCCCGGCGACAGCCTCGGTTTCCTCGGGTTGCGTTATCTGCAATCGGCCAAGGCCGGGCCGGTGACAGCATCGGCTACCCTGCGCGGCGGCGCGGGCCGAGTCGAACTGCGCGACAACGGAAACGAGTCCCGGCTCACCACCCTCGCGACGGTTCGCACATTCGGTGGCTCGACAGGCCCGTAGGGCGGCGCTGCCGTTCAGTTCGGGCTGTCCAGTTCGACCCGTGCCACCAGTGCACGATGATCCGCGCCGGGCAGATCCACCGTCACCACGTCGGTGGCGTGGCCTCCGGAGACGAGGATGTGGTCGATCCCGATCAGTGCGGGCCATCGCTTATCGGTGGGATAGGTGACCAGATGTCCCGCACCTGCCTGCTCGGCGGCATCCCCGAAGCGACCCGACACCAGGGCTCGGAAGCGGTAGTGGTCGTAGGTGGCGTTGAAGTCACCGCCGACGATCACGGGGCGATCCGACGGTGCGCGCCCGAGAATCTCACCCAGCCTGGTCAATTCGTCACTCCAGAGTCGCACACCCGATACCGGCGGAACCGGATGGAAGGCGTACACCGACACCGGGCCGACCTGCGGGATCTGCACGGTCGCCGACAGCTGGTTCAGCACGAACCCGTCGTATTCCATCGCGTCGGCCAGTGGGTAACGGCTCCAGATACCGGTCCCGGTAGCGAACCGGCCCGGCGACAGGTGACGATGCGGCAGTATCTCGTCCAGTCCCGCCCGGTGCAGCCCCTCGACTGCGGCCGGGGTGAGCTCGTCGACGGTCAGCACCTCGACCCGGTGGTTGCGGACCTGATCCACCACGGCTCGCGGGTCGGCGCCGTCGAACAGCAGATTCGACTGCATCACCGTCACCGGAGTCCCGTCGCCGGATCGGCCGACATACAACGGGACCTGCGTCCACACCGCCGCCGCGACCACCACCAGCGCCACACCTGCGCTCTTCCAGCTCCGCAGCCCACCGAAGATCAGCAGCCCGACCACAGCGCACAGCATCAGATACGGCGTCCCCGACGCTGCGAGCACCGTGATCGGTGAGTCGACGCGGCTGAAATGCAGCGCTACCCCCGTAACTCCGGCCGCCGTCGCGATCCACCCGAGAGCACCGACCCCGCCTCGCACCACCGTCGCCATCACGGTCGACAGCCAAGCACACGACCCCGGCGCGGCGTCGCACTCACTATTCGACCGACCGGAAGCGCGGCACCGAAGCAGACGTCAGCTCGCCGACAGGGCCTCCCGCAGCACGGTGTCGAATCCGGTCGGCTCGCGCCCGATCAACGTCGCCAGAGTCGGGTCGACCGTCGCGAATTCACCGGCTCGACCGGCGGCGAAGATGTCGATCATCATGTCCGCCTGTGCCGGCGGGGCGCCGTGATCGATCATCTGCTGCCGGAATTGTTCGTCGGAGACGGTGATGCGTTCGATCGACCGGCCGGTGAGTTCCGCGGCGAGGGCGGCGATCTGGTCGAAGTCGATGGCCTGCGCCGCGGTCAACGGTGGTGTGGGGCCGTCGAATTCACCGTCCTCGGTCAGGATCGCGGCGGCCGCGTCGGCGAGGTCGGCGTGTGCGGTCCAGCTCACGGCGCCGTCGGCGGGCAGGACGAGTTGTCCGGTCGCGGCGGCTTGTCCGAAGAATCGCATCGCGCTCGCGGCGTAGAAGCCGTTGCGTAGCGAGGTGAACGGCACACCACATGCCTGCAGTGCCGTTTCGTCGGTGGCGTGATCACGGCAGGGCTCGAACCGCGAGTCCGGTGCAGCACCCATGTGACTGGTGTAGAGGATGCGGCGCGCCCGGGCCGCGACAGCTGCGTCGATGGCGACCCGGTGCTGCCGGACGGCCTCGGCACCGAGTTTGTCCACCGAGACGATGAGGACCTGGTCGGCACCTTCGAAGGCATGGGTGAGGCTGTCCGGGTCGGTGAAACTGCCCTGGCGCACCCGGACCCCGCGTTCTGCCAGGTGCTGTGCCCGGCGCGGGTCGCGGACGCTCACACCCACCCGCTCGGCGGGGATCCGCGCCAGCAGGCTCTCGACGATTCGGCCGCCCAGTTGCCCGGTGGCTCCGGTCACGATGATCATATTTTTCTCCCGATATTTCCATCGATAGCAGTATGCCGTTAACGATGATACTTTCATTGGAAACAGTCAAGCGTTATCGTTGTTCAATGGCATCGTCGAGCCCCTCCGGAGCACACCCCAGCACGGTCACCGACGGTGCGGTGCCGGCCCGCGAACAGCATCGGGAACGGGTCGTCGCAGCCGCCGCCGATCTGCTGGAACGTGGCGGCCGGGACGCGGTCACCACCCGCGCCGTTGCCGACGCGGCGGGAGTACAGCCACCGGTGATCTACCGCCTGTTCGGTGACAAGGACGGCCTACTCGACGCGGTGGCCCAGTACGGTTTCGCGACATTCGTCGCCGCCAAGAACATCGATCCCGATCCGCCGGACCTGCTCGAGGACCTCCGCGCCGGCTGGGATCTCGCGGTCGACTTCGGCCTGTCCAACCCCGCCCTCTACACCCTCATGTACAGCGAACCCGCCGGCACCGAATCGAGCGCATTCCGGGCCGGGCTCGAGATCCTGCGGGCCCGCGTGCACCGCCTGGCCGCGGCCGGCCGGCTCCGCGTCGACGAGTCCACGGCCGCCGGGATCATTCACGCCACCGGCCGAGGCGCGGTGCTGACCTGGCTGTCACTGCCCGAAGCCGACCGAAACCCGGCCCTGCTCACCGAACTTCGGGAGGCCATGGTCACCGCGGTCACCAACGAACGCCCGGCCGTCCAGGATGCCGGCCCGGCCGGGGCCGCACGCGCGTTGCGCGCCACCCTGCCCGAGGCGACCACACTGACCCCGGCCGAACAGGATCTGCTGCGAGAGTGGCTGGAGCGCTTGACAACCGAGCTGTGAACGGCGAGCACAGCACTGCCGGCAACCCCGACGTCATTCACTGATCCGGGGTCGCATCGGCGCTGGCGATGCCGAGCACCTCGAGGAAGGCGATCGCGGCCGGTGTACTGCCGCTGTGACTCCACACCGCGTACTCGACGCGCATCGGTGCGTCGGTCACTTCGACGGCGACCACTCCCCGCAGCCGGGGAACATAGCGGGAGGCGAGCATCGCCACCCCCAAACCCTGTTCCACCAATCGCGCCATCATCGAGTCCGCGGTGGTGACCTCGTAGGCGATCACCCGATCCAACCCGGCCGCGGCGAATGCCTGGTCGGACTGCGCCCGCCCGGCGGTTCCCGCGGGCAGGTCCACGAAGACCTCCGACGCGAGCGTGCGCAGGTCCACCGCTGTTTCGGTGGCGAGCGGATGGTCCGGCGCGACCAGGGCGACGAGCCGGTCGCGGGCGAGTTCGAGGGCGGCCACCCCACTGGGCCGCGCCGTGATCGGTAGCCCGAGGAAGGCGACGTCCAGCTCTCCCTGCTCCACCTGCTCGGCCAGCTCCTCGCTCGCCGCGACCCGCAGCCGGATCTGCACGTGCGGATAGCGGGTGCGGAACTCCCGCAGACCGACCGGGATGTCTACGGCGGCGACAGTGGGAATCAGTCCCACCCGTAACTGCCCACGGATTTCCCCGACCGCCGCGGCAACCTCGGCCGCCGCGCGCTCGGCGGCGTCGAGACACTGACGGGCCGCGGGAAGGAACGCCTCCCCCGCCGGTGTTGTTCGCACGCGCCGACTGGTGCGCTCGAATAGTTTCGCGCCGAGTTCGCGTTCCAGCCGGGCGATCTGATGGCTCAGTGCCGACTGCACCACCAGGCAGCGTTCGGCTGCCCGGGTGAAGCTGTTGGTTTCGGCGACGGCGATCACATAGCGCATCTGCTGCAGCTCCATGGATCCATCTTGTATCGAGATTGATCCGGTGACAAACATGTGTTGGACTCATAGATGGGTCGCGGATGACACTTCGAGTATGAAAAGCCCAGTCGCAGAGCCGGTTCCCGTCGGCACCGCAGGACCTGCCGCTGGTGGGCGGCTGTCCCGCACCGCGTTGACGGCGCTGGCCCCCATCTCGTGGGGCACCACCTACATCGTCACCACCGAACTGCTCCCACCCGGACACCCCCTGTTCGCCGGAATGCTGCGCGCATTGCCGGCCGGTCTGATCGTGCTCGCCATCACCCGGACACTGCCGCACGGCACCTGGTGGATGAAGGCCACGGTGCTCGGCGTACTGAACATCGGCGTACTCAACGCCCTGCTGTTCATTGCGGCCGAACGCCTCCCCGGGGGCGTCGCCGCCACCCTCGCCGCAGCACAGCCGCTGCTCGTCGCCGTGCTCGCGGTGGCGATTCTGCGTGAACGCCTGTCGGTACCTCGGTTGATCTGGGGAGTCGTCGGCGTGGCCGGCGTCGGCCTGGTGGTGCTCGGACCGACAGCGGCCCTCGACGGAGTGGGGATCGTGGCCGGCCTGGGCAGTGCGGCCTCGATGGCGCTCGGGCTGACGCTCACCAAATACTGGGGGCCACCCCCCGAGGTGAGCACCACCACATTCGCCGGCTGGCAGCTCGCCGCCGCCGGACTGTTCCTGCTCCCGATGACCGGCCTGTTCGAGGGCGCGCCACCCACGATCGATCTGCCCGCCGCGCTCGGCTATCTCTGGCTGGGACTGGTCGGTGGCCTGATCGCCTATGTGCTGTGGTTCCGCGGCATCGCCACCTTGCCCGTGTCGTCGGTCGCGGTGCTCGTTCTGTTGTCCCCCTTGGTCGCCGCGGGGCTGGGCGCGGTCGTACTCGACCAGACACTCGGACCGATCCAACTCCTCGGATTCGGGCTCGCACTCGCCGCGATCGTGGCGGGACAGATCGTCGGAAGGAAATAAACATGCGCAACGAACACACGATCCTGGTCACGGGAGCGACCGGCACGCAGGGTGGTGCGGTGACGCGGCGACTGCTCGCCACCGGCTACCGGGTACAGGCACTGGTTCGCGACCCGAACCAGCCACCGGCACGAACGCTGCAGGCACTCGGCGCCGAGTTGGTCGTCGGCGACCTCGACGACGTGCCGTCGTTGCGGGCCGCCGCCCAGGGCGTACACGGCATATTCAGTGTGCAGCCGGCGGATCTGTCGGATCCACATCCCGAAAGCGAAGTGCGCCGCGGAATGAACGTCGCGGACGCCGCCGACGCCGAGCAGGTCCAGCATCTGGTCTACAGCTCGGTCGCCGCGGCGCACCACGATTCCGGGGTCGCCCACTTCGAAGCCAAGGAACGGATCGAAGCCCACCTCGAGACACTGGACATACCGGTGACCGTCCTGCGGCCGGTGTTCTTCATGGAGAACCTCCGATATCTGGTCCCGCCAGCGGAACACGGCTTCCGCAGGGGCACTATCGCGCTGGAACAGGACTCGACCTTGCAATTGATTGCCGCCGACGACATCGGCCGCATCGCCGCGGAGGCGTTCACCCATCCGGGCGAATTCACAGGTCGCGCCATCGAGATCGCCGGCGACGAACTGACGGTGCGCCAGATCGCCCAGGTGCTGACCGACGCCCTCGATGCCACCACACTATTCGAGCAGCAGCCGATCGAAGAGTTGCGCGCGCATGCACCGGATATGGCAGCGATGTATCAGTGGATCAGTACGCACGGGTACCGGGCCGAAATCGCCGCCCTCCGCGACCGCCACCCCGAACTGCTGACCTTCGATGCATGGGCGCGCATGCACCGAAAGGATTTCGGAAAATGAAGAGCGGCATCGTCCTTTGTCTCACCCTTGCCTGGTCGGTCACCGCGTCGATGGCGCCCCAGCCGGTAGCGGAAGCACACGCACCATGGTTTCCCGCCTCGGTCGCACTCCCTGCCGGATTCCGTCCCGAGGGCATCGCGATCGGTTCGGACCCGACGGCGTATCTCGGATCGCAGACCGACGGATCCATCTATCGAGCGAATCTGATCACCGGGCGCGGAGCCCTGCTCAGCCGCGGACCTGGCACACCCGCGATGGGCCTCGCCGTGGACGACCGCGGCCGGTTGTTCGTTGCCGGCGGGGCGGCAGGCGACGCTCGTGTCGTCGACACCCGCACCGGTGTTGTCCTCGCTTCTTACCAGCTTGGGACCTCGCCGGACGCATTGGTCAACGATGTGATTCTCACCCCGGAAGGAGCCTGGTTCACCGACTCGCACACCCCGGTGCTGTACTACCTGCCATTCGGCGGTGCGGGACTACCTGCCATTCGGCGGTGCGGGTAAGTTGCCGCCACCCGAGGCAATACAGCGGCGGCCGCTCACCGGAGAAATCCGGTATCTGCCGAACGTATTCAACGCCAACGGGGTTACCCGCACCCCCGACGGCGCAGGTCTGATCATCGTCCAGTCGGCAACCGGTCGGCTGTTTCGTATCGCGCCTGAGACGGGCGTGACCCGGGAGATCGATCTCGGCGGTGCAAGCCTGCGCGACGGTGACGGCATGTACTTGCGCGGCAGCACGCTGTTCGTGGTGCAGAACCGGACCGAGGCGATCGCCGTCGTCCAACTCGACAGCACAGGCCTGACCGGCACCGTGCTCCGGCAGCTCACCGACCCTCGGTTCGACGTACCGACAACGGTCGCCGAATACGCGGGCCGCCTGTATCTCCCCAATGCACGATTCACCACCCCGGCGACACCGACCACCACGTATTCGGTGGTTGCGGTGCATCCGTAGTCGCTCCGGCGATTCAGCGCCCTTCGCCTGCCACGGCATCCGGGCGGCCAGGTCGCCGCGGCGCGGCCGGGCACGGGACACGACCGCGGTCGGTAGTCTGTGCTGCGATGAACGCTGCACCGGATCCCGTGGTCGCCGATATCGCTGTGCCGGATGTGGTTCGCACCGAGTTGCGCCGCGGCGTGCGCAGTGTGCTCGTCGACACCGTCGCACTGCGGATGGTGCGGGAACGGTTCGATGCCGAGCAGGCGGGGGCCTTGGGGCGGTATCTCGAGGCGTCGCAGTCACCGAATACGGTGCGCGCCTACCGCTCCGATTGGATCGGGTGGTCGGCGTGGTGTGCCGGTGAGGGCCGCCAGGCGCTGCCCGCGGACGCGCTGGATGTGGCCGTGTATCTGGCTGCGGCGGCCGATGCTCGCAAACCGTCGGGTGAGTGGGCGTTCGGGCCGGCGACGCTGGAACGCAAGAGTGCGGCCATCGCGGCGGTGCATGCAGCCAACGGGCTGGCCTCTCCCACCCGTTCGGATGTGGTGCGGTTGACGCTGCGCGGTATCCGCCGCACCCGGCGCAGTGTGCCCAAACGTAAACGGCCGGTACTGTTGCACACCCTCGAACAGCTGTTGGCGGGGTTGCCGGAACCGGGATGGCCGGCCGAGCCGACGCGACGCCGCGACCGACTGTTATTGCTGGTCGGATTCGCGGGCGCGTTGCGGCGTAGCGAACTGGCGGGTCTGCGGATCGGCGATGTGGCGATAACGGTCGACCACGGCACCGGCGAGCCGGTGCTGCTGGTGCGGCTGCCGGCCACCAAAACCGATCCGACCGGTGCCGGTGGACAATCGGTGGCACTACCGCGTGGCGTGCACCCGGCGACCTGTCCGGTGTGCGCGTTCGCGGACTGGATCATGTTGCGTGACATTCACACCGACGGCGGCAGCACCGCCCTCCGTTCGCTGACACCCGACACCACGCCCGGCATTCACCGCTGCCACGGATTCACCGGTGCGACGCGGGTCTCCTCGGATGCCGCGCTGTTTCCTCCGGTCACCCGCCACGGCGGTATCGGGATCGATCCCATCTCCGGGCGTGCGGTCGCCGAACTGGTGAAGCGCTATGCCGCACGTGCGGGTCTGGATCCGGCGTTGTTCTCCGGCCATTCACTACGCGCCGGCTTCGCGACCCAGGCGGCCCTCGGCGGAGCCAGCGACCGCGAGATCATGCGGCAGGGCCGGTGGTCCAACCCGCGCACTGTGCACGGCTACATCCGCACCGCGAACCCGTTGGAGGACAACGCGGTAACCAAACTCGGTCTCTGAACGGTTCATAGCCGGCGCCTCGCTGTTCGCGGTCGCGACACCTTTCGACACCGACACCACCGTCGAGGTCCGCCACGGAAAGACACTCGTCGACGCCGCGGCCGCGGCTGGAATCGACCACATCGTGGTCTCCTCCGCCACGCACTCCGACCGAGCCTTCACGACCCACATGGGCACCATGCTCGGCGAGTTCGGGACCACACCCGACTCAGCTGACAGCCGGGGACGTCGGCCGACGAGGTCCGGGACGGTACGGCTACTGGGCCGGCCCGGCGGGTGACGGCTCGGATCGTCCTATCCCGGACACAGTTTCGCGAGCCGAGCGGAGGCTTTCAAAAGCGTCATGGACTGCTCGTTCAGGCGTTGTCGCCACTCTTGGACCTGGTGCAGCGCCGTACCCGCCGCCCCGTCGCGGTGGATGCGGGAGATCGCCTGCGCGATGCGAGGCAGCGGGAAGTGGCCGCGGCGCAGCAGATAGACGAGACGAGCATCCTGAACGTCTCTCGGCGTGTACACACGATGTCCGGTGTGATGCCGACGAGGTCGTAGTGCGCCGGCTCGTTCCCAGCTCCTGAGGGTGGCTGCGGTGACGCCGATGTGACGCGCAAGCTCACCGACCGTCAGGGTGGCGTGTGCCGGCTGCGGACTACGCGGGAAGCGGGAGGCGGCGCGCAGTACACCGTCGAGCTGTCGGAGGGTTTCCCGGTCCGTCACGATCTGCGCGTGTGCACGGTCGAGGGCTTCGAGCGCATCGTCGGTGCGGCCGCCGACGAGGGCCGTCATGATCGAGACTCCGGTGGCGTGACCGACCGCTCCGGACAGCGCGACGAAGGCGAGCAGCGCGTCGAGATGACGCTGCTCATAGACGCGATAGCCGTGTTCGGTGCGGGCAGCCGGGTAGATGATGCCCTGGGCCTCGTAGTTACGCACCGCCTGCTGAGACATGCCTGCCGCCCGAGCCAGGTCGACCGGTCTCATCGCACCCGGTTTTGAAGGTCGGACCACATTCTCTTGGGCATTTCACCTCGAACCTTCCACCGGTGATTCACAGTTACGATAACAAGGCATGTCACCGAGCACAGCCGAGAATCCCCGCCGACCGCGCACGCCGGACTTCGTCCTGACCTCGGACGAGCTCAGAGCGGTCACCGCCTTCAACGTTGCATGCGTCGAGCAGGTCATCGGGCTCTTCGAACAGGCGCACCCCACCGATGCACGACCGCGGGCCGCGGTGAACGCTGCACAGGCATTCGTGAGCGGAGGGCCCCGGACCAAGGAGCAGCGCGTCACCGCGCTCGCCGCGCACCGAGCTGCGAAAGACGCCGAACCGCCGGCAAGGTATGCGGCGATGGCCGCCGGCGACGCTGCAGCCTCCGCATATCTGCACCCGCTCGCAGACGCCGAGCAGGCAGGACACATTCTGCGGGGGCCCGCCTATTGTGTCCTCGCACTACGACATCGAGCGGTAGAGCCCCTGACGCATGCGGACGCCGTCACAGGTGTCCTCATGCACGTCACCCCTCGGGTGATCCGAGTGTTACTGCGCTACCCGCCGGTGAGTCACCGCCGTCGGGATGTTGCTCCGGTGATGGTCGAACTCGACGAGCGTCTACGAGGAACTCGCTGCCATGCCTGAGACGGCTGCGTCACCGGCACGATCGGCCCGTGCTCGGTCGGCGCTGGCCGCTGGGCGCCGCCATTCCGTAGGCGTGCGTTCCGATGGGTCGGTCGTGACGGCGGGCATTCCCCGAGCACCGGAGTGCGGTGTCGGCACCTGGCACGACATCGTGGCCGTCGCTGCGGGAAATGTGCACACCGCCTCCAATACCGGCCGCTCCCACACGGTGGGCCTACGCGCCGACGGCACCGTCGTCGGGGCCGGCTGGAACGGTGACCGACAGTGCGATGTCACCGACTGGACGAGCGTCGTGAATATCGCCGCAGGCTGGCGGCGCACCCTGGCGGTCCTGGCGAACGGCACCGTGTGCGCGACCGGCCGGATACAGGAGGGTGCGTGCGAGGTCGACGCGTGGCGCGACATCGTCGCCGTCGCCGCCGGAGATTGGTGCTCGGTCGGCCTTCGTGCCGACGGCACCGTCACCGCTGTCGGAATCGACCGCAGGGGACAGTGCAGGGTCACCGAATGGCGCAACGTGCGCTCGATTGCGGCGGGTTGTCTGCATACCGTCGCCGTCACCGAGGACGGACGGGTACTCGCCACCGGAGACATATCGTGCGGCGCCACCAGGGTGTCCGGCTGGCGTGAGGTGGCCGGAGTATCCGCGGGGAGCTACCACACGGTCGCCGTCGATACCCGAGGCCGAGTACTCGCCGCCGGAGACAACACCCACGGACAGTGCGATGTCGCATCCTGGCGCGACATGGTCTCGGTCGCCGCCGGATCCACGCATACCCTCGGGCTGCACAGCGACGGCACCGTCCTCGCAGCCGGCAACAACCACCACGGTCAATGCGACACCGCCCAGTGGGAACTCCGCCGGCTCCGCTGAATGGACTTTCATCACTCTTCCGCCACACAGGAATCCATGAAGTTCGTCGAGCACACACGGCCGGGGAACGCCCCTACGCGCTCTCGCAATGTCGCCCGGCAGGTGTCACAGCATGCCCGAAATTACTGTTCCGTCACCGGTATTCAGTGGAAACAATCCCATTCTCCCGCCCGGTAGGTCTCTGTTTCCCGAAATACCTGCTGGTTTTCCGCGCCGACACGGACCTCAGCACTGCCATCCCACGCCGAACCGGTGGCGGGCCGAGCGAAGTTGGCAGCCGCTGTGATATCCATCCCGTTGCGCAGAACGGTGTTTCATGACTTCACGAGAGAGTTCAACCGACCCACAGCTGCAATCCGCACCATGACCGAACAAATGCGTCATTGCGCATCGCACGGTGCCCTGAACCGGTTGTCCGATTGCGCGAATTGGCGTTTTATGCCCCCGACGGCGGACGGATACCGTCGAATTCATGGAGTGGAATTTCCGATCGGCCGAAGAGCTTTCGGCCGCATTGCGCGCCGGTGACGTCACCTCGGTGGAACTGACCGACGCAGCGATCGCCGCTATCGAGCGCGACGACACATCGATCAACGCGATCTGCGTCGCGACCTTCGACAGTGCCCGGGCCGCCGCCCACCGCGCCGACCAGGCACGCGCCCGCGGCGAGGACCGGCCGCTGCTCGGGATCCCGGTGACGGTCAAGGAGTCCTACGACATTGCCGGGCTGCCCACGACCTGGGGTATGTCGCAATACTCGAATTACATACCAACCGAGGACGCGCTGCAGGTGTCGCGGCTGAAGGACGCCGGTGCGGTGCTGCTCGGCAAGACCAACGTGCCGGTGATGCTGCGAGACATCCAGAGCTTCAACGACATCTACGGCACCACCAACAATCCGTGGGATCACAGCCGCACCTCGGGCGGGTCCTCCGGTGGGTCGGCGGCAGCCCTGGCATCAGGATTCGGCGCACTGTCCATCGGCTCCGACCTCGCCGGTTCGTTGCGCACTCCCGCACATTTCTGTGGGATCTACGCCCACAAACCGTCACTCGGCCTGGTACCGACCCGCGGCATGGTCGCACCGCCCGCACCGGCGTTGCCGGTCGATCTCGACCTCGCCGTCGCCGGTCCGATGGCGCGCACCGCCCGCGACCTCTCGCTGCTGCTCGACGTCATGGCCGGACCGGACCCGCTGACCCACGGCGCCGCCTACGACATCGCGCTGCCACCCCCGCGCCACGAGCAGCTGTCGGACTTCCGGGTCCTGATCATCGAAGAGCATCCACTCATTGCGACCGGATCGGCAGTGCGAACGGGCGTGAACCGGGTGGCCGAGGCACTCGCCGATGCGGGGGCACGCGTCGAACGACACAGCGCGCTGCTGCCCGACCTCACCGAAGCGGCGACACTCTACATGCAGCTGATGCTGTCGAATGCGGCCGCAGGTCTTCCCGTCGACGTGTACGAGCAACTCCGGGCCAGCGCCGCCGCCCTGGGTGCGGACGACCGGAGTCTGGCTGCGGCGCGGCTGCGCGGCATAGTCCTCAGCCACCGCGACTGGGTGGAGGTGAACAATCGTCGCGAACTCCACCGCCGAAGCTGGCGACAACTGTTCGCCGAGTTCGATGCCGTGGTGTGCCCCATCACGCCCACCGCCGCGTACCCGCACAACCACGAGGGAGATCTGGAAAAGCGCCGCGTTGATATCGACGGCGTCGCCTACCCCTACTTCGACCAGCTGGTATGGGCCGGTGTGGCGACCATGCCCGGTCTCCCCGCCACCGCCGTACCGGCGTGCCGCTCCCCCGAGGGGCTTCCGGTGGGAGTGCAGCTCATCGGCCCGATGTACGGCGACCGAACCACGCTGCGGCTGGCCGAACTGCTCGAGCAGACTATCGGCGGCTTCCGAACACCGTAGTACCCGCCGCCGCCTGGCAATACGGGCCGAGCACCGGTGCTGTGGATGTCGTCCACGTCGCGGCCGCCGGCGACGCGAACGACATCCACACGACCGATATGTCGAGAAAGCGCGACTGTGGCGCTGTACGGTTGCCGCCACAGGTATCGCAGACGGATTCGCGGTGGCGCGCACGATCAGGAAGGACGGATCCATGTCGACCGAACCCGATCGGATCGCCGAGCAACCGGACGAACACCAGCCCGCGGACGACGCTGCGAGACCGGGACCGAAGTCGTCGGGCCGCCGCGAGACCGGCCTCGACCGAGTGGTGTTCGGTGTCACCGCCGCGGCCGCGCTCGGCTTCGTGGCCTGGGGTATCGCCGACCAGGCGAGCCTGGCTTCGGCGTCGGCCGATGCCCAGTCCTGGGTGATCACCAACACCGGCTGGCTGTTCGTGTTGATCGCGTCGGCGTTCGTGGTGTTCTCGTTGTGGCTGGCAGTCAGCCGATACGGCAAGATCCCGCTCGGCGCCGACGATGAAAAACCCGAATTCCGCACCGTGTCATGGATCGCGATGATGTTCAGCGCCGGTATGGGGATCGGCTTGATGTTCTGGGGTGTGGCCGAGCCGCTCACCCACTTCGTGAACCCACCGCCGGGCACAGTGGCGCCGCAGTCGTCGGAGGCCACCGGCGTGGCGATGGCGACCACCCTGTTTCATTGGACGCTGCACCCGTGGGCGATCTACGCGGTGGTGGGTCTGGCCATCGCCTACGGCACCTTCCGCAAGGGCCGCCCGCAGCTGATTTCCGCGATGTTCCGGCCGATCCTGGGGCGCCGCGCCAACGGTTTCGGTGGCCGCCTCATCGATATGATGGCGATCTTCGCGACGCTGTTCGGTTCGGCCGCATCACTGGGGCTGGGCGCACTGCAGATCGCGGCGGGCCTGGAATTCAACGGCTGGGTGGATGCGGTCGGCAAGGTCGGTCTGGTGGTGATCATTACCGCACTCACCATCGCGTTCATCGTGTCGGCGGTGTCGGGCGTGGAACGCGGAATCCAGTGGCTGTCCAATATCAATATGGTGCTGGCGCTGGTGATCGCATTGTTCGTCTTCATCGCCGGCCCCACCCTGTTCATGTTGAATCTGCTGCCGAACGCACTCGGTGAATACGTCGACGATCTTGCCCGGATGGCTTCGCGTACGAACGCCGACGGCAGCGCGGAGATGAAGACGTGGTTGTCGCAGTGGACGATCTTCTATTGGGCGTGGTGGATTTCGTGGACCCCGTTCGTCGGCATGTTCATCGCCCGCATCAGCCGGGGCCGCACGATCCGCCAGTTCGTCACCGGCGTGCTGGTGGTGCCCAGCGCGGTGAGCCTGGTGTGGTTCGTGGTCTTCGGTGGCGCGGCGATCTTCCAGCAGCGTGAGACCAAGGACCTCACCGAAGCCGACGGCTCGGTCGATTCGAATTTCGCGCTGTTCCATCTACTCGACCACTACCCGATCGCGTCGGTCACCGCCGCGCTGGTGATGGTGCTGGTGGCGATCTTCTTCGTCTCCGGTGCGGACGCGGCATCGATCGTGATGGGGACACTGTCCGAACGCGGCAGGCTGGAACCGTCGAAGTTCACCGTGGCGTTCTGGGGTGCGGCGACGGGTGCGGTCGCGGCGATCATGTTGATCATCGCCGATGCCGGTGACCTCAGTGGCGCGTTGAACGGCCTGCAGGCTCTCACCACGGTGGTGTCGCTGCCGTTCGCGGTGGTGATGGGGTTGCTGTGTGTGTCGCTCTACCGCGATGTGCGCACCGACCCGATCATCGTCCGTGAGGATCGAGGGGTCGAACTGGTGACCGGCGCGGTGACCGCGGGCACCGAACGCCACGACACCGATTTCGAACTGGTCACCAAGGCGGTCGCCGACGACAGCGACGAACGCGATCGGTGACCGACGGCCTTGTCCGCCGGCAGTAGTCCCGGGCCCACCGATCCCGCTGCTCGTCTCAGTACAGGTCGACCCCCTCCCATATCTTCCGAGTCGGGTAGGGGTCGTGGACGGCCGCGGATTCGATGTCGAATCGCATCGTCGCGCGGCGGGCCGTGTCGTAGCGCGGCCAGTCGACTCGGCCGGTGCCGATGAACTGCACCCAGGTGCGGTGGACGAGGTCGGCCAGGTGTTGTGGTGGATTGGGGCCGGTGATCCACTGCATGCGCTCGTCGTGGAGTTGGTCGAAGACGAAGGGCACCTCGAGGAAATGGCAGGAACCGAGCCGGCCGTCGAACTGCGGGGAGCGCCACGCGAATTCGTAGGCGTAGGTGGATGCGCGCATCCCGGAGCGGGTATCGGCCGAACGCAGGCCGGGGATCGTGTACATCCAGTCGCCCTGCAGGATCGCCAGTAGCTCGCCCGCCCCGGTGCCCGGGTATGCCGCGCGGTAGGCCGGTACCGCCCGGTCGACCGGCAGCCGGTACAGGCGCATGGCGGTGGTCAGTTCGTCGTGGGTGACCGAGTCGAGGCTGCGGAACGGCACCAGTGACAGCCTGCCCTCTTCACCGTTGTGGCCGAGCAGCACGTCCACGTCGGCGCCCGCGCCGGCACGTGCGGCGTCGATCGGTCTCGCGGGCAGCGTGGCCGCGTCGAGGGTCGGGCGCCACATGTTGACCCGGCAGCCCGGTTCGCCGCCCCAGCGCTGTGGGTCCGGTTGTCGGGCGAGGTCGTCCATCACCGCGAGCTGGGCGGCGAGTATCCGGTCGACTCCGGCGCCGGCGACAGCGTCGCGGGTCGGTGCCACCGCGAGTTTCCCGGCGAGGCGAGTGCCGATCTCGTGTGCGGTGTCCGCGGAGTAACACAGGTTGCCCGCACCGCTTTCCATGATCGCGCGCCGAAACAGGCCGGCGGCCCGTGGCATCGTCATCAAGGTGCCGACCGCCATCGCGCCCGCGGATTGTCCGGCGATCGTGACATTGTCCGGGTCGCCGCCGAAGGCGGCGATGTTGTCGTGCACCCAGTGCAGGGCGGCGATCTGGTCGAGTAGCGCGACATTGGCGACGCCGTCACCGAGATACAGGTATCCCTCGGCGCCGAGCCGGTAGTTGATCGCCACGAAAACCACCCCGTCGCGGGCGAATGCGCTGCCGTCGTAGAGGCCGACGGTGCCGGTGTCGAATCCACCGCCGTAGATCCACACCAGTACCGGCAGGCGCGACCGGCCCGGGTCCGGGGTCCAGATGTTGAGGTTGAGGTACTCCGCGCCGGGGATGGGGGGCGCGAAGAACTCCAGTGGAGGTGGTGTGGCCGGCTGGGGCGGGGTGGGCCCGTCGGTGACCGTGTCGCGCACCCCCTGCCAGGGGGTGACCGGGCGCGGCGGCAGGTAGCGGCCTGTGCCGTGTGGTGGTGCGGCATACGGGATTCCCTTGAACGCGTATCCGTCGACGGTTGTCGTGCCACGGACGCGCCCGGCCGTCGTGGCGACGATCGGTGGGGGGTGGTTGCTGTCTCCGGATGCGCATCCGGCGGTGGCCGCGGCGACACCGGTCGAGACTGTTGCGGCAGCGTGCAGAAATCTCCGGCGGTTCATGCTGATCGTCCCTCTTCGGTGATGTCGGCAAGACTTCAAACCTACGGCGTAGGTTTGTTTCGACGGTATACCCTACGGCGTAGGTTCGACAAGGAAGGGAGCACCCGTGACCGGGCGAGCGCAGGGTGTATCGGCTGGTCTGAGCCGCGACCGGATCGCGGCGGCGGCGCTCGCGCTGGTCGACCGCGACGGCCTGGCACGATTCGGGGTGCGACGACTGGCCGACTATCTCGGAGTCGATCCGATGTCGATCTACAACCATGTCAACGGCAAAGCGGCGCTGCTGGATGCGGTATCGGAGGCCGTCCTCGCCGAAGTGGCACCCGAGGCGGTGCCGGCCGACGACTGGACGGTGATCGCACGCCGCACCGCGCACAGCTATCGCGCGACCGTGGCGCGCCATCCGCAGGTGATCCAACTGCTGGCCACCCGGCCCCAGAATTCGCCGGCGGCCCTGGACGCACTGGAACAGCTGACCGGTGCGATGCGAGCAGCAGGACTACCCGACGACGTCGTCGCCGACACGCCCATGGTTCTGTTCGGTTTCCTCAACGGTTACCTGCTGGCGCTGTTCGCCTCCGACACCTCCGGTACCGCAAGCGAACCCGAACTCGATCCCGACCGGTATCCGACGATGTCGGCACTGACCCCGCGGATGGTCGCCGAGCGCGGATCGGCAACGGAATTCGACCGGATGCTCGACCTCGTACTCGACGGGATAGGCCGCAGACACCCCCGCACACCGTGATCATTCCCGGTGCGCCGGACGCGAACCGCGGTTCGAAACTCCCGAATACCCTGACACCGCACGTGGCACGCGGCACAATGACGGCGCCGCCTGCGCCCGACCAGTTGCCGAGGAGTTCCATGCGTACCGTCAACCGCCGCCAGGTCATCGGTCTGCTCGCCGCCGGAACGGCTGCCGCGCTGGCCGGTCCGGCGCAGTACGCGCAGGCTCGCCCGGCTCCCCCGGCGACGGTTCCGAATCTGGGACCCGATTTCCTGTGGGGTGTGGCCAGCGCCGGGTTCCAGTGCGAAGGCCATGCGCCCGACAGCAATTGGCTGCGTTACGTGGCGAACAATCCGGATTACGATCGCTATGGCGATGCGGTCGACTTCTTCACCCGCTACCGCTCCGATATCGCGCTGGCGGCCGGACTGGGTGCCGGCGTGTACCGCATCAGTATCGAATGGGCCCGGGTGCAACCGCGCCCGGGTGAATGGGACTCGGCCGGTTTCGCGTTCTACGACAGTGTGCTCGACGCGATGGCCGAGCACGGCCTGCGTCCGATGCTCACCCTCGACCATTGGGTTTATCCCGGGTGGGCCGCCGAACGCGGCGGCTGGGCCCATCCACAGATGGTCGAGGACTGGCTGGCCAACGCACGCACCGTGGTGCAGCGTTACGCCGACCGCAATCCGATCTGGGTCACGTTCAACGAACCTGCGGCCTACATCATGAACGAAACGACCAACGGCGGCTTGTCGCCGACCGACATCCCGGTCATGCAGCAGCGGTTGATCCAGGCCCACCACGCGATCTACGACGACATCCACCGGATACAGCCCGGCGCGCTGGTGACCAGCAATGTGCCCTATATCGTCGGTACCGCCGAACCCGTGGTGAACGGGGCCATGATCGATGCGATCGGAACGAAACTCGACTTCGTCGGCATCGACTACTACTACGGTTTCACCCCGGCCGACCTGCCGCGGCTGTCTCCGGCCGATATCGACCGGTTGTGGCGGATGCCGCTGCAACCCGAGGGCATCTACTATGCGTTGCACTACTATTCGCAGCGCTTCCCGGACAAGCCACTGTATGTGGTGGAGAACGGGATGCCCACCGACAACGGTGCGCCGCGCCCCGACGGCTACACCCGCGCACAGGATCTGCGCGACACCGCATACTGGATTCAACGTGCTCGCGCCGACGGGATGAACGTGATGGGCTACAACTACTGGTCGATCACCGACAATTACGAGTGGGGCAGCTATCGGCCGCGTTTCGGCATGTACACCGTGGATGTGCTCACCGATCCGGCCCTGACGCGCCGACCCACCGATGCCGTGGACGCCTACCGGGAACTCGCCACCGGCGGAGGTGTCCCCGCCGACTACCGGCCCGTGCGCGACCCGGCCGCCTGTTCACTGGTCGATATCCCGGCCACCTGTACCGATCCGGTGACCGTGCCGCACTGACCGGCAGGTGGCGTCGAGGAACGCGCAAGTCGCGTCGATACACGACGGGACGAGACCACCGGGTTCCGGTCAGGCCGAGCGCGATTCGACCGCCGCACCGGGTGTGGCCCGGGCGTGAGCGGGCCGCTTCCCGAAGCGCAGTACCCCGTCTTCGAGCGCGGCTTTACGCAGCAGCGCGCGGTCGCGGTAGTAGTTGTTGATCATCTGCCACGGTCCGCGGCGGCCCTGACGTGGCATCACGGCGTCACCGCGCGCGATGTAGCCGGAGCTCAGTGCGCCGCCCATCATCGATTCCGGCGCCCGGTCGGCGTCCTCGGCGACCGCGACGAACGTGGAGTACTTGCGGTCGCGCATGTGGTTGAGCAGTCGGCAGAAGTATTCGGCGGCCAGATCTGCTTTGAGTGTCCACGAGGCGTTGGTGTAGCCGATGATCATCATGGCGTTGGGCAATCCGCTCATCAGCACGCCCTTGTAGGCCACCAGGTCCCTGGTCGCCACCGATTCCCCGTCGATCTCGAGGGCGGCGCCGCCGAGCATCTGAATGTCGAGGCCGGTCGCGCTGACCACGATGTCGGCGGGTAGTTCCGCGCCGGACTGCAGCCGGATGCCGGTCTCGGTGAAGGTGTCGATGCGGTCGGTGACGATGGAGGCGCTCCCCTTGCGCAGCACCCGGAACAGGTCCCCGTTGGGGACGATGCACAGCCGTTGATCCCACGGGTTGTAGGTGGGACTGAAGTGGCGCATGTCGACGTCGGGTCCGACCGCGACCCGTACGGCCTGCAGCAGCAGTTTGCGGGAGAGGGCGGGGTTGCTGCGGGAGAGCGCGAAGCTGGCCCGCTGCAGCGCGATATTGCGGGCGCGGCCGGTCTTGTAGGCCAGCGCGGCCGGTAGTTTCGCCTTCTTCAGGCCGACCGCGACCGGATCTTCGGCGGGTAGCGGCGCGATATAGGTGGGCGAGCGTTGCAGCATGGTGACATGCGCGGCGTCGGTGCTCATCGCGGGCACCAGGGTGATGGCGGTGGCGCCGCTGCCGATGACCACGACCTGTTTGCCGTGGTAATCGAGGTCGGTGGGCCAGTGCTGAGGGTGCACGATCCGGCCCCGGAAGTTCTGCTCGCCGGGGAAATCGGGGCGGTAGCCGGTGTCGTAGTTGTAGTAGCCGGTGGCGCCGACCAGGAAGGAGCTGGTGTAGATCTCGGTCTCGCCGCTCTGCTCGTCGAATGCTTCGGTGGTCCACAACTGCTCGGCGCTCGACCAGGCGGCCTTCACGACTTTGCGGCCGAAGCGGATGTGGCGGGTGACGTCGTATTCGGCAGCGGTGTCGGCGATGTATTGCCGGATATGCGGGCCGTCGGCGAGGACCTTGGTCCCGTTCCAGGGGCGGAAGCCGTAGCCGAAGGTGAGCATGTCCGAGTCCGAGCGGACACCGGGATAGCGGAACAGGTCCCAGGTCCCGCCGATGGCGGTGCGTCGTTCCAGGATTGCGTAGCTGCGTCCGGTGTTCTCCCGGCCGAGATGACAGGCCATCCCGATTCCGGACAGTCCCGCACCGATGATCAATACGTCGACATGCCGCGCCATTGAGGTTATCCGTTCCGTCCGAGTATCCGCGTTCGTGTCCGGACCGCACCGTCCGAATACCCGAAGGGTACGTGTTATCTACGGTTACGTCTAGATGGGGGTGGTGATCGAACCGCCGACACGCACGTGCAGACCCTCTCAGTGCATGGCGGCACCCAGAACCTCCCCCGCCCCCGCGGTCGCCAATCCGATGATCACCACACCGACCGCCACGCGCGACACCGTGGCACGCGCCAGACCGCGACGACCCGCCACGCGAATCCAGCATCCGACCGCAACCGCGGTCGCCAGCAAATGCAACCAGATGAGGTTCGAGATGATCACCGACGCAACCCCCGCACCCGGCGGCGCCTGGGGCGCCACATCGTCCCATTGGGCGGTAACAACCAAGTGAACAGCGTTGATATCCATCTCGGGCACGCCCTTCCCTAGCCCGTCCCGACGGTCGCACCGCCCTGCGGCGCCACCTCCGTGAGATATCAACGGTACCCCGCTGGCAAATTTTCGGCATTCCCATTTGCCGGGCCGGGAACGGCCCCGGCCACTAGGCTGTCCCGCGGCGCATCGGCCGCCACACAAGGATGGTTCGCCGACGTCGCCGGGTTCGTGTCTGGGGAAATTTGTGGGACCGACAGTGAGGATTCGACGAACGTGCACACGCTCGACACCAGTTACAGCACCCGCAGCGGAGGGTTCCGTGAGGTCGTTGTCACCGCCATGGAAATCACCAGTTCGCTGGGTGCCGACACCGAGAGCACCTGGCAGGCCCTGCTGTCGGGGGCCAGCGGAATCAAAGTCCTCACCGACGAGGACATCACCAGCCACGAACTACCGAACGCCATCGGCGGCAAGCTGGTTCACGACCCCACCGACGACCTGGACCGGGTCCGCAAACGCCGCATGTGCTACGTCCAGCAGATGTCGTATGCGATGGGTAAACGACTGTGGGACACCGCCGGTACACCCGAGGTGGACCCCGATCGGCTCGGTGTCTGCATCGGCACCGGCCTCGGCGGCGCCGACACCATCGTCGCCGCCAACGACGCGATGCGCGAACACGGCTACCGCAAGGTCTCCCCGTTCGCGGTCCCGATGAGCATGCCCAACGGCGTCTCGGGCGTGGTGGGGCTGGAAATCGGTGCGCGCGCAAGCCTGGTGACCCCGGTGTCGGCCTGCGCATCCGGTAACGAGGCCCTGGTGCACGCCTGGCGCTCCATCGTGCTGGGCGAAGCGGACATGGTCGTCGCCGGCGGCGTCGAAGGGTACATCAACCCGATGGCGATCGCGGGTTTCACCATGGCGCGGGCATTGAGTTCCCGGGTCGACGAACCCGAACGCGCCTCGCGCCCGTTCGACCGCGACCGTGACGGCTTCGTCTTCGGCGAAGCGGCAGCGCTGCTGGTGCTGGAATCGGAGGAACACGCACTCGCACGCGGCGCGAAACCACTGGCCCGCCTGCTCGGCGCCGGACTGACCGCCGACGGCTATCACATGGTGGCCCCGGATCCGGAGGGCCTGGGCTGCGCGCGAGCGATGCGGCGCGCCATCGAAACCGCGGGCGTCACCGCCGCCGATGTCGACCACGTCAACGCCCACGCCACCGGCACCTCGATCGGTGATCTGGCCGAGGCCAAGGGCGTCGCCGCCGCGATCGGCACCCACCCCTCGGTGTATGCGCCCAAGTCGGCACTGGGACATTCGGTGGGCGCAGTGGGTGCGCTCGAGGCAGCGATTTCGGTACTGACACTGCGCGATCAGGTCATCGCACCCACCCTGAACCTCGATAATCAGGATCCCGAGGTCGACCTGGACATCGTGCGGGACAAACCCCGCCGCACCGATATCGAATTCGCGATGAACAACTCGTTCGGATTCGGCGGGCACAACGCTGCAGTGCTGTTCGGCCGGTACTGATCCGGTTCGGCCGACCTCGACCGCCACGCAGCCGGGGCCCGCATCACCGAAATGATGCGGGCCCCGGCTGCGTGGTCCTTTACGCCGGCAGTTCCAGTCCTCGCGCCAGCACCGGCCACGACTGGATCAGCGCGTCGTGCCAGTAACCCCACGAGTGGGTTCCGGTCGGCGGGAAGTCGTAGGTCGCGGGGATGCCGAGACCGTCGAGTTTGGCCTTCAGATTGTGGCTGCAATAGTTCACCGCCGCCTCGATCACGCCACCGACGAGCACCTGGTTACCCAGCCCGTACACGCCCGGCAGCGCATACGGACCGTCGAGGGTGTCCCACTGCCCCGGCAACCCGGAACCGCTGGAGATGAACAGATCGAGCCCGCGCAACTGGTCGGCGTGCACGTAGGGGTCGTTGGCCGCCCACATCGGATCGTTCTGCGGCCCGTACATGTTCATGGTGTCGCCGCCACCCCACACGTTGACCGCCAGGTTGACGAAGGTGTACCCGGTGGGGTCGCTGATCTGTGCGCATCCGCTGTAGGCGGCCACCGACTTGTACAACCCGGGCGCAGCGATCGGCAGCTGCAGCACCGAGGTACCCGAGGTCGACAACCCGGCGATCGCGTTGAGACCGTTGGCCCCGAGTGCACTGTCCACGAGCGGCGGCAGTTCCTCGGTGAAGAACGTCTTCCACTTGTTGACCCCGAGCACCGGATCGGGGGCACGCCAATCGGTGTAGTAGCTCCACGCGCCGCCGATGGGTTGCACGACGTTGACATCCTTGTCGGCAAGGAATTTCAGCGCATCGGGTGCCTTGTTGTCCCAGGTGGCCGCATCCTCACCACCACCGGCGCCGTTGAGCAGGTACAGCACCGGGCGCGCGACGGAGGTGTCGTGCGGGCGCTGCACGTTCACCGTGATCGGTTTGTCCATGGCCGCCGAGTACACCTGCATGGTGACGTTGCGATCGTCGACGACGGAGAAATCGACGATCTTCGATCCGTCCGGGGCCGTGGACCGGGCCAGTGGGGCGCCGGAGCCGATCAGTGGGTCGGTGGCCGCGGACGCCGGCCCGGCCGCGGTGGCCGCCGACACGCCTGCCAGGGCGACGGCCGTGACGACCGCCGCGCAGCGGATGCGTGCCCGCACCCGCTGTCTCGCCGCACCTCTGCCCGCTCGATCCTTGTCCGACACGTGCACCTCCGAAGCTCGTCCGCCTCTTGCGCGACCCCCTGACTGGGCAGACTAATTCAGCGGCAACCTTTTGGCGATCGGTCCGTCGGCGCGTCGAGCAGCTACAACGCAGACGGTGTCACATTCGGCGTACGACCGAGACGACCTTTCCGAGCACCACCGCACGGTCACCGTCGATCACCGGGTAGTCCGGATTACGCGGTTCGAGGTAGATGTGGCCGTTCCGGCGGCGATACACCTTCACCGTGGCTTCCTCGTCGATCATGGCGGCAACGATGTCACCGGAGTGCGCCTCGTACTGTTGCCGGACGACCACCAGATCACCGTCGCAGATCGCCGCGTCGACCATCGAGTCGCCGCGCACCCGCAAACCGAACACGGTGCCGCGGCCCACGAGTTCGCGCGACAGTGTCATCTGCTCGTCGGTGTGTTCCTCGGCGAGGATGGGGGTCCCGGCAGCGATATCGCCCACCACCGGAACGGTCACCGAATTCTCCGCCTCACGAGCGGTGTCGCCCGATTCGAGGAACAAGCGCACATCGATGGGGCGTGACAACGTGGTGCCGCGACGCAGAAAACCTCGCTCCTCGAGGTCTTTGAGATGCTTGGACACCGAGGAACCCGATTTCAGTCCGACCGCGGCCGCGATCTCCCGATTGGGGGGCGCATAACCGTTGCGGCGCACCGCGTCCCGGATCACAGTGAGAATGCGTCGCTGCCGGTCGGGCAGCCGGGAAGTGTCGAGATGGTCGAATGCGTCGTCGTATCCGGTCACCGGAGCATCGTAGACGGGCCTGCGCACAGCTCAGTTCACGCAGGGGATATCGGCTCCGATGCTGGTGGTCACCGGTTTCCCCGCATCGGGCCGGCCGTCGGCGCCGGTCGTGGCCGACACCGCGTCACCGCCGGCGCTGGTCGCACCGGTGATCGTCTCGCCGGTAGTCGGGTCGACGTGTGTTTCCCCGAGGCCCGACTCGGTGGTCGACCCCGCGGTGTCGTCGGTGTCGATGCCGGCGGGTGGGTAGAAGTCGCTGCCGAGAACCACTTTCACATGCCCGGATTCCAGGGAATCCGAGGCCGCGGTCGGCAGGCCGCCCAGCATGTCGGCGGCCTGGGTGGCGTCGGTCTGCCCACCGGCACCGTAGTAGACCACCGAGGCCGACCCGTCACTGTAGGTGGCGTTGCCGATCTCGCCCTGCGTGAACCCCTTGCCGGTCAGCGCATTCGACACCTGCGCCGCCATCCCCGACTCGCTACCGGCGTTGACGACGTCGACTGTGCTGGTCGGCGGTGTCTGCGGTGAGCTCATTTCCGGATCGGGCATCCCGAATGCGGTGCGCACGGTCTTCTTGATGGCAGCCGGATCGATGACGTTGACCGCTTGCCCGTCCACGGTGTCGTAGGCCCGCACCGGCAGGGTCCGGAATTCGATGGGAAGCGATCCGGCACTGCCCAGCGTCTGAGCGAAATCGAGCAGGTTCCAGCCCTGCGAGAGCACGACGTCGTGCTGAGCGGCCGAAACCAGTTGCTGCAGTTTGCCGAAGTCGGTGAGAGTTCCCGAGTCCTTGAGCTGTTTGGCGACCGAGGTGAGAAACGCCTGTTGCCGATGGGTGCGGTCGAGGTCGCCGTTGTCGAGTCCGTGTCGCTGGCGCACGAACGACAGGGCAGCGGCGGCGTCGAGATGCTGGTGACCGGCGGGGAACACCGCGCCCGAATAGTACGAGTCGTCGACCGCATGGTTGAGGCACACGTCGACGCCACCGAGAATATGGGCGAGATCGTAGAACCCGACCAGCGAAACCTCGGCGAACCGGTTGATCGGCACCCCGGTGAGGTCGGTGACGGTCTGCACGATCGACTTGCGTCCGGCCTCGCGGCCCTGGTGTTCGAGTTTCACCTCGTCGTCGACGCCTTGATTCTCCAGCTTCTGTTCCACCGCCGCCTTTTTCAGGCCGTAGGCTTCCTTGATCTTGGCGTGGTCGTAGCCCGGGATATCTCGGACCCGGACATAGTCGTCGCGCGGGATGGAGAAGGCGGTCACCTTCTTCAGATCCTTCGGAATATGTACCAGGATCAGCGAATTCGCGTTGTAGCCGCCCTCGCTGCCGTCACCGGCATGTAATTGGTCGAGAATGTGCTTCGGCAGATCCTTGCCGTCTTTGTCCTTACGGGTGTCCAGACCGATCAGCAGGATGTTCATATCGCCGTCCAGTGCCGCCGCATCGGCCTGACTGATCACCTCCGACCGGGTGAAACCCGCGTCGACCCGATTTTCGGTGTAGTAGCCCAGTCCGGTGCCGGCGATCATCACCAGCGCCGTCACCGAGGCCAGTGTCCGCCCGGCGATGCGCAGGCCCCGACGCCGAGCCGGGCGCGGGGGTGGCGTGGTCCGGGCCCGGCGCACCCGGTGATCCGCGCGCGCTGCGGGAGGCACTGCGACACTGCGATTCCACGGCGGTGTGCCCGCCCGGATCGCACCGGGGCGATCGGACCGATCCTGCGGCCGGCGGCCGGTCCCCCTGCGCCGCCCCGGATCGGAATCGCCGCGGGGATCCACCACCGGGATCGGTTCGGTTTCGTCGTTCATGTCGCCGTTGAGTCTTTCATCCCCGGGTATGGGGAAGCTGAGAATGCATGGACGGGGTTGTGACATCGTGCCCGATACCGGGCACGAATGCATGCCTGCCGGCGGCCTAGTTGTCCGGCGAGCCACGCAATCCGAGGATTGCGACGAGATTGTCGAGGTGGATGTCGAAGACCTGGGCGCGATCGGTGAAGGTGGTGGCGCCGTACATGTCGAACACGTCGAAACTCACCGCCCCGAACAGTCCCGACCACACGGTGAGCGCGCGCGCCATCGCCCAGTCGGGGATCTGCAGGCCCGATTCCGCGCGGATGCGGTCCAGGTCGGCGCTCAGCTCCCGGGGAATCGGGGCGGCGGGCGCGGGCGCGGCGAGTTCGCCGGTGCGGCACGCGGTGTCGACGATGCCCAGCAACGCGATGATCACCCGGGTGCCGGGGGCGGAGGTTTCCTGCGGGGGCGCGTCGTAGCCGGGGACCGGGGTGCCGAACAGCAATCCGTAACGAGCCGGCTCGGC
The DNA here is from genome assembly GCF_001613265.1 of Nocardia vermiculata NBRC 100427. Lineage (GTDB taxonomy): Bacteria > Actinomycetota > Actinomycetes > Mycobacteriales > Mycobacteriaceae > Nocardia > Nocardia vermiculata. The sequence goes on from NZ_BDCA01000022.1 coordinate 75,094, forward strand.
GACTGCCCAGTCGCGTACCGCGTGCGCCAGCACCCGCAGCCGGGCCTCGGCGGAGGCGCCGGCGCCGGCCAGCGCCGCGTCCACGGTGTCGGCCAGCTCGGTGTAGCCGTCGACGACGAGCATGGTCAGCAGTTCGTCACGGCTGCGCACGTAGCGGTAGACCGCCGAGGACACCACGCCGAGATCGCGGGCGACCGCGCGCAACGACAGCGCCGCGGCACCGTGGGTACTCAGGTGGTCGCGGCCGATGCGGACGATGTCGTCCATGGTGCGGGCGCGGGCTCGATCCCGGGGTGTTGCCATGGCTGCAGCCTGCCATATCGAGAGCAGCATTGATCGTAGCGATCAGCGATCACACTCGGATTTTTTTACAGCTACCCCGCGACACACGTAACCTACTCGGGGGTAGCCTGTGACCTCCGTAACCCGCCACACACACGCCAGGAGCAACCTATGACAGCGCGCGAGACCGATTTCGACGTCCTGATCGTGGGCTCCGGATTCGGCGGCAGCGTCACCGCCCTCCGCCTGGTCGAAAAGGGTTACCGCGTCGGGATCGTCGAGGCGGGCCGACGCTTCGCCGACAACGAACTCCCCGACACCAGCTGGGACCTGCGCAAATTCCTGTGGGCCCCGGCGCTCGGCTGCTACGGCATCCAACGCATCCACCTGCTACGCGACGTCCTGATCCTCGGCGGCGCCGGTGTCGGCGGCGGCTCACTGAACTACGCCAACACCCTGTACGTGCCCCCGGAGCCGTTCTTCACCGACAACCAGTGGCGCGAGATCACCGACTGGCGCACCGAACTGGCCCCCTACTACGAGCAGGCCACCAAAATGCTCGGCGTCGTACGCAACCCGCACATCACCCCCGCCGACGAGGTATTCCGGCAGGTCGCCGACGATATGGGCGTCGGCGACACCTTCGTGCAGACACCGGTCGGCGTATTCTTCGGCGAAGCCGGAAAAACCGTCGACGACCCCTACTTCGGCGGCGCCGGACCGCAACGCACCGGCTGCCTGGAATGCGGCGAATGCATGACCGGCTGCCGCCACGGCGCCAAGAACACCCTCGTGAAAAACTACCTGTACCTCGCCGAACAGGCAGGCGCCCAGGTCTTCCCGCTGACCACCGTCACCGCGCTACGACCGCTCCCCGACGGCAGCTGGCAGGTCGACACCCGCCGCACCGGCGCCCGCATCCGCACCCGCCCCGCCTCCTACACCGCCGCCCAGGTGGTGCTGGCCGCCGGCACCCGCGGCACCCAGCAACTGCTGTTCGATATGCGTGACAAGGCAATCCTGCCGGACCTGTCGCCACGACTGGGCGAACTGACCCGCACCAACTCCGAATCCATCCTGGGCGCCGCCACACCGAAACTCCAACCCGGAGTCGACTTCACCCGCGGTGTCGCCATCACCTCCTCCATCCACCCCACCCCCGACACCCACATCGAACCGGTGCGCTACGGCAAGGGCTCCAACGCGATGGGGTTGCTGCAAACACTGATGGTCGACGGCGGCGGACGCATCCCACGCTGGCTGCGTTTCCTGCTCGAAGTGCTACGCCATCCCAGGTCGCTGGTGCGGATGCTCAGCGTGCGCAACTGGAGCGAACGCACCGTGATCTCACTGGTCATGCAGCACCTGGACAACTCCATCACCGTGTACACCACACGCGGGCTGTTCGGACGCAAACTCACCTCGAAACAAGGCCACGGCGAACCGAACCCGACCTGGATTCCCGCCGGCAACGACGTCACCCGGCGAGTGGCCGACAAGATCGGCGGCGTAGCCGGCGGCACCTGGGGTGAGGTGTTCAACATCCCGTTGACCGCGCACTTCCTCGGCGGCGCAGTGATCGGCGCGGACCGCGACCACGGCGTGATCGACCCCTACCATCGGGTCTACGGATACCCGACACTCAGTGTCGTCGACGGTGCGGCGGTCTCGGCGAACCTCGGCGTGAACCCCTCACTCACCATCACCGCGCAAGCCGAGCGCGCAGCCGCGATGTGGCCGAACAAGGGCGACACCGATACCCGCCCACCGCAACACGAACCCTACCGCCGCATCTCCCCCGTCGCACCGCATCATCCCGCCGTTCCGGCCTCGGCCCCGGCCGCGCTGGTGCTGCCCATCGTCGAAATCAACGGCGGCAAATCCTGATCCGCCGGCAGCCGCGCAACCACTCGCGGCTGCCGCCGCGTCAGTTGGCGCGAATGTGGGCGAACCCCATCGGCGAGGTCGGCGGCGGCACCGCGGTGCACGGCGCCCGGAACTCCTGCAGATCGCTGAGCACATCCACATGGCGACCGGCATAACAGCGCACCTGCGGGAGCGCGTGCGCCACCTCGCTGCGCTCCATCGCCTCGGCATCGATGTATCCGATCGCATCGAGATCGATCCGCAACCGCTGCGCGATCCGCGTGATCGCCGACGACTTACGCCCCCACCCCACCTCGACCACCGCGAACGACTCACGCAATCCGTGCCGATCCAATTTCTCGACCGTCCACGACCATTCACCTCGACTGGCCACCGCGTGCACCACACCCCGCCCCGTCAGCGCGTGCAACGCCCGCACACCGTCGGTGCGCAGACCGCCACTGGTCGAATCGCAGACCACACCGTCCCACACGGTGTTGTCCAGTTCCCAGACAAGACATTTCACTGCCGGTGCTGTCATCTCACCCCTACGGTCCACTCTCCTCGACACCTCCGCCGGCCGCATCGGTCCTTGCCGCCGAGGCGATATCGACACCATCCAGGTACCGATCGTGCCGGACAAGCCCCCGCTTTTCCGGGCCGGTCCCGCGAGAGGTCATAGTAGGGACAGCACGCCGAGCGCACCAGCCCGGCAAACAACCGGCCCGCTCACAGACTCGACGCCACCAACGGCACCGCTTCGACGGGATGGCCGGCCTGAATGGGCGATCCGATGGAGGCCACCCGCCACGTGCTGCCGTCGCGATACACCTTCGACACCACCATCCCGGTGTGCGGGCCACCGCCGTGCAGATTGCCGCGCGCCAGTTCCGCCGACGTCGCCCCGTCGATCATCCGCCAATAACCGTTGTGGATACGTTCGAACGTGTGCCCGGCATACGAGGTCACCACGAACACCACCGCCGACACCTGGGCAGGCAGCCGCGACAGATCCACGGTGATCACCTCGTCGTCCCCCTTACCGTCACCGGTCAGGTTGTCCCCGGAGTGACGCACCGCGCCGTCCCGCGACGACAACTGGTGATAGAACGCGACATCGACGAGGGTCCGACCGACGAACAGCAACGCCGACGCATCGAGATCGATCTCGAGCGGCCGCAATCCGCGCGGACCGTGCACCTTCATCGGGTCCCACCCGACCCCCATCTTCACCAGCGACAACTCCCCCTTGCGGATCTGGTCGAGCGCCACCTCCTGACCGGGCGCGAGCACCGCGGGACCACGGTAGGGCAGATCGTCGGCGCCGGCACCGACGCCCACCCCGTGCGCACTGACCAGCGCCTGGAAGCCCGCCGGGAAACCGTGCCCGAGCGGACGCACCTGCCAGCCGCCGTCGGCGCGATCCAGATCGGCCACGATCGCCGCCGGCTCCGCACCGAGACCGTCGACGATGTACTCGAACACCACGCGCCCACCGGGATCGGACACCACCAGTCGCGGCGGCGCAGAGTCGCCGAACCGATCCTCGGGATCGGCCAGTGACACCACCAGCCGCACATGCGCGACATCGGCCGGCAGCGCAGCCGAAGCGATACGCAACTGCGGACCGTCGGAGAGCAACCGCACCCCGGGCCCGCTGGACTGGTTGTAGAAGATCAGGTCGGCGTTGTCGCGAACTCTGCCCTCCGCATTCAACAGCAGCGCCGAAATATCGACCGGTTCGCTGTGTTCTACGGTGACAACGATCTCGTCGACGGGCAGACGATCGGCTTGTCCCTTGGTCAGCTGTGTGCCCACCTGCACTACTGTACGTCGATTCTCGTTCACACTCGCCCAACTCGGCCCCGTCGACCGCCGACCACACCCGGCGCGGCGGTAGCATAATCGGCGAGCGGCGACAACCGACACCGAGGGGGACGGATATGAGGCTGCGGGCACCACTGTCACGGTACGGCCGATGGATGGCGGCGGGCGTGGCACTGTGCGCGATACCGGCCGTGTGCGCCGGCTGCGGCAACGACACCGTCGTATCCGACTCACCGGCGGTCACCTCCCCCTCCGACATCCCGCATCCCGAGACCACCACCCCCACACCGCAACCGCCGCCGCCCACCGGCTCGCCCACCACCGACCCCGGCACCGACCCGTTCGCTGGAAGTCCGCTCATCGACCACGTCGAATGGACCGACGACAGCGACGGCCGCCGCCTGCGCATCTACCCGACCGACGCCGGACGCGCCGACGAATTCCCCCCAGCCGCGGACCGGGCCTGGTCCGAAGTGGTCACCGACTCTCCCGCCGCCGACACCCCCGGCATGTACGACCAGTTCACCTGCCATTGGATCTGGGCGCGCATGGTCGCGCCGAACAAGCCCAGCTGGAATCTGGAACCGTGGCGGCCCGCCGTCGGATACCCGGCCACCGTGCAGGCGATGTGCAACCCCGGCGGCCCCGACCCGGCCGGTAGCTGACCGAACACCGCACCCCACCCGGCACCGATCACCACCGGTGTGAATTACGTTGCCCGCGAGGATGGTTCGAAATCCCAACCAGTGGGTATCGTGGACAGGGTCGACGGCACACGAGCCGAAGGGAGCCACACGTTGCGGTCATCCTGGTTGCAGTCGGCCCCGGACCCGCCGGTCCACCCGCACGCACCGGCCACCGAGGCTCCTCCCCCCACCGACGGCGCCGCAGCCGACAACCCCGGCCCCGCACCAGGATCCACGGCCCTGCGCACACTGTTCCCGGCCCTCACCGCGGACGGGCCCGTCTATCTCGACAGCGCCGCCACCACCCAGAAACCACTCCCGGTGATCGACGCCGTCACCGACTACCACCGCCACCACACCGCCAATTCCGGCCGCGGCACCTACTCGTGGGCAACCACTCTCACCACCGCCGTCGAACAGATCCGCGTCGACACCGCTCACTTCCTCGGCGCACACGCCCACGAGGTGGTGTTCACCGGCGGCGCCACGGCCGCACTCAACGCCGTCGCGCTCGGCTGGGGACTCACCGCACTCACCGACGGCGACGAAATCCTCTACAGCCCACGCGACCACGCCTCCAACGTTCACCCGTGGCTCCGGCTACGCGACACCCTGGCCCACTTCGGCCGCCACATCCGGTTGATCCCTTACCGCACCACTGCGCTCGGCGAGGCCGACCTCACCGACATCGCCGCAAAAATCGGGCCCCGCACCCGCCTGCTCACCCTCAGCCACCTCCACCACGTGTACGGAGCCCTGTCCACCCCACAACAGTCGGCCGAGCTGCTTCCCGAGCGCGCACTGCTGTGCCTGGACTGCACGCAGAGCGCGGGCCACCTCCCGATCGACGTACGCGCGCTGGGTGCCGACTTCGCGGTGCTCGCGGCGCACAAGATGTTCGGCTCCCCCGGCACCGGAGTGCTGTTCTGCCACGAACGCATCCACGACCAACTCGGCCCGTTCCTGCCGGGCGGCAATTCCGCTGTGCACGTCCAGGATTCGGCACTCGTCCCCGACCACATGCCCCACCGCATGGAAGGCGGCACCCACAACCTCCCCGGCATCCTCGCCCTCGGCGCCGCGCTGCGCATGCTGCGCGACATCGGAACCGACCGCATCGCCGACCACAACCGGATACTCACCCGACGCCTCGTCGACGGCATGCGCGACCTGCCCGGACTACGGATACTCCCGGGCCCCGCCCACGCATCCGACGGCGCCGGCTACGGGATCGTCTCGTTCACCCTCGACGCAATCACCGCCACCGACCTCGGATTCGTCCTCGCCGAACTCGGCCTGCTCGTCCGCACCGGCGCCCACTGTGTCCCCACCACACCCCATCCCGCTCCCGGTGAATCGGATTCGGTGCGAGTCAGCACCCACGCCTACACCACGACCGAAGAAATCGACCGCTTCCTCGACTGCCTCACCACCATCGCCACGGAGGTCCGATGACCACACGCCGCGAACACCACCACCCCACCGCAACCGATACCGACTCCGATACCGGCTCCGGCGAACTCGTCACGGACTACGACCGCCGCACCGCCTCCCGCATCCTCACCGAACTGGCCCACCCCGGCCTGTTCACCACCGCCACCCCCGGACCGGCCCGCACCATCACCGCGACCAGCACCCCCCTGATCCCCGAACCCGGCAGCCACCTCACCCTGTCGCAACGGTTGTATCTGGAATCGTTCATGCGCCCCTGCCGCGCCGAGCAGGTGACCAGCGCCACCCACCGGGTGATGTGGACCGACAGCGACGGCATCCCCAACACCGCCCACATCCGGGCCGGCGGCTACGGACCGACCGTCGCGGTGGTGGTCCGGGAAACCGTTCTCGCGCTGTGGCACAGCCTGCACGCCGACCCCGCCCTCGCCGACCGCATCGCCACCCTGGCACCACACGACCGCGCGATCCTGACCGCCACCACCACCGATCACGATCCGATCGACATCCTGCGCGTCGGCATCGAGGCCACCGGCCGGGCAGTGACCCAGCACGCCCTACTGGCCGACACCACCGGCTACCGCACCGCCACCGAATTCAGCTACGGAATGCGCGATTCGGGCATCTTCGCGGCCGTGGCCACCCGCTGGTACTGGGAACAACAGGCCTCCACCTACCGCCGCGGCATGATCGCCGCCACCTTCGACACCCGCCCCGACGGCACCGTCGCCTACACCCCCGACACCATCGCCACCCTGCGCGCCATGAAAGACGCCACTATCGCCGACGCACGCACCGTGATGCACCGCGCCACCACCAGCGAAGGGCTGTCCACCGACGACGCCATCGCCAAATACCACGACGACCTCGACCTCATATCCCGCCAGTACGCGCTCCTGCCCCGAGGAGTCCGCCCCGCCTGCCTGGCCGCCATGCCCCATCGCATCGATGGCAGCACCTACAGTCTGCTCCCCGAGGTCAGCGACCGCTTCGCGGAACTGTTCGCGCGCATCGCCACCCGCGTCACCGTCGTCGAGACCCCGGCCACCGGCACCGAACCCGAATCCGGCGCCGACCACCTGTTCGCGGTACCGGACATGAACTGCAAGCACTGTGTGCGCACGATCGGCGCGGTCCTGGAATCGATGCACATCACGGTGCACGACATCGACCTCGTCACGAAACTGGTGCGCGCCGAATTCCGCAGCCCCCGCAACCGGCACCGCGCCTTCGAAGCCTTACGCGACAGCGGCTACAACCCCACCCCCGCGAGCCCGGACACCACCGGATGACCCCGGCCCCCACCCTTCCCGCACTGATACATCCCCTGGTGCGCGCCTACCTCGCCGACCCCGGCGCACTCGACACCGCCATCGACTGCGCCGGCACCCCCCTACACCTGCTGTTCCCCCAGGTGTACCTGGACAACCTGCACCGGTTGCACTCGGTGCTGCGACGGCACCGAGTGCACCATCGCATCTGCTACGCCCACAAGGTCAATCATTCCCGAGCCCTGCTCACCACCGCCCACCACGCCGCACTCGCGGTGGACGTGGCCTCCGCCCACGAACTGGCCGCGGCACGACAAGCCGGCTTCCACACCACCGATATCGAGGCCACCGGCCCCAAGGGCCGCCGGTGGCTGACCCGGCTCGCCGGCACCGGCGTCACGATCAACATCGACAACGCCTGGGAACTCGGCGAACTCGCCGCCCTCGCCACACCCACGTCCCCCACACCGGTACTGCTACGGCTGAGCGGCTTCCCCGGCCCCGACGGCCGCGCGACGGTGAGCCGCTTCGGCATCGGCCACCGCGATGTCGAACCGCTGCTACACCTACTCGCCCGGCACACCGACCGGCTGCACCTGCGCGGCTTCGCGTTCCATCTCGATTCCGGGGACACCGGTGAACGGATCCGCGCGACCGAAAGCTGCCTGCACTGGGTCGAACAGGCCTACGAATTCGGGCTCGCACCCGATGTGATCGACATCGGCGGTGGCTTCCGACAGGTGTTCACCGCCGACATCGAACGCTTCGACCACTACACCCGCACACTCCGTCACGCCCTCGCCGGCCGCGGCGAACCCATGAGCTGGGCAGGCAACACCTTCGGCTACCACCTCGACGACACCGGAGCGCACGGCACCCCGGTGTTCCACAAATACGGCAACACCACCCCCGCGACCGCGATGCTCGACGAACTGCTCGCCGCACCGCTCACCGGCCACGGCGGGCAGCCGCTGGCCCGGGTCCTGGCCGACAACATGCTCGAATTGTGGTGCGAACCCGGCAAAGCACTGGCCGACCATGCCGGAATCACGGTGGCCGCGGTGGAATTCGTCAAACGCACCGCCGACGGCTCCCTCGTCGTCGATGTCGATATCGCCCGCGACACCGTTACCCCCGCCGACCAGGAGGTCATGGTCGACCCACTGCTGCTACCCGGCCCCGGCACCGGCCGCCCCGAACCGTGCCCCACCGGGGTCTACGTAGCCGGACACCTCTGCCTCGAACGAGACCTGATCACCGCCCACAAGGTGTGGCTACCGTGGCTCCCCCGCCCCGGTGACCTGCTGATATTCCCCAATACCGCGGCCTACCACATGGACCTGTCGGCAGCGCGTGCGTCCATGCACCCACTACCGGCAAAGTTCGCCGTCGACTACACCGGCAACGGTTTCGCCCTGCACGCCGACCTCGACTACCGGCCGGCACCTACTGCGGACCTCGGGAGGCCGTGATGCGCTACGACCACATCACCGAACTCATCGGAAACACCCCGCTGCTGCGCCTGGACCCGGCCGTGCACGCACTGCCCGGTGTGGAGCTCTACGCCAAACTCGAACTGTGCAACCCGTTCGGCTCGGTCAAGGATCGCGTCGCCTGGGCCATGATCCGCGACGACATCGACGGCATCGCCGAACGCGGGCAAACCCTCATCGAGGCATCCAGCGGAAACACCGCCAAAGCACTGCGACTGCTCGGCGCCGGGCGCGGGATCGGACTGCACGCGGTCACCAACCGCATCAAGGTCGACGCGGTGCGTGATCTCCTGCAACTACTGGGCACCGGGATCGAGGAACTGCCCGGACTGTCGGAATGCCCCGACCCGACCACCCCCAACGACGTGTACTCGGTCATCGAAACCACGATGGCGAAAAACCCGGGCGCCTACCATCATCCGTCGCAATACACCAACGTGAAGAACATCGACGCCCACTATCACGGCACCGGACGCGAAATCGACGACGACCTGTCCGGCGCCGGATTACGCGCCGACTACCTCATCGGCGGGCTCGGCACCACCGGATCCACCCGCGGTACTGCCACCTATCTGCGTGAACGCAATCCGCGGCTGCGCACCATCGCCGTCGTCTCCCAACGCACCGACTTCATCCCCGGTATCCGCTCGGAGGCCGAGATGTGGGATGTCGGGTTGTTCCGGCCCGACTTCTACGACCGGATCACCGCCGTCGACTCCGCCACCGCGATCCAAGCCACCCTGGACCTCGCCACCGGCTACGGCATCCTCGCCGGACCCACCAGCGGTGCCGCCTACGCCGCCGCACTCGACGAACTGCGCGATCTACCGCCGGCACCACAACCGGTCGTGGCGGTCCTCGTCGTCTGCGACCGCCTCGAGCCCTACCTGTCCTATATCCGCGCCCGCCGCCCGGACCTGTTCGGCGAGACCGCCGCGCCCGCGCCGTCGGCCATCGATATCGACACCGCGCCGTCGCTGTCCCCACCGCAGCTGCGCGAACTCGATACCACCGGCCGCCCGACCGTCGTCGATCTCCGTGGCGCGATGGCCTACCGCATCGGCCACATTCTCGGTGCGGTCAACATCCGCGACGACCAACTCGACGACATGCTCACCCACGGCCTGCCCTTCTCCCGTTCCCGCCCCGTGGTTTTCGTCTGCCCGGTCGGGGAGCTCTCGCGCCGCTTCACCGCTCTCGCCACGCGCGCCGGATACGACGCGTACGGCCTGGCCGGTGGAATCCTCGCCTGGCGCGACGCCGGCTACCCGCTGGAACGATCACCCGCACCCGACAGCTGACCCGACCACCGGACTCGCTACGTTCCGGGCCCGACCGATACGGCTGGCACGATAGGCGCGTGCATATCGCTTTCGGAATCGTGGTGCTGCTGGCCGTCGCGGTCGCCTTGGCCGCGCTCGCCCGCCGCGTCGGCGTGACCGAACCACTGCTGCTGACCGTCGCCGGCGTCATCGCCTCCTATCTTCCGTTCGTCCCGCAGATCGACATCGATCCCGAATGGGTGCTGCTGGGCTTGCTGCCCCCGCTGCTCTACACCGCGGCGATCGGCACCTCACTGCTGGAATTCAAACCGAAGAAGGTATCGATCACGCTGCTGTCGGTGGGCCTGGTACTGGCCACCGCCTTCGCGGTCGCACTGGTGGCATGGGCGCTGCTGCCGATTCCGTTCGCGGCCGCGGTCGCCCTCGGCGCGGTCGTGGCACCCCCGGACGCCGTCGCGGCCACCGCGGTGGCGCGCCGCGTCGGCATGCCGCGGCGCATCGTCGTCCTGCTCGAGGGCGAATCACTGTTCAACGACGCGACAGCACTGGTGGCGTTGCGCACCGCGGTCGCGGCGATGGCCGGCAGCTTCAGCGTCTGGCAGGCCGGCGCCGACTTCGTCTACGCCGCGGCCGGCGGCGCGGTCATCGGCGGTGTCGCCGCGGGCATCCTGATGGTGTTGCGACGCCGCATCACCGATCCGGTCCTCGACACCGGAGTCTCGCTGCTGGCACCGTTCGCTGCCTACCTGCCCGCCGAAGCCGCCCACGCCTCCGGCGTGATCTCGGTCGTGGTGTGCGGTCTGATCCTGGGCCAGGGCGCGCCGGTATGGCAGTCGGCCGCGTCCCGCATCGCCGAGCGAACCAACTGGCGCACTATCCAGTTCATGCTCGAGAACGCGGTATTCCTCCTGATCGGGCTGCAGGTACGCCATATCGTCGACGACGCCTGGAACAGCGACCTCGACAACACCACCATCGTGATCACCGCGGTGGCGGTGCTGGCGACCGTGATCGTGGTGCGCCCGATCTGGGTCTTCCCCGCCACCTACTTCTCCTGGTTCGTCGAAAGCCGCCCGCGCGGCAACCCGAAGCCGGCCTGGACCGGGCCCGCGATCGTGTCGTGGGCCGGGATGCGCGGAGTCGTAACACTCGCCGCGGTCCTGCTGCTCCCCGAGGACACCCCGGAACTGGCGACCCTGCGACTGCTGGCACTGGTCGTGGTCGGCGGCACCCTCCTGATGCAAGGGGTGTCGCTGCCGTCGCTGGTGCGGCTGCTGAAGTTGCGCGGACCCAGCCGCGCCGAGGACGCACTACAGTCCGCGGCCCTGTTGCAGCAGGCCACCGGGGCAGGGCTCGCGGCCCTGGACCGCGCGGTCACCGCCGATACCCCACCGGAGGTGGTGACCAGCCTGCGCGACCGGGCCGAGCGCCGCTCGCATGCGGCCTGGGAACAACTGGGCCGCGCCGAAGCCGACCGGGTCACTCCCAGTGGGGAATACCGGCGGCTACGGCTGGCGATGCTGGCTGCCGAACGCCGTGAAGTGCTGCGCGCCCGCAGCGCCGCCCACATCGACCACGAGGTCCTCGAGCGGGTGATGACCACCATCGATCTCGAGGAATCGACGATCGACCGGATCGGCGACACCGAGCAGGACGAGACCGACGCCACGCTGAGCGCCCCGGCCGCGGGCGGATGCGAACATCTGCTCGCCGCCCCGTACACCGCCGTGCCCGATCATCCCGACGAATGCTCGGAATGTGTCGCGGAGGGGTTGGCCTGGGTGCATCTGCGGATGTGCTTGAGCTGTGGTCATATCGCATGCTGCGACTCGTCGCCCGGCAAGCATGCCACCGGCCACGCGGAGTCCACCGGCCATCCGGTGGTGCGCAGCGTCGAACCGGGTGAGTCGTGGCGCTGGTGCTATCCCGACGCCCTGTTGGGCTGACGAACAGCGCCCACGTGCTCGAGACACCGGCCCTGCCGGGTCGGCGGATTCCGCTGTGCCGGGCCGATCGGCCGGAAGGGGCGATCCGCGCCTGCCGGTAGGCTCGGCCGGGTGCAGACAGGTCAGGATTCCGGCGGCAACGACACCCGCATCTGGGGCGGGACCACACTTACCGAACGCCGCGAGGCGCGCCGGACCGCATTGCTCGAGGCTGCACTGGACCTGATCGGGGAGGCCGGCGCGGGTGCGGTCACCATGCGTGCGGTGTGCCGCCGCGCCGGATTGACCGACCGCTACTTCTACGAGAGTTTCGCCGGCCGCGACGACCTGCTCGATGTGCTCTACCGTCTGGTCGCCGACGACTTCCGCGAACCGATGACCGCCTTCGCCGCCACCGCCGACCCCGCCGGTGACCGTGAGATCGCCGGTGCTCTGGTCGACAAGGTGCTCGCCGACCCCCGCAAGTCACGGTTGTTCCTGGTCGAACCCTATTCCAGCACCGGATTGGGGCAGACGACGATTTCGGTGATGCCGACGTTCACCCGCCTCATCCAGGATCACTTGTTCACCGATATCGACGACCCGATCCGGCGCCGGATGGCCGCGGTGACGATGGCGTCGGGTAATGCCGGCCTGTTCGCGGCCTGGCTCAACGGTTCCCTGCGCGCCGACCGCGACCAGGTGGTCGACCATCTGGTGCAGGTCATCGGGGCTTATCGCACCCTGTATCAGCTCTGAGTCGTGCATCGTCGCGGTCACCGAGCCTGGCCGCCATCCCGTCGAGCACGCAGATCAGCCCGAAGTCGAACGCCAGCGCACGCGCAACCTCGGGATCCGAGGGCAGCGTGTCGCGGTAGTCGGCACGCAGCTGTGGGTAGTCGGCGGCCAGATCCTCCATCGCGGTCAACAGCGACGTGTGGTCCACCTCGCCCCCGCCGATCGCCTTGCGGTAGCTCAGTTCCGGCAGGACCTGGCCCAGCACGTAGCTCATCAGCAGGCTGCTCGCCAGGTAGATGTCGGTACCGGTGAATCCGGCCTGTGCGCTGGTGCGGCGTAACCGGTCGGTCAGGGCGAACGCGTTGGGGCCCACGCTGGGCAGCTGCCCCAGCAGCATCGCCGCCCACGGATGTGCGCGCAGGGTGGCGCGCAGACTGTAGGCGAAGGTGGTGAAAACCGCACGCCAGTCCTGTCCCTCGGGCTCGGGTACCCGAACCATCCCCCACGCCTGGTCGAGTGCCAGTTCGAGCAGTTCGCGCTTGTTCGCCACGTACCAGTACAGGCTCGTGGCACCGGCATCGAGACGGGACCCGAGTTTGCGCATGCTGAGTGCGTCGAGGCCGTCGGCATCGAGGATGTCCACCGCGGCGGCGACGATCTGCTCGCGGGTCAGACCCGAGGTTCTCGGCGGGCGCGAAGCACGCGTCCACACCGTGCGGAACGGTTGTGTCACGTCAACACTGTAATTCCCTCGCACATCCCACCTCTTTCTCGTACGGTGTGCGAGTGGAATCGAACACTGTACGAGATCCGGTCGGTGCACCCGCCCGCGATCCGCGGCGCTGGTGGATCCTCGGCGCCCTGTGCCTGGCACTGCTGGTCCTGATGATCGACAGCACCGTCCTCAACCTCGCCATCCCGTCACTGATCCGTGAACTCGGCGCAAGCCCCTCCGACATCCAATGGATCCTCGACGCCTACGTCCTGGTCTTCGCCGGACTCCTACTCACCGCGGGAGCACTGTCGGACCGGTTCGGCCGCCGCCGCATGCTCGTCACCGGCCTGGCCGTCTTCGGTGCCGCCTCACTCCTGGCAGTCCTGGCCACCGAACCGTGGCAGGTCATCGCCGCCCGCGCCGCCATGGGCATCGGCGGCTCCCTCCTCATGCCCTCGACCCTGTCCATCCTCATGACCACCTTCGACGACGACGAACGCCGCAAAGCGATGGCCGGCTGGTCCACGGTCTCGATGGTCGGCATCGTGCTCGGCCCCACCCTGGGCGGCCTACTGCTACAGCACTTCTGGTGGGGCTCGGTGTTCCTGCTCAACATCCCGGTCGCCGTCGTCGCCATCGTCGCCGCACTGACCCTGATGCCCGAAAGCTACGGGCAGCAGCGCCCGATCGACCTCGCCGGTGTCGCACTGTCGATCGTCGCACTCACCGCCACCGTGTACGTGATCATCGAACGTGAATGGAACATCCCGGTCATCGCCCTCGCCGCACTCGCCGCGGCCGGCTTCGCCTACTGGGAGTACCGCTCACCACACCCGATGCTCCCGCCGGCGGTCTTCCGCAACCGCGACTTCACCGGCACCTGCCTGACCCTGCTGCTGATGGTGTTCGGCATGGGCGCACTCATGCTGATGCTCACCCAGTACCTGCAGTTCGTCCTCGGCTACGGCCCCATGAAAGCCGGACTCGCACTGCTGCCCTATGCCGTGGCCGCAGCGATCTGCAACGGCCTGGGCGCCACCCTCGGCAAGAAACTCAGCAACAAGACACTGATCGTCACCGGCCTGCTCATCATGGGACTCGCGTTCACCATCCTCGCCAACGCCGAGGACTACCCGTGGGTCCTGGCCGCGATGCTGGTCATGGGCGTCGGCGGCGGACTCGCCGGCCCGGCCGCCTACGCCGCGATCATGGGCGCGATCCCACTCGAGCATGCCGGGGTGGGATCGGCGATGAACGACACCATCCAGCAGGTCGGTATGGCGGTCAGCATCGCGGTGCTGGGCAGTGTCCTCGCCGGGGTATTCACCTCACACATGCCCGCCGACGCCCCCGACGCCGCCCGCGACAATATCGGCACCGCCTTCGCGCTCGGCTTCGACGAACCCGCGAAATCGGCGTTCACCTCGGCCATGTCCTACGGGGCGTGGGTCAGCGCAGGATTCAGCCTCGCCGCAGCACTGCTGGGTCTGGTCCTGCTACGTCGGCGCACCCACGCGCCGTCCCCGCCGCAACCCGAATCCGCTGCGGCGCAGTGAGCGGCCGCGCACCGGCGCCGGGCACCCCGTCCGGCGCCGGCAGCGGCACCCAGCGCGTAAAGCGATCCACCAGCTGCAGGGCACCCAGACCCGCACATCCGTTCACGACACTCTCCGCCAACGACAGATCGTCCTCACGCAACCCGTACATCGACAGCAGCAGCGCATGTCGGAGCGAATCGGCCAGCGCGCCCGTACCCGAATCCGGCAGTTCGGTATCGATGGCCACCACCGGACAGCCGGCATGGAGCACCACCGCAACCTGCAGCTCCTGCGCCAACCCGGCGGATTCCGGCCGCTGCCCCGCGGCAGCGGCCGCGATCAGTCTCTCCGGCAACGATTCCGCACCGCCCAGACTGCCCGGCTCGACCGCACGCCACCGCTCGACCGGGGGAAAGTGGGAACAGTCCGAACGCCCAGACCATCTACGACACGCCCGGTCCAGCAGCAGGCCGGTGGCGGCCCGGCATCGCGATTCATCCTCGACCACGGCCAACACCTGCAACAGCAGGCAACCGGTATGGTCGGCATCGTTCGGCGACTCCAGCAAACCATTGCGCACGGCCATGGTCACCCCTTTCGATCACCTTCCCAGCGAATGCATTCGAGCCGGTTACTCGAAAGTACAACCCGAATCGCCTACGCCTCACCGAAAGTGACCCAACCGTCACCTGAGCATTCGAGCGAACTTTCAGCGATCGCGCCGAGACAGTGGCCACGCCGGATCGCGGGGCCACAACGGCCACGTACCCGCACCGGAGTGGACTATTCGGGCACAGCGCGACCGAGTCACGATCGTGACCCCCCGCTCGAACTCAATGCATCATTACCGCAGCATCCGCATCGTCCTGAGGCAGCTCCGGTTTCGTCCGGGGCAGGAACGCCGCCGGAATCAACGCGACCACGATCAGCACCGCAGCCACCACATAGGTGTGCGCATAGGCGCCCGCCGCCTGGTCGAAGCCCGTCTGCAACTGCTCGGGCGGCATCTTCTCCGCGATGGACGGATCGAACTGCGAACCCACCGCCGCCTGCGCCAACGGCTTGTTCACCAGGAAATTGGTCAGCAACACCGACATCGTCGCGGTACCGATGGAGCCCGCCGCCTGGTTGACGATGTTCATCAGCGTCGACCCGCGCGCCACCTGAGCGTGGGTCAACGTCTGAATCGCGGCGGTCATGGTCGGCATCATGGTGCAGCCCATCCCCATACCCATCACGAACAGCGCCACACACATCCACACCAGGGACGTGTCGGCCGACAGCTGAGTGAAGAACCCCATACTCAGCGCGATCACCGCGAGACCGGACATGATCACCTTGCCGGGGCCGATCTTGTCGACCAGTTTGCCGCCGATCGGCATCGTCAGCATCGCACCCAACCCCTGCGGCGCGATCAACAGACCGGTGACCAGAGTCGACTTACCGTGCACCTGCTGCAGATAACTGGGCAGCAGCAGACCGGAACCGAAGAACGCGATCGCGAAGATCACCGCGGTCAGCACCGCGAACGTCAACTGCCGATTGCGGAACAGATGCAGATCGATCAGCGGATGGCGAGTACGCAGCGCGTGCACGACGAAACCCGCCATCAACACCAACCCGATCACCGCGGGCACCAGCACCCGCGCCGACGCCACAGTGTGCTCCTCCGGAATCGAGGACACACCGAACAGGAACAACGCCAAACCCGGCGAGGCCAGCAGCATCCCGAGGAAATCGAACGACTCCGACGGCTCGGGTTTGTCCGCGGGCAACACCACGATCGCCAGAATCAACGCGATCACACCCACCGGCAGATTGATCAGGAAGATCCAATGCCAGCTGAAACTGCCGATCAGCCAGCCACCCAGAATCGGCCCCGCGATCGGTCCCAGCAACATCGGCACACCCAGCACCGCCATCACTCGGCCGATCCGCTGCGGACCCGCCGCATGAGTCATGATCGTCATGCTCAGCGGCATCAACATGCCGCCACCCAGCCCCTGCACCACACGGAACGCGATGAGCGACTCGATATTCCACGCCGTCGAACACAACACCGAGCCGAGCACGAAGAACACCAGCGCCAGCAGGTACAAGCGCTTGGTACCGAACCGATCCGCCGCCCAGCCGGTCAGCGGAATGACACTGGCCAGCGCGAGCGTGTAGCCGGTCATCGTCCAGGCCGCGACCGCGTAACTGGTCCCGAATTCGTGCTGGAACGTCGGCAACGCCACCGTCACCACGGTCACGTCCAAGATCGACATGATCGCGCCCAGCACCACCACACCGGCTACCTTGAACACTGCGGCATCGAGCCGGTCGGAGGAGGAGCTCGCTGCCGACGCCGAAACATCCGGAGGAGGAGTCACCGCTTAAGCGTGCCAGCTCCCCCGCCGAATAACCAGCCCCTTTTTCCCACCATAGAGGGCGCTCAAACCTACGAATCACCATCGATCGATCCACCCCGGCAAGGAGTTCCCAACGATGAACGACCCGGTCGTGGGCACAACCGGTAAGCTCACCACGCCGATCCGTGGCACCCACATGCTCGGGGAGGTCCTGGTCGCGATCCGAGGGGGCACGGAGCTCTATATCGCGCGATCCGCCGAACCCCTGGACGCCGGCACCACCGTACTCGTGGTGAACGTCGCCCCCGGCCGGATCGCCGATGTGGTCCCGTGGATACCGCTCGACCCCGGACCGGGTGGGGAATAACCGAAAATAGCAAGGGAGACAACAGTGCTGGGCTACCACGTGCCCGATCCCGACGAAGCCATGCTGATCAGCGGCGGCCGCGTCAAGGACAATGCCCCGTTCCGCGTCATCACCGGCCACGGCGCCTGGGTGATGCCCTTCTTCCGCAAGGTCAGCTACCTGTCGCTGGCCATGTTCGAAGCCGAAATCCAGGAACGCTGCGTCACCAAACAGGCCATCCAACTCGACGTACGCGCCGTCATCGCCTTCAAGGTCGCCAACGACACCGTATCCGTCGTCAACGCCGCCCAACGCTTCCTGTCCGAACAGGAACGAGAAATGTCGGTCCTCACCGGACGCATCTTCTCCGGCCACCTCCGTTCCATCGTCGGCTCGATGACCGTCGAAGAAATCATCCGCGAACGACAGAAACTCGCCGACGAAGTGCTGGTGGCCTCCAAGGTCGAGATGGGCAACATCGGCCTGTGGGTCGACTCGTTCCAGATCCAATCCATCGACGACGGCGGACTCGGCTATATCACCGCACTCGCCGCACCCCACAACGCCGCCGTCCAGCGCGACGCCCAGATCGCCCAGGCCGAAGCCTCCCAGCGCGCCGCCGAAGCCGAACAGGAATCCTTGCGCCGGCAAGCCGAATACCAGCGCCAAACCTCCATCCTGCAAGCCGAATACCAGCACGACATCGACAAGGCCAACGCCGAAGCCGCACAAGCCGGCCCACTCGCCGAAGCCATCGCCCTGCAGGAAGTCCTGTCCGCACAAGCCGAACGCGCCCGCAAAGAAGCCGAACTGCGCGAACAACAACTCCAGGCCGAAGTCGTCAAACCCGCCGAAGCCGAAGCCGAACGCGTCCGAATTCTCGCTCAGGCCGAAGCCGACCGCACCCGCATCCAAGCCGACGCCGCCGCCTCCAACAACCGCATCGCACTCGACCAGCTACTGATCGAACAACTCCCCGAAATCGTCAAACAAGCCTCCCAAGGCCTGGCGAACGCCAACCTCACCGTCCTCAACGGACCCGACGGCGTCGGCGAACTCGTCAACGGAATGGTCGGCCAGGGACTCACGGTCTTCAATTCACTCCAGAAAGCCCTCACACCCGACAACGGCACCAGCACCAGCAACGGCAAGCACGCCGGTGACCGAAACGAAGAACCGAAAAAGCGGATTTCCTCCGACAACCACTCCGGCACACCGATAGAGTGACCGAGTACTAACGGCTATGAGGAGCAGGTGCAGGTGTCGATCGGGAAATTGGTGTCTTTCGACAGTTCTCGGGGGTTCGGATTCATCCGGCCCGAAGATGGAGGTGCCGATGTATTCGTTCACGTGAACGACATCGGACTGGACGAAGACGAACTGCGCCAGGGCAGAATATTCGAATTCGACGTCACCGAAGGTGACCGCGGGCCGAAAGCGATCAACCTGACCGCCACCGGCCCCGCCCCCGAACCGAAACGCCACCGCAACAGCCGGCACAGTGGACCGCTCAACGCCGCCGAGCACAAACGGCTCATCACCGAACTACTGCTCGACGCCAGCCCCGCACTGACCGCCGGAGAAATCGTCACCATCCGCGAACGTCTCACCGAATTCGCCGACCAACACGGCTGGCTGGACAACTGAACCGACCTCCCACCGGCCTACCATCATGACAGCGGCGCGGGCGATGAATTCCACGCGCCCGCGCCGTCTGCATGGGTGAGACCGACCCCAGGAGGATCGCGTGGACCTGCCCGTCGCACCACCGGTGAAACCGATGCTCGCCAAAGCCGCATCCGCACTCCCGCACGACCCCGGCCTGTACTACGAACCGAAGTGGGATGGTTTCCGGTGCATCGTCTTCCGCGACGGCACCGAAATAGAACTCGGCTCACGCAACGACCGCCCCCTGACCCGATACTTTCCCGAAGTCGCCCGCAACCTCGACGCCGCACTCCCACCCCGATGCGTCCTCGACGGCGAAATAGTCGTCGTCACCCAGCACGGCCTCGACTTCGACGTCCTGCAGAACCGACTCCACCCCGCCGCCTCCCGCGTCGAAAAACTCAGCGCCGAGACACCCGCCGCATACGTCGCCTTCGACCTGCTCGCACTCGACGACGACGACCTCACCGGGCGTCCCTTCCACGAACGCCGCCACCTCCTCGAATCCATCCTCGGCACGCCACATCACGGCCTGCACCTCACCCCCATCACCACCGACCCCGACCTCGCCCAGGACTGGTTCACCCGATTCGAAGGCGCCGGCTTCGACGGCGTCATGGTCAAATCCCGCGACCTGCCCTACCAGCAGGACAAACGCGTCATGATCAAGGTCAAACACCAACGCACCGCCGACTGCGTCGTCGCCGGATTCCGCTGGCACAAAGACGGCCTCGGCGTCGGCTCACTACTACTCGGGCTCTACGACGACAACGGCCGACTCCACCACGTCGGCGTCGCCAGCAGCTTCACCGCAGCCCGTCGCGCCCAACTCGTCGACGAACTCCAGCCCCTGCGCGACAACGCACTCGACCACCACCCCTGGCGCGACTGGGCCGACGCCACCGCCCAGGCCGGAGCACAAGCCGGCACCCACGCCAAGATGCCCGGCGGCCTCAGCCGCTGGTCCGGCGGCAAAGACCTCTCCTGGGTGCCCCTGCGCATCGAACTCGTCGCCGAAGTCCGCTACGAACATCTGCAGGCCGGCCGATTCCGCCACGGCGGACGCCTCGTCCGCTTCCGCGACGACCGCACCCCACAGACGTGCACCTACGCGCAACTCGAAGAAGTCGCCCCCGCCGAACTCGACGACATCTTCACGACCGCGAAAGCGCAGGCCCCGCAATGACCGACGCCATCGAGATCGACACCGACGGGGTCACCGTCCGCATCACCCACCCCGACAAGCTGTACTTCGACACCCGCAGCGAAACCAAACTCGACCTCGTCGACTACTACCGAGCCGTCGCCACACCCCTGCTACGCACCATCGGAAACCGGCCCGTCCTGCTCGAACGCTATCCCGACGGTGCCGGCGGAAAATCTTGGTTCCAGAAACGCGTCCCCAAAACCGCACCCGACTGGCTACGCACCGTCCAGGTCTCCACCCCCAACGGCACCACCAGCGACGCCCTCGTCGCCGCCGACCTCGCCCACATACTCTGGGCCGTCAACCTCGGCTGCCTCGGCTTCCACGTGTGGCCCAACCACCTCCCCACCGGCACCCCACGCACCACCGAAACCGGCATCGGCGACCTCGACATCAGCGACGAACTACGCATCGACCTCGACCCCTCCCCCGGCATCGGCTTCGACGAACTCCGCCACACCGCCACACTCACCCGCGACCTGCTCACCGAACTCGGCATCGACGCCCGCGTCAAAACCTCCGGCTCCCGCGGCCTGCACATCTACGCACTACTGGAACCCGTCTGGGACGGCTACCAGGTACGCGCCGCCGCCGTCGCCCTCGCCCGCGAACTCGAACGCCGCCACCCCGACCTCATCACCGCACAATGGTGGAAAGAACAACGCGGACAACGCGTCTTCATCGACTACAACCAGAACGCCCCACACAAAACAGTATTCGGCGCCTGGTGCGTCCGTCCCAAGGCAAGCGCCCAGGTCTCCACCCCCATCTCCTGGGACGAACTACCCACCGTCGACCCCGCCGACCTCACCATCGCCACCGTCCCACACCGCATCGCCGAAACCGGCGACCCCTGGGCCGACCGCACCCCGCAATCCATCACGCCCCTACTCGAAATGTCGCGCACCGATTTCGAATCCGGACTACTCGACGCCCCCTGGCCACCGCAATATCCGAAAATGCCCAACGAACCACCACGCGTCCAGCCCAGCCGCGCCCGCACGAGCTGACGCGGCCGAGCCCGGATCAGCGGCCCTGCTCGATCCGCGGGAAGGTCGTCTCGATCAACGCCATCAGCACATCCGACAACAGATGATGCACCTGCTCACGACTCAAACTCCCGCGCGTAATCCACTCGCGACCAGCAGTTTTCACCAAACCACTGTACGAACGCACCAACGCACGCAATTCGTCGTCACGAGCCGAACCACTCGCCCCCACCATCTCGAGCAGCCGATCCGCCGCCGCATCATCGGCCTTGTCCAGGATGCGCTGCACCTCCGGATCGTCACCGATCCCCTCGTGCCCGGTCACCTTCACCCAGGTACTGCCCAACCCACTGATGGTGTCCAACAGCCACGACACGCTCGCCTCCACCCGGTCACGGGTATCACCGGTCGGCACCACCATGTGATCGGGGCGCGGCAACGTCACCATCCGGCGCACCACAGCCAGATACAGATCCCGCTTGTTACCGAAATAGTGATTGATCAGCCCACGCGCCACCCCTGCCCGGGCAGCCAGCTCGGCCGTCGACACCGCCGCATACGGACGCTCACCGAACATGTCGATAGCGCACGCCAGAATCTGGGCACGCCGTTCATCCGGCTCCAAACGGCGCCGCCGAGCCGAATCCGCCTCGGCCGGTACCGATGTGGTCGTGGTTTCAGAGTGAGCGGGCAATGAGATCCTTCATCACCTCGTTGGAACCGGCGAGGATCCGCAACACGCGCGCGCCGGTATACAGCTGAGAAATCGGGTACTCCGTCATATATCCATAGCCACCGAACAATTGCAGACAGCGGTCCACCACGATACCCAACTGATCGGTCAGCCAGTACTTCGCCATCGCCGCCGTCGGAATGTCCAGCTCGCCACCGACATGCTTCACGATCGCATCGTCGAGGAAGGTCCGGCTCACCCGCGCGATCGTCGCGCACTCCGCCAGCTCGAACTTCGTGTTCTGCATCGCGAACAGCGGCTTACCGAAAGCCTCACGGCCCTTGGCGTAATCGACGGTCAGCTCGACCGCACTCTCCATCATCGACACCGCCATCACCGCGGTCACCAGCCGCTCCTGCGCCAGCAACTGCATCATCTGATAGAAGCCCTGCCCCTCGGCCTCCCCCAGCAGATTGGCCGCCGGCACCCGCAGCTCGTCGAAGAACAGCTCGGCAGTGTCCTGCGCCTTGCCGCCGATCTTGTTCAGGATCCGGCCGCGGCGGAACCCGGGCGTATCGTCACCGACCTCCGCGAAGATCAACGACACACCCGCGGCCCCCTTGGTCGGGTCCGTCTTCGCCGCGATCACGATTCCGTCGCACAACCAGCCGTTGGAGATGAAGATCTTCGACCCGGTGATCACATACTCGTCCCCCTCACGCACCGCCCGGGTCTTGATGTTCTGCAGATCCGAACCCGTCCCCGGCTCGGTCATACCGATCGACAGCACCATGTCCCCGCTCGCCGCCTTCGGCAGCACCCGGCGTTTGAGCTCCTCGGACCCGAAATGGTGAATATAGGGCGCGATGATCGACGAATGCACCGACATGCCCAGCGAAGCGTCACCCGCGTGTGACTGCGCCTCGATCACCGCCGCCTCATGGGCGAAAGTGCCGCCGCCACCGCCGTACTCCACCGGAATCGCCGCACACAGCAGCCCCAGCTCCCCCGCCCGGTTGTACAGCTGCCGGTCGGGATGGCCCTGCGCGACGAACTTCTCCTCGTGCGGCAGCACTTCCTTCTCGAAGAACGTCTTCGCCAGATCCCGGACGGCTTCGACCTCATCGTCGCTCCACGCGGCGCGCGCCATCAGCACTTCCTTCTTCTCGTGCCCACGGGACCACCCCGGTCCCGAGCACAGCTTGTCGAACTATTGGCATGCTGTCAACAACCCGCCGGGTGTCGCCCCACCACGCCCCCGGACCTCCCAACAGCCGCGATGCGACAATGAACGACGCACACTCCCGCAGACGAAGGATCATCCGGCAGCACGATGGCTGAGCACACCGCGACGAACGCGCCCACCCCACCCCTGCCCGGCACCCCCATCGAAGCCGAGGACCTGGCCACCTGCCTGCGAGTGCTCGACCAGGCCGCCCTGCTACGCGACGACCACCCCGACGCCATCGCCGTCCAGCGCGCCGTCGGCCACATGTTCAAACGACTCAAGAAACGCCGTCGCACCGAGGCCCGCGATGCCGTCGCCGCCGCCGACCGGGCAGTCGTCGCCGCGACCGCCACCGGCTCCCCGCAACGCATCGACGACGAGACCGCCGGCCTCGCCCTCACCAGCAACACCACCGGCGACGCCGCCGGAACCCTGCTGCGCGCCCGCCCGTGCTACATCTGCAAACAGCGCTACACCCGCGTCGATGCGTTCTACCACCAACTCTGCCCCGACTGCGCGACCCGCAGCCACACCAAACGAGACGCCCGCACCGACCTCACCGGGCGCCGCGCGCTCCTCACCGGCGGGCGCGCCAAGATCGGCATGTACATCGCGCTGCGTCTGCTGCGCGACGGCGCGCACACCACCGTCACCACGCGCTTCCCCAACGACGCCATCCGCCGCTTCACCGCACAACCCGACAGCGCCGACTGGTTGCACCGACTCCGCATCGTCGGTATCGACCTGCGTGATCCCGCACAGGTGGTAGCGCTGGCCGACGACGTCGCGGCCCAGGGCCCACTCGACATCATCATCAACAATGCAGCACAGACGGTGCGCCGCTCCCCCGGCTCCTACGCCGCCCTCATCGAGGCGGAATCGGCACCCCTGCCCGCCGGCGAACTTCCCGACACCGTCACCTTCGGACACACCACACAGGCACACCCGAACGCACTCACCGCCTCACTCGACTCCGCCCCCGTCACCACCGCACTCGCGGCCGCCGACGTCACCGACCTCGCCCTCGTCGCCGGATCGGCTACCCCCGAACGCATTTCACAGGGCGTAGCCATCGACGCCGGCGGACTGGTGCCCGACCTCGCGCACACCAACAGCTGGGTGCAGACGGTCGCCGAGGTGGATGCCACCGAACTCCTCGAGGTGCAGCTGTGCAACTCGACCGCGCCCTTCCTGCTCATCTCCCGGCTGCGCCCCGCCCTCGCCGCGTCCCGTGCCCGCCGCAAGTACATCGTCAATGTCTCCGCGATGGAGGGTGTGTTCAGCCGCGCCTACAAGGGGCCCGGTCACCCGCACACCAATATGGCCAAGGCAGCGCTGAACATGCTCACCCGCACCAGCGCCCGGGAGATGTTCGAGGCCGACCGCATTCTGATGACCGCCGTGGACACCGGCTGGATCACCGACGAACGCCCGCACTACACCAAGATCCGCCTTGCCGAGGAGGGCTTCCACGCTCCCCTCGATCTGGTCGACGGTGCCGCCCGCGTCTACGACCCCATCGTCCAGGGTGAAGCAGGAGTCGACCTGTTCGGCTGTTTCCTCAAGGACTACGAGCAGTCCGGCTGGTAACAGCGGCCCCTTGGGTTCCCTGTGCTGTTTTTTGGTTGGTAAGGCTTTGTTGGTATCGGGTGTTGACGTCGATGATGGGATTACATGTTTAGATGCGCATATTTCCATACTCACATTATTAACCTGCGCAATTGCCGCCTCTCGCATGTCCGCTTCGCTGAGCCCTGTTGCCCTGCATGGATAGTCGGCGACAGTTGAGCCGGCGGCCTACCCTCCCCGGCTTGCCCCCTCCGGTCCGATCCAGTCCCCCACTTCCCTGTCGCGCCTCCCGCTTTTCGCGTGGGACCCACCTCCCCCAATGCTCGACACGGCTGCAGCGACATTCGTACATACGCATATCAATATAATGACGTTACTGAATCGCGCCACCGGCCCCGAAGCACATGGGAGGTGTCAGCCTGTGCGAAAGCCGACAAATCGCCGGCCTCCGCCTTAATCTGGAAGATGTGATGTACCGGGTGCTGGCAGAAGCCACCGCGGGCGTGCACTTCCTGTTCATCGCCTATCTGGTGGTCGGTGGATTCGTCGCGTGGCGATGGCGTTGGTCGATCTGGACCCATATCGCCGCAGTGGCATGGGGTTTCAGCACTGTGCTGGTCGGTATCGACTGCCCACTGACACACCTGGAGACCTGGGCACGGATACAGGGCGGCGAAGCCGGACTCCCCTCGGGCGGATTCATCGACAACTACATCACCGGCGTGCTGTATCCGAGCAGCGCCCTGGATTTGGTGCGAGTGCTGGTCGCGGTGCTGGTCACGATCTCGTGGGTGGGGTTCGCCCTGCTACACCTGCGGCGCCGCGCCGATCACCACACTGCCGCAGGGTAGGACCGCACCAGGTTCCCGCCGATCTCACCCCCGGCCGAGGACGCGAACGGCCCGGACGACATCATCGCCCAGCACGGGGGCACCGGCGGGCGCGATCAGTGATTGCAGACCGGTTCCGGAGAACAACAGGAACAACACCTTGGCGACCGCTTCTGCATCGCCGGCCGGCAGGTCGGGATAGGTCTCCCGCAACACGCGGGTGACCTCGGCATATGCCCCGTCCGCCGCCTCTGCCATATAGGCCTGTGCCTCCGGCGACCGCGCGACCCGGACACCGTTCTCCACACTCAAGAGCAACTCGTCCTGGTTCTTCTGGATGACGTCGAGCAGACCGTCCCACGTCGCTGCCAGCGATTGCGCCAGGGACCTCCCCTCCCCCGCATCCCGGATCGCGTCCTCCATTCCGTCGCCGATCTTGCTGCCGACGGTCTCGGCGATCGCTTCGGAGATCAGGCGATCCTTGGTGCCGAAGTGGTAGCCGATGGCCGCCAGACTCACCCCGGCCGCGCTCGCGATATCACGGGCGGTCACCTTGGCCATGCCTCGTTCCAGAACGGCTTTGCGCGCCCCCGTCAGTAGGTCTTCACGATTTCCCATAGCTCCAATCTACAACGTCTCACACACCTGTACTAGACAAACGTATGAGTCTGTGGCACATTTGTCTCAGACGTTCGATCCAGCACAGAGAGACTTCACGATGAGCATCGCTTCCACACCTCTTCAGGTACTCGTATCCGGCGGCGGAATCGCCGGCAACGCCGTTGCGCTGCAACTGCTCCGGGCCGGTATCGGGGTCACCGTAGTCGAACGTGCCGAGGCTCCCCGCCCGGGAGGACAAGCGGTCGATCTCCGCGGTCCCAGTCGCGAAGCCGCCGAGCGGATGGGCCTCATGCCCGCCATCACCGCTCGTCGACTCGACGAACGTGGCATCGACTACATCGATGCACACGGCAAGTCGTATACGTCGGTCTCGATGGAGGATTTCGGCGGCAAGGGCATCGTCGCCGACATCGAGATCACCCGCGGCGACCTCAACCAGGTGCTGCTCGACGCGATCGCCGCGGCCGACGGTGAGGTGGACTACCGCTATGGCGACAGGATCGAATCCCTGACCCCCGACAACTCCGACGACTCCGGAATCGAGGTCACCTTCGCCTCCGGGCGCACCGGCCGATTCGACCTCGTCATCGGCGCCGACGGCGTCCATTCGGCCACCCGGCGGCTCGCCTTCGGTCCCGAGGAGCAGTTCAGCACCTTCCTCGGCGGATACGCCTCGTTCTTCACCATGCCCACTCCGGCGGGAATCGAGCCCGGCTGGTTCGCCATGCAGTTGATCCCGAATGCGGCGGTGGGACTGCGTCCGGACCTCGATCCGACCACGTCCAAGGCCATCCTGACACTGCTCGGGCACCCCGAGCCGGCGCTGCGGCGGGACGTCACCGCCCAGCGTCAGCTGATCCGTGATCTGCTCGGTACCGACCCGAGCTGGCACGCAGCGGCGATCCTGGAAGCCATGGACACCGCCCAGGATTTCTACTTCGACGAGCTCGCACGCATCGACATGCCTACTCTGTCGGCCGGGCGCGTGACGCTACTGGGCGATGCCGGCTACTGCGGCTCTCCGATGACCGGTATGGGCACTGCTATGGCGATCGTCGGCGCCTACATCCTGGCCGGTGAGCTCGCGGCCGACCCCACCGATGTGCCCGCGGCACTGCGCCGATACGAGGACAAGGTCACCCCGTTCCTCGACAAGGCCAAGGAAATGCCGGGCGGCGGAATCAAGATGATGCTGTCCCCCAGCGCATTCGGTACCGCCTTGCGCAGAACCGCGAACCGGATCATGTTGTCGAAGGCACTGCGTCCGGTAGCGGCGAAGATGTTCTTCGGCCAGACCGACGACTACGAGCTCCCGGCCTACCCGGCTGCCACTGCCGACAACGCCGAACCGGCTCGATGAATCCGAGAGCCGAGCGGATCTCCTGACGGGCGGACTTCGGATACGGAGTCCACCCCGATCCACCGGCTCGGAAGACGGTCAGAGCTCCGCCGTCGTTCCCGGCACCAGCCCCTCGGCCAAGCGGAACTTGCCCGCCAGGTCCGTCAGCATCCGCACCGACGGACTCGACAATCCTGCGGCGGTCCGCAGCAACTGCCGCAGGGCCGGATCTTCGACGGTCGACACCAGGGCACCGTCACCGGCGACCGGATCCTCGCTCCCGCCGTCACTGAATCGGGTCAGCTCCACCGCGAGCACGCGCGCGACGGTCTCCACCAGCTCCACCGACGGGTTCTCCCGGTTTCCGGAGCGCAACTGCGACAGATAGGTAGCCGATACGGGGTGACCGGCCTGCGTCACCCGGAAGGCCAGCGCCCGGTTCGTCAGCCGCGTCTCGTGCGCCTGCTCCCACCGTGCGATGACGTCGTTCAGACGGTCCGCGAATTTCACCGGCACCACCCCCTGGCCGCGACGGAAATCCGCACCTCGGCCCCACAACACGAGCACATGACATCTCGAAACTACTCCGCCGGTGTCCGATTCGCGCGTCGACAGGCCGTGCGGACGGCACCGACAGCGAGGATCCGGGCCCGCACCATCGCTCCGGGGCGGGCGGGGCGGCAGCGGCACCGGTCGATAGGCTCGCCTCGTGCCCCGGACGATCATGCTGGACGTCGACACCGGAATCGACGATGCGCTCGCACTGCTGTATCTGCTGGCGGACCCGGACGTCGAGATCGCGGCCATCGCCTCGACGGCCGGCAATGTGCCCGTGGCACAGGTCGCGGCGAACAATCTCGCACTGCTCGACCTGGGCCGGGCACCCGATATCGAGGTCGGGCTCGGTGCCGCCGGGCCCCTGGCGATCGACCTGCGCACCACCGAGGACACCCACGGTCCACAGGGCATCGGATACGCCGAGTTGCCACCCTCGGCGCGCACACTGTCGTCCCGCTCCGCAGCGCAACTGTGGGTGGACACCGCACGGTCGCGTCCCGGCGAGGTATTTGGCCTGTGCACCGGGCCACTGACCAACCTCGCGCTCGCCCTCGAGTTGGAGCCCCGGCTGCCACAGCTGCTGCGCCGGCTGGTGATCATGGGTGGTGCCTTCGGCCATCCGGGGAATACGACACCGGTCGCCGAGTGGAATGTGCACGTGGACCCGGAGGCGGCGAAAATCGTCTTCGACGCATTCTCCGCGGCGCCGCCGGACCGGCGGCCGATCGTCTGCGGTCTCGATGTCACCGAAACCATCGAGATGGTGCCCGAGCATCTGGCTCGCATCGCCGAGCGGGCCGGTGACTCGGTGGCCGTCCCCTCCCCTGCCGACCCACCCGCGCTGCGATCCACCGCGGTCAATCCCGTGGTGCGCTTCCTCGTCGACGCGGTCCGGTTCTATTTCGAATTCCATCAGCAGTGTGGCCAGGGCTATCTTGCCCATATGCACGATCCGTTCGCGGCTGCGGTCGCGCTGGAACCCGAGCGCGCGGTACTCCGCCCGGCCACCGTCGACGTCGAACTGGCCGGCACTCTCACTCGCGCGATGACCGTAGCCGACCGCTCCGGAATGTGGGGACGCGACGCGAACGCCGACATTGCCACCGGAACCGACCCGGATGCCTTCTTCGAGCATCTGATCGCGCGGCTCGGCGATTTCGCCGCCGCACTGTATCCGGCTGTTACACAGGGAGTCCGATGACTGTCGACAACGACGACCGGGCGGCGGTCGCGCGGTTCCGCCATGCGTTGGAACTCCCCGCGATCGTCGACGTACACACCCACTTCATGCCCGATCGCGTGCTGCGCAAGGTATGGGATTATTTCGATTCCGCCGGCCCGCTGATCGGGCGGCCGTGGCCGATCACCTACCGCGACGACGAGAAGCAGCGCCTGGATACGCTGCGCGAGTTCGGGGTGCGCGCGTTCACCTCATTGGTGTACCCGCACAAACCCGATATGGCGGCGTGGCTCAACGAGTGGGCCGCCGACTTCGCCGCGCGCACCCCGGACTGCCTGCATACCGCCACCTTCTACCCCGAACATCATGCAGCGAGCTACGTGCACGCGGCACTCGAGTCCGGGGCACGAATCTTCAAATCCCACGTCCAGGTGGGTGACTACCATCCCGGCGATCCGCTACTGACCGAGGTCTGGGGCCTGCTCGCCGACGCCGGCGTTCCGGTGCTGATCCACTGCGGGTCGGGCCCGGCACCGGGCACGTTCACCGGACCGGAACCGATCGCCGAACTGATGGCGAGGTTCCCTCGACTGCGACTGATCGTCGCCCACATGGGCGTTCCGGAATACTCGGCGTTCCTCGACATCGCCGAGCAGCACGACACGGTGTACCTCGATACGACGATGTCGTTCACCGACTTCGTGGAGGAGCGCGATCCGTTCCCGCGCTCCGAGTATCCGCGTCTGGCCGATCTGGGCGACCGGATCCTGTTCGGCAGCGACTTCCCGAACATCCCGTATTCCTACGCGCATGCCCTGCAGGCACTCGAGCGTCTCGACCTCGGTACGGATTGGCTGCGGGCGGTGTGCCACGACAACGCGGCACACCTGTTCGCCCTCGAGCCGGAGTGAACGTCTCAGCTCTCGTCGAAGGCCCGCAGCAGTTCCTCGGCGGCCAGTGCCGGCGTGAGCGACCCGTCGCGGATCCGGTCTTCGATCTGCCCGCGGATACCTTTCACCCGGGGACTGTCGGCCAGGCGGCGTAGCAGCTGTTCGTGCACCATCGTCCAGGTCCAGTCGACCTGCTGACGGCGGCGCTTCTCCGCGAACTCCCCTGCCTCGGTCAGCACGCGCCGGTGCTCCAGCACGGTGTCCCAGAAGGTGTCCAAGCCGGTGCCATTGAGGCCACTCATGGTGAGAACCGGTGGGCGCCACAGCGAATCGCGGGGATGGATCAGCCGCATGGCGCCCTGTAGTTCGCGCGCGGCCGTGCGCGCCTCGATCTCGTGGCGGCCGTCGGCCTTGTTCACCGCCACCAGATCGGCCAGCTCCAGCACACCCTTCTTGATGCCCTGCAGTTGATCTCCGGTCCGCGCCAAGGTCAGAAAGCAGAACGCGTCGACCATGTTGGCGACCGTCACCTCGGACTGGCCGACCCCGACGGTCTCCACCAGGATCACGTCGTAACCGGCGGCTTCGAGCAGCACTATCGTCTCGCGGGTCGCCTTGGCGACACCGCCCAGCGTTCCGGCCGTCGGTGACGGCCGGATGTAGGCCTCACGCTCCACCGACAACCGCGCCATCCGGGTTTTGTCGCCCAGAATCGAGCCACCGGTGCGAGTCGAGGACGGGTCGACGGCCAGTACCGCGACCCGATGGCCCTGACCGATCAGGTACATCCCGAGAGTGTCGATGAAGGTCGACTTGCCGACCCCGGGGACACCGGTGATACCGACCCGGTTGGATTCGGCGGCGCCGACCTCGGGGGTCAGTTCCAGCAGCAGGCGCTGGGCGGCCTCACGATGGTCGGCTCGGGTCGACTCGACCAGGGTGATCGCCCGGGCCAGCGCGGCGCGCTGATTGTCGCGCACCGCTGCCGCCAGCTCCGCCACATCGATACTGCGACGTGCGACGCCGCCACCGGTCGAGCCGGGCCCCGCCACACGCAATGCGGGCGGCAGACCGCGCTCGGTCGACAGTGCCTGGGTTCCGGGCAGCTCCACCCCGGCGGACGGATCGCCCGCCGGGGTGTGATGGGAGGTGCTCATTCCGCCTCTGCTTGTCCGCCGATCTCATGGCCGAGCGAGGCGGCCAGCTTCTGCAGCAGGCCGATCGCGGCGTCGGCGATCACAGTGCCGGGCGGGAAGATCGCCGCGGCACCGGCGGCGTACAGATCGTCGAAGTCACCGGGCGGAATGACACCGCCGACGATGACCATGATGTCGGGGCGGCCGACATCGGCCAGTGCCTGCCGCAGCGCCGGCACCAGGGTGAGATGGCCCGCTGCCAGCGAGGAGACACCGACGATGTGCACGTCGTTGTCGGCTGCCTGCTGGGCCACCTCTTCGGGAGTCTGGAAAAGCGGACCCACATCGACGTCCATCCCCAGGTCGGCGAATGCGGTGGCGATCACCTTCTGGCCGCGGTCGTGACCGTCCTGGCCCATCTTGGCGACCAGGATGCGGGGGCGGCGGCCCTCCGCCTCGGCGAATTCCTCGACCAGCGCGATAGCACTGCTGATGTTGGTCACCTTGCCGGCCTCCTCGCGGTAGACACCCGACAGGGTGCGGATCTCGGCCTGGTGACGGCCGTACACCTTTTCCAATGCGTCGGAGATCTCACCGACGGTGGCCTTCGCGCGAGCCGCATCGATGGCGAGAGCGAGCAGGTTGTTGTCCATGCCGCCCTCGGACGAGGCGGCAGCCCGAGTGAGCTCCGCCAGCGCCCGTTCGACCTCGGCGCTGTCGCGTTCGGCACGCAGCCGGCGCAGCTTCTCGTTCTGCTCGGCCCGCACTCGCGAGTTCTCGACCTTGAGGACCTCGATCTCCTGGTCCTCGGTCACCTGGTACTTGTTGACGCCGATCACCGGCTGAGCACCGGTATCGATGCGCGCCTGGGTGCGGGCGGCGGCCTCCTCGATGCGCAGCTTGGGGATGCCTTCCGAAATCGCCTGCGCCATACCGCCGTGCGCCTCGACCTCGGCGATATGGGCCCGCGCGCGTTCGGCCAGCTGATGGGTCAGCCATTCGACGTAGTACGAACCGCCCCACGGGTCGATCGGGCGCGTGGTGCCCGACTCCTGCTGCAGCAGCAGCTGGGTGTTGCGGGCGATGCGGGCCGAGAAATCGGTCGGCAGCGCCAGCGCCTCGTCGAGGGCGTTGGTGTGCAGGGACTGGGTGTGCCCCTGAGTCGCCGCCATCGCCTCCACACAGGTGCGGGCGACGTTGTTGAACACGTCCTGCGCGGTCAGCGACCACCCCGAGGTCTGCGAGTGGGTACGCAACGACAACGACTTCTGGTTCTTGGGCTCGAACTTCGCAACCAGTTCGTTCCACAGCAGGCGGCCGGCGCGCAGCTTGGCGACCTCCATGAAGAAGTTCATGCCGATGGCCCAGAAGAACGACAGCCGCGGCGCGAACTGGTCGATCTCCATGCCCGCGTCGAGACCGGCCCGGATGTACTCCACGCCGTCGGCCAGCGTGTAGGCCAGCTCCAGGTCGGCCGTCGCACCGGCTTCCTGGATGTGATAGCCGGAGATGGAGATGGAGTTGAATTTCGGCATCTTCGCACTGGTGTAGGCGAAGATGTCGGAGATGATCCGCATCGACGGTTTCGGCGGATAGATGTAGGTGTTGCGGACCATGAACTCCTTCAGAATGTCGTTCTGAATGGTTCCGGCCAGCTGTTCGGGTTTGACGCCCTGCTCCTCGGCGGCGACGACGTAGAGCGCGAGGATCGGCAGCACCGCGCCGTTCATGGTCATCGAGACCGAAACCTGGTCCAGCGGAATCTGATCGAACAGTTCCCGCATGTCCAGGATCGAGTCGATGGCCACGCCGGCCATACCGACGTCACCGGTCACGCGCGGATGATCGGAGTCGTAGCCGCGGTGCGTGGCCAGGTCGAAGGCGACCGACAGGCCCTTCTGGCCGGCCTGCAGGTTCCGGCGGTAGAAGGCGTTGGAATCGGCGGCGGTCGAGAAACCCGCGTACTGGCGGATCGTCCACGGCTGGTTCACATACATCGTCGGGTACGGGCCACGCAGGAACGGCGCCACGCCGGGCACGCTGTCGAGGGGATAGCCCTGCGCGACAACGGCGTCGCGATCAGCCCGGGTGTACACGGGCGCGACATCGATCCCTTCCGGGGTCGGCCATACCAGTTGTTCGGGGGCGTAGCCGTTCGCCTCGGCCGACGCGGCGGTGAAGGCCTCCACGTCGGGGCTCCCGGCCTGTCCGGCCGCGGCGTCACCGAGGGGAACCTCGGCGAAACTACCGATCACATGTTTCACATCTCGGGTGGTCATTACGCTCCCAGCTTCTCGAGCAGGCCGGACAGGGTCGTCACCGCATCCATGCGGGCGGTGAGGAATCCGTCGGGTCGTTGCGTGCCGCTCACCTCGGCGACAGCCTTTTCCGGTCCGGCCAGCAGTACCGTGGCGACGCCCGCGCTGCGCAGCTGCTCCACCGCAGCCGCGGCCTCGGCACCGTAGCGCGCGTCCGTGCCACACAGGACGGCCAGCGTGGCCTCGGATTCCGTGGCGGCGTCGCCGATTCCGGCGATCTCCAGCGGTCCCGGGTTGACGGTTTCGATGCCACCCGAGGCGAGGACGTTGGCAGTGAAGGTCACCCGCACGTTGTGCTCGGCCACCGGGCCCAGCGGAACCAGCAGTGCCCGCGGACGCTTGCCGTGCACCGCAAGGTAGGCGTCGGATCGGTTACGCAGCGCCTCGAAGGCCGCGCCGTAACGCACCGTCGAGGGCGCCCGTGCCGCCTCCGACAGCGGTTCCTCCGCGAGATTCGGGAATTCGTTCACGCCGGTGACAGCTGTGCGGCGATGCGCGATATCGGCGGTGCGACGCGCCTTGGTGTCGGCGATACGTTCGGCGAGCAGGCCGGAATCGAGGGCCGCGCGGTATCCACCGGCCCGCTCGATCTCCTGCATGAACGCCCACGCCGCGCCCGCGACGTCGTCGGTCAGGCTCTCGACGTGCCAGGACCCGGCACCCGGATCCTGCACATGCCCCAGATGGGACTCCTCGAGCAGCAGCAACTGGGTATTGCGGGCCATGCGTTCCGAGAAGGCCGGAGACACGTCGAGCTCCCCGGTCGGCAGCGCCGCGTCGAACGGCAGCACCGTCACCAGGTCGGCACCGCCCACGCCGGCACCGAATGCCGCCAGGGTGGTGCGCAGCATGTTCACCCACGGGTCGCGCTGGCTCAGCATCGCCTCCGAGGTCACCGCATGCTGTGGCGCATTACCGAATTCCGGGACCCCCAGCTCGTGGGCCACCCGGGCCCACAGCCGCCGCGCGGCCCGGAACTTGGCGACGGTCTCGAACTGATCGTCGGTGGCGGCGAAGCGGA
Organism: Nocardia vermiculata NBRC 100427; assembly: GCF_001613265.1. Lineage (GTDB taxonomy): Bacteria > Actinomycetota > Actinomycetes > Mycobacteriales > Mycobacteriaceae > Nocardia > Nocardia vermiculata. Next base: position 110,094 of record NZ_BDCA01000022.1, read on the forward strand.
AGCTCATCTGCTCGAGCGCGTCGGCGACATCGAGTCCGGCCGCGGTCAGTTCGCGCAGATAGTCCAGGCCGGCAGCAACCGCGGCGCCGATCTCCTGGGCGTCGGAGGCGCCGGCATCATGGAATGCGACACCGCCGACCGTGATCGCACGGACCGTTTCGTTCCTCGCCGCAGCGGCGCGGGCCAGTTCGACCGTGTCGTCCAGTCCGATGTCGGGTCGGCCGGCGAACAGACTGGTCAGGGGCGCAGCACCGAGGAAGACCTGGATATCGGAGCGGTCGGCGGCTTGGTAACCGTCGAGCACCGCGAACACCTGCGTGGCAGCGGCCGCGGCCTCGGTGCCGGCCTGCAGGGTCACCGGGGCCAGGTCGAACAGCAGTCCGCGCAGCGCGGTCGGCACCTCGGCGACCGGTACCTCGGCACCGCCCACGTTCAGCCACACCGCGCTGACACCGTTCTCCAGGCCGGCGAGAATCTCTTCGTTGACCCGAGCCGGATCCGCGCCACCGAAGCGGGCGCTGACATACCAGCCGCGCTGCACGTCGCGGGTCGCGTCGTTACCCCGCACGAACGGGAAACTCCCGGGCAGCGCGGGCTCGGGGAGCTCGTCGCGGCGGGTGTACAGCGGCGAAACGGTCACGCCGTCGTAGTTGGTGACCTCGAGCAGCCGCTCCGGCTCGTCACCGAGCTCGGAGGCCTCCACCTTGCGAGATTTGGCCAGCACTTCGGCCACGCCCTTACGCCATGCGGCGTACCCGGGCACGGTGTCCGCGCCCGGATCTGAACCAATCGGCATCGCTGCTGTTCCTCTTCCACTCGACCGGCGACACTTCACCTGTACCGGATACCGACGCTCGGACCCAACTATTCGCAACGTCTTCGCAACCGGTTGTGCGCCTGCTTCACAACTCCACGACCTGTCACACCATCGAGGTCGCCGACTGTTTCGGTTAACGGCCATTCATCAACCTTCATTCGATGCTATCGCCGCATTCACGCCCACTTCGCACAGGCCGGTGCTACCAATCGGTAACCTGTCGCGGTGCGCAGGACAAAGGAAATGACGTTTCGGCTGCTCCGCAATCGGCGGGTCGTGGCGTTGTTACTCCTGGCTGCCGCCCTCGTCGCCGCGGGTCTGCTGGCACCGCATCCGGCGCCACAGCAGATCCGCGAGTGGGCCGATTCGGTCGGCCCGGTCTTCCCACTGGTGTTCTTCGCCGTCCACGTGGTCGTCACCGTCGCACCGTTTCCGCGCACCGTGTTCACCCTGGCAGCCGGTCTGCTGTTCGGCACACTCCTGGGGATCACGCTGGCGGTCGCCGCGACGACACTGAGCGCCGCCCTCGCACTACTGCTCGTGCGCGCCCTGGATCGCGACCGGGTGGCGGCACACTTGACCCATCCCGCGGTACAGGCGGTCGATCAACGGCTGGCCCGGCGGGGCTGGCTCGCGGTGGGGTCGCTGCGCTTGATCGCCGCGGTGCCGTTCTCCGTGGTGAACTACTGCGCAGGCCTGTCGTCGGTCCGGATGACCCCCTACCTGACGGCGACCTTCTTCGGTGTCGTTCCCGGCACGATCGGCGTCGTCGTCCTCGGTGACGCTCTCACCGGTCGCACCAGTCCCGGACTGCTGGCACTGTCGGGAATCTGCATCACCGTCGGGGTGATCGGCTTGATCGTCGATGCGCGGTGGGGCGCCGACCGGTTCGCGACTCCGGCCACCACCGAGGGCGAACTCGCCACCGACCCCGCGCTGCGATAACTCGGCCGGCCGTTACAGCCGTGCGGTGCCGCGCTCGCTGAGCAACCCTTCCGCGGCGCGGAACATGTCCGCTATCCGAATGAGATAGTCCACTTCGTCGGGTGGTAATTCGGCCGCGATCGCCGCCAATTTCCGCAACGGATCGTCCCGTAACCGCGCGACGATCTCCCGGTCGCCCGCCGCAGTGGGCAGCAAGCCGTGCACGAGGAAATCGCCGTCCATGCCGAACACCTCGGTCAGCCCGCGCACCAGTTCCCGCGACGGGTTGTCCCGCTTACCACTGCGCAACTGGGACAGATAGGGCGTGGACACCCGATGACCGGCAGCGGTCAAGCGCTGCGCTACAACCGAATTCGACAGTCGTTCGCCGTTCACGCACTCCCACCTGTCGAACAGCACGTTCAGCCGCGTCGCGAACTCCGTGCCGGAGGAAGACCGCACACCACATCACTCCTTACTCTCCGCACCCGCCGTCGATACCGATGCGCCACTGCGCGATTCCCCCGCACCGAACGACCCCGGATCCGATGCCGGGCCCGCAGCGCAGGAGGGAGTGTAGCCATTCCGTCACCACCGCGGCAGGGAAACACACCAACAAGTCTGGTTTGTACGCAATCGATCAACTCTCGCTGCGCGTAATCATTGCCGCAGCTCGCCGCGTGAACCACAGTTCTGGGTACCGAATCCGAGCCGGACAGGAGGATGCATGCCCACCACACGTGGCCGCCGTTCGAGCACCTCCCCCGCTCGCACCGGGACAGCCCGCCTGCTCACCCGCCGCCGCGCCGTAGACCTCATGCGCGTACCGCACGGAATCTGTCCGGCCTGAGCGCCGCGCCGGCAACCGCCGTCGCGGCCACAGCTCGACCGATCAGTTCGATCCGTATATCGACGGCTCCCGTCCCGCTGACGCCGTCCGGAGAGGTGGTGGCCGCCCCATGGGCAGCACCGAAATCAAATTGTCGCTGCACGGCGTCCGCAAACAGTTCCCGATCCGCGGATCGCAGGAGATCTTCACCGCTCTCGACGACATCACCCTCGAGGTGGGTACCGGCGAGTTCCTGGTACTGGTCGGGCCCAGCGGCTCGGGTAAGTCGACCCTGCTCGATCTGCTCGTCGGACTGAGCGCCCGCACCGCCGGTGAGATCCTGCTCGACGGCGAACCGGTGACCGAGCCCGGCCTCGACCGCGGCATCGTCTTTCAGCAGTACGCGCTCCTGCCGTGGCGCGACGCCCGGGCCAATATCGAGTTCGGCCTGGAAGCAAAGCGACTGCCGCGCCGCGAGCGCCGCGCCGTCGCCGAACATTATCTGGAATTGGTGGGCCTGGCCGGCTTCGGGGACCGGTACCCGCACGAACTGTCCGGCGGTATGCGACAGCGGGTGGCGATCGCCCGCAGTCTGGCTTTCGACCCGCAGGTATTACTGATGGACGAGCCGTTCGCCGCCCTGGACGCGCAGACCCGCGAATCGCTACAGGACGAACTGCTGCGCATCTGGGACAGCACCGGCAAGACGATTCTGTTCATCACGCACGGCATCGACGAGGCGGTGTACCTCGGCGAACGAGTCGCGGTACTGACCTCGCGACCGGGTCGTGTCAAAGCGGTCGTCGACATCGATATCGACCGATCCGACGCCGACATCCGCTCCGGTGAGCGCTTCCGTGAATACCGCCATCAGATCTGGTCCGAGCTGAAGAGCGAGGTAGCCCGCGCTCAAAGTCTGGAAACCGCACCGGCAGAGAGGAACCCGGCTCATGTCTAGCGCCGTGCAGATTGCCGACAATCCCATCGGTCGGCACGACCGCGGCGCCGGTGCCGAACACCCCGGCGCCGGCCGGGCGCGCCCCTCGGTCGCCGCCGGCGTCCGAACCACCGCCGGGTTCGCCTGGCGGATAGCCAAACCGGCACTCGCCTTCCTGGTACTGATCGCGCTCTGGGAGCTCGCCCCGCGCCTGGGCTGGGTGGACAAGGTCTTCCTGCCACCGTTCTCCACGGTGGTCGAAGCGTTCGTCGAGCTGATCCGCGACGGCAGCATGGCAGAACACCTGTCCGCCAGTCTCAGCCGATCCCTGACCGGCTTCGCGATTGCCACGGTGACCGCCGTACCCGTAGGCGTGGCCATCGCCTGGTATCGCCCCGTCGCCGATTTCATCAACCCGGTTCTCGAATTGTTCCGCAACACTGCAGCACTCGCACTACTCCCGGTTTTCATTCTTATTCTCGGCATCGGCGAGACATCCAAGGTCTCATTGGTGATCTACGCAGCGTTCTTTCCTGTTCTGCTCAATACCATCAACGGCGTCCGCACTGTCGACCCCCTGCTGATCAAATCCGCGGCATCACTGGGATTTCCGGCGCCACGACTGTTTCAGAAAGTTGTCCTGCCGGCTGCCTTGCCGTCGATTTTCACCGGACTGCGCATGGCGGCGTCATCGTCGATCCTGGTGCTCATCGCCGCCGAGATGGTCGGAGCGCGAGCCGGATTGGGCTACTTGATCACCGCCACCCAACAGAACTTCCAGATTCCCGACATGTACGCCGGAATCATCGCGATCTCCCTGGTCGGATTGGTCTTCAACGGAGTCCTGGTCGCCTTCGAGCGCCGGTTCTCCCGGTGGCGAACCACACCGGCGCGCTGATCCGACTCCGAACCGATATCAAGGAAAACACGTGCCGAACTCTGTCTCCTCCGCATCGACGTCCCGGAAGCCGTTCCATCTCAACGCCTTCCTGATGGGCGTCGGCCATCACGAAGCGGCCTGGCGCCATCCCCGCACCGAGCAGGCCCGGGTGCTCGACGTGAAACACTTCCAGGAACTGGGCCGCATCGCCGAACGCGGCAAACTGGATTCGGTGTTCTTCGCCGACAATCTCGCCGTCGGCCCGCGCGTGGAACGCAACAGCCACGCGGTGTTCGAGCCGGTGACGCTGCTGTCGGCGATCGCCGCGGTGACCGAAAAGGTCGGCCTGATCGCGACCGCATCGACCAGCTACAACGAGCCGTTCAACCTGGCCCGCACATTCGCTTCGCTCGATCACATCAGCGGCGGGCGGGCCGGATGGAACATCGTCACCTCCGGCAGCGTGGACGAAGCCCACAACTTCGGCTACGACGCCATACCCGAACACGCCCACCGCTATGAGCGCGCCACCGAATTCGTCGAGGTGGCACTGCAATTGTGGGACAGCTGGGAGTCCTCGGCCGTCGTCCTGGACCCGGAGCGCGGAGTCTTCGCCGATCCGGACAAGGTGCACACCATCGATTTCGCCGGCGATCGCTTCCGGGTGCGTGGGCCACTGAATTCGCCGCGGGGACCACAGGGCCGTCCGCTGCTGGTACAGGCCGGGTCCTCCGAGAGCGGTAAGGAATTCGCCGCGCGCTACGCCGAGGCCGTGTTCACCGCACAGCGCACCCTCGAGGACGGGCGAGCTTTCTACCAGGATCTGAAGTCGCGGTTGAGCGCATACGGCCGCGCCCCCGACGAGCTGGTCGTACTACCGGGCCTGGTGCCGTTCATCGCCGACACCACCGAGCAGGCCCAGGCGCTCGAACAGGAGTTCACCGACCTGATCTCGCCCGATTACGCACTGCGGCAGTTGTCGTCGCAACTCGGGATCGATCTGACCGACCATCCGCTCGACGCGCCGCTGCCGCCACTGCCGGCCGAAAGCGACATCGAAGGACACAAGTCCCGATTCGCACTGGTCAAGGACCTGGCATCGCGTGAGGAACTGACCGTGCGCACACTCATCGGCAAGCTCGGCGGTGGCCGGGGCCATCGCACGCTCGCGGGCACACCCGAACAGATCGCCGACGATATGCAGGCGTGGTTCGAATCCGGCGCTGCCGACGGCTTCAACATCATGCCGCCGTATCTGCCGGGCGGGCTCACCGACTTCGTGGACCGAGTAGTGCCGATTCTGCAGGACCGTGGCCTCTTCCGCACCGAGTACACCGCCGACACCTTGCGCGGGCACTACGATCTGGCGCCGGTGGAGAGCAGATTCACGGTGGCCGAGACCGCCGTAGGCGCCTGAGGCCTCGGATACGACGACAGGGTTCCTCCCGGACTACCCGGGAGGAACCCTGTCTGCACGCTGTGGATGCGGCGGCGCTGCCGCGATCCGGCGACCCTTACAGGTACGAGCCGCAGACCGGCCACGCGCCGGCACCCTGGGTGGCGAGCACGTTCTCCGCGACGCGGATCTGCTCGGCCCGGCTGGCGTTGGACGCGTTGCCCGAGCCGCCGTTGGCCTCCCAGGTGCTCTGGGTGAACTGCAGGCCGCCGTAGAAGCCGTTTCCGGTGTTGGCGCCCCAGTCGCCGCTGGCCTCGCACTGCGCCACGGCATCCCAGTCGTGGCCGCCGTCGGCAGACGCGGTGGCGGTGAGGCCGAAGGGGACGGCGACGATGGCGCCGGCGACGGCGGCGAAGCCGAGTGCGCGAGTGCTGAACTTCCGGTTACGAGACATGTAAGTAGTTCCTGCCTGCGCCCAGCCGGCCCGCCGATGACGATCGCGGGTCCCTGTCCCCAGGTATGTCGGGGTCGATCTCGAACCGCGGGACAGGGTTGCCGGTGTTCAGCGATTCGAGCGTCAGCCCGGAATTCCGAGCTGCAGACGACGGTAACGAACAAATCTCGGCAGATCACGTTGTTGTAACAACCAAATACCTGAAGCGGATACTTCGGTCTATCATCGTTTATGCAGCGCACACCGCAATAAACACGACCAACATGGGTGTAGTTATTTAAACGTTATGTGTGCGAGATCACTCTGAAATCGTGACGCCCGTCGCACAAAATCGCCCGAAACCGATACAAGGCGGTCGTGGACAACTTCTGGCAACACACCGATTCGGGCCCGGACCCATCGTCCGGTCGGCGGATCTCCCCCGTAGCCGTACCGGTAACCGTCCAGTCGATCTCGCCCCACACGGGCCACGCGCAGCGACTATTTGCCCAGGTGAGGGCCCTTCGATAGTCGGACCGAATGCGATCCGCTCCGGCGCACACAGCACACCGACGTCGGGGCGGAGGCGGCTGCGGCGCCCCCGCAGAGCGGGTTGCACGGTCGAACGCGCAGCACCAGCAGCGGCGGTACACCCACTTGCACGGCGCACCGTGCCGCGGACGCGTCCGCGCTCGGGGCCCTCCGTCACCACGCGACACGCCGCGTTGATATCGAGGTATCAAGGCAGGAGCCGGCTGCCACGTGCTCGCCCGGCGCACCTGTGGACCATCCGGTGACGCTCGGTCGCAATGGTCCTACGCGAGCCGTCGCGCCGGGTCTCGTCCACCGAGCGGCTCACGCTGACCAAGTACGCCCCCGGACAGCACGATGCCGGCCCGCAACGAGGCGGGCCGGCATCGGGAGTTTCGCTGTCTCGGGTCTTCCGATCAGCGTCCGGGGAACTCCGGGGGCTGCCACGGACGCTCCGCGCCCGGACGCGGTGCCTGTTGGGGCTGCTGCGGTGCCGGCGACGGCGGAATCGGCGCGCCTCCCTGCGGGAGGTTCCGGGGCTGATTCGGCGGCGCCATCAACGGTGAGTCCACCGGTGTGGCGGCAGCCGCCTCGGCCGCCCGGACCGCCGCCTCGGCGGCGGGGTCGGTCTTGATGTCGAACCAGTCGGCGACCTCTTGCGAATCGTCGTCGGACGGCGCGCTGGTGTCGTCGTCCGGCTGCGGTTCGTATCGGAACACCCCGTCCTCACCCTGAGTGCCGAAATTGCGGGCGAAGCCCTCCAGTGCCTTACCGAAATCGCTGGGCACCATCCAGACCTTGTTGGCGTCCCCCTTCGCCACCAGCGGCAACGTCTGCATGTACTGATAAGCGAGCAGTTCCGGTGTGGGCTTGCCGGATTTGATTGCGGCGAAGACCTTTTCGATCGCCTTCGCCTGACCTTGAGCCTGCAGATAGGCCGCCGCGCGTTCACCCTGAGCGCGCAGGATCCGGCTCTGCCGTTCACCTTCGGCCGACAGGATCGCCGACTGCTTCGATCCCTCCGCCGCGAGGATCTGCGACTGCTTGGCACCTTCGGCGGTCTTGATCTGGGCTTCCCGGTTACCTTCGGCGGTGAGAATCATCGCCCGCTTCTCCCGGTCCGCCTTCATCTGCTTCTCCATCGATTCCTGAATCGACGGCGGCGGATCGATCGCCTTCAACTCCACCCGCGCCACCCGCAGGCCCCAGCGCCCGGTGGCCTCGTCCAATACCCCACGCAGTTGCGAGTTGATCTGGTCGCGGGAGGTGAGTGTCTCCTCCAGGGTCATACCGCCGACCACGTTGCGCAGCGTCGTGATGGTCAACTGCTCGACGGCCGCGATGTAGTTGCTGATCTCGTACACCGCCGCCTGCGGGCTGGTGACCTGGAAATACACCACCGAGTCGATCTGCACGGTGAGGTTGTCCTGGGTGATCACCGGCTGCGGCGGGAACGAGACCACACGCTCACGCAGATCGACCTTCGCCCGGATACGATCGGCGAACGGGACCAGGAAGGTCAACTGCCCCGAGACGGTGCGCGAGTATCTGCCCAGTCGCTCGATAACCGCAGCCTCCGCCTGCGGTACCAGCGCGATCGACTTGAAGACCACCACCGCGACCAGGATCACGATGACGATCGCGACGATCAGTACAGCCATTACGGCCCCTTCCAGACGACGGCGTGTGCGCCGTCGATCTTCATGACGTAGACGGTCTCACCCTCTGCGTATGCCTCACTCGGATCCAGCGGGCGCGCACTCCACACCTCACCGCCGATCTTCACCTGCCCGTGGTTCTCGTTCACCGCCTCCAGCACCTTCGCGGTTTTCCCCTCCAATGCGTCCACGTTCGTCGGAGTGGGCGGCGGAGTTGCGAAGCGACGCAACAACATAGGGCGAACCAGCAAGATCAGCGCGAGTGCCGAGATGCCGAATACCACGGCATCGATCACCAGCGAGGTTCCCGCGACACCCGAAACCCCCGCTGTGACCAGTGCGGCACCACCCAACATGAGCAGCGTGAAATCACCGGTGAGCATCTCGGCTGCGGCGAGCAGAATTCCCGCGACCAGCCATACGATTGCGGCCACTGCATCACCGTACCGTGCCTGCCTGTTTCTGCGCTCCTTTACCGGGCACGCGTCGGCCGATCGGCACCTCGAATCCGGTCCCGGCACACCCCGGAGCCGGCCGCCGGGCACACCTCACCATGCCTCCCACCAAAGAACATGTGAAGCAGGTATTTTCGGGCGCGTGAGTACGCACGACTACGGTGACATCTTTTCCGGGCACACCCGAACCCACCGACGGTCGGCCCCCCGGGTGACGGCCGAACGTGACCTGGTCGCCGAGGACGCGGCCAGTGGATTCTGCGGTGCCGTCGTGGGTTTCGAACGGACCTACGACGGCGAGTTCGTCAAACTCGCCGACCGCAACGGCCTCGTCCGGCTGTTCGCACTGCGCGAGGCTGCATTCCTCATCGACGGTCGGCCGGTCACCCTGGTCCGCCCGAAGGCCGCGCCCGCCGCGCAGCCGGTCCGCTCGGCTTCCGGATCCACCCGGGTCGAGGGACTGCGCGCCCGCGTGGCCCGCGCCAGTCGGATCTGGGTGGAAGGTGTGCACGATGCAGCACTGGTGGAGCGGGTCTGGGGGCACGACCTCCGGGTCGAAGGTGTCGTGGTGGAACATCTCGAGGGGCTGGACCATCTCGCCGCACGGCTGACCGACTTCGCTCCGGGGCCACAGCGCCGGGTCGGGGTGCTGGTCGACCATCTGGTCACCGGATCCAAGGAAACCGGACTCACCACCGGGCTGGGCCCGCATGTGCTGGTCACCGGTCACCCCTATATCGACGTGTGGGAAGCGGTCCGGCCGCGTGCGGTCGGCATCGATGCCTGGCCGCGGGTTCCGCGCGGCGAGGACTGGAAGACCGGCGTGTGCCGGCGGCTCGGCTGGGGCACGCCCGCCGAGGGCTGGCGCCGCGTCTACAACGCCGTCGACACCTTTCGCGACCTCGAAGCCCCGCTGCTCGGTGCGGTCGAGCAACTCATCGACTTCGTCACCGAGCCCGTCTGAACCACGCGCTCACGAGCCCGTGGTAGCCGGTAGCGGCGCGAGCTGTTCGGCCGCCACGCGCATACTGCGCCACCGGTCGTAACTGAGCCCGGCGGCGGCGATCACCACGCAGATCGCCGCCGGGATCAGCAGTGCGACATCGCCGACGCGAGTTCCGATGATCGTGCCACCGACGCTGCCGACGACGAAGGCGACGATGGTCCCCGTCAGCACGGTGATCCGCCGTTTGTCGATCCCGTGCCGGCGGGAGCGGCCGATCAGCAGACCCAGGTCGGTGACGGTACCCGTGAAGTGGGTGGTGCGGATCGCCATTGCCCGCAGACTCGAGGTGGCTCCGTTCTGGATGCCACATGCGGTCGCGGCGATGAGGATCGCCGCGGTGCCGTGCCCGGTGAGGATCGCCGCCACCAGCAATGCCGCCTCGCCGAGCATCACGACGGCGTGCCGCGCGCCGGCATGCGATCGCGCCCGGGCCAGCACCGCCCCCGAGAAGGCGGCCCCGATCAGAAATCCGGACAGGACCAAGCCGAGGACGAATCCTTCGTACAACAGTGGACGGGCCGCGACCATGCCCAGCTTGGTCGTCGTCGCCGTGAGATTACCCACGGGAAAGGCCAGCACCAGGATGGCAACCGCATTGACGAATCCGGCGACCGCAGCCAGCAGCGCCCCGTAGCCGAGGACCAACGCCGGACTGGTGGTGATGCTGCTCTCGGGAGACATTCCCCTCCTCTATTCGTCGAACTCGTCAGGCGAATACCCGAGCGAAGATAGCAGCAAAAACTCAGAAAAGCCTGTGGAGATCCGGCACGGCGTGCGCGAAAGTGTTTCACCGGAACGCTTTCCGGTGCGACCGCCCGCCGTCACGGTGGTTCGAATCACCACCGAAGAATAAGTACGACTACATCACAGTGTCCGCAGTAAGCGTCGATCGTGGTGCTGTGCAGGTTGTTTCGATATCCGTCAATGAATACCGGACGGTTGACCGATAATTCCCCGGCACCCATTGTTCATCCGACCGAATCACGACGGAAACATTCCGCACTACCGCACAGATGCCACCGAACGGGCCGGCCGGGAAGTAGACGACGTCACCGGGGCAGTATCGGTCGGTGTCCACCTCGCCACTGTAGCCGTGGAGTCGCCACCAGGGCGGCGACTCGGCACAGGTGTAGCCAGCCCGCTGTCTGCCCACACTGGCCCACCGGCACGCGCCACGAGATTATGCTCGATCACATGTGTTCTCCGAGTGCCACGCTGACGGTGTGGGCGGGCGCGTGGCTGTCCGGCCGCAGTGCGCCCGACGATGTCCTGGACGCACTGCACGCCTGGTCGCCCCACCACAGTGTGGCCGCGGGCGATCCCGTGACGGGCGGACGCACCGGCCTGCCCTGGCCCACCGCCGAACCGCTCGAGGTGGGCACCGGAATCATGATGCTGCTCAAAGTGATCCGTCAGGCGATGAGCGAGCCGGCGGCGCGGATGCGGTTGGTGCTGCCGGTGCCGGGCGATGCCCGCGGTTTACCGGCCGGCACCGAATTCGCTTCGGCGGCAATGGACGCCGAGGAGGGCGTGATCGCGGGGGTGCCCGGCGGCGAGGGTGTCGCGCTGGTACCGCAATGGACGGACGAGGAATCGTTGCAGTGGACGGTGTTCCACACCACGGTACCCGTCCCGGCGCCCGATATGCCGCTCGGCGAAGCCGAATACACGATGCGCGAAGCGGTGCGCGATGCCGCCGACGCGTTGACCCGTATCCACACCACCGCGGTCGCCGACGGCGACGACGATCCCCGCGAAATGATCGAGGACGAACTCGCGGCGTGTTCACGGCACCTCTACCCCGACTGCGCACCACTGCGGGCCCGCCGCATTCTCGATTCGGCCGATCATGTGGCCGCCATTCTCACCGTCGCCGAGCAGACGACACCGTCGTCCCCCAGTTCGGCCGGCGCCGCACGGGCGCAGGAGACACTGCTGCGACCGCTGTGGCATGCATTGCGTGCCGCGCGGCTCGCCGCCGTCAATGCCGCGGTCGGACCCCGCTAGGGCTGCGGTGCAGTGAGCGCGAGTTCGTAGTCGTTGTACCGGCCACAGATCCGCATCCCGATCCGGGACAATGCCGTGCGCAGCGCGTCGTCGTCGAATTCGAAGACGCGCAGCGTGCGGATCTCGGGCATGACCTCCCGCAGTTCGGCCGCCACCGCCCCGAATACCTCGGCCAGCAGGTCCGCATCGGCCTCGTGGTGGGAAAACCCCTGCTCGGCGCTGATGTAGGCCTCGTTGCCGCCGGCAAACGCGATGATGGTCGCCACCGTTCCTGCTTCGGGCCGCAGGGAGAGCACCGTACTGATCAGGACCCGGCCCGGCGGATCCGTGGACGCGGCGATCGTGTGCACCACCCGGCCGGCCGCCGGATGGCTCACGGACCGAGCCACAACCGACAGATCCAGTTCCCACAGCCGGGCGTATTCCTCCACCTGCCGGGCGCCGAGTTCCACGGCGGCCCTCCCGGAGGGCCCGATATCGGTCCCCTGCCAGCGAAGCACCCGGTATCCGCCGGCTGCCGCGCGGCGCACGGCTTCAGCGGTCAGCCGGCACACCATCTCGGTCTCGGCGGCGTGCGGCTCCGATTCGTCGGCTCGGCCCAGGTGCAACGAATGGACCAGGCGCTGCGCGGAGACGGCCTGCACCCAGGCCTCGCCGAGGCCGGCATCGCGCAGCTCAGCCCAGCCCAACAGCTCGCCACCCCCGCGCGCCGCGATCACGCCGATCAGACCGGCGGTGCCGTCGGCCACGGACATGTCCTCGAGCAGCGGCAATCCGGTGCGCCCGGCCAGTTCGGCGGCCAGCCGCAACCCGGTGCCGGGATGCTGGTCCCACTCCAGCGCGATGTCCACATCCGCACAATAGCGGTGAATTAGCTGATCTCAGGTGAGATCGTCGTCGAATCGGTCGGTCGGGTATTTCGCGGGCGCGTCGCAGCGTCGCACCGTACCGTAGAGCGGTCCCGAATCCACCGCATCCTTCGAGGTAGTCATGAGATTGTCCGCGCGCCGCACGACGGTCGCCACCGCCGCCGCGCTCGCCTGCCTCTTCGGTCAGACCACCGTGGCCCAGGCCGTGGTCGGCGGCGCGCCGGCCGAGGCTGCCGACTACCCCTGGCTGGCCGCGATCGGGACCCCCGCCTACGCCACCCGCCCCGGCGGACAGTTCTGTGCGGGTGTCCTGATCGCACCGGACCGGGTACTCACCGCCGCGCACTGCGGCACCCTCGCCCGTATCCTGCCCGGTACCGCAGTCACGTTCGGCCGCACCGACGCGCAAAGCGGTGGCGGTGTCACGGTCGGTGTCGCCGACGTCCGGGTGCATCCACACTTCCGGGTCTCGCTGTTCGACGGCGATCTGAGCTATCACAACGATGTCGCGATCCTCGTCTTGTCCGCACCGGTACACCTGCCCACGGTGGCAGTGACCGAACCACACGGCGACGCGGGAACGATCCTCGGCTGGGGGGCCACCTCGAGCTCCGACGAGTCCAACAGCGTGCTCCGAACAGCCACGGTGCCGCTGGTGTCCGACGCCGACTGTGCCGCCGCCTACGGTCCCGAATTCTCACCTGCCGAGGCGGTATGCGCCGGTTCTGCCGACGCGGACACCGCCACGTTCGACAGCGGCGGCCCCCTGCTGGTCGACGGTCGGGTCGCCGGCATCACCTCGTGGGGCAAGGGTGCCGGTGAGCCGGGATTCCCGGGTGTCTACGCCCGCCCGGTGCTGGACTTCTGACCGCCCCAACCACCGGCATCGGACCCGACCGGATGGAAGGAGTCCGGATCCGCAGCGTCCCAATCGGCACGCCAACCGGCCGGTGCGGCGTCGATCAGACACCCCGGCGTCAACCATTCGTAGAGTTCGGCGTAGGACCGGGTGATGTTGGGCGTCACCTTTTTTCGGAGCATGTGCGGGTTGAGACCGGTGGGGTCGTGCACCCCCATCGAGGCCATCAATTGCGTCGCCTGACGCACCGTGGCCCGCTGATAGCGTTCGACCCGCGCAGCCTTGTCCGCGACATCCAACGCGCGTGCGCGCCGCGGATCCTGCGTCGCCACACCGACGGGGCATCGATTGGTGTGGCAGCGCTGAGACTGGATGCAGCCGACCGCCATCATCATCGAGCGTGCGGCATTGGTGAAGTCCGCTCCCTGCACCAGCCGCTTCACGATGTCGGTACCGGTCGCGACCTTTCCGCTGGCACCCACCCGGATCCGGTCGCGCAGACCACTGCCGATCAACGCGTTGTGCACGGTCATCAACCCATCGGTCAGCGGCAGCCCGACATGGTCCTCGTATTCCAGCGGGGCGGCCGCCGTGCCACCCTCCGCCCCGTCCACGATGATGAAATCCGGTGTCGCCGATTCAGCGATCATCGCCTTGCAGATCGCCAGCACATCCGATCGCGATCCGACACACAGCTTGAATCCGATCGGCTTCCCACCCGACAATTCCCGCAGCCGCACGACGAACCGGATCAGCTCACGCGGGGTGTGGAATTCCGAATGTGATGGCGGACTGACACATTTTTCATGCGCCGGCACACCGCGGTAACGAGCGATCTCTTCGCTCACCTTCGCCGCCGGCAATACGCCACCGACACCGGGTTTCGCGCCCTGGCTCAGCTTCACCGAAATGGCCTTCACCTGGTCGTAGCCGGCCTTCTCCACAAACTGATCCGGGTCGAAGCGGCCGTCGCGAGTCCGGGTGCCGAAGTACGCCGATCCGATCTCCCACACCACATCGGCGCCGCCCTCCAGATGAAACGGGGTCAGCCCGCCTTCCCCGGTGTCGTGTGCGAAACCGCCACGAGCCGCACCGATATTCAACGCTCGTAACGCATTTCCGGACAACGCACCGAAGCTCATCGCCGAGATGTTCAGCAGGGACATGGAACATGGCCGGCGACAGTCGGGGCCGCCGACCTGTACCCGCGGGACGAGTTCGGGCTCGTCCAGTGCGGCCACCGAATGGACGAGGAACTCGTAACCGACGTCCTCGATATCGCGCTCGGTGCCGTACGACATCTCGCCGTGAATTCCCTTGGCGCGTTCGTAGATGATCGTGCGCACATCACGATCGAAGGGCCGTCCGTCGACATTGCGTTCGATGAAATACTGCTGCAATTCCGGCCGGATTCCCTCGAGCAGATAGCGCATATGCCCGAGCACAGGATAATTGCGCAATACGGAATGGCGCCGTTGCAGCAGATCGTAGCCACCGACGAGGACCAGCGCGGCGGCCACCGCCACGACAATCCACCACACCCAGGAACCGAGCACCGCGATCACGCCCAGCACGAGCACGGTCACCACCAGCACGCCGAACAGTGCAAACCGTCCCATCACCGCATCGCCACCTTTCGCGCCGGGTCCGCGGACAACCGTATCGCTGTCACCCCGCGATCGGCGCCACCTGCTGCCCGGCCGGTGCTACGCCCGGCGTGCGAGGGCTACTTCTTACGGCGAACCGGTTCACAACACCCGGGCGCGCAGATTGCACCGTCGCGGGTACACCCGTACCCCGGCACCGCACCCAGGCGACGTGGGGCGCGGCCGTCGAGGTGCTCGGCGACCAGGTCGGCAACCATGCGCACGAAGCGCGGGTCCGGGCCCGGCGTTGCCGCCCGGGCGAAGGCCATCCCGAGTTCGGCGGCCTTGGTGGCCGCCTCGTTGTCCAGATCCCAGACGACTTCGAGGTGATCGGAGACGAATCCGACCGGACATACGACGACAGCGCCGATCCCCTTGCCGGACAGAACATCCAGATGGTCGACGATATCGGGCTCCAGCCAAGGAACCTGCGGCGGACCGGAGCGAGACTGCCACACCACGTCGTAATCGCCGAAACCGGTTGCGGCGGCGCACAGGCGGGCCGTCTCGGCAACTTGGCGGCTGTAGAGCCGGCCACCGTCGTCCGGCGGGCCCGCCGCGGCGTCGGCGGCCACCGGGATCGAATGCGCGGTGAACACCAGCCGGGCCTCGGACCGCACGGCCGTCGGTAGCTGCTGCACGGCGTCACGGATGGCGTCGGCGAAGGATTCGACGAGCAGCGGATGATCGAAGAATTGCCGCAGTTTGGTCAACGTCGGCGCCCCCGGCACGGCGGCACGGGCCCGTTCGATGTCCTCGTCGTACTGCCGGCAGCCCGAGTATCCGCCCCAGGCCGAGGTCGGGAACACCACCGCATGCGAGATACCGTCCGCATGCATGGTGGCGACCGTGTCCTCCACCATCGGGTGCCAGTTGCGGTTGCCGAAGTACACCGGCAGGTTCAGTGCGCGTGCCGAGAACTCCCCCTCGATCGCGGTGATCAAGTCGCGGTTGAGGGCGTTGATCGGCGACACTCCACCGAAGTGGAGATAGTGCTGGGCGACCTCCTCGAGGCGCTCGCGCGGTACGCCCCGGCCCCGGGTGACGTTCTCCAGGAACGGCATCACGTCCTCGGGGCTCTCGGGACCGCCGAAGGACAGCAGAAGCAGTGCGTCGACGGTCCCGGTCACAGTGCTCTCCCTCCGGCGATCAGTTGGCCGACCAGTTCTCCGGGAACCAGGTGTTGTGGCTGGCTCCGCCGTCGACATAGACGATCGAGCCGGTGGTACCGGGCAACCAGTCCGACAGCAGGGTGACGACCGACTTCGCGACCACGGTCGGGTCGTCGACGTCCCAGCCGATCGGAGACGCGCCGTCCCAGTACAGGTTGAGCTGATTCAACTTGGCCGCGTCGTCGGTGGCGGTGCCGGCGATCGCCTTGGCGGCGAGGGTCTTGATCGGACCCGCGGCGACCAGATTCGACCGGACTCGCTTGGCCTCGCCCACCTCGCGGGCGACGTAACGGTTCACCGATTCCAGCGCCGCCTTCGCCACGCCCATCCAGTTGTAGAAGGGCATCGCGGTACGCGGATCGAAATCCATGCCGACGATGGACCCGCCCTCGTTCATGGCGGGCAGCACCGCACGCGCCAGCGACGCGTAACTCCACGCCGAGATCTCGAAAGCCTTGGCGGCGTCCGGACCCGGCCCGTCCAGGAACGGCAGCGCCTCCGGGCCCATCAACGTGCGCGGCGCGAACGCGATGGAGTGCATGACACCGTCGATTCCCTCCGGCGCCAGTTCGGCGAGCTTGCCCGCCAGCGCCGACAGGTTCTCCTCGTCGGTGACGTCGAGACCGATCGCGGGAGGCACTTCCTGCGGCAGCCGCTTGGCGATGCGGTCTATCAGCCGCAGGCGCTCGGGAATTCCGGTGATGATCACCTTGGCGCCCTGTTCCTGAGCCACCTTGGCCGCATGGAAGGCGATCGACGAATCGGTGATGATGCCGGTGATCAGGACGGTCTTCCCGTCCAGCAATCCGCTCATGGGTGCTGAGTTCTCCTCTGGAAGCTCTGGTAGTGCGGTGGACACGGACCGACCGGGGTCAGTGACCCATGCCCATTCCGCCGTCGATCGGCACGATCGCGCCGCTGATGTAGGACGCGTCGTCGGAGGCCAGGAAGCTGATTACCCCGGCGACCTCCTCCGGCTTACCGATCCGCCCGGCCGGGATGGCTTTCAACGCCATGTCGCGCATGTCCTCGCTCATCTCGTCCCGGGTCATATCGGTGTCGATGAGGCCGGGCGCCACCACATTGGCGGTGATGTTGCGCGAGCCGATCTCGCGGGTGATCGCACGGGCCATGCCGACCAGTCCGGCCTTGGCGGCCGCGTAGTTCACCTGGCCGGGAATGCCCATCTGGCCCACCACCGAGCCGAGGAAGATGATCCGGCCGTAACGCGCCCGCAGCATCGCCCGGTTGGCCCGCTTGGCGCAGCGCCATGCACCGGTGAGGTTGGCATCGAGCACCCGGGTGAACTGTTCCTCGCTCATCCGCATCATCAGCGTGTTGTCGACGATGCCGGCGTTGGCCACCAGTACCTCTACCGGCCCCTGCTTCGCCTCGACCTCGGAGAACGCCTGATCGATCGAATCCGAGTCGGTGACATCGCATTTCACGCCGAGCAGGCCTTCGGGCGCACCCGAACCACGATGGGTGACGGCCACTTTGTGGCCGTCGGCGGCCAAGCGCTGGGCGACCGCGAGACCGATACCGCGGTTTCCGCCGGTCACCAGGACCGACCGGGGAGTGGAGTTCGACATGAATGTCAACCTATCTGTTCGAGTTCGACTGTCGTGGCCGGGTTACGCGGTACCCGTTATGGCAGGCGTTGACGATAGACCAAACCGCCCACAACACCCGCAGCGGTCAGCAGCAGTCCCAGCAACAGCCATGGGCGGCTGGCGTCGCCCATCTCCATCTCGAAGCCGATCTGCTTGTCCAGGGTGTCGTACACGGCGCTGAGTTCTTCCAGCGTCGACGCGGTGTAGAAGTCTCCGCCGGAGATCTTGGCGATCTCGCGCAGCGAATCGTCGTCGACGGGCACCCGCACCCGCTGCGAGCCCTTACCGCCCGGATCCGGAATCTCCACCGATCCCCAGGTGGTACCGAAGGAGATCGTCGAGACCGGAATGCCCTTCTCCTTGGCCATTCGAGCAGCGACGAAGCCGTGGCGTGGGTTGTCGATGTCCTTGTCGTCGGGCACGGTCTGCTTGCCGTCGGACATCAGCACGATCCGTGCCGGCGGCGGTGTTTCGGCACCGCCCAGGACCGAACCCAGCGTGTCGATGGCCTGTAGCGCGCTGTAGATGCCCTCACCGGTGGCCGTACGCTCGGCCAGCTTCATATTGCCGATGGCCGCCTTCATCGCTTCGCGATTCGTGGTCGGCGACACCTGCACCGACGCCGTACCGGCGAAGGTCACCAGCCCCAGATTGATGCCCGGGGTCAGGCCCTCGGAGAAGTTCGTGGCGGCTTCCTTGGCCACCTGCAGCCGCGACGGCGGAACATCGGTGGCTTCCATCGATAGCGACACGTCCATCACCAGCATCACGGTGGCGCGGTTACGCGGCACCTTCTTGGCCGCCTGCGGGCCGGCGGCGGCCACCGTGAGCAGCACCAGGCCGACCAGCATCAGTGCCACCGGTGCGTGCCGCCAGGCACTGGGCCGCTTCGGCGCGACCTTCTCCAAGGTCTCCATATTGGAGAACCGGAGCATATGGCGTTTACGGCGGCGCTGCACCACTACGTACAACAGCGCGATCGCGGCGATGACGATGAGGAAGGCCAGCCAGACCGCGGAGGTGAAATGCGAAATACTCACTGTCGGGGAACCCGCCCGGTCGGGGCGCCGAAGGTATGGCGCCGGGTGGACACGAAGCGGACCACATCGGCGATCCAGTCACGATCGGTGCGCAGCGTCATCACCGGAGCACCGCAGCTCCGCAGGGCCGCCTCGACCTGCTCGCGGTGCTGTTCCGCGGCACGGCCGAAATCGGCACGCAGCGCGGGCGTGACGGTGAACTCGCGGGTGCGGCCGGTCTCGGGGTCGTGGAGGACCACATCACCGACGTCGGGCAGATCCAGGTCCAGTGGATCGAGGATCTCGACACCGAGCAGATCGTGACGGCCGGAGATCGCGCGCAACGAGCGCTGCCAATCGATCTCGCCGAGGAAGTCCGAAATAACAACGGCCATACCGCGTTTGCGTTGCGGACGGCGTAGCGACTCGATCGCGCCGCGCAGATCACCGCGTACCCCGTCGCCGGCGTGCGGCGTGGTCGCGATACTGCGCAGCAGCGACTGCGCGTGCACGCGGCCACTGCGGGCCGGAATCCGGAACAGTCGCTCGCCGTTGGCGATGACCGCACCGATTCGGTTACCACCGCCACTGGTCAGATACGTCACGGCGGCAGCGGCAGCGACCACCAGATCACGCTTCTGGCACAGCGCGGTACCGAAGTCGAGGCTGGCCGACAGATCGACCACCAGCCAGGTCTCGAGTTCGCGGTCGGCGATCATCTGTCGCACGTGCGGCTGGGTGGTCCGGGCCGTGACCGACCAGTCCATCTGGCGCACGTCGTCACCCGGCTGGTAGAAGCGGGCCTCGCCCGGCTCCGAGCCGGGCCCGGGGATCAGTCCGAGATGATCACCGTGCAACACGCCGTCCAAACGGCGGCGCACGGTGAGCTCGAGTGTCTTCAGTGCCGCCGCCAGCCGCGGATCACGCAGTTCACCGGCACGAAAGGACGGCGGGGCACCACTGGAGCGAGGCGGGACCTGTGCTGAGTTCGTCACTGGGGCAACCGAATCCGATGCCCCGCTCACTGGCGCGGCAGCTGCGTGGCACCCTGGCCGTTCTGCGGCTGCCCGCCCGGCTGCGGTGGCACCGGCTGCGGTGCGCCCTCCTGTGGGCCGGCCGCCGGCATCGGTGCGGCACCTGTCGGCGCCGGGCCGTTGGCCTGCGTGGCGACCTGCGGCAGTCCGACGGTCTGCAGGACCCGCCGGATCACGTCGTCGGGCGTGACCTCGTCGGCGAGCGCGTCGTAGGACAGCACCAAGCGGTGGCGCAGCACATCGGGCACTACTTCGACCACGTCTTGAGGCACCACATAGTCGCGGCCACGGATCAGCGCCACCGCGCGAGCGGCGGCGATGATGCCGAGACTGGCACGCGGTGAGGCGCCGTAGGCGATCCAGCCGGCGACGTCGTCGAGCCCGAAATCGGCCGGCTTGCGGGTCGCGGCGATGACCCGCACGACGTAGTCGACCAAGGCGTGGTGGACGAACGTGTTGGCGGCGAGCTTCTGCAACCGGATCAGCTCGGTCGGTTCCAGGATCGGCTTGGGTTCCGGCGGTGCCACCCCCATCCGGTAGATGATCTCGCGCTCCTCCTCGACCGAGGGGTAGTCCACGACGACCTTGAACAGGAAGCGGTCACGCTGCGCCTCCGGCAGCGGATACACGCCTTCGCTCTCGATCGGGTTCTGGGTCGCCATGACCAGGAAGGGATCGGGCATCGGGTAGGTCTTGCCGCCGATCGACACATGGCGCTCGGCCATCACCTCGAGCAGCGCGGACTGCACCTTCGCCGGGGCGCGGTTGATCTCGTCGGCGAGGACGAAGTTCGCGACGACCGGGCCCAGCTCGGTGTCGAACTCCTCGCGGCCCTGCCGGTAGATGCGGGTACCGATCAGGTCGGTGGGCACGAGGTCGGGAGTGAACTGCACGCGCGAGAAACTGCCACCGACCACCTTCGCAAAGGTTTCCACCGCCAGCGTCTTGGCGATGCCGGGCACACCTTCGAGCAATACGTGCCCGCGAGCCAGAACGCCGACGAGCAGCCGCTCGACCAACCGGTCCTGACCGACGATGACCCGTTTGACTTCGTAGATCGCCTTCTCCAGGGTCGCGACGTCACGCTCCAGGGTGCCCGAGGCCGGCCCGTCGGCCTGCTTCACCGCACCTCCGGCGCTCACATCGTCCGTCGAAGTCACCAAAATCCCCGCTTTCACTTCGGTCTCTATGCGTGCCGCCCCAACTATTCCAGGTATCGGGCAAGATTGCCGCAACTGGGCTGGCGCAATGTCGCGACTCGATATGCCCTCCGGCTCCCGGCGGCCGGATGTCTCAGCCCACGGCGGCCAGGTACTCGGCGTAGAACAGAGCCAGTCCGACGGCGGCCGCGATCCCGGCGAGCAGCCAGAACCGGATGATCACAGTCGTCTCGGGCCACCCGCCGAGCTCGAAATGGTGATGGAACGGAGCCATCTTGAACAGCCGGTTGCGGGTGGTGCGGAAAACCATGATCTGCAGCGCGACCGACAGGATCTCCGCGAAGTACAACGCGCCCACGACCACCATCAGCAGTTCGGTGTGGGTGGTGATCGAGATTCCGGCGAGCAACCCACCCAGCGCCAGCGATCCGGTATCTCCCATGAAGATCTTCGCCGGGGCGGCGTTCCACCACAGGAAGCCGATGCAGGCCGCACCACCGGCCGCGCAGACCACGGCCAGATCGAGCGGATCGCGCACGCTGTAGCAGCCCGGCAGGGCGTGCGCCGCGCAGGAGTTGGTGTACTGCCAGAAGGTGACGATCACATAGGCGCCCAGTGCGAACCCCATCGACCCGGCGGCGAGCCCGTCGAGTCCGTCGGTGATGTTCACCGCATTCGACCAGGCCACGACCACGAAGCACACCGCAACCAGGAATACGACCAGCGGCAGCGCGATCGTAGGCCAGTCCCGCACGTAGGACACCTGCCGGCTCGCCGGAGTCAGTCCGGTGCTCCCGGGGAACTGCAGGGCCAGGACGCCGAAGATGACGGCTGCCCCGATCTGCCCGATGTATTTGCCGGTCGCGGTGAGTCCCAGGTTGCGATGCTTGCGGATCTTGATGAAGTCGTCGAGGAATCCCACCACTCCCAGAGCGGTGGCCAACCCGAGCACCAGCAGCCCGGACGCCGACGGCCCGGCGGCGTCGTAGCGCAGGCCGATCAGATGCGAGGCCAGGTAACCGGCCCACAGTCCGGCGACGATCGCGATGCCGCCCATGGTGGGGGTGCCGCGCTTGGCCTGGTGGCTCTGGGGCCCTTCCACCCGGATCTGCTGCCCGAGATTGCGGCGCGCGAACAACCTGATCAGCAACGGCGTCACGGTGATCGAGACCGCGAGTGCGATCGCCGCCGAGAACAGGATCTGCCTCATCAATACCCCAACTACTACCGAACTCTCGGCACAGCGCCGACCGGACCGGCACCTCGGTGCCGATTCGCATGGTAGCCAAGATCATTCGTCGGCACCGTCCGGAGCCCGGATCGACGGGTTCGCCGCGGGCGTGCTCAGCCGATCGAGCGTGCCCTCAGCCGATCAAGCGCACTGCGTAGGGCATGATGCCGCCTTCGCGTACCGCCGAAATCTTCACGACGTCACCGGACTCCGGTGCCTCGAGCATCTTGCCGTCGCCGAGATACAGGGCGACGTGTTCGCTGCCGTTGGCACCCCAGAAGAGCATGTCGCCACGTTCCCGGTCGTCGACGTCGACCCGGGTACCCATCGTGTACTGATAGCCGCTGTAGTGCGGCAGTGAGATACCGACGCCGGCGAAGGCGTAGACCATCAGGCCCGAGCAGTCGAAACCGACCTTGTCGTAATCACCGTAGGAATCGGCGACGCCGCCGTCGTGGATGCCTTTGGTGGGGCCGTCCTCGTCCCCACCGCCCCAGGCGTAGGTCACACCCAGTTGTGACATCGCACGGTCGACAACGGTCTCGATCAGTTCGCTGCGGCTGCCGGTGGGCCGGCTCGGCGCCGACATCGACCGGCGGGGCGGCGGGGAGTTGTCGATCTGGGTGTGCGGGCGGTGCCCGGCGCCGAGTTCGGCCGCGCGATCG
>NZ_BDCA01000023.1 GCF_001613265.1 Nocardia vermiculata NBRC 100427
CACGCACAAGCGATCTCCCGAGACTTTCTCTCGTTTGATCTGCTAGGCAACTTTTTACAGCTTAGCTCAGCCGGAAGCTCCCGAGCAAATCGGGTCCTTCTCGCCGAACCAGTGTGATTATCAGGCGCTCCTCGTCCAACCTCGTTTTCCCCTGGCCTCTCGGCCCGGGGTCGGTGTCCGTGTCGCTCTGACCTGGAATAAGTTACGCACACATTGATACGAAGTCAAATCGCCTGGTCAGGGGCATAAATGATGAACGTCGCAGACGACGGAATCGCCGCCCCCAGCGCCACCCACGGCCGGTTCTGCCGGTGGCGCCTTATCGAGCTCCCAGTCCCCCCGGAAACGCCGATAGCCGGCCCACCCGAAGGTGGACCGGCTATCGGTCGGAAAAACGCGCAGAGGCGGAAATGGACTCAGAAGTCCATGCCACCCATGCCGCCGGTCGGGTCGCCGACAGGAGCGGCAGCCTTTTCCGGCTTGTCGGCCACGACGGCCTCGGTGGTCAGGAACAGCGCGGCGATCGACGCGGCGTTCTGCAGCGCCGAACGGGTGACCTTGACCGGGTCGGCAACGCCGGCCGCCAGCAGGTCCTCGTACTCGCCGGAATCGGCGTTGAGGCCCTGGCCCACGGGCAGGTTGGCAACCTTCTCGGCGACCACGCCGGGCTCGAGGCCGGCATTGAACGCGATCTGCTTCAGCGGCGCCGCCAGCGCCACCTTCACGATGTTCGCGCCGGTGGCCTCGTCACCGGACAGCTTCAGGTCCTCCAGCGCGGGGCCGGCCTGCAGCAGAGCCACGCCACCACCGGGGACGATGCCCTCTTCGACGGCGGCCTTCGCGTTGCGCACGGCATCTTCGATGCGGTGCTTGCGCTCCTTGAGCTCGACCTCGGTCGCGGCACCGGCCTTGATCACCGCAACACCGCCGGCCAGCTTGGCCAGGCGCTCCTGCAGCTTCTCGCGGTCGTAGTCCGAATCCGAGTTCTCGATCTCGGCGCGGATCTGCGCAACCCGACCCGCGATGGAGTCGGCATCGCCGGAGCCGTCGACGATCGTGGTCTCGTCCTTGGTGACGACGACCTTGCGGGCGGTGCCCAGCAGCTCGATGCCGGCGGTCTCCAGGTTGAGGCCGACCTCTTCGCTGATGACCTCGCCACCGGTGAGGATGGCGATATCGGCCAGCTGCGCCTTACGACGGTCACCGAAGCCGGGGGCCTTGACGGCGACCGACTTGAAGGTGCCGCGGATCTTGTTCACGACCAGGGTCGACAGGGCTTCGCCCTCGATGTCCTCGGCGATGATCAGCAGCGGCTTACCGGCCTGGATGACCTTCTCCAGCAGCGGCAGCAGATCCTTGACGGTCGAAATCTTGGAACCGACCAGCAGGATGTAGGGATCCTCGAGAACCGCTTCCTGACGCTCGGCGTCGGTAACGAAGTAGCCCGAGATGTAGCCCTTGTCGAAGCGCATACCCTCGGTGAGCTCCAGCGACAGACCGAAAGTCTGCGCCTCCTCGACGGTGATGACGCCTTCCTTGCCGACCTTGTCCATGGCCTCGGCGATGAGCTCGCCGATGGACAGGTCGCCGGCGGAGATCGCAGCGGTGGCGGCGATCTGGTCCTTGGTCTCGACCTCCTTGGCCGAATCCAGCAGGCGACCGGTCACGGCCTCGACGGCCTTCTCGATGCCACGCTTCAGGCCCAGCGGGTTCGCGCCGGCCGCGACGTTACGCAGACCCTCGCGCACCAGCGCCTGGGCGAGCACGGTCGCGGTGGTGGTGCCGTCACCGGCAACATCGTCGGTCTTCTTCGCGACCTCTTTGACCAGCTCGGCGCCGATCTTCTCGTACGGGTCCTCCAGCTCGATCTCCTTGGCGATGGACACACCATCGTTGGTGATCGTGGGGGCGCCCCACTTCTTCTCCAGGACAACGTTGCGACCCTTGGGGCCCAGCGTCACCTTGACAGCATCGGCGAGGCTGTTGAGGCCCCGCTCGAGGCCGCGACGGGCCTCTTCGTCATACGCAATTGTCTTGGCCATGGCGTTGTTGAGATCCTCCATGTGTATGGCTGACACACGGGGCGACCGCAGGTTGGGATCACCCCATTACGCTGGCCAGGTTCGGTGCCCGCGACGGACGACCGAGGGTGTCTGGGAAACCCGGTCTCACCGTCCCGACCTAGCACTCACTGGTCGAGAGTGCCAGCACCCTTTTTAGCACTCGTCGGTATCGAGTGCAAGGTTATTGCCGAGATGGAAGCCGGACCCGTTCGCCCTCGTCACGTCTCATCGGTGACCCGCAGCGCCAGAGCAACGAAAGCATCGGTGCGACGTTCCTCGGGACTACGCGGCTCGCCACCCTCGACCGTGACATGTTCGGCATCGTGGAGCAGCAGCTCGGCCTCGATGCGCATGATCGCGCGGATGAACGGGGGTGCCACCTCGGGCGGAAGATCGCCGTTGACGATATAGCTGCCGTCCGGGCCGTCCTCGGTTTCGACATAGGAGAGCGCGCGCAGCAGATCTGCGCGTAGCTCACCCGCGATCAGATCGGAATCCGCTCCGTCCGCCATAGCAATATCGTATCCGCCACGGGTGTCACCTCATCAGCACCACGACCAACTGCCGTATCACCCCGGAGGGGGTTTACCCGCCCTCCGGGGTGGCAGCTCACCGAGTCGGCGGCTGCGGAGGCACAGGCGGGGCGGGCGGTACGGGGGGATTCGGCGGCACCGGCGGGTTCGGCGGAACGGGCGGTACCTGTGCCCCGGGGGGTGCCGGCGGCACCTGCGGGTTCGGCGGCATCGGCATGCCGGGCCCGTTGGGCGGCATGAACGGGGCGAGCTGCGCGGCGATATCGCGCTCCATATCCGATTTGGTCAGCCCGAGGCCCGACAGCACTCCCTTGCCGTCTTCCTGCTCCAGCAGCGCCAACAGCAGATGTTCGGTCCCGATGTAGTTGTGTCCGAGCCGCAGCGCCTCACGGAAGCACAGTTCCAGCGACTTCCGTGCGGCTGCCGTGTAGGGAATCAGCTCCGGCACCTCCTCGACGGCGGGCGGCAGGGCCGAGATCGCAACCCGGCGCACCGCGTCGAGGGATACCCCCTTCGCGACGATGGCGTGCGCACCCAGCCCCTCCGGATCGCCGAGCAGGCCGAGCACCAGATGTTCCGGCTGAATCTCCGGATTTCCCGCGTGCCGCGCCTCCGCCATTGCCGCCATCACCACATTGCGCGCACGGGGCGTGAAGCGGGCGAAGCCGGCGTTGGCATCGAGGTCCGGATCGCCGGGCTTGGGAACGAAGCGCTTCTGTGCCGCCTGTTTGGAAACCCCCATGCTCTGGCCGATATCGGTCCACGAGGCCCCCGAGCGGCGAGCCTGGTCGACGAAGTGGCCGATCAGATGATCCGCCACCTCGCTCAGGTTTCCGGCAACGACCACGGCCTCGGTCAACTGCTCCAGCGCATTGTCCGGGCGTGCGATTTTTATGCCCTCGATCAGGTCGTCGAGGCGAAGGTTCTCAGCCATGCGTCAACTGTAAGTTGACTCCCCATGTTCGTCAACGGAAAGTTGACGCGATCGGTGAAGTCGATCCGCGCGGATCCGACTAGCCGGTGACCACTCCGATCGCGACCGCTACCGGGGTGTCCGTTTTACTCTCGGACAGGCACACCAGTTTGGCGGTGCCCAGTGCGACATTCGGGCTGCCATCGAATTTCGAGCCCGGATTCTCCGCCAGAATCCGCTCCATCAGCGCCTTCTCACCATCGATATCGAGCTTGCGGAACTCCCCGCAGGTGGTCTCGGACGCCGAACCCGACGACGAATCCGGCGCCGCTTCGGTGGTGGGCGGCGCCTCGGTGGGGGCGGAGCTCTCCGGGGTCTCCGGCGCGGGAGTGGCGGGGCCACTGGGCGCCGGCGACGGTGTCACGACCGCCGAGGCATTGCGGCGCAGGCCGTCGGCGTCGGTGGACGAGGGATCGTCGCTGCCGCAGGCGGTCAGGCCGACGGTCAGCGCTGCCAGCGCGGCCATCGTCACAGTCAGTCGTTTCATCGTGCATACCCCCGAAGGTCCGGCGGCGCCGAAACTCCTCGGCGCCCGCGCCGCATCGATACTCGCAGCGCGGCTCGCCAGCGTACCGGCCCTCTCGGCGATTGAAAACCCTGATCCGCCGGGGTGGAAGCGGATCGGATTGCGCCGCTTAGGCTTCGATTCCCACCGGGGCACCGTGGCCGGGAGGTGGGCGTAACGGCAGTCGCACTACGAACCGGGTATCGGCGGGCACGGATTCCACCCGGATGTCACCGCCGTGCTTGTTCACCACGATCCGGAACGAGATGTCCAAGCCCAGACCGGTACCGTCGCCGACCGATTTGGTGCTGAAGAACGGCTCGAAGATCCGGGTCCGCAGTTCCTCCGGTACGCCGGGGCCGGTATCGCAGACTTCCACCACCGCACAGTCGTTCTCACGGTAGGTCCGCAGCGTGAGGGTGCCGGAACCGCCCATCGCCGCAACCGCATTGTCGATCAGATTGGTCCAGACCTGATTCAATTCCGCTGCGTAACAGGGCACTTCGGGCAGAGACCGATCGTAGTCCTTGACCAGGGTGATCGTATCGCCGAGCTTGTGGCCGAGCATGACGACGGTGCTGTCGAGCAGGTCGTGCATGTCGACCACCTGGAACGGGCCCCGGTCCATCTGCGAATACTGTTTGGCCGCATGGACGAGCGCCGAGATCCGCCCGGTCGAATCGGTGATCTCGTTCATCAGCAGTTCGGTTTCGACGGTGTAGTTCAGCCAGCGGATCGCTCCCTCGAGGACGCCCTCGTCACATTCGGACAACGTGGCCGCGACCTTGTCCAGCCAGTCGACGTCGAACCCGGCCTGCACGAAATTCGGTGCCAGATCCCACCCACCGTCGATGCCGTGGTCGTCGAGCCAGTCACCGAGGACGTCCTCGCGGTCCGCGGCCTCCATCGGAGTCAGCACCGGCGCCTTGGACACCTGGACGGCGGCCTCCTCCTGCAGCTGCACCAGCGCCTCGAGTGCGGCGGAGTCGAACTTGCCGTGCGCCATCATCTTCAGTTTGTGCCGCATCCCCGCGACGCGGTCGCGGAGTGAGGAGGTGGCCCGCACGGCGGCCGCTGCCGGGTTGTTCAGCTCATGGGTGAGTCCGGCGGACAACGAGCCCAGGGCCTGCAAACGCTCTCGGCGGCCGATGATCTCGTTGGTGTTGCGATTGCCGAAGAACACTCCCTCCAGCAGATGCAGGGCCATCGGGAACCATTCCTGCATCATGCGCGCGAAGGTCCCGGCCTCCAGAACGAAGAACCGGGACGGTTCGGTGACCCGGAAGGACCCGGTGTAGTTCGGATCGGCCCGGTCACCCATGTACGCGGTCCAGGCACCGGCGTAGGAGCCGCGGTGGTCGGTGCGCACGAGTTCCAGGTCTTGGCCGCCCGACAGCTTGGACAGCACCACCTCACCGGAGATGAGAACGTAGAAGCAGGTGGCGGGCTCACCCTCGCGGTACACCGGTCCCGGCTCGAACTCTTCGACCCGCCCTTCCCGGCACAACCAGTCAAGTTGTTCCTCGTCGAGCTTCTCGAAAAGGAACAGGGTGCGCAGCTCTTCGGGGTCGCAGCGCATGCCGGACGTTTCGTCGGTCATTGCCCGCCTCCTACTGTTTCGCCAGGTATCGATGGACCAGCATGACCGCCATCGCACCCTCGCCGACCGCGGAGGCCACCCGCTTGGCCGACTCGGAGCGCACATCCCCGGCGACGAATACGCCCGGAATGCTGGTTTCGAGATGATGCGGCGGCCGGGGCAGTTCCCAGCCCGGCGGCCGGGCACCGTCGATGGTCAGATCCGGCCCGGACAGGACATAACCGGCCGCGTCTCGCACGAGAAGGCCATCAAGCCAATCGGTTTCGGGTGCAGCGCCGATGAACAGGAACAAGCGCTCGGCATCGACCTTCGATTCCGCGCCAGTTACGTTGTTGCGCAACATTATTCGCTCCAGGTGGCCGTCGCCGTCCACGGCGGTGATCTCGGTCTCGGTGTGCACCTCGATATTCTCGATGGCTTCGATCTGCTGAATCAGATAGTGCGACATGGACTGCTCGAGTGAACCGGCGCGCACCAGAATATGTACCGAGCCCGCGTTGCGGGACAGGAACACCGCCGCCTGCCCGGCGGAATTGGCCCCACCGACGATGTACACATCCCGTTCGGCGCAGTCGGCGGCCTCCGTCATCGCCGAGCCGTAGTACACGCCACGGCCGGTGAACTCGTCGACGCCCGGCGCCGGATGATGCCGGTACTCGACCCCGGTGGCGATCAGCACACTGTGGGCGCTGACGCAGGAGCCGTCGGAGAACAGCACCCGCCGCGCCGAACCGCGCACCTCCAGCGCGACCACCTCGCGAGCGGTGATGAGTTCGGCACCGAATTTGACGGCCTGCCGCCGCGCCCGATCGGCCAGCTGAGCGCCCGAGACGCCGTCGGGAAACCCGAGATAGTTCTCGATCCGCGAACTCTGTCCGGCCTGCCCACCGGTGGCGGTGCGTTCGACGAGCACAGTGCGCAGCCCCTCCGAGGCGCCGTACACCGCGGCGCCGAGCCCGGCGGGACCGCCGCCGACCACGATCAGGTCGTAGAACTCGCCGATCGGGTCGGTACTCAGTCCTACCCGGCCGGCAAGCTCGCTGTCCGACGGCGAGCGCAGCACCGCACCGGCGGCATCGATCACCACGGGACAGTTCTCGGCATCGGCCCCGGCTGCTTCCAGCAGCCGCAGACCCTCGGGCTCGTCGGCCGGATACCACCGGTACGGCAGCTGATTGCGGGCCAGGAATTCGCGCACCTGCGAACTGCGGGCCGACCAGCGATGGCCGATCACCTTGGTTTCGTGCACCGGACGGGTCTCGTCGCCGCGCCAGGACTCCAGTAGCGCGTCCACCACCGGGTACAGCTTCTCCTCCGGGGGATCCCACGGTTTGAGCAGATAATGGTCGAGGTCGACGACGTTGATGGCATCGATGGCGGCGTTGGTGTCGGCGTAGGCGGTCAGCAGCACGCGCCGCGCGCTGGGATACAGGTCGATCGCGTGCTCGAGGAATTGGATGCCATCCATACCCGGCATTCGGAAATCGGCGATCAGCACCGCTACGGGTTGCCCTCGCAATTTCACTTCACGGAGTACGTCGAGAGCCGAGGCGCCGGACTCGGCGCGCATGATGCGATAGTCGGCCCCATAGCGCCGCCGCAGGTCGCGGACCACGGCCCTGGATACGCCGGGGTCGTCGTCGACGCTGAGGATTACCGGTTTGACGGCAGCTGGTGATGTCACATCGGAGAGTATGCGGGCCCGGAGGGAGGTCGGCGAGGTGGTTCGCTGCGAGCGCAGCTCCGGTTACACCTGCCTGTGTTCGACCAGATCGAGTTCGGTGGGGGTGAGCAATCGTTCGAGGCGCTCTTCGCGTTCGGCGTCCGAGCGCCGGGATCTTCTGCCGTTGCTGCGGAACGGAACCGCTAACGGCTCTGCTTCCGAATCGGGAAGCAGCGGAAGCGATTGCGCCTGACGGCGGTGCAGGATTGTTCGTATGTTCACGGCCGATCACCTCACAGGGACGTCAAAGCCTCAGCTTCAGTCGTTGCATCGTTGCCTGCCGTACATCTATCTGCCATTGTGCGTCCGGCATTACGGTCGGCGGAACCATCCACATCGGAATGTGATCCAGTCGATCTTCGGTTGATCCACACCGACATGTGGTCCCTCTCACACCACTGGGTACTCGGCACTCCCTACTAGGATTACCGTTACCGAACGTAATAATCACCCTCGTCATCACCTCGGAGGCAGCGTTGCCGAACACCCTGGAAGCCACCGTCGACATCGCAGCCGGCCCGGACCGGGTCTGGGCGGTCGTCTCCGATCTCGCCCGGATGCCCGAATTCAGCCCGACCACCGTGCGGATGATTCCGTTGGGCGGGACCGTGCACGCGGGCACCTGGACGGTGAACCTCAACAAGGTCCGCGGCATGTACTACCCGACCACCTCGCGCATCGTCCGGCACGAGCCGAACCAGGCCTTCGCCTTCCGGATGAACGAGAACGGCACAGTCTGGAGCTATTCCCTCGAGCCCATCGAATCCGGCACCAGGCTCACCGAACGGCGCGACGTCCCGAACGGGGTACGCAAGCCGGTGCGCATCGCGATCGACAAGTTCCTGGGCGGCGAGCAGCAGTTCGAGGGCGATCTGGTCGCGGGCATGAACGAAACCCTCGCCAAGATCAAGGCCGCGGCCGAGCGCTGAACGGCGTTGCCGGCCGGTGAGACGCAGTCGCGGCCGGGCAGCGACCGGCGCGTCCCGCTCCCAGCCCGCGGCACACCGCGTAACTTGCCCGGCATGCGAAGAATTACGGGCACCGTGGTGGCTGTCGCGGCGGCGACCGCACTGCTGGCAGGCTGTGGCAATTCCGACTCGGACACCTCGCGGGAAGTCACCGTGGTCGGCACCGGACAGGTACGCGGAGCTCCGGACACCCTGAACGCCGACGTCGGTGTCGAGGTGACCGAACCCGACGTCTCCGCCGCCATCGAGCAGGCCAACAGCAAGGCCGCCGCGGTGACCGACGCCATGGTGCAGGCGGGGGCCAAGCGCGAGGACATCCAGACCACCGACGTCTCGGTGCAGCCGCAGCACGGCCGCGACCGGGCGATCACCGGCTATCAGGCCACCAACACCGTGCATGTGGTGGTACGGGATCTGCCGAAGGCCTCGGCAATCCTGTCCGCGGCGGTGCAGGCCGGAGGCAACGACACCCGCATCCGCGGCGTCTCCTTCGCACTCGACGACAATTCGAAGCTGCTCGCCGACGCTCGCGCCGGTGCCTTCGCCGATGCCAAGGCACGCGCCAACCAGTACGCGGTGCTGTCCGGCCTGGAGTTGAAGGATGTGAAGACGATCAACGAAGCCGACAGCGGTGGGTCCACCCCGCCGCAGGCCCGGGCCGAGTTCGCGGCACCCGATATACCACTCGAGCCCGGGCAGCAGACGGTGACCTTCACCGTGACCGTCACCTGGAATATGGGCTGAACTCCGGCAGCCCGGCTACTTCACATTGGGTAGCTTGGCCACCTGCGCGGCATAGGACAGCCCCGCACCGAACGCGACCAGCAGCGCCGCCGCCCCCGGTTTGCTTTCCCCGGACCGCAGCAGTGCCTCCATGGCCAGCGGAACCGAGGCGGCGGAGGTGTTGCCGGTCTCCTCGATATCGTTGGCCAGCGCGCAGTTGGCCGACAGCTTCAACTCCCGCGCCATGATCTCGATGATGCGACCGTTGGCCTGATGCGGAACCATCGCGTCGATCTCATCGGGGGACAGACCGGCGCGCTCGATCGCGTCCAGGCAGACCTTCTTCAGTGAATGGGCGGCCCAGCGGAAGACCGCGGTGCCCTCCATCGTCAGGTACGGACGGACCGCGTCGGTGCCCTTCTCGTCGATCTCGGCGAAGAACTCCATCCAGTCCTTGTCCTGACGGATGGCCTGATGCTGTTCACCGTCGGAACCCCAGACGGTCGGGCCGATGCCGGGTTCGTCGGAGGGACCCACGATCACCGCACCGGCTCCGTCGGCGAACAGGAATGCGGTGCCGCGGTCCTTCGCATCGATCGCATCGGTGAGGCGTTCGACGCCGATCACCAGCACATGCCCGGCGGTGCCACCCTTGACCAGATCCGAGGCCAGGCCCAGGGCGTGACAGAAGCCGGCACATCCCGCGGAGATGTCGAACGCCGCGGGATTGTTCATACCCAATTCCGTGGCGATCTGCGGCGCGGCGGCAGGGGTGAGCAACAGCCAGGTGGAGGTTGCCACGATCACGCAGTCCACCTGCTGCGCGGTGATCCCCGCGGCCTCGATGGCATCGCGGGCGGCTGCGGCACTCATGCCGATGATCGTCTCCGAGTCGGAGGCGAAGCGTCGGGTCCGGATACCCGAACGGGTGCGGATCCATTCGTCACTGGAATCGATCGGACCGGCGACTTCGTCGTTGGTCACCACGCGGGCGGGGCGGTACACGCCGAGCCCGAGCATCGCCGTGTGCTCGACCCCGGTGATCTGGGCGAGTCGTGCAGCCATCGCGCATCTCCTATGCACCTACCGGCGGGCCGGACACAACAGCCGAGCGGTCTCGCGCCGCTACCCGCGCATCGAACGTTCTTCATGAGCCCCGGCCGACTCGCTCGCGGTGTCGTGGACCGGGCGGCCCGCGCCCCTACGAGTCCGTAGACATGAGGCCCCCTCATATTAGTCGGAATGCTAATCCTCAGCGCCCGTATTCTCATAAAACAATTCGTGCTGCACGGGCGGGCAGACGTGCTCCCGGCACACCGGACCGCGCTTTCCGGCAAACACGAGGGACGCCGCGGTGGGGCCGCGTCCCGTAAGGTGTGGACGCGGTCCTTCGAGCTGTGCCGGACCGCTCATCATTCACGCACGAAAGAGGAGCCAGTGGCCCGCCGCCCCACCCCGCCCGGCACACCCGAACGTACCGGGCTCGGACATATTGCCGACCTGGTCAAAGCCGCAATTCCGCCGCTGCATCCCGCTGGTCTGCCCTTCGTGGCCGCACCGCTGGCGTTGGCGGTGCTGGGCGGCCGGCGACGCTGGCTGCGGCGGACCGGGCTGACGGCGGCGGCGGCGTGCGCGGCATTCTTCCGGCATCCGAACCGGGTGCCGCCGAATCGGGCGAACATCGTCGTGGCGCCGGCCGACGGTGAGATCGCACTCGTCGATTCCGCCGTACCGCCGGCCGAACTGAACCTCGGCGACGCCGCACTGCCGCGAGTCAGCATCTTCCTGTCGGTCCTGGACGTGCACGTCCAGCGCACTCCGGTCGCCGGGACGGTGCGCACCATCGCCTACCAGCGTGGCCAGTTCCGCTCGGCGGATCTGCCGGAGGCCAGTTCGGTCAACGAACGCAACAGTGTGGTCCTCGAGACCGCCTCCGGGCAACTGATCACCGTCGTCCAGATCGCCGGTCTGCTGGCCCGCCGCATCGTCTGCGACGTGAAGGTCGGCGACGGGCTGGGGATCGGCGAAACCTACGGGCTGATCCGCTTCGGCTCCCGGGTCGACACCTACTTTCCGGCCGGTACGCGCCTGCTGGTCGAGCCCGGGCAGCGCACCATCGGCGCGGAAACGGTGCTGGCCGAACTGCTGACATGATCGAGAACACCGTCACCGAGCCCGGTCGCCGCCGCCGCACCATTCGCCTCCTGCCCAGCATCGTGACGATTCTGGCGCTGTGCGCCGGTCTGTCGGCGGTGAAATTCGGCCTGGACGGCTCGCTCGATATCGCACTGGCCATGATCGGCGCGGCCGCTGTCCTCGACACCCTCGACGGTCGGCTGGCCCGGATGCTGTCGGCCACCACCAAGATCGGAGCCGAACTCGACTCGCTCGCCGACGCCATATCCTTCGGTGTCGCCCCGGCGCTGGTCCTGTATGTGACGGTGCTGCGCCAGGACAGTGCGGGCTGGATCATCGCCCTGATCTACACCGTCAGCGTGGTACTGCGACTGGCCCGGTTCAACACGATCATGGACGACGACAACCGGCCGGATTGGGAGCGGGAATATTTCACCGGCGTCCCGGCTCCGGCGGCGGCGCTGATCGCCCTGTTGCCGATCGCGCTGGACAGCCAGTTCGGCGCCGGATGGTGGACCAATTTCCCGGTGGTCGCGGTCTGGACCGTATTCGCCGCGCTGCTCGCGGTCAGCACTATTCCGACCCTGGCCATGAAATCGGTGTCGGTGGCACCGCAGGCCGCGGCACTGCTTCTGGTGCTGGTGGCCCTGGCCGCCGCCGCTCTCGTCACCTATCCGCTGATCCTGCTGATGGTGCTGATCGGGCTGTATCTCGCGCACATTCCGTTCGCGTGGCGCTCCCAGCGCTGGGTCGCCGCGCGGCCGGAGACCTGGCATCACAAACCCTCCGAGCGCCGGGCGCAGCGGCGAGCGGCACGGCGGCAGCCGGCGACCGGTGAATCGGGCCCACGGCTGCGGGTGCCCCGGGTGCCGCGGCCCAGCATTCGCGAATCGTCGATGCGGCTGCGCCGGCCCGGCGGGCGCTGACGTCCCCGTTTACGGGCTGCGCCCCAGCAGTCCACCCGGTCAGGAGCGCCGCGTCACCCGGTCGTCGGCGATCATGATCAGCGGCGCGACCTCGGCCCAGGCACAATGACAGGCGTGGGTGAACTGTCACTGACCGCACGACTCAATCGCTCGGCCGCCGATGCACGCCGGGGGGTGGTGCGCTTGCATTCCGAGGCGCTGGCCGCACTCGGCCTGCGGGAGTGGGACGGGATCGCAGTGCTCGGCTCGCGGCGTACCGCCGCCGTCGTCGGACGTGCCCCCGCCGATACTCCCGCGGGCGTCGCACTGCTCGACGATGTGACGCTGTCCAATGCCGGAATCCGCGAGAACGGCACGGTGATCGTCGCACCGGTGACGGTCTACGGGGCGAAGCATATTTCGGTCACCGGTTCGGCGGGCGCGATGAGCGCGATCGCGGAATCGACACTGCGTCAAGCATTGTTGGGCAAGGTGGTCACCGTCGGCGACACCGTGTCACTGCTGCCTCGCGATCTCGGCCCCGGCACCAGTACCGTCGCCGCGACGCAGGCGCTGTCCCGCACGTTCGCGATCGCCTGGACCACGGAGCTACTGACCGTGACCGGCACCGAACCCGCCACCGGACCGGTGAGCGTGCAGCCCAACAGTGCGGTGGTGTGGGGCGCCGCCGCACCACCGGCCGCCGCGTCGCACGATCCGCGCGGCCCGCTGGAGCCGGAAAATCCGGGCACGAGGATGCGGGTACTCGAACGCCCGTCGGCCGTAGCAGTGGCCGATCTGGCGGGCGTGCGTGCTCCGGCGGCGAAGTTGTCGGAGTGGCTGAGTCTGGCGCTCGACGAACCGGAACTGTTGCGCACTCTCGGTGCCCCACCTCATCTGGGCGTCCTGATCACGGGGCCCGCGGGTGTCGGCAAGGCGACGCTGGCCCGTGCGGTATCGGCCCCGCGGCGCATCGTCGAACTGGACGGCCCCACGGTGGGCGCCTCCGAGAGCGGCACCCGGCTCCGCGAGGTCGGCCTCGCGGTGTCGGAAATATGTTCCGGCGCAGGCGGCGTGTTGCTGATCACCGATATCGACGCATTGCTGCCGGCCGAACCGGAGCCGGTGGCCACCCTGATCCTCGATCAGTTGCGAGCCGCGGTGGCCAGTGCCGGAGTAGCGTTCCTGGCCACCACTTCTCACCCCACCGCAGCCGACAGCCGTTTGCGCGCACCGGATCTGTGCGACCGCGAGGTCGCACTGACCCTGCCCACCGCGACAGTCCGGGGTGAACTGCTGCAGCAGTTGCTGCGCAAGGTACCCACCGAGGACCTCGATCTCGACGATATCGCCGCCCACACACCCGGTTTCGTGGTTTCCGACCTGGCTGCCCTGTGCCGGGAAGCGGCACTGCGAGCCGCCTCGCGCGCCAGTCACGACCACACCGATCCGGTCCTCACCCACGCCGATCTGTCCGGGGCACTCGAGGTGATCCGGCCGCTGTCCCGTTCGGGCACCGAGGAACTCGCCATCGGCAGTCTGAGCCTCGACGACGTCGGCGATATGACCGAAACCAAACAGGCACTCACCGAGGCGGTGCTGTGGCCGCTGCGGCATCCGGATTCCTTCGCACGGCTGGGTATCGATCCGCCGCGCGGGGTGCTGCTCTACGGTCCGCCCGGCTGCGGCAAAACCTTCCTGGTGCGAGCTCTCGCCGGGAGCGGGCAGCTCAGCGTGCACGCGGTCAAGGGCGCCGAACTGATGGACAAGTGGGTCGGCTCCTCGGAGCGTTCGGTTCGTGAACTGTTCCAGCGCGCCCGGGATTCCGCACCCTCACTGATATTCCTCGACGAGATCGACGCACTGGCACCCCGGCGCGGGCAGAGCAGCGACTCGGGGGTCGGCGACCGGGTGGTCGCGGCGTTGCTCACCGAACTCGACGGGGTGGAACCACTGCGCGATGTGGTGGTCGTCGGCGCGACGAACCGGCCCGAACTCATCGACCCGGCCCTGCTGCGCCCGGGCCGGCTGGAACGTCTGGTGTTCGTCCCGCCCCCGGATGTGGAGGCGCGCGCCGAGATTCTGCGTACCGCAAGCCGTTCCGTACCCCTGCGTGACGATGTCGATCTCGTCACAGTGGCGGCCGAGCTCGACGGCTACTCCGCGGCCGATTGTGCGGCGCTGTTACGCGAGGCCGCGATGGCGGCGATGCGGCGCGATGTGGATGCCGCCGATATCGGCCCGGCCGACCTCGTCGCGGCCCGCGAGGGGGTGCGACCATCGCTCGATGCCGCACAGGTGGAATCGCTACGGCAGTATGCCGACCGGCGCTCGGCAACCTGAACCGGCACCGTCCCGGCGCGCGGCCACGAGCCGGGGCTGGGACTGGGCCCGGGGCCGGAGCTGGGCAAGTCTGCCCGGATTCCGTCCGATTCCCCGGTATTTTCGGCTGGTGCGCTCGCACCACGCGGTTCTGGAGATGATCACGGCGGCTCTCGCCACCCTGGTCGCGGGGCTGTCGTTGATGCTGCCCAGCGGCTTCCGCTGGAACTCGCCGATCTCGGTGCTGCAACTGGATATGCTCACCTCCAGCCAGCCGCGTGCCACCGCCATCGGCGCACTGGTGGCCCTGATCATCGCGGTGTTCGTCACCACCGTCGATCACGTGGCAGCGGCCTGGGGCGCGGCGCTGTGCGGGACGGTCGTCATGTTCGCCACCCATCTGCCGGTCCTGTCCGATGAACACGGCATCGCACCGTCGACACTCAATTATCTGGATTCGCTGGCGGGCGGAGCCCTGCTGGGCGGTATCGCGGTGGCCGTACTGCGGGGACGGCTCCAGGTGTTCGGCTGGACGTTCGGTGCTTTGGCCGCGATCGTCTTCGGGCAGTTGGGTTCGACCGCGGCGGGCGAAGTGCGCAACGGCGTCCCGAGCGCCCCGGGCTGGTCACGCACCTTGCTGCCACCGCTGTGGCTGATCGTGATCACCCTGGGATTCCTGATCGCGGGCACCGTCGTCAACCGCTCCCGTGACACCGTGGAGCGGCGTTCGGTCGAACTTCCGGTGGCACCGATCTTCTCGGGGCTGGCCTATGTGACCACCGTGCTGTTCGCCTCACACTGGCTGGGCGACCACGCCGGCAGTGTGGGTCATATCGTCATGGCCTCGGCACTGACCGTGGCCGCGGCAGTGGTCGCCGCGGTGTTGCTGCCCCGCCGGGACGGCGTGCTGATCCTGCTCGCCGTCGCCTTGTCGGCCGTGGGCGGCGCCCTGGTTCCGGCCCGGTTGCCGCTGTGGTCGGTGGTGCCGCTGCTGGCGTTGATCGCGCTCGGGCTGATCGCCGGTTTCCGACGGCCGGCCCCGGCCGTCGCCGCGGTGGTGCTGATCGCGGTCGCCCTCACGACCGTGGTCGCTGCCCCGTTCGGCAGCGGTCTCGCCACAGTGGCGGTGACTGCCGTACTGGCCCTGGTCGCCGGTTACTGCTTCGGCAGTGCCGCCCCCCGATACAACCCGGCGCGAGTGCTCGGGGTCTCGATCATCTTCGTCCCGTCGGTGGTGACGAGCCTGCGTGAGCATCTGGGCCGGGAGGAGTTCGTGCCCGATCCGGGCCAGTGGTCGCTGTCGCCGGCGGGCGTGGTCGACTCCGCGGCACCGTACTGGGCGGCCACCGGAATCGCCGCCGGGTGCGCGGTCGCGTTATGGGTGCTGCAGCGGTTGCGACCACCGTCCAACCCGACGGCGGCCCGCAGCGGCCGGTGGGCCTCCGATCGGCGCGAGGAGCCCCCTCCTCCGGTAACCGATATATAGCCATTACCTCTTGAAAACGTCCGTACCCTGCATGGGGCCAATGGTCGCAGCCAGGAGACAAGTAAACTCGAACCGCCACCACCCCGCCGCCGACCGACGGAGTGACGTTTGCTCGCCATCCTGATCGCCCATGCTCTAGCTGCTCTGCTCGCACCCGCTGCTGTCCGTGTCATGGGCAGTCGTGGGTTCTATCCGATCGCTGCAGCCCCGCTCGCGGGGCTGATCTGGGTCATCGCCAACTGGAACAGCGAGGCCCATGTGCGACTCGCCTGGGCCCCCGAACTGCACATGACCCTCGACCTGCGGCTGGACAGCCTGGCGAGCATCGTATCGGTGCTGGTCCTGGGCGTCGGGGCGCTGGTACTGGCCTATTGCGCCGAATATTTCGACGACGACGACCGCCCGCGACTGGGCATTTTCGCCGGCTACCTGGTGGCCTTCGCCGGCGCGATGTTCGGCCTCGTGGTCAGCGACAACATGCTGGTGATGTTCACCTTCTGGGAGATCACCACCGTCTTGTCGTTCCTGCTGGTCGGCCACCATGCCGAACAGAGCAAAGGACGCCGCGCCGCACTGCAGGCACTGCTGGTCACCACCGCGGGCGGGCTCGCGATGCTGGTCGGGCTCATCATGCTCGGCGAGATGTACGGCAGTTATCTGCTCTCGGATGTGGTGGCCCGCGCCGACCCGCACGACTGGTCGACGAGTATCGCCGCGGTTCTGATCCTGATCGGCGCGCTGAGCAAATCCGCCATCGTCCCGCTGCACTTCTGGTTGCCCGGCGCCATGATCGCGCCCACTCCCGTGAGTGCCTATCTACATGCGGCGGCCATGGTCAAAGCCGGTATCTACCTGGTCGCCAGATTCGCCCCAGGCCTGTCCGAATCGCCGGTATGGCATCCGACCGTGCTCATCCTCGGTCTGTTGTCGATGGTGCTGGCCGGCATCCGCTCGATGCAGGTCTACGACCTGAAGCTGGTACTGGCCTTCGGCACCGTGAGCCAGCTGGGCTTCATGCTCGTGCTGGTCGGGCTCGGCACCCCGGAGGCCGGGCTCGCCGGCATGGCGATGCTGGTGGCACATGCCCTGTTCAAAGGCTGCCTGTTCATGGTGGTCGGCATCATCGATCACAGTGCCGGCGTCCGCGATCTGCGGCGGCTGTCCGGCATCGGCCGACGGGCACCGGTGTTGTGCGTCACCGCGATCCTCGCCGCGCTGAGTATGGCGGCCATCCCACCGTTCTTCGGCTTCGTCGGTAAGGAGAGCGCGTTCGCCGCGATCCTCGATGCGCCGAATCTCAGCCCCGCTGTGCGGATCGCGGTCGGCATCGGCGTCGTCGCCGGATCGATGCTCACCGTCGGATACAGCGCCCGGCTGATCTGGGGGGCTTTCGGCACCAAACGGGCCACCGAGGGCGTGCCCGAGCCGGAACCGCACTGGCACCGGCCCACGGCTCTGTTCCTCGCACCACCGGCGGTGCTCGCGGTCGCCGGACTGGTGGCCGGCCTGGCCGCACCCTGGATGGATCGGCTGCTCGCCCCCTATGCGCACACGCTTCCCGGCGCCTTGGAGGCTCATCTGGCGTTGTGGCACGGCTGGGGCACACCGCTGGTGCTGTCGCTGGTCGCGATCGCCTGTGGTCTGGTGCTGTTCGAGATCCGCGACCGGATCGGCACCTCGGTGAACCCACGGTTGGGCAACGCCGACCGCGTCTACGACGCCACCCTGCGCGGTATGGATCAGCTGTCGTTGCGGATGACCGGTGCCACGCAGCGTGGTTCGCTGCCGTTGAACCAGGGCTTGATCCTGGTCACGGTGGTGGTGCTGCCGACGGTGATGCTGTTCCTCGGCGCACGCTCACACCTCACCGTGCGCCCGTGGGATTCCGCGTTTCAGCTGGTGGTCGCGTTGCCGGTGGCGGCGATGGCGCTGGGCGCCACGGTCATGCGCAACCGTCTCGCCAGCGTGCTGCTGGTCGGCGGCACCGGCTACGGCTGCGGTGTCTTCTTCGCCCTGCACGGCGCACCCGATCTGGCCCTGACCCAGTTCCTGGTCGAGACCCTCACCCTGGTGATCTTCGTCCTGGTATTGCGGAAGTTCTCGGCCGAGATCGAGCCCGATCGCGCCGCCGCACTGAAGGTGCGCCGCGCGATCATCGCCACGGCGGTCGGTGCCGCGGTGGTACTGGTGGCCGCCTTCGCCACCGCTGCCCGCACCAGCGAACCGATCTGGCACCGCATCCAGGACGCCGCCTACTCGGGCGGCGGCGGTAAGAACGCGGTGAACGTGCTGCTGGTCGACATCCGCGCCTGGGACACCATGGGTGAGATTTCGGTGCTGGTCGTCGCCGCCACCGGCGTCGCCTCACTGATGTACCGCAGTCGCCGCTTCGGCACCTTGCCCCGTGTCTCGGATGCTCCGGGTTACTCCCCCGATCCGCAGCGGACCTACTGGCTACGGGCCAGTCCGCTGGTGCCGGCCCGGGAGCGGTCGATGGTGATGGCGATGACCACCCGCATGCTGTTTCCGACGATCATGGTGCTGTCGGCGTACTTCTTCTTCTCCGGGCACAACGCACCCGGTGGCGGATTCGCGGGCGGGCTCACCGCGGGATTGGCGCTGGTCCTGCGCTATCTCGCGGGCGGACGCTACGAACTCGCCGAAGCATTGCCGGTCGACGCCGGACATGTACTGGGTGCCGGGTTGGTGTTGTCGGCGGGCACCGCCACCGGTTCGCTGCTGCTGGGTGCGCCGCCGCTGTCCTCGGCGATCTTCGAGATCACACTGCCGGTGCTGGGGCACATCAAATTCGTCACCGCGACACTGTTCGACCTGGGGGTGTACCTGATCGTGGTCGGCCTGGTGCTGGACGTGCTGCGCAGTCTGGGAGCCCGGCTGGATACCGAAATGCTCGGGACCGCCACCCCGGCGTCCGGCATCGCGACGGTACCGCGCAGCCCGCGCAGCACCGAAACCCCGGCGTCCGGCATCGCGGCTACCCCGGCATCGCGCGACGCGACCGGCACCGATAAAGGCACAGGGGCCGCCGGGAACAACACGACCCGGGCGGACGGAGGGATGCGATGAGCGCGAATATCACCATGCTGGCCCTGATCGGGATCATGGTCGCCTGCGGGGTCTACCTGGTACTCGAACGCGCCGTGTCGAAGATGCTGCTGGGACTGATCCTGTTCGGCAATGCCGTAAATCTGCTGATCCTGACCCTCAGCGGACCGGACGGACGACCTCCGATTCTCGGGGAGTCCGACCGCAGGCATACGGATTCGGCCGACCCGCTGGCCCAGGCGATGATCCTGACCGCGATCGTCATCACGATGGGGCTGGCCGCATTCGTGCTCGCGCTCGCCTACCGGGCCTTCGCATTGACCACCACCGAACGAGTCGAGGACGACCCCGAGGACGTGAAGGTCGCGGCCAAGCGTGAAGGCGAGGATCCCGAACAGTGAGTTTGTCTCCGGGTCTGCTGCCCGTTCTGACCCCCCTGCCCATCCTGATCCCGATCCTCACCGCGGCCGCGACGCTGATCGTGGGCCGTAAGGCACGCGTCCAGCAGGCGATCTCGATTGCCGCGTTGACCGCCGTCGTCGCGATTTCCGGCGTCCTGCTCTACCTGGCCGACCGCGACGGCATGGGCGCGGTGCAGGTCGGCGGCTG
Organism: Nocardia vermiculata NBRC 100427; assembly: GCF_001613265.1. Lineage (GTDB taxonomy): Bacteria > Actinomycetota > Actinomycetes > Mycobacteriales > Mycobacteriaceae > Nocardia > Nocardia vermiculata. The sequence continues at coordinate 19,613 of NZ_BDCA01000023.1, forward strand.
GGATACACCCATCGGCATCACCCTCGTGGTCGACCGCCTGTCGGCGGGCATGCTGCTGGTGTCGGCGATCGTGCTGCTCGGCGTGCTGATCTTCGCGGTCGGGCAGGGCATCAGCGACGGTGCCGAACGCCAGCCGACCTCGATCTTCCAGCCGACCTATCTGATCCTGAGCGCCGGAGTCGCGATCGCCTTCCTCGCCGGTGATCTGTTCAATCTGTTCGTCGGGTTCGAGGTGCTGCTGGCCGCGTCCTTCGTGCTGCTGACTCTCGGTGCCAGCGCCGACCGGGTCCGCGCCGGCGTCTCGTACGTGATGGTCTCGATGGTGGCCTCGCTGGTCTTCCTCACCGGTCTGGCCCTGGTGTACGCGGCGACGGGCACCTTGAACCTGGCCCACATGTCGGTGCGGATCGCCGAGGTACCGCTGGGTGTGCGCAGCGCGATCTGCGCGGTGCTGCTGGTGGCGTTCGGTATCAAAGCGGCCGCGTTCCCGCTGTCGAACTGGCTCCCGGATTCGTATCCGACCGCGCCCGCACCGGTCACCGCGGTGTTCGCGGGTTTGCTGACCAAGGTCGGTGTGTACGCGATCATCCGGGTGCACGCGCTGCTGCTGCCGCCGGGCACCTTCGACGGGATCCTGATGGTGTGCGGGCTGCTCACCATGGTGATCGGCATCCTGGGCGCGATCGCGCAGAGCGATATCAAACGTCTGCTGTCGTTCACCCTGGTCAGCCATATCGGCTATCTGATGTTCGGGGTCGGGCTGAATTCCGTCGGCGGGACCACCGGCACGGTGTACTACGTCGTGCACCATATTCTGGTGCAGACCACGTTGTTCCTGGTGGTGGGCTTGATCGAACGCCAGGCCGGCTCGGCCTCGCTGAGCCGGCTGGGTGGTCTGCTGGCGGCGAGCCCGGCGTTGGCGCTGCTGTTCGGCATCCCGGCGTTGAACCTCGGTGGCATCCCGCCGCTGTCGGGTTTCCTCGGCAAGGTCCGGCTGGTGCAGGCCGGTGTCGACGACGGCAGCGCGCTGTCGTGGATATTGATCGCCGGCTCCGTGGTGACCAGCCTGTTGACCCTGTACGTGATGGCGCGCGTGTGGAGTAAGGCGTTCTGGCGCCCGCGCGTACAGGCCCCGGAGGGCACGCTCGCCGATGCGGCGCCCTCGGCGCTGATCGACGAATCCACCGATGTGCTCTTCGACGACCGCGACGATCCCGGGCGCATGCCACGGTTGATGGTGTGGCCGACGGTGGCGTTGATCGCGGTCGGGTTGGCGCTGACCGTGTTCGCCGGGCCGGTTCTCGGTATCTCCCAGCGTGCGGCGGAGGATCTGCACGATCCGCACCGCTATCTGGAGACCGTGCTGGGACCGCAGGATTCGTGGCAGTCGGGAGGTACGCGATGACACGCGCACGACTGGTCCGCATCGGTGTGCTGATCTGGCTGGCGATCGTCTACACCGCGCTGTGGGGCAATATCAGCATCGCGAATCTGCTGGCCGGGCTGGTAATCGGCGCGCTGATCATGGCGCTGCTGCCGCTGCCACGCGTTCCGGTGCGTGGTGGGCTGCATCTGTTGCCGCTGCTCGAGCTGATTCTCGTCTCCGCGTATTACGCGATCGAGTCCAGTCTGCAGATCGCCTGGTTCTCGGTGCGGCGCAGCGGCGCCCCGATCTCGGGTGTGCTGCGGGTGCGGTTGGCGATCGAATCGGATCTGGTGCTGGTGCTGTGCGCCGACGTCCTCAATTTGATCCCGGGCACGATGGTGCTCGAGCTGGACCGTGCCTCGGGCGAGGCGTGGGTGCACGTCCTCGACGTGGGTAGCGAGGAAGCGGTCGAGCAGTTCTACTACATCACCCGCCGCATCGAGGGACTGCTGATCCGCTCCTTCGAGCCCCGGCTCCAGGAGGCATCGTGAGCGACAATCGCGCAGCGGCTCACGGTGCCGACCGGGCGCGGGTGTCCCGCACATTCCAGGAGGCATCGTGAGCCATAATCGCGCAGCGGCTCACGACGCCGACCGGGTACGGGTGTCCCGCCGAGCACAGGAGGCATCGTGATTGTTGTTTGTATCGTGGCCGGGGTGCTGCTCGCGGCTGCCGCCTTCCTGACCGTGTATCGGACGCTGGCGGGGCCCGGCACGCTCGATCGGGTGGTCGGCCTGGATTCGCTGGTCAGCATCAGTGCGGCGGGTTTGGCCGTCTGGGCGGTCTACAGTGACGACACCACGGTGGTGCCGGGGATCGTGGCGCTCGCCCTGGTCGGGTTCCTCGGTTCGGCCGCGGTCACCCGGTTCCGGGTCCGGGACGACCGATGAGCGGCCTCATCGATACCGCGCTGACCTGGTTGTCGGCTGTCACCATGCTGCTCGGCACCCTGCTGTCGGTTACCGCGGCGATTGCCATCGTGCGGTTCCCCGACACGCTCTCACGCATGCACGCGGCAACGAAACCGCAGGTCACCGGCCTTATCCTGGTTCTTTTCGGCGCCGCTATCCAGCTGCGCGGACATCCGAACGTCTGGATGCTCGTCCTGGTGGGTCTGTTCACCCTGGTCACCGCGCCGGCGATCGCGCATCTGGTCGGTCGCACGGCGTACCGCGAACAGCGTCACCGGGACGGGCTGCTGGCGGTCAACGAGGTACGCGACGAAGAGCTGGACGACGAGGACTGAGCCGAATCTGCTATCCGACGGTTGCCGGTACGGTGGCGGCGGTCGGACCGAACCAGGTGCGATAGAAGGCCCAGGCGAATCCGGCACACAGGCCGAGCGCGATGATCCCGGCCGGCAGCGGATGGTGCGCCATCTGCACCGCCAGATACCGATATGCCAGCAGCAGCCCGGCCAGGAGCGCGGTGCCGGCGCCGACCAGCGCGTAGCGCGTCCGATCCCAGCCGCGTTCGGGGGCGCGCAGCAGCGATTCGACGGTCAATGCCAGCACCGCGCCGGCCAGCAGATCGGCGCCGTAGTGGTAGCCGAAGCCCAGGGTCGCCGTCAGGGTTGCGGCCAGCCAGAACACACCGAGCCAGCGCATCGCGCGGGGTGCCCGCGCCCCGTCGATGTCGCGGCGGGTGTGCAGGAAGATCGCGGTGGCCCAGGCGGTGTGCATGGACGGCATGCAGTTGCGCGGGGTGCCGTTGTCGAACGGCAGTGGCCGGGGCGCCGGGTCGAGTGGCGGCAACGTGTGCGGCCAGAAGTCGCCGAGCTGGAAACCGTGGCCGGCGCTGCCGTAGGCGAACATCGGACCGACGACCGGGAACATCACGTACACCACGGGCCCGACGAGCCCCAGCAGCAGGAATGTGCGCACCAGGTAGTGCCCCGGCCACATCCCGGTCCCGGCGACCTTGCGCAATTGCCACGCGGCCACGGCGATCGCCGCCACCGGCAGTTCGATGTAGACCCAGTGCAGGATGTCGTAGACCACCGGACCGAGGGCGTCGAGAACCCGTCCCATCACCCACGACGGTTGTCCGAAGGCGTGATCGGCGAGCATCACCCAGGGGTCGCGCACCGCCGGCCCCGCCATCACGGTGATGTGCAACCACACGTCACCGACCTTGATGGCCAGGATCAGCAGTGCCCCGAGCGCCGCCGCGCGTAAGGCGGTGCGGCGTTGCACACCTTCCCACCGCAGACCGGCCACGACAGCCACCCCGACCAGCGCGAACACCGCACCGTTTCCACTGGTCAGGGGGCCGCCGGCGAGTACCCGCAGCACGGCGATCCCGGCATCGATCAGCACTGCCGCGGCGACGGTGATCGCCCGCCATCGCCACGACAACCCCACCAGTGCCAAGGCCAGCCCGGCCCACGGCACCGACACCGATTTCGGCGTGCCCGCGAAATCCTGCCAGAGACTGTGCAACGGCCCCTCGAAGCCGTTGCGGGAGGCCACGATCTGCAGGCCGATCAGCAAGACCGGCACGCCGGCGAGTAGCCCCCAAGCCCACACCTGTCCCGATTTCCGGAACCATCTCCGAGCGTCACCGGAGTCGGAACGCGGATCATCGAGCAACACGCGATTATCGTAAACAGGCGCTGAACGTGGCCTTCCCGGCGGCGAAACAATCGGCGCCGAGCATGACCTGCGTCACACCGGGGGTGTGATCGTCTTCAACCGTTCGTAAGTGAATGCCAATGCGGCGCTGACACAGTCAGCCCATGTTCAACTGGTACGTAGGGTTGCTGGCGGTCAGCGGAATCGCCATGCTCGCGATGGCTTCGGTGCGACACGGGCGTGGCAGCGCGACACGTTCGATCAATACCGTCCTCGGCACCGTCTACCTCTGCTACGCCTGCTACCTGGCGTTTTTCTTCGACGGGGGTTCCTACCTGATCTTCTTCCAGGCGTTCATCGTGCCCATCGTGCTCGCGGCCGACTTCTTCCGCCACCGGGCGCCGCGACCGAAACTCACCCCGACGCAGCGGGCTTGGCGTGAGTATCAGCGGACGGCGCAGTAGCCGGCGGCCCAGCCGGCCTCGGTGGACGCGGCTGTCAGCTACCGCGCACCGAGGGGGCAATCAGTTCGCGGGCAACCCAGTTCGCCACGCCTGCCGGGTAGGGCGCGGGCAGGATCAGGACGATGTGGCCGATGCCCGCATCGAGAGCCGCCCGGATCTGCGCCCGGGTGTGCTCCGGAGCGTCGTAGGAGACCTCCACATTGATCGAGCGAGCGATCGTGGCGGGGTCCCGGCCGATCTCGGCACAGTGCCGCTCGAGTACGGCCCCACGTGCCCGCACGTCCTCGGCGTCGCCGCTGGGGATATTCCACAGGTCGGCGTGTTCGGCCACCAGTCGCAGCACGGCATCGGATCGTCCACCCATCAGGATCGGCGGATGCGGCCGCTGTACCGGTTTGGGTTCGGCGAAAGCCCCTTCGAGCCGGTGGTGCCGGCCGTGGAAATCGAACGGCTCGCTCTCGGTCCAGCTCCGGCGGATCACTGTGAGCGCTTCGGCCAGACTGTCCACCGCGACGCCGGCGTCGTGGAACGGCAGGCCGAGTTGCTCGTATTCACGCCGGGCTACCGGATGTCCGGGGCGCGACCCGGCACCGATCCCGAAGTCGAGTCGGCCACCGGAGACGATGTCGACCGTGGTCGCGATCTTTGCCAGCACGGCGGGTGGACGGAAGCGGTTACTGGTGACCAGGACACCGAGACGTAGGCGCTGGGTGCGGGCGGCCAGCGCCGACAGCAGCGTCCACCCCTCGAGTATCGGGCCCGCCGGGTCGCCGGCGATCGGTAGGAAATGGTCGAACAGCCAGGCGTGTTCGATTTCCGCGACGGTGTCGGCTTCTTCCCAGACGCGCAGGATGTCCGCGTAGTCGACGTGCATCTGGGCGGTCATGATTCCGAAGCTGGGCCGGACGGCAGCATTCATGGCGGATTCCTTTCAGCGCCGCCGCAGGGCGGGCTCGAGGAGGGACGGCGTGGTGTCGAACTTCTCGTGTGGTGCGAGGTCTGTTCCGGGAGCGACGATCTCGTCGATGGCGTCGAGGATGTCGGCCGAGAGCACGGTGTCGGCGGCATCGAGTTGGGTGCGCAGATGGCCGAGTGTGCGGGGGCCGATGATCGCGCTGGTGACGCCCGGATGTGCGGTGACGAAGCCGAGGGCCAGCTGGATCATGGTCAGGCCGGACGCTTCGGCCAGTGCCGCCAGCTTTTCGACCGCAGCCATTTTGGCCTGGTTGGCCGGGACGGCCGGATCGAACCGCTCCGGCAGCACCGTGGCGCGGTTGGTCGTGATCGCTCGATTCTCGCGTACCGCACCGGTCAGCCAGCCCGAGTCGAGCGGACTCCACACCAGCACACCCATGCCGTACTCCTGGGTGACCGGAAGAACATGAGTTTCGATGCCGCGCTGCAGAATCGAGTACCCGGGCTGCTCGGTGACATAGCGTCCGAGGTGGTTCGCGCGGGCCGCCCACTGGGCCTGCACGATGCGGTAGGCCGGGAAGGTGGAGGAGCCGAAGTAGCGGATCTTTCCGGCGCGCTGCAGATCGGTGAGCGCCGACAAGGTTTCCTCGTCACTGGTGCGCGGGTCCCAGCGGTGGATCTGGTACAGGTCGATATGGTCCACATCCAGTCGCCGCAGGCTGTCTTCCACCGCGGTCATCAGCCAGCGCCGGGAGCTGCCCTGATGATTGCGCTCCTCACCCATCGGCAGATGGGCCTTCGTGGCCAGCACGATGTCGTCGCGCCGCCCGGCGATGGCCTTGCCGAGCTGCTCCTCCGACTCACCGTTGCTGTAGTGGTCGGCGGTGTCGATCACGTTGATGCCGCCTTCGAGGGCGGCGTCGACCAGGGCGGTGGCGTCGGCCTGCGTGAGCTGTCCGAGCGCGCCGAAATTCATCGCGCCGAGTGTCAGCGAGCTGACTTGCACTCCGGTGCGGCCCAAGGTGCGGTACTGCATGAATTCCTCCGTGAGGTGGTTTTCGATCGGATGATCTGGGATGCTGGACAAGAAGCGGAACCTTGTTCCGATATCAACATACGGAACATTGTTCCGCTTTTCAAGAGGAGGTCGGTGCGCGGTGGCCACACGCGAACCGGAGACGTCCCCGCCGAAGAAGCGGGCCGACGCGCGGCGCAACGAACAGACACTGCTGGATGCGGCGGCGGCGGCCTTCGTCGCCTCAGGCGTCGAGGTGCCGGTACGCACCATCGCGCAGCGCGCCGGTGTGGGTGTGGGCACCATCTACCGCCACTTTCCGACCCGCGCGGATCTGATCGTCGCGGTCTATCGACATCAGGTCGAGGCATGCGCGGAGGCGGGGCCGGTGCTGCTCGCCGACCACGCCTCACCCCACACCGCGTTGAGCCGGTGGGTCGACCTGTTTGTCGATTTCCTGGTCACCAAGCACGGCTTGGCCGCGGCACTGCAATCCGACGATGCGGGTTTCGCGAATCTGCATGCCTACTTCATCGATCGGCTGCTGCCGGTCTGCGCGCAACTGCTGGATGCGGCCCGCGCGGCCGGGGAGGTCGAGGTCGAGCTCGAACCGTACGAATTGCTGCGCGGCATCGGCAATCTGTGCGTCGGCGCGGAGGACGACGAACACTACGACGCACGCCGGCTGGTGCATCTGCTCGTCTCGGGTCTGCATCCTTGACGGTCCACACCGACTCGGTGCGACACCGTGACGGCCGGAAAACGTTGTGCGAGTGCAGGACAGCGCCGCCCACAGCGGGAGCCCCGGCGCGAGCCGCGACGCCCGGAGGCGCAGACTGCACAGATGGGTGAATACATCGAAGCCGGCGGCCTCCGAACCTATTACGAGGCGCACGGGGACGGGGAGCCGGTGGTGTTGTTGCACGGCGGGCTGGCCACGGTCGACACCTGGGGCGCCCAGGTGGAGGCGCTGTCCCGGCACTATCGCGTGTACACCCCGGAACGGCGTGGTCACGGCCGCACCGCGGATGTCCCCGGCCCCATCAGCTATGCGGCGATGGCGGCGGACACGGTGGCCTGGCTGGAAGCGATGTCGGTGCCGAAGGCGAGCCTGATCGGCTGGAGCGATGGGGGTGTGGTCGCGGCACTGGTGGCGATCACACGGCCCGACCTGGTGCACAAACTGGTGATCATCGGACAGTATCTGTCCCGGGACGGGGAGTGGCCGTCCTCACGCGCGGAGCTGGATGAGAGCGCCGCCGACCCCGAGACGCTGTCCATGTTCCAGCAGCTCCATGCCCCGCTGTCGCCGGACGGCCCGGACCACTTCCCGGTCGTCTACGAGAAGGTGATGCGAATGTGGCGGGACGAGCCGGAGATTCCGCTGTCCGATATCGCCGCCATCACCGCACCCACCCTGATCATGCAGGGCGACGGCGACTGGGTGCGGGTCGAGCACAGCGCACTGCTGTCGCGCACCATCCCCGATGCGCAGCTCGCCGTCGTCCCCGGAACCTCCCATGTGCTGCCGATGGAGAAGCCGGGCCTGGTGAATACGCTGCTCTCGGACTTCCTGGCCGACGAGCAGGTGGCGCGCATGTTCCCGGTCGGCCACGAATAGCCGGCCGCGAAAGCGCTGCCGAGCCGAATCAGCGCCGGGACGGCGTCAGGTCGGGCAGGAACGAGGTCAGCCCCATCCCACGGTATTTCGTGACGAGCTTGCGGTAGCGGCGGCGATTGCGGGTCAGCGCGGTATCGGTCAGCGCGGGCGGCAACCCACGGTAGGCCAGGCGCAACGCCGTGGTGAGCGCACGGTATTCGAGGTCGTGGCGGGTGGACCATTCGTAGGGCATGAGCGCACGCACCTCGGGGTGCATGATGCCGCATCCCAGCACGATGATCACCCGGCGGATCAGCGGCGCACTCAGCTTCCAGGCCGGTCCGGCGGCGGACGGCAGGAAATCCGGTAGTGGTGCGGCATCGATCGCACCGGTCGCAGCGGCCAGCGAGGGACGGCATCGCCGCAGTGCTCACGGCGACGCTCGCCGCGGGTCCGGAACTACGCGAGCAGGTCCGCGCCGCCGCCGACGCCGCGCTCGGCTTTATCGCCGCCGATCCGCGCCGCCAGGCCCTGCTGCTCGCCTCACACTCCGCCGAACCGCTGCAGCGTGCCCGGCTCAGCACCCAGCGCGATATCGCGGCCGCGATGGCCGCCGTCACCCGCGAGTTGCGCCCACCCGACCCCACGGTGTCCCCACTGGATCTCGATATGGCGGCCTACACGGTGGTCAGCGGCACACTCGAACTGGTGGCAGCCTGGATTCGCGGCGAATTCCCCACCAGCCGCACACATCTCACCGAACTCATCGCCGCCGGACTACTCGCCGGAACCGCGATCACACCGGGCTGACCACACCGCTCAGCTGTTCAGTTCCCGCACCAGCGCATCGACCACGGCGACCAGATCCCCCTGCGCACCCGCGGCCACCCGTCGCTGCCGCTGGTAGGACGCGCCGCGCTCCAGAATGACCGGAATCCGCGCGAGTTCGGTCTCGCAACGCAGCTGCTTCGCCGTCGGCCCCAGCCGATCCAGCAGATCCAGCAGATCGTCGGTGACCAGCCGTTCGTTGCTGTCGGCATCGGTGATGATGATGGCGTCCAGCCCGTAGCGCGCCGCCCGCCACTTGTTCTCCTGCACATGCCAGGGCGGCAGCGTGGGCATGGTCTCCCCCGCCTCCACGCGCCGATCCAGATCGACGATCAGGCAGTGGATCAGCGCGACGATCGCGGAAAGTTCGAAGCTACTGGGGATCCCGTCGCAGACCCGCACCTCGATCGTCCCCCAGCGCGGTGCCGGCCGAATATCCCAATGCATCCCACCGAGCTGTTCGAATACCCCGGTTTTGCGTTGATCGTGGACGAAGGATTCGAATTGCGACCAGTTGTCGAACTGGAAGGGCAATCCCGCAGTGGGCAACTGCTGGAACATCAGCGCCCGATTACTGGCGTACCCGGTGTCGATTCCGGCCCACATCGGTGACGACGCCGACACGGCCAGCAGATGCGGATACGACAGCAGCAACGTGTTGAGAATCGGAAAGACCTTCTCTGGGTGCGAAACACCCACGTGCACATGCACGCCCCAGATCAGCATCTGCCGACCCCACCACTGGGTGCGGCTGATCAGTTCGTCGTAATGTTCGGACCGGGTCAGCTGCTGGGTGGACCATTGCGCGAACGGGTGGGTACCGGCGCAGAACAGGTCCACGCCGACCCGGTCGGCGGCCGCACGGACCGTCCCCATCGCGGTATGCAACTCGTCGACGACCTCGCCGGCCGTCTCGTGCACACCGCTGACGATCTCGACCGTGTTCTTCAGCAGTTCCTTGGTGACATGAGGTGTGCCGTCCGGGGAGCGCAAGTCGTCCCCGAGCGTGTCGAAGACCGCCGCCGCGGTATTCGACAGGTTACGGGTCTGCTTGTCGACGAGGGCGAGCTCCCATTCGACGCCCAGTGTCGGGCGGGGTGAGCCGTTCCATGGAACGGTCGCACGGCCGGCGGCCCCACCCATGACGGGTGCTCTTAGCCGATCACACCGCAGGCGACTCGATCGCCCGCGTCACCGGTGGACAGGGTCTTGGCGTCCGGGCCCGGCTTACCCTCGGCCGAGTAACGGTCCGGAATGTTGCCGAAGTTGTCGGAACCGCCGTGGATCATCAGGGCCTTACCCTTCAGCTGATCCAGGGTGACCGAATCGGTGGTGGTCACCAGCTTCGCGGTGCCGTCCTGACCGACCTCCAGCGAGGTCAGATCACCGCTGGCCGGGTGGGTGTTCTTGTCGCCGACCTGCAGATGACCGCCGGCGGACAGGAAGTTGCCGCGCTCGCCACCGGACGGGGCGGTGGAGTCGGCCTCGCACTTGCCGAACTCGTGCACGTGCAACCCGTGGAAACCGGGCTTCAAGCCGTGCGCGTCGACGGTGATCTGGACCTTCTCACCGGACTCGGAGATGGTGGCGGTGCCGACCTGCGCACCGGAGGGATCCTTCAGCTGCACCGGAATCGAGTTACCGGCGGGAGCCTCCTCGGCGCTGCCCGAGGACTCCGCGGGCGCGGCCGAACCCGTCCATACCGGCGGGGTGGTCCCCTTGACTTCGCTCGATTCCTGGCTGTTGCTGCATGCGACCAGGCCGAACGCCGCGATCGCCAGCATCGGAGTAACAGTCCGCCAGGAGGGGCGACGAGTTGCGGAGGGGGCCATCGGAGAACTCCTTTACGAGTACCGAGTTTACGAGTAGAGCTGGTTGAACAGATTCCTTATCGCACAAGATGATGCCAGAGTCGTTGCGCACCGTCCGGGCCGGGCTCGCATGCGGTTCTAGTTTCCGGTGACGATAACGACCACGCCCGGCGCCGAGTCGGCAATTCCCGGGAATCGTGGTTCGGCCGAGACACCCAGTTCCTTCGCCACCGCTTCAGCGGTCTCCCGTTCGTTCGGTGAGTCGCCGTAGTAGACAGTTGTTTTCGCGATCACACCGCCGGGGTAATTGCCGGTTTCGGCGACATCGAACCCAGCGCTGGTGAGCTGGGAACCGGTGCGCGAGGCCAGGCCGGAAACCGTGCTGTTGTTGAGCACCCGGACCGGCACCGATGTATCGGCCGCGCCCGGCGTGGTGGTGGTGAGCGTGGTCGTCGGCGCAGCCGGTTCGGCCGTCGTGGGCGCCACCTCGCTCGTAGGCGCGGGGGCTTCCGAAGTTTCCGAGGTTTCGGTATCGGACGAGGTCTGCGCGGCGGACTCCGGACTCGAATTCGACAGCGACATCGCGCCGAGGCCCGCGAAGACGATGGCCAGCGCAATCAACACCATCGCGAGTGCTCGCAGCGGCGGTCCACCGGAGGGCGGATTCGGGTTGCTCACGGTTTCGACCCTAGTCGCACGGTTGGGCGGGTGCGCGCATCAGACCTGGAAGCCCAGCCGACGCGCCGCCCGCGATTTCTGCCGGCTCGCCCGCAACCGTCGCAGCCGCTTCACCAGCATCGGATCGGCGGCCAGGGCTTCGGGCTTGTCGACGACGGCATTCAATACCTGGTAGTAGCGGGTGGCGGACATCGAGAACAGTTCCCGGATGGCTTCTTCCTTGGCACCCGCGTACTTCCACCATTTACGTTCGAAATCGAGAATGTCGAGTTCGCGCCGGGACAGGCCCCCGGCCTGCTCGGTTCCCTCGACCGCTGCCGCGTTCGCCTCGCTCGCGGAGCTGTCCTCGCTTGCGGATAGATGCTGGGCCGCTGCGCTGTCCATATCGCTCCCTCGCCGAATCGAAAACCGGACGACAGTCGAGGTCATTCAACCACGCGGCACCGACGTTCACCGAGGCGTCCTACGGCGTGTCGGTCCGCACCCGAACCGCCGCGTAAAGTGTCCGACCATGGCGATTCTCCCGATCCGCATCGTCGGCGACCCGGTTCTGCACACCCCCACCCGGCAGGTGTCGCAGTCGCCGACCGAACTCGCCCCGTTGATCGCGGACATGTACGAAACGCTCGACGCGGCCAACGGCGTGGGCCTGGCGGCCAATCAGGTGGGCGAATCGCTGCGTCTGTTCATCTACGACTGCCCCGACGTGGCATCCGACGGATCGGTGCAGCGGCGGCGCGGCGCGGTGATCAACCCGGTCCTGGAGACCTCCGAGATCCCGGAGACCATGCCGCACCCCGACGACGACGAGGAAGGCTGCCTCTCGGTTCCCGGTGAGCAGTTCCCCACCGGCCGTGCGGAATGGGCGCGAGTCACCGGCACCGATGAACACGGCGAGCCGGTCACCATCGAGGGCGAAGGCTTCTTCGCCCGCATGCTGCAGCACGAGGTCGGCCACCTCGACGGCTTCCTCTACGTCGACGTGCTGCTCGGCCGCAACGCCCGCGGCGCCAAGAAGGCCATCAAGCGCAACGGCTGGGGCGTACCGGGCCTGAGCTGGGTGCCAGGCGAGGTGCCGGATCCATTCGGACATGACGACTGAGCGTCCGGGAATCCCGCTCGGCCGGCGGGTCGTCCTGCGGTACCGCCTTCCGGAAGGGCAACCGCAGCAATTCACCGATGTGATCGGCGAACTCGTCTCCTACGATCCGATGCGGGTCCGCACCGTGGACGGCGACACCGTCACCGTCGGCACGGACCGCGTGGTGGCGTTGAAAGCCCTGGGGCCCCGCCCCATCCGGATCGGCGAGATCCGCGCCCTGGAAGCGGCCGCCATCGACGGCTGGCCCGGCACCGACCGCGCCTGGTTCGACGGCTGGCTCTGCAGCGCCGGCAACGACTACACCTTGCGCGCCAATTCGGCCGTGCCACTGGGAGATTCCGGACGCAGCGCAGACCTCTCCGTGCCGACGCTGCAGCAGGTGAGCGAGTGGTACACCGAACGCGGGCTCCCCCTGCGCCTGCGCCTCCCCGACCGCTTGGCCCCCGTGCCACCCGGTTGGCAGACCTGGGGCGAGACCCTCGTCCTGGGCATGGACATCACCACCTTCGTCCTGCCGCGAGGTCCTTCGATGGTCCGCATCGACGAACAACCGCACCCGGCCTGGTCGGAACTGCACCGCTATCGCGGCGAGGATGCGCTCGACGTCCCCGCTCCGGAACCGGACCTTGCCGAACTGAGCGCAGTACACGAGGGTGAACTCGGTTTCGCCGCACTGGGTGTGCCGACACCGCTGGCGATCGGCCGCGGCGCTGTGACCACCGCCCCCGACGGCCGCCGCTGGATCGGCCTGACCTCGGTATCGGTCGCCGCACCCCACCGCCGCCACGGGCTGGCGACGCTGGTGTGCGCGGAACTGATCCGCTGGGGCCACAACCGGGGCGCGACGCACGCCTACGTGCAGGTCGAAACCGGCAACGACGCTGCGCTGGCGCTGTACCGGGAAATGGGGTTCGTGGAGCACCACTACTACCGATATGCGGCCCCCGGAGCCGACGGGGACGGGCACCCTACCGAGTGAGCGCGCAGGTCGCGCGCCCTAGTTGCCGATGGCCGTAATATTTGATGCTCATACATCAAGAAGAATGATGCTATGATGCATACATGCGCACGACAGTCACCCTGGAGCAGGACACGGCAGCACTGTTGGCGCAGTACATGCGGGATAAAGGCGTGTCCTTCAAACGGGCGCTCAACGATGTTCTGCGATCCTCACTCGCGCCACGACCTACACATGAACGCGTTACGGTGCGGACTCGGTCGATGGGCAAGCCGGCAGTCGACCTCGACAAGGCCGCACAGCTGGCGTCCTCGCTCGATGACATCGAGGTGGCCCACAAACTCGAGCTCCGCAAGTGAAGGTAGTAGATCTCAACGTTCTGCTGTATGCCGTCAACGCCAACGCGCCACATCATCACCTCGCCCACACCTGGCTGGAGGACGCGCTCAACGGTATAGAGCCGGTCGGGTTCTGCTGGTCCGTAATGACCGGCTACCTCCGCATCAGCACCAACCCGAGAATCTTTCCCGAACCGTTGACGGCAACCGAGGCGCTCGCCGACATCAAGACGTGGTTGTCGGCCGATGCAACGGTCGTAGTCGAGCCCGGCGCCGGCCACCTCGACATCCTGGCAGACCTGCTCGAGAAAACGGGCACGGCCGGGAATCTGGTTACCGACACCCATATCGCAGCACTGGCGATCGAACGCGGTGCGGAAGTCGTCTCGTTCGACACCGACTTCGCACGCTTCGACGGATTGCGCTGGTCCCGACCAACCGCTCCCGACTGACTCCCGGGTCGGCAGGGTTCCGTACCCTGCCACGCGGCGGCATCACCGGGTCAGGCGTAATACCTTGCAGCGCAGGTTATTCCTCTCACCGGCAGCAGTTCGGGTCCAGGACTACGCACAACGCGGCGAGCGCCTCGCGCTTGGCGTGGTGCACGACGTTCATTCCGATGCGTTCGGAGTCCACCAGGCCCGCCTTACGGAGTTGCGAAAGATGATGGCTGACAGTCGATTCGGAGAGCTCGACAGCAGCAGCCAGGTCGCCGCCGTTCGCGCCGATGTCAGGGTCGGCCAGCAGCAGTGACATCAGTTTCACCCGGACCGGGTCGGCGAGGGCTTTGAGACGCAAAGCGACTTCGAGGGCGGCGGTGTCGTCCACCGGGCCAGCGGCTACCGGCGCGCAGCACACGGGTGCAGACATATCGATCACGGGCAGCGCTTTGGGCATGAATCCCATGATACGCATTGGATTGACATATGTCGAAAAGGTGGCACACTCGAACTCGATCAGCCTTTTCGACATATATCTCACCATGGAGGTTTTCATGTCCCGCGTGCAACTCGCCCTCAACGTCGACGACCTCGACCAGGCGATCACCTTCTACTCGACGCTGTTCAACACCGAGCCCGCCAAACGCAAGCCCGGATACGCCAACTTCGCGATCGACGACCCGCCGTTGAAGCTGGTCCTGCTCGAGAACACCGGACAGGGCGGGACGATCAACCACCTCGGCGTCGAGGTCGAGTCCTCCGAGCAGGTTCACGGCGAGATCGCGCGCCTGTCGGATGCGGGCCTGTTCACCGAGGAGCAGATCGCCACCACCTGTTGTTTCGCCACCCAGGACAAGGTGTGGGTCACCGGCCCCAACGCCGAGAAGTGGGAGGTCTACACCGTTCTCGCCGATACCGAGAACTTCGGCACCGCACCCGAATTCGCCACTGATGACGCCGAAGCCGTGCAAGCCTGCTGCGGCACCGGCAGCACGACCTCCCTACCTCTGACCGACGAGTCTGCGGCGTGCTGCACACCCGAGACGAAGGACAAAGCGGCCGCGGCGGGCTCGTCCTGCTGCTGACATTCGTCCCGGGCGCGGCCGTTGTCGTCGGCGCGGCCGCGCAGCATCATCGACATCGAAAGAACTGTTGTGACAACTCGATACGACGCACTCGTCATCGGTGGCGGCCAATCCGGGCTCGCCGCCGCCCATCACCTGACGCGGCGCGGACACACGGTCGCTGTGCTCGAAGCCGGCCACGAGGCAGTGGGGTCGTGGCCGCGCTACTACGACAGTCTCACCCTGTTTTCCCCCGCTCGCTACAGCGGACTGCCCGGCATCAGCTTCGGCGGCGACCCGGACCGGTACCCGCACCGCGACGAAGTCGTCGACTACCTGCGCCGCTACGCCACCCGCCTGGACGCCGACGTGCTGTGCGGGCGGCGTGTGGATACCGTCACCCATGACGGGGAAGCGTTCACCGCGCACACCGCCACCGGTGAGACCTTCACCGCGCCACGACTGGTCGCAACCACCGGTTCGTTCGACAACCCACACCTTCCGCCGCTGCCGGGCGCCGACGGATTCTCGGGGAAACTGCTACACGCCGGCGACTACCGGTCACCCGGCGAGTTCGCCGACCAGCACGTGATCGTAGTCGGGGCGGGCAATTCCGCGGTCCAGATCGCCACCGAACTCGCCACGACCGCCTACGTCACCCTGGCTACACGAGCACCGGTGAGGTTCCTCGCCCAACGCCCGGGCGGGCGCGACGTGCACTTCTGGTTCCAGGCGTCCGGGTTCGACCGACTCCCGATCGGCGCCTACCTGAACACACCGCCGACGCAGCCGGTCCTCGACACCGGCCGCTACCGCGCCGCGATCGCCGCCGGTCGTCCCGAGACCGCACTCATGTTCACCCGGCTGGACGGCGACAGTGCGGTGTGGCCCGACGGCACCCGCACTCGCGTGGACGCGATCATCGCCGCGACCGGCTACCGTCCGCACCTGCCCTACCTCACCGGCCTGCACGCGCTCACCGACTCCGGCCTGCCGCGTCATCGGCGGGGTGTGTCCACTACGCTGCCCGGACTCGGCTATCTGGGTTTGGAGTGGCAGCGCACCCCGGCATCGAACTCGCTGCGCGGGGTGGGCCGCGACGCGAACTGGCTGGCCCGCCGCCTCTAAGTGACGGGGTGAGTGAGTTCACCGGTTATTCGCTTGCCCCACGGTATCGACATCAATCAATATCGATGCATGTCTAAACCACAGGTGCCGGTGACCGTGCCGGTCGGCTGCGACCCCACCCCGACAGTGGGGCGTGCACTGACCGGCGCGGAAGCCACCGACTTGGCGGTGATGTTCAAAGCCCTCGCCGACCCCGTCAGGTTGCGCGTGCTGTCGGCCATCGCCGCCCGCGCCGGCGGCGAAGCCTGCGTATGTGACGTCTCCGACGGACTCGATGTCACCCAACCGACCATTTCTCACCACCTCAAGGTGCTGCGCGAGGCCGGCCTGGTGACCAGCGAGCGCCGCGCGTCCTGGGTCTACTACCGCGTCGTCCCGGAGGCTCTGCAACAACTGTCACTCGTGCTCGGCCGCCAAGCCGGATTGGAGGTGGTCTCGTGACAACGACGCAACACACCGATCCCCCTGCGGTGGTCGGCAAACTATCGACACTGGACCGGTTCCTGCCGGTCTGGATCGGTGTCGCCATGGCCGCCGGTCTACTGCTCGGACGCCTGATCCCCGGCCTCGGTGACAGCCTGTCCGCGGTCGAGGTCGACGGGATCAGTCTGCCGATCGCGATTGGGCTGCTGGTCATGATGTACCCGGTACTGGCCAAGGTCCGCTACGACCGCCTCGACACAGTCACCGGCGACCGCCGACTACTCGTCGGTTCCCTGGTCCTGAACTGGGTGGTCGGGCCCGCGCTGATGTTCGCCCTCGCGTGGCTGTTGCTGCCGGATCTGCCCGAGTACCGGACCGGGCTGATCATCGTCGGATTGGCTAGATGCATTGCCATGGTGATCATCTGGAACGACCTCGCCTGCGGCGACCGCGAAGCCGCCGCCGTCCTGGTCGCCTTGAACTCGATCTTCCAGGTCGTCATGTTCGCCGTGCTCGGCTGGTTCTATCTCTCGGTCCTGCCCGGATGGCTCGGCCTGGAACAGACCACCATCGATACCTCGCCGTGGCAGATCGCGAAATCGGTACTGATCTTCCTCGGCATCCCCCTCGTCGCCGGATTCCTCACCCGCCGTCTCGGTGAGAAATTCCGGGGCCGGGAGTGGTACGAGTCGAAGCTGATCCCCCGGATCGGCCCCTGTGCCCTGTACGGGTTGCTGTTCACGATCGTCATCCTGTTCGCCCTGCAAGGCGACCGGATCACCTCCCAACCCTGGGATGTCGTCAGAATAGCGATCCCCCTGCTCGCCTATTTCGCAATCATGTGGGGCGGCGGCTACCTCTACGGACGCATGGCCGGCCTCGGCTACCAGCGCACCACCACTCTGGCGTTCACCGCCGCAGGCAACAACTTCGAACTCGCCATCGCCGTCGCGATCGCCACCTACGGCGCCACCTCCGGGCAAGCGCTGGCCGGAGTCGTCGGACCACTCATCGAAGTCCCCGTCCTCGTCGGCCTCGTCTACGTCTCCCTCGCACTACGCAACCGTTTCCCCCACACCACAACCGGCACTTCAACGGAGGTAACTCGATGACCGCAACACCGTCGGTCCTGTTCGTGTGCGTCCACAACGCCGGACGCTCCCAAATGGCCCAAGGGTTCCTCGCCCACCTCACCGGCAACCGCATCGAGGTCCGCTCCGCCGGAACCGAACCCGGCGACCGGATCAACCCCGCCGCAGTTGAGGCCATGGCCGAGGTCGGTATCGATATCACCGCCCAGACTCCGAAGATTCTTACCCCCGATACCGTCCAGACCAGCGACGTCGTCATCACGATGGGATGCGGCGACACCTGCCCCTACTTCCCCGGCGTCGACTACCGCGACTGGAAACTCGACGACCCCGCAGGCAAAGGCGTCGAGAGTGTCCGACCCATTCGCGACGAAATCCGCAGGCGCGTCGAAATCCTCATTGCAGAACTACTGCTACAGCGAACGTGAATTCGAGGGGTACCCCTTCGCAGTAGCCAACGGGCTTCTTGACCTGGTGTAGTAGCGAGCGCCCATCGATTACTGTGCGCGCCGGACCATCGAGTCCGTCGGAGTGATCAGCACTTCCGACACAGCCGAAGTCGTCGCTCTAGAATCGGTCGGCCAATTCGCGGCCACGGGCAGTGATGTCGTTCGTTATCGGTGACAGATGCTCACCTCTTAGCCGGAAAGGAGATTGCCGATGACCAGCATGTCTGCCAGTGAGGCTCGTGCCAGCTTGTATCCACTCATCGAGCAGGTCAACGACGATGCCATCGCCGTCCACATCACCAGCCGCAAGGGCAACGCTGTACTGATCTCCGAAGACGAATACAACTCTCTTCGCGAGACGCTGTATCTGATGCGCTCCCCAGCCAACGCCGCACGTCTCACTCGAGGAATCGCACAGCTCGAGGCAGGCGAGTCCGTCGAGGTGGACTTGGAAGGGCTCACGAAAGAACTCGGGTGAAGATCACCTTCGCCAAAGCCGCCTTCGAGGATTTCGAACATTGGATCGCTACCGATCGGAAGATCGCGCTGCGAATCACCCGTCTTATCAACGACATCGATCGCAACCCGTTCGACGGGCTCGGCAAGCCCGAGCCGCTGAAGGGCGACAAGTCCGGATACTGGTCACGCCGAATCAACGACGAACACCGCCTGGTCTATGCGGTCCCCGGAAACAGCATCCTGATCGCACAGGCTCAGTATCACTACTAGGCCGCGATCGGCGGCGGCACTCCACCAGGTCCTGCTCACGGTACGCTGACCAGGCAGGTTTCACACACTCACAGGGGAGTTGATCATGGATTCAGGTTCTGCGGGTGCGCTCGAAGGGATTCGGCAGGGGTATCTCAACGGCGACCCGGTAGCTACCGCGCTGTTCATTCCGCTGTTCTTCATCGCGGGTGCGTTCGCTCTGATCACCGGGCAGCCTTTCTAGTTCCGGGAGCTACAGACTTCCACTCCAACCCTGTGAGCACCGGATTTGGCGCCCACTGGCCCGGCAGCTAAGCTATTCGAGCTCCGGGTTTTCGGAGTGGAAAGTCCTGGCCCCGTCGTCTAGCGGCCTAGGACGCCGCCCTCTCAAGGCGGTAGCGCGGGTTCAAATCCCGTCGGGGCTACACATGTGATGATGCCCGTTCCACCTAGGTGGAACGGGCATCGTCGTCTCTCGGGGTCACGCTGTGGTGGTCAGGTCGTAAACCGTAACGCCATCGACCTGCTCACCGGTGAAGTTCTGTTCGACCCATCGGGTGATCGCCGCAGCGGTCGTGTCCTGCGAAGTTCCGCCAGGTCCTTTGTCGCCGCCGGCGATGAAGTAGTGGATGTCGCCTGCCGCCACGTACTCGCGGAACTGGTCCAGGGTCGGATAGGGGTCGGTACCGTTGAATCCGCCGACCGCCATCACCGGTAGCTCGGTGGCGAGCTGATAACCGGCGGCACGGTTGGAGCTCACGGTGGCCGCGGTCCAGCGGTAGGCGTGGGCGTCGCCCAGCAGCAGTGCGGTCATCTCGTCACTCGGCGCGCTGGCCTTCATGAAGTTGCCGCCGGGAGCGTCGCGGCCGCCCGGGCCAGTACCGTCCGGCGCCGGACCACCGCCGCCGGTTCCCCGGCCCGCGCCGCCGACAGCTCCCGGTCCGAACGGTCCGCCCGGTGGGTGCATTCCGTGACCGAACGACATCGGCATTCGGGGCCCGGCATTCGGAATTGCTCCCGACTGCGCGGAATCCAGGGTGTAGGCGGTGTAGGCAACCGGTCCCGCGAGCGCGATCGCACCGGCCGCGACCGCGATTGTCAGTGCGACGCGGCGCGGTGCCGGAATCAGCAACGCGAGCGCGACCGCGACCCCGCCGACGAGAACCAGCCAACGCAGCCAGGGCACGAAATCGAGGCTGCGCGACAAGAGAATCCACGCGGTTGCCGTGGTTGCTGCCAGGGCAACCGCCGCGACGAGCCGGACCCACAATCGTTCGCGCTGCTTCCACAGCACGACCGCACCCGCACCGACCAGCGCGGCAATCGCCGGTGCGAGCGCGACCGTGTAGTACTGATGGAAGATGCCTTTCATATAGCTGAAGACGAGCCCCGTCACCAGCAACCACCCACCCCACATCACGAACGCGGCGCGCCGTGCATCGGTCCGGGTTGCCCTGCCGCACAGCACTGTTCCGGCGACGAGCAGGATCAATGCGGCGGGAATCAACCAGGCGATCTGACCGCCCTGCGCTGGATCGAACATCCGCCCGATGCCGGATCGACCCCACATACTCGCGGTATCCGGGCCCCGTCCGGGGGTAACGCTTCCGACCTCGTCACCGTTGAGCCGGCCCAGACCGTTGTACCCGAGGGTCAGCTCGATGATCGAATTGCGGGTCGAGCCACCGAAATAGGGCCTCGAATCCGGGGCCCACAATTCGGCGATCAGAATCCACCAGCCGGCGCCCGCGATCATCGCGACGGCCGCGGCGAACAAATGCGCGACCCGCTTCCCGAGCCGTGGCGGACCGGCCAGCAGGTAGGTGGCGGCCAGCGGCGGAACCACCAGCAGCACCTGCAGTTGCTTGGTGAGGAAACCGAACCCGATGAACGTTCCACACAGGATCAGCCACCGCAGGCGTCCGTCTTCGTTTGCCCGAGTCATCGCCCAGCAGGCGGCGACCATCAATAGCACCAGTAGCGCATCCGGATTGTTGAACCGGAACATCAAGGCGGCCACGGGGGTTACCGCCAGCACCGCACCAGCGAGCAGACCTGCCACCGGCCCGAACGGACGCCGCACGGTCGCCCACAGCAGGGCGACTGCAGCCACCCCCATGAGCACCTGTGGAACCAGCAGACTCCAACTGGACAGCCCGAAGGCTCGGACCGCGATGTCCATCGACCACAGGGCGGCGGGAGTCTTGTCCACGGTGATCGCGTTGGAGGCATCCGAGGAACCGAAGAGGAACGCCTTCCACGACACCGAACCGGCTTGGGCCGCAGCGGAATAGAAGGCGTTCGCCCACCCGTTGGCACTGAGATTCCACAAATAGGCGGCGGCCGTGCCGAGTAGCAGCACGGCCAGTGCGGGATACTCCCAGTTCCGACGCCGCGCCGGAATATCGTCCGATGCGGCGGTGGGTCGCTCCAGTGTGGTGGTCATCTGGTCTCCGCTTCGCCGGGAACGGTGCCGGAAACCGCATTACGAAATACCCACCGCAACCCCACGAACCGGCACAGCGTCGCCACCAGATTCGCGACGACGAGCACGAACAACTCGACATGCAACGACGTGTCCGGAGCCCACCGGTGCAGCGCGAACAGTGAGCCGCTGGTGAGCACCCAGGCGCAGCAGAAAATCAGCAGCCCCTGGAAATGGTGCGAAACCACGCTGCTCGAACCGCGCACGCCGAAGGTGAACGCGCGGTTGGCCGCGGTATTGGCGACGGCAGTGATCAGCAATGCCGCGAAGTTCGCCGGCTGGGCGCCGATCACGGTCTGCAGCAGCAGGTATATCAGCAGGTAGGCCACCGTCGATGCCGCACCGATGATCCCGAACCGCACCAGCTGGCCGACCATCCCCAGTGGAACGCCGTCCACGAGCGGTTCCCGGCCGATCGCGGCCCGCAACTGATTGATCGGCAGCGTCCCGGTGGTCAGCCCGCGCCCCACGCGCCATACCCCGAGCAGATCCTTGCGCGCGGTATCGACGATATCGACACGACTGTCCGGATCGTCGATCCAGTCGACCGGCACCTCGTGGATCCGCAGCCCGGCCCGTTCGGCGAGTACCAGCAGTTCGGTGTCGAAGAACCATTCGCCATCCTCGACCAGCGGCAGTACCTGTCGCGCCACTTCGGTGCGCATCGCCTTGAATCCGCATTGCGCATCGGAGAAGTGTGCCTGCAGCGACGCCCGCAGGATCAGGTTGTAGCAGCGCGAAATGAACTCGCGTTTCGGCCCGCGAACCACCCGCGACGATTTGGCCAGCCGGGTACCGATCGCCAGATCCGAGTGGCCCGAGACCAACGGCGCCACCAACGGCAGCAGCGCGTTGAGGTCGGTCGACAGGTCGACATCCATATAGGCGACGACCTCGGCGGCGGAGTCCGCCCACACCGCCCGCAGCGCACGACCTCGGCCCTTGCGGTCCAGGTGCATCACCTCGACCTCAGGCAACTCGTCGGCGAGCGCGCGTGCGATAGCCAGCGTGGAATCGGTGGACGCGTTGTCGGCCACCGTGATTCGCGTCGAGAACGGGAATCCTGTGCCCAGGAAAGCATGGAGGCGGCGCACACAGTCGGCCAGATCGCGTTCCTCGTTGTACACCGGAACAACGATCTCGAGCACGGGGGTGCGTATCGATTCGGGGGCGGTGGCCGCCTGAACTGCCGTAGCTGGCTCGGACATGAGCCCACTGTCGGATCCTTGGCTTGGGTACCGCTGCGCCCCGGCTGTGAGCTTGCTGGGAGGAGGCACCACCTGCCGGGGATTCGCCCCGGCTGCACGGCTAGTCTCCGGTGACATGAGGCTGGCCACGTGGAATGTGAACTCGATCCGGACGCGAGTGGATCGGGTGCTGTCATGGCTGGACCGGGCCGATATCGACGTCCTGGCGATCCAGGAGACCAAATGCCGGGACGAGCAGTTCCCGGCCGAAAAGTTCGAGGCCGCCGGCTACGAGATCGTGCACACCGGATTCAGCCAGTGGAACGGGGTCGCGATCGCCTCGCGGATCGGGATCGACGAGGTCGAGGTCGGTTTTCCGGGCCAGCCCGGATTCGACAAGGAAGCCGATACCGCACTGCTGAGCGCGCCGGTGGTGGAGGCGCGCGCGATCGGCGCGACCTGCGGCGGGGTGCGGGTGTGGAGCCTGTACGTCCCCAACGGCCGTTCGCTCACCGATCCGCACTACACCTACAAGCTGGACTGGCTTGCCGCACTGCGTGATTGCGGCGCGGCCCGGTTGCGGGAGGACCCGTCCGCACAGATCGCCCTGTGCGGTGACTGGAATGTCGCGCCCACCGACGACGATGTGTGGTCACCGGAGTTCTTCGAGAACAAGACCCACGTCTCCGCACCCGAACGTGCGGCCTTCCAGGCGGTGGTGGACGCCGGATTCACCGATGTGATGCGACCGTTCGCACCGGGGCCCGGCGTGTACACCTACTGGGACTACACCCAGCTGCGCTTCCCACGTAAGGAGGGAATGCGGATCGATTTCGTGCTCGCCTCCCCGGCCCTGGCCGCGCGGGCCACCGACGCCGGAGTGGATCGCGAGGAACGCAAGGGCAAGGGTGCTTCCGACCACGCGCCCGTGGTCGTGGAGTTCGGCTGAGGGCTACCTCGGGTTCGGCGACTGCTGCGGGTCGCGTCGATGCGTCGCTCAGCTCTGGCGGGTCTTGATCGCGTCGTCGGAGATGTAGACGTCGTAGGTTCCGGGAGTCGCTATCACCGCGTTGCCGTAGGCGGAGCGGATGAACGGCGTGGTGAACCAGCTGCCGTCGCGCATATCGGTGAAGAAGTCGCCGTCGCCACCGTTGAGCATGGTCTGATGCTGCTGGACCGGCTCACCGTCGAGCCGCTGGCCGTACAGCCTGGTCACCTTGTAGCCGGAGTGGAAGCCGAGGGCATTGACCCACGGCTCGAGTTCGACGATATCGGCCTGCAATACCCACATATCGCCGTCGATCCGGTAGGTCCGGTGGATCTCGTCGTGATTGCCGTCGCCGTAGAGCGTGAGTTCGACATCGAGGGTATGGTCACTGCCCGCCACGCTGCGAGCGACCACGTGGGCCGCCTTGATCTCGCCGGTCAGGCCCAAGTAGGTCTGCAACAGCGTGACCGCCCACAGCAGCACCACGGCTACCAGCAGGACGACCAGCCCGCCGGCGCCGCGCCCGATATGCCTGCGCCAACCTGCTTTACGCGCCCGCACCACGGCGGTGACGAGCAGTGCGATCGCCACCAGGAACAGCACCGCCAGCACCACCTGGAGCCAGCCGAATGCCATCGGAAACACCATGCCGACAGTTGTACTCCGAAAAGCGCACGGCCGACCGGGATTTCCCGGCCGGCCGTGGTGGGGTGCGACACCTTCGTCTAGAAGGCGCTTTCGTCCAGCTCCATGATGTCGTTGTCGAGGTTCTCCAGCACGGTCCGCACCCCGGTCAGCAACGGCAGCTGGTTCTTGGCGAACCATGATGCTGCGCTGATCTTTCCGGTGTAGAACAGCCGATCGGACTCCGAGGGCGTTCCGGCGAGCGCCGCTTGTGCGATCTGCGCCTGCACCAGCAGCCGCCATGCGATGACGAGATCTCCGACGGCATGCAAGAAGCGCACCGATCCGAGACCCACCTTGTAGATCTCCTCCGGATTCTGCTGCGCGGCCATCAGATAACCGGTCAGGGCTGCGGCCATCGCCTGCACATCGGCCGATGCGGCGCCCAGCAGTGCCTTCTCCGCCTGCAGCACGCCGGGCTCGCTGTCGACGAACTGCTGCACCAGTCCGGTGACATGTCCCAGTGCGGCGCCCTTGTCGCGAACGATCTTGCGGAAGAAGAAGTCCTGCGCCTGGATGGCGGTGGTGCCCTCGTAGAGCGAGTCGATCTTCACATCGCGGATGTACTGCTCGATCGGATAGTCCTGCAGATAGCCGGAACCGCCGAAGGTCTGCAGTGTCTCGGTGAGGATTTCGTAGGCGCGCTCGGAACCCACCCCCTTGACGATCGGCAGCAGCAGATCGTTCACCTTCGCCGCCAGCTCGGCGTCGGCACCGAAATTGGCCTGCGCCACATCGGCACTCTGATATGCGGAGGTGTAGAGATACAGTGCGCGCAGACCCTCGGCGTAGGCCTTCTGCAGGGTGAGACTGCGCCGGATATCGGGATGGTGGGTGATGGTGACGCGGGGCGCGGTCTTGTCGGTCATCTGTGTCATATCCGCGCCTTGTACACGAGTTTTCGCGTACTCCAGCGCATTCAGATATCCGGTGGACAGGGTTCCCGCCGACAGCACGCCGACCATCATGCGGGCGTTCTCGATCACCTTGAACATCTGCGCGATACCGTTGTGCACCTCGCCGACCAGGTAGCCGACGGCAGGTGTCTCGCCGCCGTAGGTCAGCTCGCACGTGGGTGAGGATTTGATCCCCATCTTGTGTTCGAGATTGGTGACGAGCACGCCGTTGCGTTCGCCCAGAGCCATTGTCTGCGTGTCGAAGAGATATTTCGGCACCAGGAACAGCGACAGCCCCTTGGTGCCCGGACCGGCGCCCTCGGGCCGGGCCAGGGTGAGGTGGAAGATGTTGTCGGCGGTGTCGCCGACGTCACCACCGGAGATGAATCGCTTCACGCCCTCGATATGCCAGCTGCCGTCGGGCTGTTGCACCGCTTTGGTGCGTCCCATACCCACATCGGAGCCGGCGTCGGGCTCGGTGAGCACCATTGTTCCGCCCCAGCGGTTCTCCCAGGCGTGCGTGGCCCAGCGTTGCTGTTCCTCGGTGCCCTCCCGGAACACCACCTCGTGCATGAGCGGACCCATATTGAAGAACGCGGCGGAACTGTTGGCCGATACGAGCATTTCCTGCGTCGCCCAGATCAGCGGGGACGGTGCGTCGACGCCGCCCATGTCCTCGGGCATACCGAGGCCGGACCACCCTGCCTCGTTGATCGCGGCGACCGTCTTGCGCAGCGGATCGGGCACGGTGACCTCGTGCCGGGAGGGATCGAATGCGATGGGGTTGCGGTCGCTGTCGACGAACGAATCAGCCACCGGCCCTTCGGCCAACCGCAGTACCTCGGTCAGCATTCCGCGTGCGGTGTCGGTATCCAGATCTCCGTAGGCGCCGGCCTCCAGAAGCGCACCGATCTGCAATACCTCGAACAAGTTGAACTCGATATCCCGAAGGTTCGCCATGTAGTGCGACACGCCACCGGCCTCCTCGCCATCGTCTGGTGTTATCAGTGGGAGGTTGCCGTACCGGCGTTTACTTACGCAAGCGTAAGTGGGCTGTACCTAGAGAACTACGAATAACTTACCGGCACCGAACCCCATCCGCTATTCACATTCCACAATCCTCCAACGGTTCTGCGGAATTCGCCAGGAATATGCTCGCATTCGATATATGAGCGCAACACCAGCTTCTGCCCGGGCCGGATCCGCGCGGCCCGGAAATCCGCCGGTGGCCGCTGCTATCTTGATCGGCATGGCTTCGGAATCCGCGGTGCGCCCGCGACAACGAGCCCAGCATCTCGGCCCCGAACGCCGACGCCCGCACGTTCTGGACGCGGCACTGCGCATCGCGGCCGACGAGGGCATCGCAGCAGTCACGGTCGCCGCCGTCGCCGAGAAACTCGGTGTGACCCGGCCGGTGATCTACGCCTGCTTCGCCGATCGGGTCGAACTCCTCAACGCACTCCTGCAGCGTGAGGAGAGCATGTTGCGGGCCGGCATTCTCGACGCGCTGCCACCGCGGCAGGTCGAGGCGGACGAGGAGGTCTTCGTCGAGGGTTTCCGCGCACTTCTGGAAACGGTCGCCAAGCGCCCGGACACCTGGAAGCTGCTGTACGGCAATCCGGACCCGGCGGTGGCCGGTTCGTTCGATCGGGGGCGCACCCTCGCCCTCGAACGTTGCACCCGGCGGCTGCGTCCCACCCTGCAAGCGTGGAACATCACCGACGCCGAACGTAAGCTGCCGGTCCTCGTCGAGCTCTGGGTTTCCGCAGGTGAGGGCGCTGTCCGCACCCTGATCGCGGAAGACGGCCAGTGGACGCCACACGATCTGGGCGCCTTCGTCGGGGCCGCTGTCTACCGGGCCCTGCGTTCGGCCTGAGGCAGGCTCACAGGCCCCGAGAACGCGGGGCTACTCGGCGCTGTGCCCTCGCGCTAGCGTGATGCCCGATACCGGTTCAGAGAGGTAGCCCCACGTGAAGCGCATTCTTGCCGCGGCAGCACTTGCTGTCGCCGCCGCCGCACCGATGAGCGTCCTGACTGCCACGACGGCCGGCGCCGCCCCGGCAATCGCGTCGTCGGGCTCGGCATCGGGTTCTGCCGATCTGCTACCGCAGATGCCGCCGAACTGCGTCGGTAACTACGACCCGCTGCTGTTCGCCGTCCAGTGGTACGTCACCGGCACGTATCCCCGCAGTTGCGGCATCGGAGGCTGAACGGCACCCCTCCCGTGCAGGGTCGCTCCGGACCGGTGCCGTTCACATCGCCGCGAACGGAACCGGTCCGTGCCGGCTATTCGCCGCCGTTCTCCTCCGGATTCGGCCCCGCGCCGTGATTCGGATTCGTGCAGATCGTCCCCTCACAGGGAACCATCGACCCGTCACCGTTCGGGTTCTCCATCATGGTGCCGCCGTTCTCCTCCGGATTCGGGCCGGCACCGTGATTCGGATTCGTGCAGATCGTCCCCTCACAGGGGACCACCGAACCGTCCCCGTTCGGGTTCGGCATCACCTGGCCGCCGTTCTCCTCCGGATTCGGCCCGGCACCGTGATTCGGGTTGGTGCAGATCGTCCCGTCGCACGGTTCGGGTGATTGCGGATCACCGGGCGAGTTCTGGTGTTGTCCGGAATTATTCTGCGGCACAGCGGTTTCGGATTCGGCCGTCGGCTTCGCCGAGCTGGTTTCCGAGGTCGTCGGGGCGGCTGTCGTCGACTGCGTCGTGGTCGTATCGGTGGTGGACGTGTCGTCGGAACACGCCGACCCGAACAGCGCGAGGGCAGCTATCGCGGTCAACACGGTGAGACGATTCATCAACCGATGGTCGCACGCTCGAGGTCGACAATCCGACAAGCCCGTCGAAGCGGCAATTCCGGACGATGACGGGGCAAGTCTGGCCTCACAGCGGGGGTGCCGAGTAGGGTCGGGCCGGTAACGAATCACGCCAACGGGGGCTCGCACCAGCGGGCTGAGAGGACGGCTAGCCCACTTTCGGGCGCGTCAGGGCCGTCGACCGTATGAACCTGACCGGGTAATGCCGGCGTAGGGAGGATTGACTTCAGCATGTCGTCGAACCATGTCACCACCGGCCCGATCGCGGGCAGCACCAAGCATTACGAGCAGGTCGATGCCGATGGCACGGCCCTGCGCATTCCCGTTCGCCGCATCAACCTCACCAACGGCGAACATTTCGACGTCTACGACACCTCCGGTCCGTACACCGATGATGCGGCGACGATCGACCTGGATGCCGGCCTGCCGAAACTGCGCGACGAGTGGAGCAAGCCCGATATCGAGGGCCCACGCACCCAGCTGGCCTGGGCTCGCGCCGGGCTGATCACCGCGGAGATGCGGTATATCGCTGCCCGCGAGGATGTTTCCGCCGAACTCGTGCGCGACGAGGTCGCCGCCGGCCGCGCGGTGATTCCGGCGAACCACAACCACCCCGAATCCGAGCCGATGATCATCGGCAAGAAGTTCGCGGTGAAGATCAACGCCAATATCGGCAACTCGGCGGTGACCTCGTCGATCGCCGAGGAGGTGGAGAAGATGGTGTGGGCCACCCGCTGGGGTGCCGACACCATCATGGACCTGTCGACCGGCAAGAACATTCACGAGACGCGCGAGTGGATCCTGCGGAACTCGCCGGTGCCGGTGGGTACGGTGCCGATCTATCAGGCGCTGGAGAAGGTGAACGGCGATCCGACGGCGCTCACCTGGGAGCTCTACCGCGACACCATCATCGAACAGGCCGAGCAGGGCGTCGACTACATGACCGTGCACGCGGGTGTGCTGCTGCGCTATGTGCCGCTGACGGCCAAGCGGGTCACCGGCATCGTGTCCCGTGGTGGTTCGATCATGGCGGCCTGGTGCCTGGCCCACCATCGGGAATCGTTCTTGTACACGAATTTCGCGGAGCTGTGCGACATTCTGGCGCGCTACGACATCACTTTTTCCCTCGGTGACGGGCTGCGCCCAGGCTCGATCGCGGATGCCAACGACGAGGCACAGCTCGCGGAGCTGCGCACCCTCGGCGAGCTGACCAAGATCGCGAAAGCCCGTGGCGTGCAGGTGATGATCGAAGGGCCAGGCCACGTGCCGATGCACAAGATCGTGGAGAATGTGCGGCTGGAAGAGGAATGGTGTGAAGAAGCACCGTTCTACACCCTCGGACCGCTGGCCACCGATATCGCACCGGCCTACGACCACATCACCTCCGCGATCGGTGCCGCGATCATCGCGCAGGCCGGGACGGCGATGCTGTGCTACGTCACCCCGAAGGAACATCTGGGCCTGCCCAATCGCGACGATGTGAAGACCGGCGTGATCACCTACAAGATCGCCGCCCATTCCGCCGATCTCGCCAAGGGCCACCCCCGGGCGCAGGAGCGCGACGACGCACTGTCCAAGGCGCGCTTCGAATTCCGTTGGCACGACCAGTTCGCGCTCTCACTGGACCCCGACACCGCGCGGGAGTACCACGACGAAACGCTGCCCGCCGAGCCGGCCAAGACCGCGCACTTCTGCTCGATGTGCGGACCGAAGTTCTGCTCGATGCGTATCTCGGCCGATGTACGGGAGTACGCCGAGAAGCACGGCTTCACCGATGTGGACGCGATCGAGGCCGGTATGGCCGAGAAGTCCGCGGAGTTCGCCGAGGCGGGCAACCAGGTCTACCTGCCCGTCGTTTCCTAGGCGACCACCTGCCGCCGGCTGCATCGACCGGTGCGGCCGGATCCATCCGTAGCAGCGAAAGCTGTTGCGCTGCTTGCGCCGGTGCCCCCGCCGCCACGGTGGGCACCGGCGCGGCAGAACCGCTCAATCGGTCGCCACGAGCGCGCCGATCCCCGCGAGTATGACCCGCATGCCGTGGTCGAACTCGATATCCGGTTCCGCAGCCACCTGCACCGAGACCAGCTGCGCCGTGCGAGGAAAGCGTTCGGCGTCGACCACGCCCGCCAGCTGTGTGTAGGGGTTGTCGGGACCGTAATCCACGCCGGTGCGCGCCTGCTCCTCGATGACGAAACCGATGGTGTAGTGCAGCAGGACCGGAAAGACGCGGGCTGCCTCGGTCAGCGTGAAGCCGGCATCCTCCAAGGTGCGCAGCGTCAATTCGATGACCCGCCACATGGATTCGTCGCTCACATTGGTTCCGGCGAGGAGGCGACCGCCATCGCGATGCCGCAACATCGCGGTACGTAGCCGACCGGAGAGTTCGGCTGTCCAGTCCTGCCACGACACCCCCTGACGCGGCGCTTCGACCCCGGCGACGGCCTCCACGAATACCGCCCGCGCCATCACGTCCAGCAGTTCCCGCTTGTTCTTCACATGCCAGTAGAGCGCGGGCGCCTGCACGTCCAGCGCCGCCGCGACCTTGCGCATGGTCAACCCGTCGAGCCCCGTCCGGTCGAGCAGGTCCAGGGCCGCAGCGGCGATGACCTCGGGATCGAGTTTCATCGCACCTCCTTTCCCTTGACACTTTAACAATGTTCTGGTGTCCTTAACAACGTTAAGGATTTAACGTTGTTAAGGAGCGATCGTGTCGAAGACGGAAGTAGTTGTCGCAGGTAGCGGACCCACCGGCCTGATGCTCGCGTACGAGCTACGGCTGGCCGGGGTCGAAGTGGAACTGCTGGACGCACTCCCCGGCCGCACCGGTGAGTCGCGGGCCGGAGGTATCCACGCGCGGTCCATGGAACTACTCGACCAGCGCGGACTGCTCGAGAACATGCTGGCTCAGGGGCTCCGCATCGACGCCGGGCACTTCGGTGGGATACCGCTGGATTTCGGGGATTTCCCGACCAGGTACCCGTTCACCCTCGGCCTCCTGCAGTCCCGGATCGAAGCCGAATTGGAGTCCGCGGCGGCAGCTTCGGGAGCCCCCGTGCACTGGGACTCGCCGGTGACCGGTTACCGGGCCGACGAGGACGGCGTGCTGGTTCAGGTCGGTGGCGTTCGTCCCCGGCAGATTCACGCTCGGTACCTCGTGGGCTGCGACGGTGGGCGCAGTAGCGTCCGCAAGCTGGCCGGGATCGGTTTCGACGGCACGGAGGCGACAGTGACCGGCATGCTCGCCGACGTGGAACTCGCCGAACCACCCACCGCAGGATTCTTCGGGAAGCGCGCCGCGGTGGGTGACTTCTCGGTCATCCAGTTCGAGCCCGGGTGGTATCGCCTGATGGCACAGTGTCACGATCGAGTGCTGCCGCGCGGTTCGGAACTGACCTTCGAGCAGTTCCGGGCTGCATTCACCGAACTCGCGGGAACCGACTACGGGATGCACAGCCCACGCTGGGTCACCCATTACAGCGACGCCGCCCGGCAGGCGGACCGCTACCGCTCCGGCCGGGTCTTCCTGGCCGGCGACTCCGCCCATATTCACTATCCGGCCGGTGGACAGGGGCAGAATCTGGGTCTGCAGGATGCGGTCAACCTGGGCTGGAAGCTCGCAGCCGTGCTACGCGGCGACGCCGCCGAGGAGCTGCTGGACAGCTATGAATCGGAACGGCACCCCGTCGCGGCGCGGGTACTGCGCAACACTCGGGCTCAGACCGCAGTGCAACGACCGGGTGAGCATATGGACGCCTTGCGGGACACGATGGCCGAGCTGATCGGCGTCGACGAAGTACGGCACCGTCTCGGACTCATGATCACCGCACTCGATATCCGGTACGACGGCGTGGGCGATCACCCGATGACCGGCCGGCGTATCCCGGACATCGCCCTCACCGTCGAGGGGCGCCCGGCCCGCATGTACGAACTCCTTCGTGCCGGACGACCGGTCCTGCTGGTACGCAACAATGCCGGCGTGCCCGATATCGGCCCGTGGAAGGATCGGGTCGACCTCGTCTGCGCCGAGGATCCGGACGGCGAATGGATCGCCCCGGGCATCGGTCCCGTCGCCGCACCTGCCCAGGTTCTCGTCCGGCCGGACGGATACATCGGCTGGGCCTGCAACGATTCCGACGCGACCGGCCTGGGCACCGCACTCACCCGCTGGGTCGGCGGACGACATTGAGCAACCGTCCCCGCCGGCGTATTCACCGGAGGGCGCGACGGCCTGCAGCTCCGGCCCGCATTGCGCCGCGCACGGGGCACCCGAGGTGCCGGCGGCTGATACCCGGGCGCTCTTCGCGCAGCTGTGACCCGTCCGCATCCTCCGCACCGCTCGTCGTAGGGTTCAGTGGTGAAATTGCTGCCTGTTCCGGAGGTGGGGGATACCCCGATCCGGGTGTTGACGATCGCCGGTACCGACTCCGGAGGCGGGGCCGGTATCCAGGCCGACTCGCGGACCATGGCATTGCTCGGTGTCCATGCCTGCGTGGCGGTCGCCGCGGTGACCGTACAGAATTCGGTGGGAGTCAGCGGATTTCACGAGATACCGCCGGAAACCGTCGCCGACCAGGTGCGGTCGGTGGTCGGCGATATCGGGGTGAGTGCCGCCAAGACCGGGATGCTCGCCTCGACCGCGATCATCGAGGCGGTCGCGCAGGTCTGCGGTGAGGTGGGTATCGGTGGCGACGGGCCGATTCCGCTGGTGGTCGACCCGGTGGCGGCGTCCATGCACGGCGATCCGCTGCTGCACACCGAGGCGCTGGAGGCGGTGCGCTCGGTCCTCATCCCGCGTGCCACCCTGGTCACTCCGAATCTGGACGAGGTGCGGCTACTCACCGGCATCGTGGTCACCGACGATCACACCGCACGCCGGGCCGCCGAGGCGCTGATCGGGCTCGGTGCGCGGTGGGCCATCGTCAAGGGTGGCCATCTGCGAACCTCCGAGTTCAGTACCGATCTACTCTTCGACGGCGAGCACTTCCACGAGCTCACCGCCCCCCGGATCAGCACCGGCAACGACCACGGCGGCGGCGACACCCTCGCAGCCTCCACCGCCTGCGCCCTGGCCCACGGTTACGACATGCCGGAGGCGGTCGCCTTCGGCAAAGAGTGGACCACCCGCTGCCTGCAGGCCGCCTACGATCTCGGGGCCGGACACGGACCGGTCTCCCCGTTGTGGCGGTTACACGAGAACTGAGCCCACCCGGCGCATTTCGGTGATACAGCAACCTCCCGGCTTTTACCCATCGTGAAAACCGTTGCGGCGCAGTACCATATACGGAGCGGGCCACAACTCGAAGTCGGGACGAGGAGTAGACCATGCTGATCATCAATGCCGAAACCGGGAAACCCCGAACCGAGCGCCAGGTGCTCGAATTCCTCCAGGACTACGGAACCAATCCCGGTGTCGCCATCTCCGGACTGAACGTTCCCGATCAGCACCGGCGGCGCACCACCGAAGCCGATATCGTCGTATTCACTCCCTTCACCGCCGCGGTCATCGAGGTGAAGGGCATCCTCGAACCGAGCGGCGGCACGCTGTTCTGCGGCAGCAACGGACGGTGGTCGCTGTCCGGAGTCACCGGCGACCCGGTACATGTGCGCGCACACGACCGCAATCCGCTCGACCAGGTGAGCGAGCCGATGTTCGGCCTGAAAAACCTGGCCCGCGTGGTCGGGCGCGACGACACACTGTTCGTCAACGGCCTGGTCGTGGTCGTACCGCATCCCGGTGCCAGCGTCTCACTCGACAAGCCACCGCTGCCCACCGGTCGCGATGTGCTGCTCGGCGCCGAACCCACGCCGCTGTGGCAGTGGTTCAACCGCAAGGCATTCCAGGTGCGCGACGATCCGTGGACCGTCGAACTGGTGATTGCGGTACTGGCGGCGACCGGATTGGATCAGGCGCGCATTCCGGAGCAGGCCGCTGCGCTTCGTGCCGCCCTGCTGCGTGAGGGATTCACCTCCGATACGCCGCTCGTGGCACCCGCCCCTACCGGTGAAATCGGCGCCGACGCATCCTTCGAATTCTCACCGCCGCCCTCGACCGGCGACGAGATTCTGTCCGGATCGTCGGCGGGCGGCACGATTGCCGGTGCCACAACCTTCTCCGGACCTCCGACGTCGCGGCCGACAGACGACGAGCACGAGGATCTCGCAGGGATACCGCCCGGATTCGCGATACCCCGGCCTGCGGACGAGGAGAGCGCCGATCACGCAGGCATACCGTCCGACACCGCCGGACCACACCGCCTCGGCGAGAAGCTTTCCGGCATCGCAGGGCACGAACCCGCGCATCCTCGGACCACCGGTGACGAAACCCATCTCGCCGAGGCCGCACCGGCCGACCGCATCGACGCCGAACCGCACGAATCCCCGTCCGGCACCGGCTCGCACGGTGTCTCTCGAGTCCTGCCGTTCCGCAGCCCCACACTGGCCGGACCGCAGTTGGAGCCCGATCCGCGGGCAGGAGCGGTGCCCGGCCCACGGCCTGCCGAGCCGGAACCAGAACAGTGGGCGGCGCCCGCGACCGCACGCCGCCGATCCCGTCACCAGGTCCAGGCACTGGCAGTACTCGGCGCCCTGGCCGCCGTACTCGTCTGCTTCGTCTGGTACCTCGGCGGCAGTGATTCCGCCACACACAGCGATGCCGGTGACCGGCCGGCCGACCCCTCCACCGCCGAAGCACCCCCGGCGGCCCCCATGCCGGTAGCCCCGCTGTTCAAGGCACCCACCACCCCGGCGGGCGCCGAAGCACCGGCGCCACAACAGAGTTCGGGCCTGTTCCCGCAGCAGTCACAAGCCTGCTACCCGTTCCAGACCGACTGCTGAACGGACCTCACGCGCGCGAAGTTGTCGTACCTGCTCGGCATACTCACTGTATGAGCGAAACCGAGGCGGCAACCCAGCGCGATATCACCTCCTACGACGACCCGGATGCACCGTGGAATCAGGCGGTAGCCGACGGAGACATCCGGAATTGGAACAATCCGGTCATCGAGGAGTTCCGGGCGAACGGCGGCAGGGTCGGCGGGTCCTACGAGGGTGCCACCCTGCTGCTGCTCACCACCACGGGCGCACGCAGTGGGAAAGCGCACGTGGTCCCACTCGGAGTGCTGTACCGGGACCAGATCCCGTACCTGAGCTCGTTCATCGAAGACAAGTACCCGGCCTGGTATCACAACATCAAGGCGAACCCACAGGTCACCGTGGAGCTCGGTACCCGAACCCACCACGCCCGCGCCCGAGCCCTGGAGGGCGCGGAATACGACGAATTCGCCACCTGGGCGCTGGCCGACAACCCACTGCTGGCCGACTTCCAGTCCCGCACCACACGTCCGGTGCCGCTGGTTGTTCTGGAGCTCGACGAACCCGAGTGAGATCGACTCACCCGGCCCGCCGCTGAGACACCGCCGCACGAAACCACCACGAGGCCGCGGCGGCACTTGCTTGAAGTGCACTCCAGGTTCTTACTGTCGACGCCATGACGACGACGAAGAATACGAACGGCGGGCCGACCGGGAAGGTCGTCGCGATCACCGGGGCGAGCAGTGGCATCGGGGCGGCCACCGCGCGGGAGTTGGCTGCGCGAGGGGCGGCCGTGGTGCTGGGCGCCCGGCGCACCGATCGGCTCGCCGCCGTGGTGGCGGAGATCCGCGCCACCGGCGGGACTGCGGAGATGGTCGAGGTGGATGTCACGCAACGGGCCGGCCCCGAACGATTGGTAGCCGCCGCGGTGGACCGATTCGGGCGCCTGGACGTCCTGGTCGGCAACGCCGGGGTCGCCCGGACCGCACCCATGTCGGATCTCGGCCTCGACGACTGGGACCGGATGATCGACGTCAATCTGCGTGGCGTGCTGCACGGCATCGCTGCCGCACTACCGGTGTTCCGGCAGCAGGGCCGCGGCCACTTCGTGACCACGATTTCGACTTCCGGCTTGAAAATCGTTCCCACGCAGGCTGTCTACGCCGGCACCAAGAATGCGGTGCGCACGCTGCTGGAGGCGCTACGTCAGGAATGCACCGACGGCGTCGTCCGCACCACCTCCATCTCACCGGGTTTCGTCCGCACCGAGCTGGTCGACCACGTCGACGACCCCGAACTCCGAGCCCAGGCGCAGCAGGCCATGCGGGCGATCGGCATCGCCCCGGAAGCCGTGGCCCGCGCCATCGCCTTCGCCATCGAGCAACCCGACGACGTCGAAATCGGCGACATCACTCTGCGCCCGACCGTGCAAGGGTGAGCGTCGGGCCGCACACGTCCGCTTGCCCACGGGGCCGAATCGGGCCCTCGCTCTTCAGCCGGCGGCGTGCAGGCCCAGGTGCAGGGTGGCTGCCCACTGGTGGACAATTTGTTTGCGACGGACCGAGTCGTCGGTGAGGACGTCGGCCAGGCCGAGTCCGCGGGCCATGTCGAGGGTGGCTTGGACGAGGTGGTGGGCGGTCGGGTCGGAGTCGTCGACGCCGAGCGCCTCCACGGCCAGGCGGTGGGAAACTCGGCCGAAGCGAGCTTCCAGGGGGACGATGCGTTCGCGCAGGGCCGGGTCCGCGGCGGCGTGGGTCCACACCTGGAGTGCGGCCTTGAACAGGGGGGTGGTGTAGGACTCGACCAGTTGCGCGACGACGGCCTCGGTGCGGGCCAGGTCGTGGGCGACGGGTTCGGCGGCGGCCGCCTGTAAGGCGGCGGCTTCGGCCTTGGATTGCGCCATCCGGGCGTCGAACATGTACTCCAGGGCGGCGGTGATCAGGTCTTCGCGGGTGGGGAAATGGTGTTGCGCCGCACCGCGCGATACCCCGGCTCGTTCGGCAACCACCGCGACGGTGGCGGCCGCCCAGCCCATCTCGGCCAGACAGTCGATGGTGGCTTCGAGCAACCGCTGCCGGGTGGCCCGGCTGCGGTCCTGTTTCGGTTCGTGCGACACGGTCATGATGGGCCCTATTCTGCCCAGGTCGGTGGGCGGCGCTCGAAGAAGGCCGTCATCCCCTCCACCACCTCCGGAGTGCCGAAGAAGCTGCCCGAACGGCGGGCCAGCTCCTCGGCACTGCGCTCGAATTCGGTGAGCAAACTGGCGTTGACCAGGCGCTTACTCTCCGCCAAGCCCTGTGGCGACCCCCTCCGCAGCGCCTCGCACAGCCGGCCGATCTCGGCGGCCGGATCGTCCGCGGCGACGGTGATCAGCCCGATCCGCTCGGCTTCGGCAGTGTCGAAGGTCTCACCGGTCTGGAAGTAGCGGGCCGCCGCGCGCGAGGTCATCCGTGGCAACAGCGTCATCGAGATCATGAACGGTGCCAGGCCGAGCCGCGCCTCGGTGAGCGCGAAAGTGCTCGACGGGCCGGCGACCACGATGTCGCAGGCACCGACGATGCCCATCCCCCCGGCTCGGACATTGCCGTCGATCTGCGCAAGCACCGGTTTGTGCAGTTCGACTATGCCCTGCAGTACCTCGATCATCCATCCAGTGCGGATATCGGCGGCAGCCGCGGGATCGGCGTCCAGCGCCTCCTTCAGGTCCGCGCCCGCGCAGAAGGTATTACCGGTGTGGGTGAGGACGATGCCGCGCACCTGCTCGTCCCCGCCGGCCCGGCGCAATCCGTCGAGCAGTTCGTGCACGAGTTTCGACGACAGCGCGTTGCGGTTGTGGGGTGAATCGAGGGTGAGCACCGCGAAGCGATCGCGCACCTCGTAGTGCACGAAGGAAGCACCGTTTTCGGACGTGTCGGTCATCAATTGCTCCTTCGAGTCGCTCGACCGGCGGGTTGCGCGGCCGCCGTGCACGAAATCAGTAGGACCTGGGCAGGTTCAGCGAATGCTGGGACACGAAGTTCAGGATCATCTCGCGACTGACCGGCGCCACCCGCGCGATCCGGGCCGCGCCCAGCATGCTCGCCAGCCCCACATCCGAGGTCAGGCCGGACCCGCCGTGGGTCTGGATCGCCTGGTCCAGCGCCTTGATACTGGCCTCGCCCGCAGCGTATTTCGCCATGTTCGCGGCCTCCGCCGCACCGAAGTCGTCGCCGGAGTCGTACAGCACCGCGGCCTTCTGCATCATCAGCTTCGCCAACTCGAGTTCGATCTTCACCTGGGCCAGCGGATGCGAAATACCTTGGTGCGCACCGATCGGGGTCTTCCAGACCTGGCGGTCACGCGCGTACTCGACGGCCCGGTCGATGGCGTAGCGGCCCATCCCGACAGCCATCGCCGCACCCATGATCCGCTCCGGGTTCAGTCCGGCGAACAGCTGCGCGATCGCGGCGTCCTCCTGGCCGACCAGCGCGGTACCGGGCACTCGCACATCGTCGAGGAACAGCGTGAACTGGTTGTCCGGCTCGATGATGTCCATCTCCTGGCGGTTCTTCACGAAGCCGGGAGTGTCGGTGGGCACGATGAACAACGCCGGTTTCAGCTTGCCGGTCTTGGAGTCCTCGGTGCGCGAAACGATCAGCACCGCCTCGGCCTGATCCACCCCGGAGATGAAGATCTTGCGGCCGTTGAGGATCCAGTCACCGCCGTCGCGGCGGGCGGTGGTGGTGATGTTGTGCGAGTTGGATCCGGCATCGGGCTCGGTGATACCGAAGACCATCTTCGACGAGCCGTCGGCGAGCCTGGTCAACCAGTACTGCTTCTGCTCCTCGGTGCCGTACTTGGTGATGATGGTGCCGCAGATGGCAGGCGAGACCACCATCAGCAGCAGGCCGGCGCCGCGGGCGGACAGCTCCTCCATCACCAGCGCGAGCTCGTAGATACCGGCGCCGCCGCCACCGTACTCGTCCGGCAGGTTCACGCCGAGGAAGCCGAGTTCGCCTGCCTCGTTCCACAATTCGTCCAGCGGCTCATTGCGACGGGCCTTGGGCAGGACGTAGTCGGAATAGTTGTATTTCGCGGCGAGTTTCGCGACCGCCGCCCGCAGTTGCTGCTGCTCGTCGGTTTCGATGAAGCTCATGGAATCTCCTGTATTCGGCGGCTATTCGACGCTGTCTTCGACATGGACCACGGCGAGCACAGTGCCGACGTCGACCTGTTGCCCGGCTACGACATTCAGCTCGGTCAATAATCCGGTGGCCGGGGCCGCGATGGTGTGTTCCATCTTCATCGCCTCCAACCACAGAATGGGCTGCCCCTTCGTCACGGTGCTGCCGGCCTCGGCACCCACCCGGATGACCGCTCCGGGCATCGGTGCCAGCAGTGAGCCTTCGGCCACCTGATCGGCGGGATCGGAGAAGCGCGGCAGCTTGCGCAGCGCGACCGGCCCCAACGGGGAATCGACCGCGACCAGATCGCCGTAGCGGGCGATCTCGAATCGCCGGCGCACCGGTCCACGCTCCCCGGGCACCGACAGCACCACCGTGTCCGGGCCGGCCTCGAGCAAGGCGAGCCCGTCGTGCCCGTCGACCTCGAGCCCGGTCCGGGTGAGCCGATATCGCACCTCGTGCACGCCGGTGTTCCGGCTCTCATAGCTCTTGTGCTGCGCTTGGGAAGGCAGGTTGCGCCAGCCGCTGGGCAGACCCGCGCCGATCGTGGCCCGCGACCGGTTCGCCGCCGCATCGGCCAGTGCCGCCGCGACGATCGACAACGCCTCGTCGGACTCGGAGACCAGCGCGGCCGCGAGCTGCTCGAGACCGTGGGTGGCGAAGAAGGCGGTATCGGTGTCCCCGGCCAGGAACGCCGGATGCCGCAGCACCCGGACCAGCAGGTCGCGGTTGGTGACCAGCCCATGGATGCGGGCCCGCTGCAATGCGGTCGCGAGCAGATGCGCTGCCTCGTCGCGGGTGTCGGCGTAGGAGATGACCTTGGCCAGCATCGGGTCGTAGAACACTCCGACCACCGAACCGGCGACGACCCCGGAGTCCAGCCGCAGACCCGGCTCGGTCAGCACCGTGAATTCGGCCGTGCCCGCGCCGAATTCGATGCGGTGCACGGGTCCGCTTTGCGGCTGCCAATCCTGGGCCGGATCCTCGGCATACAACCGCACCTCGATCGAATGCCCGCGCATCGGTGGTGGCGTCGCGGGCAGCCGGTACCCCTGCGCCACCTGGAGCTGCAGCCGGACCAGATCCAGGCCGGTCGTGCATTCGGTAACCGGATGTTCCACCTGCAGACGGGTATTCATCTCCAGGAAGAAGAATTCGCCCTGCTCGTCGGCCAGGAATTCGACCGTGCCGGCGCCCTGGTAACCGATGGCCTCCGAAGCCAGGCGGGCCGCCTCGAACAGGCGCCACCGCATGCTGTCCCGGCGGGGCGGCCATTCGGATCCGGTGCCTTCCCCCGCGCCGCCGATCCGCTCCACCAGGGGTGACGGCGCCTCCTCGACCACCTTCTGATGCCGCCGCTGGATCGAGCATTCCCGCTCGCCCACCGTCCACACCCGGCCGTGCGTATCGGCCATGACCTGGACTTCGATGT
This sequence comes from Nocardia vermiculata NBRC 100427, assembly GCF_001613265.1. Lineage (GTDB taxonomy): Bacteria > Actinomycetota > Actinomycetes > Mycobacteriales > Mycobacteriaceae > Nocardia > Nocardia vermiculata. The sequence continues at coordinate 60,092 of NZ_BDCA01000023.1, forward strand.
GGCGGCCGGTTTCCAGATAGCGTTCACAGAACACCGTCGGATCGCCGAAGGCCGATTCGGCCTCCCGCCGGGCGGCCTCGAGCTGTTCGGTCAGCTGGGAAAGCTCCCGCACCACCCGCATACCGCGCCCACCGCCACCGGCCGACGCCTTGATCAGCACCGGGAGCATCTCCGCGGTGACCTCGGCCGGGTCGAGCTGTTTCAGCACCGGAACACCGGCGGCGTCCATCATCTTCTTCGACTCGACCTTCGAGCCCATCTGCTCGATGGCGGCCACCGGCGGGCCGATCCAGACGAGCCCGGCCTCCTGCACCGTCTTCGCGAATTCCGCGTTCTCGGAGAGGAATCCGTATCCGGGGTGGATGGCATCGGCCCCGGCGGCCTGTGCGGCCGCAATGATCAGATCGGCGCGCAGATAGGTTTCGGCGGGGGTGTTGCCGGGCAGCCGGATCGCGGCATCCGCCTCGGTCACGTGCGGGGCGTTCGCATCCGCGTCCGAATAGACCGCGGTCGTGCCGAGACCCATCCGCCGGCAGGTGGCGAAGACCCGGCGGGCGATCTCGCCGCGGTTGGCGACCAGAACGTTCGTGATGCGGCCCGCGTCCGGCACGGACGTGCTTCGCGCTGCAGACATACCGGTCCTCACATCCGGAAGACGCCGAAGCCCGCGGCGCCTTCGATCGGGGCATTGTGGATGGCGGACAACGCCATTCCCAACACCGTGCGGGTGTCTCGGGGGTCGATGACACCGTCGTCGTAAAGCCGGCCGGACATGAACATCGGCAGCGATTCGGCCTCGATCTGTGCCTCGATCATGGCGCGCATCCCCTTGTCGGCCTCCTCGTCGAAGGTGCCGCCCCGGGCCTCGGTCGCGGCGCGGCCCACGATGGAGATCACGCCGGCGAGCTGGGCGCCGCCCATCACCGCGGATTTCGCACTGGGCCAGGCGAAGACGAAACGCGGATCGTAGGCACGCCCGCACATGCCGTAGTGCCCGGCACCGTAGGAGGCGCCCATCAGCACCGAAATGTGCGGCACCTTCGAGTTCGACACCGCGTTGATCATCATCGCGCCGTGCTTGATGATGCCCTTCTGCTCGTACTCCTTACCGACCATGTAGCCGGTGGTGTTGTGCAGGAACAGCAGTGGGGTGTTCGACTGGTTGGCCAGCTGAATGAACTGGGCCGCCTTCTGCGCTTCCTCGGAGAACAGCACACCGCGGGCATTGGCCAGGATGCCGACCGGGTATCCGTGCAGTTCCGCCCACCCGGTGACCAGGCTGGAACCGTAGAGCGGCTTGAACTCGTCGAAATCGGAGCCGTCCACGACGCGGGCGACGACCTCGCGCGGATCGAACGGAATTTTCAGATCGGTCGGGACGATGCCGAGCAGTTCCTCGGGATCGTGCAGTGGTTCGACCACCTCCGCCCGCGGCGCCGGCCCCTGCTTGGTCCAGTTCAGCCGCCGCACGATGGAGCGGCCGATCCGGATGGCGTCCTGTTCGTCGGCGGCCAGGTAGTCCGCCAGGCCCGAGGTGCGGGCATGCATCTCGGCGCCGCCGAGCGATTCGTCGTCGGATTCCTCACCGGTGGCCATCTTGACCAGCGGCGGTCCACCGAGGAACACCTTGGAGCGTTCCTTGATCATCACCGTGTAGTCGGACATGCCGGGGATATAGGCACCACCGGCGGTCGAATTCCCGAAAACCAGGGCGATGGTAGGGATTCCGGCCGCCGACAGCCGGGTCAGGTCGCGGAACATGCGCCCACCCGGAACGAAGACTTCCTTCTGCGTGGGCAGATCCGCACCACCCGACTCCACCAGACCGATCACCGGCAGCCGGTTCTCCAGCGCGATATCGTTCATCCGCAGGTTCTTGCGCAAGGTCCACGGGTTCGAGGTGCCGCCGCGCACCGTCGGGTCCGGGGCCACGATCATGGCTTCGACGCCCTCGACGATGCCGATGCCCGCGATGACGCTGCCGCCGACATGGAATTCGCTCCCCCAGGCGGCCAGCGGCGCCAGCTCCAGGAACGGGGAATCCTCGTCGATGAGTAGTTCGATGCGCTCCCGCGCGGTCATCTTGCCGCGCTTGCGATGCCGCTCCAGCTTGTCGGGGCCACCGCCGGCGATATTCTTGGCGTATTCCGCCTCGACCTCCGCGAGCTTCTCGGTCATCGCCTCGGCGGCGGCCTGATAGTCCGCGGAATTCGAATCGATGGATGTACGTAGTGCCGTCAAGATTGGTACCCCAATCGCTTGGCCGCGAGGCTGGTCAGGATTTCGTTGGTGCCGCCGCCGATGCCGAGAATGCGGACATCGCGGTAGTGCCGCTCCACCTCGGATTCGCGCATGTAGCCCAGCCCGCCGAACAGCTGAACCGCCTGGTGGGCAACCCATTCCGCGGTTTCCACCGCGGTGTTCTTGGCGAAGCAGACCTCGGCGATCAGGTCGGTCTCGCCCGCGGCGGAGCGTTCGGCGACATGCCGGGTGTAGACCCGCGCCACGTCGATGCGGCGCGCCATTTCCGAGAGCGTGTTCTGCACGGCCTGGCGGCTGATCAGTGGGCGGCCGAAGGTTTCCCGGTCGCGGCACCACTGCAGGGTCAGATCCAGGCAACGCTGGGCGTGGCCGTAGGCCTGCACCGCGAGGCCCACCCGCTCGCTGACGAACGCCGCGGCGATCTGCGCGAACCCAGAGTTCTCGGTGCCCACGAGGTTCGAGACCGGCACGCGCACATCCACATACGACAGTTCGGCGGTGTCGGAGGCCAGCCAGCCCATCTTCTCCAGCTTGCGGCTCACCGTGAAACCGGGGCGGTCCTTCTCGACCAGCAGCAGCGACACACCGGCCGCGCCCGGACCGCCCGTACGCACGGCGGTCATCACGAAGTCCGCCCGCACGCCGGAGGTGATGAAGGTCTTGGATCCGTTGACCACGTAGTCGTCACCATCGCGCACCGCGCTGGTGGTGAGGTGGCCGACATCGGAACCGCCACCGGGTTCGGTGATGGCCAGCGAGCCGATCTTGTCCCCGGCGAGAGTGGGCTTCACCCAGGTGTCGATCAGCTGCGCGTTGCCCGAGGCCGCCAGGTGCGGCACCGCGATACCGCAGGTGAACAGGGAGGCGAACAGTCCGCCCGAACAGCCGGCGTAGTGCATCTCTTCGGCCACCACCGCGGCGTCGATCCCGCTACCGCCGGCACCACCGACCGCCTCCGGGAACTGGATGCCGAGCAGGCCGAGGTCGCCGGCCTTCCGGTGCAGTTCGCGCGGGATCTCCCCGGCGCGCTCCCAGTCGTCCAGATAGGGCAAGACCTCGCGCTCGGCGAAACCTCGTACAGTCGAACGTAATTCACGCCGCTCGGGCGAATCCCACACACTCACGGTAGTAGCTCCACTGGTAGATCGATGTAGCGAGAGCGCAGCCATTCGCCGAGCCCCTTGGCTTGTGGATCGAATCGGGCCTGATAGGCGACGCCGAGGCCGAGCAGATCCTCGACGATGAAGTTCACCGCGCGCAGATTGGGCAGCACATGCCGGGTGACGGCGAGCTTCGCGGTCTCGGGCAGCAGGGCCTTCAGCCGCTCGACGGTCAGGGTATGCACCAGCCAGCGCCACTGCTCGTCGGTACGTACCCAGACACCGATATTGGCGTTGCCACCCTTGTCACCACTGCGGGCCAGCGCGATCGTGCCCAGCGGTACCCGCCGGGTTTCGCGGTGCGGCAGTGGTTCCGGCAGCTCCGGTTCCGGCACGTCGGTCACCTCGGCCGTCGGCGCGACCGGCGCGATCGACACCTCGGCGCCGTTCGGCAGCACCACCGTGTGCGCGACGTCGTTCGCATCGACATAGCCCGCGGTGAACACGCCGTAGGGCGAACCGTTTCCGGGCGGCGAGGTCAGGGTGAAACCGGGATAGCTGGCCAGCGCCAACTCGACTGCGGCACTGGAGAACGCGCGGCCCACCGTCGTCGGATCGGGATCGCGGGCCACACAGCGCAGCAGTGCGCTGGCCTGCTCCTCGGTCTCGGCGTCGGGCCGGTCCAGGCGCGACAGCGACCAATCCAGTTCCGCGGGTCGCAACCGCAGCCAACTCTCCAGCTGTTGTTGCACCAGGCGCGCTTTGGCCTCGATATCGAGTCCGGTCAGCACGAAAGTCATCTCGTTGCGGAAGCCGCCGACCGTATTCAGCGAAACCTTCAGTTTCGGCGGCGGTGCCTCCCCCGTGACACCGCTGATCGTCACGCGATCCGGTCCGTCGGTGCCCAGCCGAATGCTGTCCAGGCGGGTGGTGACATCCGGACCGGCGTACCGCGCGCTCTGAATCTCGTACACCAACTGGGCACGAACCGTGTCCTCGGTGACCGCGCCCCCTGTTCCGGGGTGTTTGGTGATCACACTGCTGCCGTCGCGGCGCAACTCCGCGATCGGGAATCCGGGGCGGTTCAGATCTTCGATCTCGGTGAAGAAAGCGAAGTTGCCGCCGGTGGCCTGGGTACCGCATTCGATGACGTGGCCTGCGACCACCGCACCGGCCAGCTCGTCGAAATCGTCCCGGGACCAGCCGAAGTGGGCGGCCGCCGGACCGACGACCAGGGCGGCGTCGGTGACCCGGCCGGTCACGACGATGTCGGCACCTGCGTTCAGCGCCTCGGCGATGCCCCACGCTCCCAGGTACGCATTCGCGGTCAGGGGCGAGCCCAGGCCCAGCTCCTGGGCTCGGGGCAGCAGGTCGTCGCCGTGCACGCAGGCGATCTTCGCGTCCAGTCCGAGCTTGTCCGCACCTTCGGCGATGCGCTGTGCCAGACCGGCCGGGTTGAGCCCGCCGGCGTTGACGACGATGCGCACCCCACGCCCGAGTGCCAGGGCGAAGCAGTCCTCGAGCTGGCGAAGGAAGGTCTTGGCATAGCCGAGTTGGGGATCTTTCATCCGATCCCGACCGAGAATCAGCATGGTCAGTTCGGCGAGGTAATCCCCGGTGAGCACATCGAGCGGCCCGCCCTCGAGCATCTCCCGCATCGCACTCGCCCGGTCACCGTAGAACCCGGAACAGTTGCCGATCCGGAGCACCTCCGGATCGGAGCCCAGCTGAGCCATCTGCGCGGCGCCTCCTCCTGCGACGTGACTGGCACAGCGCCTGCGCTGCGTCGCGCTCCAGGGTCACACCGGGCCCGGAAAAAATCAAGCCTGCGTGCTTGTTAATTCTGCAGATCCGCAGGTGGGGTCGTTGCGAATCCACCCCGCGCAGTTCGTCGCCGCTCGAAACTCTGCCATGGACGTAGCCTGTGCACCGGAAATTACCGATCGAAGGATGCAATCTGGTGCCGGATTCTCGGGTCCACTCAGCCGACGGGACAGGATCGGACCTCCATCTCGAGCTTTCGCCCGAGGGGCCTCGCCGGGCGGCTGTCGCGGCGGCGCTGCGTGCGGCGGTCCGCAGTGGACGACTCGCGCCGGGCACCCGCCTGCCGCCGTATCGCACGCTGGCGATCGATCTGGGAGTCGCCCGGAATACGGTCGCCGACGCCTATGCCGAACTGGTCGCGGAGGGCTGGCTCACCGCGCGGCAGGGGTCGGGTACCCGGGTGGCCGACCGTGCGGCGCCGCGGGCTCATCGCCTCCCGAAACCAGCTCCGGCCCGCGCGCAGGCCACACACGATCTGCGACAGGGGCAGCCGGACGCGACATCGTTCCCCCGCACCGCCTGGGTGACTGCCGTCCGGCGTGCGGTCACCGGTGCGCCGCACGATGCCTACGGCCCCGGAGATCCGCAGGGGCGCGTGGAGTTGCGCCGCGTGCTCGCGGAATATCTGGCGCGTGCGCGCGGCGTCGACGCCGCGCCCGAGCAGATCGTCGTCTGTGCGGGATTCGCCCACGGGCTGCGCTTACTCTTCGGCGGTGGCGTGCTGACCGGCCCCCTCGCCGTGGAGCCGTACAGCCTCGCGTTTCACCGCGCGATCCTGTCCGAGGCCGGAGTGCGTACGCTCCCCCTGCGTCTGGATGCCGGCGGCGCCCGGACCGACGAGCTGACCACCCTCTCGCGTGGCTCGGCGCGCCCCCGTGCCGTACTACTCACGCCCGCCCACCAGTTTCCGACCGGCGGGCCACTGATCCCGCCGCGTCGCACCGCGGCCGTGGATTGGGCGCGGCACCACGACGGGATGGTGTTGGAGGACGACTACGACGGCGAATTCCGCTACGACCGCGAACCCGTAGGTGCGGTACAGGGACTCGATCCCGACCATGTCATCTACTTCGGTTCGGTCAGCAAAAGCCTGTCCCCGGCGATCCGGCTCGGCTGGATGATCCTGCCGCCACACCTGGTCGAATCCGTCCTCGCCGCCAAGGGTCTGCGCGAGCCGTGGACCGGGGTCACCGACCAGCTCGCACTGGCGGAATTCATCGAATCGGGGCAGTACGACAAGCACGTTCGCCGCATGCGGCAGCGGTACCGCGCGCGGCGCAATCTACTGACCACGATGCTGGCCGAATACGCCCCGTACGTCACCGTGACCGGGATCGCAGCCGGGCTGCATGCTGTCCTGCGCTTACCGCCGGACACCGAGAAATCCACAGTCGAGGCAGCCGACCGGGTGGGCGTGGCCCTGGACGGGCTCGCGGCGTTCCGTCACCTCGACAGTCGAGAGCCGCATCGAGACGGCCTGGTCGTCGGATACGCCACCCCGCCCGAACACCGCTACCGCCCGGCGCTGGAAGCGCTGTGCCGCGCCCTACCCCGCGCCGCGGCTCAGCCCTCGGCGAGCGACTTCGACCACACCGGGCTGTCGAAGTAGTGATTGTCGTAGTGCTGTGAACTGTCGCGGATGTCCTGCACCGTCGCCTCGCCGCGATAGACCCGCTCCAGCAATCGGTAGTAGTCGAAGCGCTGCAGTCCCGGGGTGAAGACCACCAGCAACTCGGCCTCGCTGTCCGGCGCCGGCGCGAAGGCGTGCGGGATGGTCGGCGGTATCGTCAGGAAGTCACCCTTGCCCAAGGTCAGGACCTCATCGTCGACCAGGAAGCGCATCCGGCCGTCCAGCACGAAGAACATCTCCGTGGCCTTGGTATGGAAGTGTGCTGGAGCGCCCGGCGAGCCCTTGCGGAAGGTGGCCTTGTTCGCGGTCACCGCACCGCCGGTCGCATCAGCGTCGGCGAACAACGTGATCAGGCTCTTCGCGCCGTCCTGCAGCGTCTCCGCCTGCTCGGCGCGGACGAGGACGGGCGCGGTCGAGAAGTTCGTATCGGTGCTCATGTCATCTCCCGGACGACTCGAACCTGGCTTGCACCCAGGTATTTCGTGCTGACACCAACGAATGTACGTTTCCGAAAGACCCACTCGACAGTTCATTTCGGTGCAGAATTTATGGGTCAATTTCACCGCTGACGGACCCGCGAACCACGCCGCCTTCCTCACTCGGCACTCGAGCGGGACCGGCCGGTGTGCAGAGATATCCCAGCGAGAGGCAAGATGGCAGGGTGTCCAATTCGATCGTCGTCGTCCTGCTCCTGGCCCTGGCCGGCTTCCTGGTCGGCGGCGCCTTCACCATGTGGAAGAACAGCCGCGTGATGGCGGCCGTACTGGGCATCTGCGCAGTACTGGCGGTCGTCGGCGCGATCACCTGGTGGTGAAGTCCGGCGGTGATATTGCAACAGCAGCTGGACAGAGGATGTGGGCGATCGCGGCGCGCATGACGACTCTGTTCGCGAAGACAACTGACACCACGCCCTGGTAACAGATCGACCAGATCGCAGCCAGCAGTCGTCGAACGCTTACCTCCCCTCCAAGCGGAAGATGCGTGTTCCCTCCGGAACACCGTTGAGTGGTGCGGCGAATACGCCGCGGCGATAGGGCTTCGGGGTGATGCCCAGTTCGGTCAAGGTGTCCGGGTGCAGGGCTTCCAGCGCTATCCCTGAGATCATCGTGTTGCCGTCGCCGCCGGTCTCCATCACCCGGGCGGCGACGGTGACGTCCACTCCCAGCCAGTCGCCACCCAATTCCCGTGGGGTTCCGGTGTGCAGGCCGGCTCGCATGCGGGGGCGGTAGCCCGCGACCTGTACGTCGGCCAGGTTTCGTTTCGCGGTGACGAGCGCGCGGACCGCGCTGTCGGGGGAGGTGAATACCGCCATGATCCCGTCGCCCATCCGTTTGACGACCTGGCCGCCGCGCTCGGCGATCGGGGGTTCGATGGCGCTGGCTACGCGGCGCAGCAGCTCGAGGGTGGCCTCGTCGCCCGCCGACAAGGACCAGCGGGAGAACGCCACCAGGTCGGTGAACAGGATCGTCACCTCTTGGTTGCCTTTGCCGCGCCCGACTCGCTCGAGCACGGCCTGCCAGACCTGGAGGGCACCGAGGCCGAGTTCCTTGGCGGCGCTGGGGGAATCGCCGACGATCTTGTCGGCGGCGCGGGCCACCGCACGAGCGCTGCCTACACCCGACAGTGACAGCGGATCGCCGAAGGACGGGTCGCCGGGCAGTTTCTCGCGGGCCTGACGGATCACGTCGATGACATCGGCGCGTTGATTGGCCGCGGCCATCCGCGCGGAGAATTGCGCGGCGCGCAGCCGACCGGACGGGCGACGGGTGCGCGACGATGTCTCGGTCTCGACTTCTTCGGCGCCCTCTGCGCCCAACGATGCGGTAATTCCCGGAACGGTCGGTTCCGCCGCATCAGGCGTGCTTTCCGGCTCAGCGTCGCGTCCGGCACCGGTCCCGCGCCCACCGGACGGTTTGCCGCGCGTACGGGGACGAGCGGGACCGGCTGTCCGGGACGCCGTTTCGCCGTCACCCGCGGGGGTATCGCTCACCTGCCGAGCGTAGCCAATGATGTCCACCTGACACCTCCCGATCGGACGGAGCGGGCACAACGGTGGGTCCGCCGAAGGGATTCGTGCTGGTCTCCTTCGCCGAGGTTACCGATCCACCGACTCGTTCGAAAGGTGCGCAGGCCCTGTTCACACAGGGTTTGCAGACAGAACACCGGCCCGCCGCACGAGCCGGGCGAGCAGCCGTGCAGCGAGCCGGTGGTCGCCGCGTCCACCGGGCAGTGGCGAACGCGACAGCAGTCCCCCGACAGGACCGCCCTCCCGTCCCGGACTTGCGAGGGTAGAACGTCCGGGACGGGCAGGTATGTGGTTATGCGTCGCGGCGGTCGGTCACGACCAGCGCGGCGCCGAAAACGACCAGGGTGAAGACGGCGAAGTAGATCAGTCCGCCCCACGGACCCCAGTGCCAGTTCGCCGACGAGCCGGAGGTGTCGTCGATGAAATGGTCGATGTTCGCGAAGGGCAGGAACGGCGTCACGTTGCGGCCGAAGGAGCCGAAGCTGCCGAGCAGTGTCTCGATCAGCAAGGGCCACAAGACGATCAACGAGATGGCCGCCGCCGACTGCCGCACCAGCGCACCCACCCCGACGGCCATGACGACGGCCAGGAAGGCATAGATCGCGGTGCCGTACAGCGCCCGCCAGTCGACTTCCGAACTCAGGCTCATTCCCAGCCCGGCGTCACCGGACAGTGGTTTGGCGATCACGTAGGCCACCAGCGCCAGCACCAGGGTCAGCACCGCGGCGTACACGCCGGACAACAGTGCCTTCGTGACCAGCACCAGTTGCCGATTCGGAGTCGCCTGGAATGTGGTGCGGATGATCCCGAAGCGGTATTCGTTGGTCACCATCAAGGCGGCCATGATCATCAGCACCATGACGCCGAAGCCGCGGACGCCGGCGACCGCACCCGCGGTGGTCATCAGCGTTTCACCTTCGTGGCCCATGCTGGCCCGCGATACGGCGGCGAACAACGCGGCCAGGCCGATGCCGAGCACGATCACGATGGCCGAGCACCACCAGGGCGAACGGGTAGTGGTGAGTTTGATTCGTTCCGCTGCGACGATTCCCATTACAGCGCACCTCCCATGGCCTGGCCGACGGTTTCCCCGTGGTACTGCACCGCACCTCCGGTCATCCGCATGAACGCCTCTTCCAGCGAGGCCTGCTGCGGTGCGAGTTCGTAGAGGGTGATGCCGTTGGCACCGGCCAGTTTGCCGATCGCGTCACTGGTCTGGCCGAGCACCACCAGTGCCTCGGGCGATCCGGTGAGGGCGGCCGCCTCGGATTCTCCGGCGCCACCGTCCTCGCGCACCGTCATCCCGTTGGAGGTGAGCAGGCTGCGTAGCGCATCGAGCTGTGGACTGCGCACGCGCACCGAGGATTCCGAGGACTTGGCGATGAATTCCTTGGTGTCGGTATCGGCGATGAGCTTGCCGCGGCCGATCACGACCAGATGATCCGCGGTCTGCGCCATCTCCGAGAGCAGGTGGCTCGACACCAGCACCGTGCGCCCCTCGGCAGCCAGGCGCTGCATGAATCGCCGGATCCACAGGATGCCCTCGGGGTCGAGACCGTTCACGGGCTCGTCGAACAGCAGCACCGGTGGATCGCCGAGCAGGCTGGCGGCCAGCCCGAGCCGCTGCGACATGCCGAGCGAGAACCCACCGGCCTTCTTGTTGGCGACCTCGGTGAGACCCACCAGGTGCAGTACCTCGTCGACCCGCTTGGCCGGGATGTCGTTCGCCGCCGCCATCCAGCGCAGATGTGAGCGGGCGGACCGGTTCGGATGCACCCATTTGGCGTCGAGCAGGGCGCCGACGGTGCGCAGCGGCTTGTCCAGTTCCCGATAGCGCTTGCCCTGGATGAGGGCGGTGCCGGCGGTGGTGGTGTCCAGTCCGAGGATCATCCGCATGGTGGTCGACTTGCCGGCGCCGTTCGGGCCGAGGAAACCGGTCACCTTGCCCGGAGTAACCGTGAACGTCAGATCCTCGACGGCAACGGTCGTCCCGAAGCGTTTGGTGAGACCTTGGCATTCGATCATGCGATCAGTCTTCCCCAGAAGTGTGCGCCGCACTATCGCTCACAGGTAGCGAGTCCGCTACGCCTGGAGGATGACGTCGCCCTGGGGATATCCCCCTGGGGACATCCGGATATCCACGCAGCAAAGTTGTGGATAGCTATCTGTTCACAATCCTGGTGAGGATGCCTGCGCCCAGAACCGCTTGGGGATACGACCCGCATGACGGGCCAGATATCCGCCGCGGACCGCCGCCTCCATCGCGGCAGCCATCCGCGCGGGCTCCCGGGCCCGGGTCACCGCCGTGGCCAGCAGCACCGCCGAACATCCGAGTTCCATCGCCAGCGCGGCATCACTGGCGGTACCGATCCCGGCATCGAGAACGACCGGCACCCCGGCGGCCTCCACGATCATCTCGATATTGTGCGGATTGCTGATCCCCAACCCGGTGCCGATCGGGGCGCCCAGCGGCATCACCGCGGCACATCCGGCATCTTCCAGGCGCCGGGCGAGCACCGGATCGTCGGTCGTATACGGCAGCACCACGAAACCGTCGTCCACCAGCTGCTCGGCCGCCGTGACCAGTTCGATGGCGTCGGGCAGCAGGGTGCGCTCGTCGGCGATGACCTCGAGTTTGACCCACTCGGTGTCGAGTGCCTCGCGAGCCAGTTGCGCGGTGAGTACCGCTTCGGCGGCGGTGCGGCAACCGGCGGTGTTGGGCAGCGGCGCGATATCCAGCCGTTTCAGCAGGTCGAGTACGCCCGTACCGCCGGCGGCGTCCACCCTGCGCATGGCAACCGTGGTCAGTTCGGTTCCGGAGGCGACCAGCGCCTCCTCCAGCACCGCGAGATTCTCCGCGCCGCCGGTGCCCATGATCAGCCGCGAACCGAACTCGCGGCCGGCGATGCGCAGTGGATCGATCGGCATCGGGTCAGCCACCCTGCACCGCCGTCACGATCTCGATATTCCAGCCACGGCCGACCTGCTCGTCCCAGCGCGACTTGGGGAACAGCGAACCGTCCACGGCCAATGCCACCCCACGGCAGGGCAATTCCAGCCGTTCGAGCAGTTCCCGCACGGTGAGCGGCTGCTCGAATTCGTGGTCGGTGCCGTTCACGGTGACGCCGACGGGGATCGCTGTGGACAGCACCGGGGACACAGAATTCGGTTTCACTGATTACCTCCTGAGGATGCGGCGGTGAAGCGTTGTGGATCGGCGGCCTTCGCCTCCGGCAGTTCACTGCCGGCCAGCAGAGCGAGTACCGCGTCCACCGTGATCGGCACGCCGAGTATGCCGTTGCGGCCGTGCCCGGTGGCCGCGACGAGGCGGTCGGACAGCCGGCCGAGCAGCGGCAGGTTGTCGGGGGTGCACGGCCGTCCGCCCGCGGCGGCCTCGGCCAGCTCGTAGTCACCGAGCGCGGGCCAGATCGCTTCCGCATCGGCGATCAGATCGCGCACTCCGGCCACGGTGACGGTGGTGTCGAATCCGGCCTCGTACTGGGTGGCACCGACCACGACTCCGTCGGCCCGCGGCACCAGATAGATCGGCCGCCCGTGCACACGGGCGCGAATGACGCGACGCGGCGGCGGCGGGGTTCCCGGTCGGCGGCGCAGGCGCAGGATCTCACCCTTGACCGGACGCACCGGCAGTCCGCACAACCGCACACTTCCGGATCCGGCGGCCAGCACGATCTGGTCGTAGTCGAGTTGGTCCACATTGTCCACAGTCTCGGTTTTAATGTGGACACCGTTCTGTTCACAAGCCTGTCGTAGCGCCCCCACCAACAGGCGGTTGTCCACAGCGGGTTCGTCGGTGGCCAGTAGTCCGGCGCGCACCGTCCGCGAGAGGCCCGCCTCGGCCCCGCGCACTCCTGCCCGGTCCAGCAACTCGAGGGCATAACCGTGGTCCGCGCAGAAATCGGCGATCGTGCGCAGATCCGCGGCATCGGCACTGTCCAGCGCGAGGGTCAGTGTCTGCTCGGCGACGAAGACGTCCACCTCGGTCGCCGCCCGCAGCCGGTCCCGGAAATCGGGCCAGCGCCGCAGCGAAGCGGCACCGAACTGCAGCAGCTCGTCCTCACCGGGCCAGCCCTCCGACAGCGGCGCGAGCATGCCGCCCGCCACCCACGACGCGCCCGACCCCGCGTCCGGATCGAACACGGTCACCGACCATCCCTGTTCGGCGGCACGCCACGCCACCGACAGACCGACCACGCCCCCACCTACGACGGCCAGACTTCGCATCACTCCACCTCGCTCGGATTCCCTGGTCGCGGCCACCGCATCGAATACGGCCACGGCCGGGAGAACGGCCTTCCCGCGCGGCCGCCATCGCTGCGGGAATGCCTACATGTTTCGCCTCTCCACGGTAGCGCGGCTACGGTCGGACACGTGCAACCGTCTCAGCATCGTTCGATCACACCGCGTGAGCGGGTGGCCCTCACACCGCGCGAGCGCCTGGCATCGGCCCGGCTGTACCTGTGCACCGATGCCCGGCGCGATACCGGCGATCTGGCTGCCTTCGCCGAAGCCGCACTCTCCGGCGGTGTCGACATCATCCAGCTGCGTGACAAGGGGTCGGCCGGCGAAGCGAAGTTCGGACCACTGGAGGCCGCAGCCGAACTCGGCGCACTCGCCGAACTGAAGGCGGCCGCCCGCCGCCACGGCGCACTCGTCGCGGTCAACGATCGCGCCGATATCGCCCTGGCCGCCGGCGCCGACGTCCTGCACCTCGGGCAGGGCGATCTGCCGCCCTCGCACGCGCGCCGGGTGGTAGGCCCCGATGTGGTGATCGGCCGTTCCACACACAACCGCAACCAGGCCGGACTGGCCGTCATCGAGGAACAGATCGACTACTTCTGCACCGGCCCGATCTGGAAGACCCCGACCAAACCGGGACGCAGCGCCGCCGGACTCGAGCTGGTGCGCTCGACCGCGGACGCACATCCGACCCGCCCCTGGTTCGCCATCGGCGGGATCGATCACGAACGGCTGCCGGAGGTGCTGGCCGCTGGAGCGAGCCGCGTCGTGGTGGTACGCGCCCTCACCGCCGCGCGCGACCCGCAGGCCGCCGCCCGCGAACTCAAGCAACAACTGCTGGAGAACGCCGCGGCCACCGATCGGTGAGCTGGTACCGGGTAGGTCGGTCAGTCCAGTACCTGTTGCAGAGTCAGTACCAGATCATCGCCGCAGCCCGCACCATTGGATTCGGTTCCGTTGCCGCCCCGGCTGATTCGTACCCGCGGCGCCGTGGAGTCGAGCGCATCCAGCCACACGAAACCACGGTCGGCGAGATCGACCGTGCGCGGCAGCAATGCGAACACCGCGGTTGCTTCCGCCGCGGAGATAGCAGCCGCGGCAGCGGAACCGTCCAGGTCCGGCCGCGCCGACGGTGCCCGCAGCCCGGGCCACGCGGCGGCGAATCCGGGGTGCAACGGCCGGTCGCAGACCTCCTCCTCGGGGACCCACGCCAACTCCTCACTTTCCTGATTCGCCGTGGTCGCGAGGGTTTCGGGCACATCGGCGACGACCGTCGTGTATGTCCAGCCACTGCCCGCGGTACTCGTCAGCCGGCTACCGCGCACCCGCACCGCACTCGGGTCAATTCCCGTTTCTTCCTGCGCTTCTCGTACCGCGGCGTGCACGCTGGTCTCATGACTGTCCCGCGCACCACCCGGCAGCGCCCACGTTCCGCCCTGATGGCTCCACGGCGCCCGGTGCTGCAACAGGATCAGCGCACCGCCGCCCCGGCGGGGTGCACGCAACAGGAGCCCGGCGGCACCGAACAATCCCCACTGCCGAGTCCCGTCGGGACTGACCAAGAAACCGTCTCCGTCACCGCGCATATTTCGCCTCGTCCCGCTCCTCGCCGACCTCACCGACCTCCCGGCACCACCATCATGACCGACACATATCGGGCGGCACCGGTACGACCACAATAAGCTCAGTCCGCACAGTGCAACCCGGCGAACGAACGGAGGTGGGTATGGCTCGGCTGGCGTATTCCCAGCTCGACGAGCTTTCCCCGCGCGCCGCGGCGGCCGCCGTGCGCAATCGAATCGACGCATCCGAGGTGCGAGCATTCGTCCGCTCCTCACCGGCCCGACTGATCGCGCTGGGCCTGCTGTTACTCGGAATATGCCTGGTCGCAGGTGCCGTCACCGCGGCCGAGGTCGGCGATCGCCAGCACGCACTGGACCGGCTGCTCAGCGCGGCCGAACCGGACGCCAACTCGGCGCAGCATCTCTACACCTCGCTGTCGGTGGCGGACGCCGCCGCCGGTACCGCATTCATCTCCGGCGGCCTGGAACCCCAACCGGTACGCGATCATTACGATCAGGCGATCGGTGAGGCAGCCGCGGAACTGGTCGCCCAATCCGCCCGGGTCGGCACCCAGGAGGCGACCGAACCCGACAACGACGCCGAGTTGCGTACCGGTATCGCCACCGAACTGCCGGTCTACACCGGCCTGATCGAAACCGCGCGCACCAACAATCGCGAAGGCCATCCGGTCGGCGCCGCCTACCTGAGCGAAGCGTCGAATCTGATGCAGGGCAGCATGTTGCCGCAGGCGGAGCGGTTGCAGGAGCATCGCTGGGCCGCGATCACCGAGACTCAGCGCGATCATGTGCGGCCTCCCTGGGCCGCGATCGGACTGCCGATCCTGGCGCTCGCCGCTCTCATCGGCGCCCAGTACTACCTGGCCCGGCGCTGGCGCCGGGTACTCAACCCGGGCCTGCTGGCGGCCTCGGGGGTGCTGCTGATCCTGTTGTCGTGGACCGTGATCGCGGGGTCGTTCTCCGCGGTGGCAACCGCGTCCGGACGAGACCACGGCGCGATTCCGGGCGACCGGCTGACCACCAGCCGCATCCTCGCCCAGCAGGCCCGCGCCGCCGAAACACTCAAACTGGTTCGGCGCGACGCCAGTAGCGATTACGACAACACCTTCGACAACTCCATCACCCGGCTCGACGACCTGCTCACCGACTACCCCACCGACGCACCGGGAGCCGGTGAGGTTCGTACCGCACACGGCGCGCTGGATCGCTGGCGCGCGGCGCACGAGCGCATGACCGACGCACTGGGCCGCGGCGATTTCCTGCAGGCCTCGAACGTGGCGATCGGCACCGGTCCGGAGCAGGCCAGTGCGGCCGTCGAAACCCTCGACACCGCCCTCGCCGACGGCATCGCGCACACCCGCCAGACGTTGCGCGACGATATCTCCGACGCTGCCCGGTCGTTGAATTTCCTGGCGCCCGGCGCACTCGTGCTGGCCGCCTTAGCCGCCGCCTTCGTGCTGGCGGGACTGTGGCCACGGTTGAGGGAGTATCGATGAACCGACACCGGGCCCGGATCGCCGCGGCGCTGATCCTGGGCATATCCGTGCTGGCAGCCGCCGGCTGCGGTGACGCACCCGCCCCACCCAGCACCGGGCAGGGCGACTACACCGCACCGCCACTGCCCGCGAACGCCGACCTCACCCCGCCGAGTACCGCCTCCGGCACCGCGGAGACCGAATGCGCCGACCCGACCGCGAGTCTGCGCCCCTCGACGGCTGCCCAGGGACCGAACCTCGATGCGGTGCGGGCGCGTGGACGGCTGGTGGTGGGACTCGACCCGGGCAGCAACCTGTTCAGCTTCCGGGATCCGATCACCGGCACCCTCGCCGGCTTCGATGTCGATATCGCTGCCGAGATCGCCCGCGATCTGCTCGGTGATCCCGGGCTCGTCGAATATCGCATCCTGGGGTCGGCGGACCGCGAGAAGGCGCTGCAGGACCACACCGTCGACGTGGTGGTCAAGACGATGACCATCACCTGTGACCGCCGCGAGCACGTGGACTTCTCCACCACCTACCTGATGGCGCATCAGCGGGTGCTGGCGCTGCGGGATTCGGGCATCGGCTCGATGGCCGATCTGGCGGGTAAGCGGGTGTGCACGGTCGGCGGCACCACCTCGCTGGACCGGCTGCATCGTATCCAGCCGCAGGCGGCGATCATGACCGTGCCGACCTGGGCGGACTGTCTGGTGGTGTTGCAGCAGCGGCAGGTCGACGCCGTCAGTACCGACGACGCGGTGCTGGCAGGGCTCGTCGAACAGGACATCTATGCCGAGGTCACCGGTCCCCCACTGAGCGACGAACCGTACGGCGTCGGCATCCCCAAGGGAAACGACGATATGGTGCGTTTCGTGAATGCCACCCTGCAGCGGCTGCGCTCCGACGGCACCTGGGACCGGCTGTATCGACAGTGGTTGGAGCACGCACTCGGACCGACGCCGGAACCGCCGGAACCGATCTACCGGGACTGAACCATGTCCGAACAGCTCTACCCTTCCGAACCCGAGGACCAGCCGACGGAGCTCACCCCGGTCACCGGCGCGGACGAGGAAGTGACGCAACCGCATGCGCGGGCCGGTATCGAGCCGGTCGGCACCCAGCGCGCACCACTGCCGACGTCCGCCACCGAATTCACGGGGACGGGCACCGCGACAACGGAAGCACCGGGACCCGAAACCTCCGCGACAGGATTCGCCGGGCCCGGCACCGCGACGACGCACGCCGCAGGACCGGAAACCACCGCAGCAGGATTCGTGGGGCCCGGCACCGCCACCACGGGTACTGCCGGGCCGGAAACCTCGGCAGCGGAATTCGCGGGGCCCGAGGACTCCGCGCCCGCACAGCTTTCCGAACCGAGCCGGCCCAGCGGTCGCAGCGGTCGCACGGTGCGGACACGGCCCACCACTCGCCGCCTCGGCGCCGGCTTGGTGCCGATCCCCATTGTGCCGCCGATGGATCCGCTCACCGCCGTCCTGACCGATCCGGTGGTCGCCGAAGGCCGGCGCTACTGCTGGCGGTGCGGACGCCCGGTCGGGCGCAGCACACCCCGGCAGGCGGCCGCACCCGTCGGTGTCTGTGAGAACTGCGCCGCGCCTTACGATTTCCGCCCCTATCTGCGGGCGGGAGATCTGATCGCGGAACAGTACGAGATTCAGGGCTGTATCGCGCACGGCGGTCTGGGCTGGATCTATCTGGCCATAGACCGCAATGTGAGCGATCGCTGGGTGGTGCTGAAGGGACTGCTGCACGGTGGCGATGCCGAAGCGCAGGCCGTGGCCGTTGCCGAACGCCAGTACCTGGCCGAGCTGGCGCATCCGAGCATCGTGAAGATCCACAACTTCGTCGAGCATCCGAATCCGGACGGGACGCCGATCGGCTACATCGTGATGGAGTACGTCGGCGGGCGGTCCCTGCGCACCGTGCTCGACACCCATTCACATCCGGAACGGATGCCGGTGCCCGAGGCACTGGCGTACATCATCGAGATCCTGCCCGCGCTGGAGTATCTGCATTCGATCGAGCTGGCCTACAACGACCTCAAACCCGACAACATCATGGTCACCGAGGACCAGGTGAAACTGATCGACCTGGGCGCCACCGCACCGTTCGACTCGTACGGGAATCTGTACGGCACCAAAGGGTTCCAGGCACCGGAAATCGCCGAAACCGGCCCCACCGCGGCCACCGACATCTACACCGTCGGCCGCACCCTCGCCGTCCTGACGGTGAATATGCCGATGCACGCCGGCCGTTACCGCGACGGATTGCCGCTGCCCGAACAGGAACCGGTCCTGGCCCGCTACGAATTCCTGCACCGGCTGCTGCTCACCGCGACCGATCCCGAACCGCGACACCGCTTCCCGACCGCCCAGCTGATGACCGAACAGCTCTCCGGCGTGCTGCGCGAAATCCTCGCCACCGAATCGGGGACCGAGCATCCGCATCTGTCGACGCTGTTCAGTCCGCCCCGTACCAGCTTCGGCACGGACGAAATGGTCGGACAGACCGACGTATACACCGACGGTATCGTCCGCGACACCACCCTCGAGGCCATCGATATCGCCGAGGCGCTGCCGGTGCCGCTGCTCGATCCCACCGACCCGTCGGCACGGCTGCTGGCCGGCACCGTGCACTCCGAACCTGCCCACGCATTGGACTCGGTCCGTACCGCACGACAGCGGGCCGAAGCCGCGCCCGATCACACGCCGGAGAACTTCGCCACCGAGAGCCTGCTGGCCGAGGTGCGAATCCAGCTCGAACTCCGCGACCCGCTCGCGGCCCGCGCCACCCTGGAACGGCTGGAGGACCACGATTGGCGCACGGACTGGTTCCTGGGCCTGATAGCGCTGCACCAACGCGACTACGAGCACGCCTACGAACGGTTCGACGAGGTGCTGTCGGCGCTGCCCGGCGAGATCGCCCCCAAACTCGCCCTCGCCGCCACCGCCGAACTGGTACTGCAACACTGGGATTCATCGGATCCGAGTCAGTGGCGCGACTATGCGGAGAAGTTCTACACCACCGTCTGGCGCACCGATCGCAGCGTGGTGAGTGCGGCCTTCGGGCTGGCCCGCCAGCTCGTCGCCGACGGCCGGGTGGACGAGGCGGTGCGGGCCCTGGACGAGGTCCCCGCCACCTCCCGCCACTTCACCGAGGCCCGGCTCACCGCGGTGCTGCTCCTGCTGACCGCGCGCCCGGCCGGCGAACTCGACGAGCAGGTGCTGCATGTGACCGCGGCACGATTACAACAGCTGCCGGTGACCGAACACCGCGTCGCTCAACTGCGTGTTCTGGTCCTCGGCAGCGCCCTGGCCTGGCTGCAGGCCGGACACGCGCCGCGCCGCCGCGACCTGTTCGGCAAGGGATTCAGCGAGCGCGGTCTGCGCCGCGGAATCGAACGCGGCCTACGCACGCTGGCGCGCACCGCACCCGGGCGCGCCCACCGCTACGACCTGATCGATCTGGCGAACGCGACCCGCGCCAAGAGCTGGTTCTGACCGTTCAGCGCACCAGTGCCGTGGCAGCGCGCGCGATGGCCAATTCCTCGTCGGTCGGCACCACCAACACCTTCACCGCGGAGTCCGGTGTCGAGATGAACCGTGCCTCCTGCGATTTCGCATTGTTGGCGGTCTGATCCACCTCGATTCCGAAACGCTGCAATCCGGCCAGCGCATCGATGCGCACCGGTGCACTGTTCTCCCCCACGCCGGCGGTGAAGGTGATCGCGTCCACCCGGCCGAGATCGACCATATAGGCGCCGATGTAGTGACGGAGCCGGTGAATATAGACGTCGTAGGCCAGGCGCGCGGCCCGGTCGCCGGCATCGATCTTGGCGAAGAGCGCCCGGAAGTCGTTGACCCCGCTCATCCCCTTGATGCCGGAGTTCCGGTTCAGCAGTTCGTCGATGCCGTCCACATTCAGGCCGGCGGTGCGGGCCAGATGCATGGCGATACCCGGGTCGATATCGCCGGATCGGGTGCCCATCACCAGGCCCTCCAGCGGGGTGAGGCCCATACTGGTGTCGATGGCGCGGCCACCCCGGATCGCCGAGGCCGAGGCACCGTTACCCAGGTGCAGCACGATCTGGTTGTGGGTGGCCGGATCACCGCCGAGCAGCTGCGACACCCGCCCGGAAACGTATTCGTGCGAGGTGCCGTGAAAGCCGTAGCGGCGCACACCGTGTGCCGCGGCGATCTCGGCGTCGATGGCGTAGGTCTTGGCGGCATCGGGCAGGCCGTGGAAGAAGGCGGTGTCGAACACCGCGACCTGCGGCACGTCGGGCAGCATCTCGCGCGCGGAGCGGATCCCGGTGACATTGGCCGGATTGTGCAGCGGAGCCAGCATCGACAGCGCATCGATGGCTGCCACCACTTCGTCGGTGATGAGGGTGGGCTCGTAGAAGACCTCACCGCCGTGCACCACCCGATGGCCCACCGCGGACAGGTGGGCACCGGTCAGATCGTGCCCGCTGCGTTCGAACAGTCCGAATACTGCCCGGAGCCCTTCGGCGTGGTCGGCGATCGTCCCGGTGTGGTCGAATTGCTTTCCGTCACTGTGATGTTCGATGGTAACGGTATCGTCCGGCAGTTCCTCACCGATCCGCGACACCAGCCCCGACGCCATGACCGTGGCCGAGACCGGGTTCAGCAGTTGATATTTGATCGAGGAGGACCCCGAGTTGATCACCAGTACCTGCATCAGCCCTCCTGGGTTGCGCGCGGGCGCTGCTGCGCCTGCGCCTGGATCGCCGTAATCGCCACGGTGTTCACGATGTCGGCGACGAGAGCTCCGCGCGACAGATCGTTGACCGGCTTGTTGAGTCCCTGCAGCACCGGCCCGATCGCCACCGCGCCCGCGCTGCGCTGCACGGCCTTGTAGGTGTTGTTACCGGTGTTGAGGTCGGGGAAGATGAACACCGTTGCGCGCCCGGCCACCTCGGAATTGGGCAGTTTCGCACTGGCAACGGTCGGTTCGATCGCCGCGTCGTACTGGATCGGCCCCTCCACCGGCAGTTGCGCGGCCCGCTCGTGTACCAGTTCGGTTGCGGTACGCACCTTGTCGACGTCGGCGCCGCTACCGGATTCACCGGTGGAATACGACAGCATCGCCACCCGCGGGTCGATCCCGAACTGGTCGGCGGTGCGCGCGGAGGAGATCGCGATATCGGCGAGTTGTTCGGCGGTCGGATCCGGCACCACCGCGCAGTCGCCGTAGGCCAGCACCCGGTCGGCCAGACACATCAGGAACACACTCGACACCGTGGAGACACCTGGCTCGGTCTTGATGATCTCGAACGACGGGCGGATCGTGTGCGCGGTGGTGTGCGCCGCACCGGAGACCATGCCGTCGGCGATGCCGCGATGCACCATCATGGTGCCGAAGTACGAGATATCGGTCATCACCTCGCGGGCCCGCTCGACGGTCATCCCCTTGTGTGCGCGCAGCCGCGCGAATTCCGCAGCGAACTCCGCACGCAGCTCACTGGTGCGCGGGTCGAGCACCTCGGCGGCCTCGATATCGAGCCCCAGTTCCGCCGCGCGGGCCCGCACCGTCGCTTCGTCGCCGAGAATGGTCAGCTTCGCGATCTTGCGCTGCAGGACCCGGCTGGCGGCGCGCAGGATCCGGTCGTCGTCCCCCTCGGGCAGCACGATCCGGCGCGGATCCGCCCGGGCCCGCTCCACCAGCTGATATTCGAACATCTGCGGGGTGACCACCGACGGCACCGGCACCTCGATGAGTTCGAGCAGCCTCCGGGCCTCGACCCGCTGCTCCATCAACGCCAGCGCGGTATCGATCTTGCGGATACTGCTCAGCGACACCCGTCCGCGGGTATCGGCGGCGGCGCTCGCGGTATCGAAGGTGCCCAAGTGCGTGGTCAGGATGGGCAGCTTCGGTTTCAGCCCCTCCATCAGCCGGGCGATCGCCGGATTCGGCAGCAGACCACCGTTCATGATGATCCCCGACAGCGACGGGAACCCCTGTGCCTCATGGGCATTCACCAACGACAACAGCACGTCCGAACGGTCACCCGGTGCGATCACCGCGACTCCCTCGGTGAGCCGCTCCAGAATGTGCTCGGCCGTCATCCCGCCGACCATCACCGACAGAGCCTCACGCTGCAGCAGCTCCGGATCACCGGAGTACACGGTGCCGTCGATGGCCTGGCACAGTTCACTCATCGTCGGCGCGGTCAGCAACGGCACCTCGGGCAGCGTCCAGGACGGGCAGTCCAGCACCCCCATCGCGGCCCGCACATCCTCGAGCCGTTCCGGATCGCACCGGTTCACGATCACCGCCGCCGCCCGCGTGTGCTCGAGCTCCAACTCCGCCTCGCACACCCGAGCCACCTGAGCGACCTGCTCCGGACTGCGCCCGGCACCCCGCAACACCAGCAGCACCGGCGCACCGAGATTCACCGCGATCCGCGCGTTGTAGCGCAACTCGCTGGGCCCCGCGACATCGGTGTAGTCGCTGCCCACGATCACCACCGCATCGCACACCTTCGCGACCTCGTGAAACCGCATCACGATCTCACTGATCGCCGAATCCGGATCGGCATGCACCTGCTCGTAGGTAACCCCCGCCGCCTGCTCGTAGTCGATATCGGCCGTGCAGTACTCCACCAGCAGCTCGAGAATGTAGTCCCGCCCATCGTTGGACCGCGTGATCGGCCGGAACACCCCCACCCGAGGCGTCGTCGCCGACAACATCTGCAACATCCCCAAGGCCACCGTGGACTTACCGGTATCACCTTCGAGCGATGCGACGTACACGGTGGAGGGTGAACTCTGGGACATGAGGACGAGCTTAGTGAGCCGGGGAACGTGATCGATCGCACCTATAGGAAGTGACGGGCATCACCGTGCGTTTCTACTGCCGGACCGCGAGGCGCAACTCCAGCCGATCGAAGAGGACTTCGACGAGCGCGTCATGGCTCGGCTCGATTTGTTCGCGGATCCACTGATCGACCGGGTCGATAAGAAGTTCGTGGCGCCAACGCACGCCCTGTCCCGGTACGTCGCCGATCACGAATTCGTGCCACCCCGCAATCGGAGCCTCGCGGGTGAACGCGAACCTGACCCGCCGACCGACCTCGTGCTCCACCACGGTGTAGCGCACCGGACCGTGACCACCGGTACTGCCCGGCTCCAATCCACGGTCCAATTCCAATCGGCGAAGATCGAACGGCCACACCGACGTTTCCGGCTCAAGGATGCCCTCGAGCAGTTCCGACGAGAGGTCCAGCGAACCCGCCACGACTCGTTCGTGCACATTGATCAGCCGTTGGCCGCTGACGACACCGTATTTCGATCCTGAGAATCGCTCCGAGCCCATGACCGAAACCTAGCGACTTCGGCCTCAGAGCGCGTCCTCGATCCATCCAGACGGCGATATCCGCGAGTGGTCCGACATTGTGGTGGCAGCAGTGCACCGACCGCGAACTCGCGGCCAGGAATAATCGGCCGTGCACCGGCGCTCCCACCCCCATGCAGCTGGGTACCTTCCTTCCGACCTCAACGCCCGATCCCGAACACCCGATCCTCGGGGATGTCGCCGGCGCCGCTCGGTTCGCCGAGGAGGTGGGGCTGGATGTGGTGTGGGCTACCGATCATCTGGTACCCAGTGCACCGATGGTGGACAGCACCGTCACCTTGGCGACCGCGGCAGCGGTGACCGAGCGGATCGGGATCGGGTACGGGGTCATGCTGCTCGCGTTGCGGCCGGCGGCGTGGGCTGCCAAGCAGATCAGCTCGCTGCAGTACACCTCGGGTGATCGGCTACTGCTCGGGGTGGGAACCGGGAATCCGGTGCACGGCGATATCGCCTGGCGGGCAGCGGGTTTGCCGTTCGACAAACGTGGGCGCGATACCGATAATTCGCTTCGGGTCCTTCCCGACCTGATCTCGGGACGGGCCGCGACATTGCCGGACGGGACCGAGGTGACGCTCGCACCGGGATCTGCTGTGCCGCCGATCCTCGTGGCGGGCAACGGGCCTCGCGCCATGCGCCGCGCGGCAGAATTCGCCGGGAGCTGGCTCGCGATCGGACTCACCCCGGACGAGGCGAGCTCCGCGAGAAAGCAACTGACCGAATTCGCCGAGACCTACGATCGCCCCGCACCCACGGTATCTGTGATCACCCAACTGCCGGCCGATCTCGCGCAGGCCACCGACACCCTCGCCGCCTACGCTGCCGCCGGCGTCGAGCACCTCATCGCACCGCCCGCGGATTCGGATTGGCACGCCGGATACGAGTTCGCAGCCACCGCGCGCTCGGCACTATAGGACCGTTCGACGACTGCTACGGGGCAGAGCCAAACGCATAGTTCCGGTCCAGCGGACCGGTCGTGCGGGCTCCCCGTGTGAAGGTCATCGGACGGATATTTGGACCGTAATCTTCAGTCCAGCAAATCGCGGGCCTGATTGATCTCCAAAGAGTGGCGCAACCACTTCTGTAGTTGATCCAGGTCCTCGCACGACATGACGGTGTCGCGTACCTCGTCGGGTACTTCGATCCCGCGGGCGTCCAGGACGGTCAGGATCGACCTGGCTTCGCCTTTCGCTTCGCCTTCCGCGAGGTACTTGCGCGCGAAATCGCTGGTGAAGTTGTAGTCGTGCAGACCGGTGGACATAAAAGCCTCCCAAGCAGGACGAACAGCGCGCGGCAGCATCGTCAGGATGAAGTCATGGTATCGCAGGGCAGGATCGTCTCCGAGGGTCCGAAAGCCGACGGCCAGTGCCGACCAGATCTGGATGTGCTCGGGGTGGCGCGGATGGGCAATTGCGGACAATACGGCCAGCTCCGGCAGTTCGGCGGCAACCTCCGGATCTGTGACCACCGGGACCGCCGACGGGTCCAACACCATCGGGGTGAACGTGGTCGGCGGGTTGCCGAAACCGAAGTCCAGCGGCTTGGCCGCCCACTTGGCGGTCCGTGCGTCGGTGCATACCACCAGCAGTATCACCGGACATTTCATACGCGCACGTAGAGACGACGTATACACGGGCCAAGCCCACGGCTTATCCGGATCGGGCCGCCGTTGTACCTCCACCACGACCGCCAGCACCGACCGACCGCCGCGCCGGAATGCCAGGACCGCGTCGGCGTAGTACTCGGTGGGTGCTACCACCGCCGCCCGCTCCGATTGGGGTTCCACCGTCTCGTAGTCGGGTAGCTCGTAGCCGAGCGCAGAAAGGAGCCAGGCCACCAGAGCCGGCCGGTCCGTGAACATATCGATGACCACTTCATGTGGGGTCGATGGCATAGCGTGGACCGTAGCGCCGGGTACCGACAGGACCTGTGCCGGTCGGGTTCCGCGGGCTGCGGTAGGGGGCGCATACACCTGCCTACAATTCCCCCATGACAGCGCAATTTCCGAACCGGCAGTGGGGTTCGCGGACCGGGGTGCTCGGGCGTACGGCGAGTGCTTTCGCGGCGACTCGGATCGGTTCTGCGGTGGTGCGGACGTTGACTCCGCTGGATCGAAAGCTGTTGCAGCGCACCGATGCTCGATACACCGTGCTGGGGCCGATCGGGGTGCCGATCATTCTGCTGACCACTACCGGGCGTAAGTCGGGGCAGCCGCGGACCTCGCCGCTGCTGTATGTGCACGACGGAGACACGCTGTATGTGGTCGGTAGTAATTTCGGGCAGGCGCATCATCCGGCGTGGACCGCCAACCTGCTGGCGCATGCGGAAGCGTCGGTGACCATTGCGGGGCAACATATTCCGGTGCGAGCGCGGCGGCTCGACGACGCCGAGCACAAGCAGCAGGTGTACGACCGCTTCATCGAAACCACCGAGGCATACGCCGCGTACCGCGACCGCACCACCCGCGACCTGCGCATCTTCGCCCTCACTCGCGTCTGACCGGAGTCAGGGCTCGGTTGCGCGTTTCACCGGTGGCGACAGCACACGTCCGCCCGGACCGATGTGGCCCGGGCGGACGTGGTGGTTCCCGAAAACGAGCGCGAATTACAGTGCGCGCAACCGCGGCGCCAGGTCGCGGGCGAACAGGTCCAGGAAGCGGCGCTGGTCGTGACCGGGGGCGTGGAAGACCAGGTGGTTGAGGCCGGCGTCCAGGTAGGGCTTGATCTGCTCGACGGCCTGGTCGGGATCGCTGGCGACGATCCAGCGCTTGGCGATCTGCTCGATCGGCAGGGCGTCGGCGGCGGCTTCCATCTCGATCGGGTCGGTGATGGAGTGCTTCTGTTCCGGGGTCAGCGACAGCGGGGCCCAGAAGCGGGTGTTCTCCAGTGCCTTGTCCGGATCGGTGTCGTAGGAGATCTTGATCTCGATCATCCGGTCGATATCGTCGAGGTTGCGGCCGACCTTCTCCGCACCTTCCTGCACGGCGGGCATCAGCTTCTCGGTATAGAGCTCCATACCCTTACCGGAGGTGCAGATGAAACCGTCACCGGCGCGTCCGGCGTAGCGCGCGACGACCGGGCCGCCCGCGGCGATGTGGACCGGGATGCCGGCCGGCGGGGCGTCGTAGATGGAGGCGCCGACGGTGTTGTAGTACTGGCCCTCGAAATCGACGCGTTCGCCGGTCCACAGCGCCCGCATCAGCTCCACCGACTCACGCAGCCGGGCGAAGCGTTCCTTGAACTCCGGCCAGTCCCCCTTGTATCCGGTGGCGATCTCGTTGAGTGCCTCACCGGTGCCCACGCCCAGCATGACCCGTTCCGGGTACAGCAGGCCCATGGTGGCGAACGCCTGGGCGATCACCGCGGGGTTGTAGCGGAAGGTGGGGGTCAGCACGGAGGTGCCGAGCTGAATACGGGAGGTGCGCTCACCGACCGCGGTCATCCAGGCCAGCGAGAACGGGGCGTGCCCGCCCTGATGCCGCCACGGCTGGAAGTGGTCGCTGACGGTCGCGCTGTCGAGCCCGTGCTCTTCGACCAGGACGCCGAGCTCCACCAGCTCCCGAGGTCCGAATTGTTCTGCCGACGCCTTGTACCCGAGCTTGAGAGAACTCACTGCGCCACTCCTGTTCGCCGTCACGTGCCTGCCTGTGCAGGGCCGCTCCCGGGGGAGACGCCCCACGTCGACCGAGTGCAGCGCCGGCCCGGTGTCCGGAATTCCACACCGCAGCGGGCTGCGAATTCCACACCGGGTGGGCTGCGATCGCCCTCCGACCATAACCACAGCCGGTTCGCCACGCGTGTGCGGAGCCTCATCCAGCGGTCGCCACCTATCAATACACCCGATAGCTCACAATTGGCTGGTGACTTCCGACAACGAACCGATCCTGTCCTATCTGACCGATATGGACGGTGTACTCGTGCACGAGGACCACCTGATCCCGGGCGCCGACGACTTCCTGGCGGAACTCGCCCAACGAGAAATCCCCTACCTGGTCCTCACCAACAACTCCATCCGGACCCCGCGCGATCTGCAGGCCCGCCTGCGCCGCATCGGACTCGATATCCCGGCCGCCTCGATCTGGACCTCGGCGACGGCCACCGCGACCTTCCTCAACGAGCAGCGTCCGGGCGGAACCGCTTATGTGGTGGGCGAATCGGGGCTCACCACGGCACTGCACGAAATCGGCTACGTCCTCACCGACAGCGACCCCGATTACGTGGTGCTGGGTGAGACGCGCACCTATTCGTTCGAGGCGATCACCACCGCGATCCGGCTGGTGGAGCGCGGTGCCCGGTTCATCGCCACCAACCCGGACGCCACCGGCCCGTCGCGCGAGGGCCTGCTGCCCGCGACGGGATCGGTTGCGGCACTGATCACCCGGGCGACCGGCCGCGACCCGTACTACGTGGGTAAACCGAACCCGTTGATGATGCGTTCGGCGCTGCGGCGCATCGGTGCGCATTCCCAGTCCGCGGTGATGATCGGGGACCGGATGGACACCGATGTCATCGCCGGGCTCGAGGCCGGAATGCGCACCGTGCTGGTGACGTCGGGGATCTCCACCCGCGCGTCGATGGACGCCTACCCCTACAGCCCGACGGTGGTCATCGACTCGGTGGCGGATCTGGTGGGACGCACCGAGAATCCGTTCGCCGGGTGAACAGGTGGCTCAGCCGAGCGCCTGCTCCAGATCTCCGAGCAGGTCCTCGATATCCTCGAGGCCGATGGAGATGCGCAGCACGCCGTCGGTGATTCCCACGGCCGCACGGCCTTCCGGCCCCATCGCACGGTGCGTGGTGGTGGCCGGATGCGTGATCAGGGTCTTGGCATCGCCGAGGTTGTTGGAAATGTCGACGATCCGCAGCCGGTTCAGCACCTCGAACGCGCGCTTCTTGCCTTCCCCCGGGTCGGCGGCCAGCTCGAAGGTGACCACGGTGCCGCCGCCCGACATCTGCGAGGTCGCCAGGTCGTACTGCGGATGTGAGGTGAGGAACGGGTATTTCGTCCACGCCACTCCCGGATGCTGCTCCAGGAACTGCGCGATCGTCAGCGCCGACTGCGTGGACTGACGCACCCGTAGCGGCATGGTCTCCAGCCCCTTGAGCAGCGTCCAGGCGTTGAACGGGCTCAGTGCCGGTCCGGTGTGGCGCATCAGATTCTTGACCGGGCCCTGAATGTAGTCCGAGGTGCCCAGGATCGCGCCGCCCAGCACTCGGCCCTGGCCGTCGATGTGCTTGGTGCCCGAGTAGACGATGACATCGGCGCCGAGGTCGAGGCTGCGCTGCAGCAGTGGGGTGGCGAAGACGTTGTCCAGCACCACCTTCGCGCCCGCGGCATGGGCGAGTTCACTCACCTTGCGCACGTCGACGAGGGTCTGCATCGGGTTGGAGGGGGTTTCGAAGAAGACCGCGGTGGTCGGCTGCGACAGCGCCTGCTCCCACTGCTCGAGATCCTCACCGTCGACGAAGACGGTTTCCACACCCCAGCGCGGCAGGATCTCGTTGCACACCACGAAACAGGAGCCGAACAGGCTGCGCGCGGCGACCAGCCGGTCCCCTTTGCCCAGCAGCGCGGCCAGGGCCGTGAACACCGCGGACATGCCGCTGGCGGTGGCGAAACACGCCTCGGCGCCGTCGAGCAGCCGCATGCGTTCCTCGAACATCGCGACCGTGGGATTGCCGTAGCGGGAGTAGACGAAGTGCTCGATCTCGCCGGTGAAGGCGGCCTCGGCCGCTTCGGCGCTCTCGTAGACGAAGCCGGAGTTCAGGTACAGCGCCTCGGAGGTTTCCTCGAAGCCCGAGCGCCGGATGCCGCCGCGCACACCGAGTGTCGCCGGGCCCACGCCCTCGGGTAACGGCCGCTCGAACGCACCGCCGGTAATCATGACTGCCTCCCATCGCCCCGGCCGACCGGGTTCACCGGGACACACGCCCGATTACACGTAAACAACTGGCTCACAACGGATCGGCTCACGACTGCCGCCACGGCAGTCCCAGGGCGCGCCAGCCGGCCGCACCGCGGTGGCCGTCGCCGTCCAGCGGTCCCTCGAAGCCCTCCAGCACGTTGTAGGCGGGGGCGTAACCGGCACCGGTCGCGGCGGTGGCCGCACCGATGGAACGCTGACCGGACCGGCACAGGAAGATCACCGGTGCGTCGCTGTCACCGCCGCGGTCGGCCAGCACCTGCTGCAGCTGTCCGATGAATTCGGCATTGGGTGCGCCGTGAAAATCCACCCATTCGATGAGTGCGGTCGGCCGGTCGATCGAGGTGGTGTCGGGTACTCCGACGAATCGCCATTCGGCTTCGGTGCGGACGTCCACCAGGACCGCATCCGGATTGTCCCGCAACAGCTCCCACGCCTGCCCAGGCGTGATGTCACCGGCGTAGCTCACTTGAACCTCCTACAGAATTCGCACTTGCCGTGTCCGGTCGGACCACGGCCAGGTCGTCACCCGGAGCACCCCACCGCGAAAGAGGGTTGCCGACCAGCGAGCCGGGGCTTGACGCTGGTACTCATGACCTGCACCGAGAATGCCTGGTCACAGGCCGAATTGTCAAACGACAACCGGAGCCGTTTCAGGGGGTATTACACACCGTCCAGCGACCGTTCTCCTGGGTCAGGGTCCAGTTCGCGACCGTCCCGTGCCCATCGATATTGCTGGTCACCGAGGCCGTCGCGCGCTCGCCGTGCACCTCGACCGCGTCGACGCCGGCGATCTCCACCTTCTTACCGAGCGCGTCCGGGCCGAGTGGCGACTTCTGTTCGTCGAAGGCCGCGCATTCGGTGCTCGCGCGCCGCTCGGGGTCGGAATCGCTTCTGGCAGCGGCGAAGCTCTGAGCGGCCACGGCGATCCGGTCGGCAGCTGTGACATTGCTCGCAGCCGGTCGGGTCAGCGCGAGTACCACCACCGCGACGATCGCGATCACCGCGATCACGACCGCGATCAGGAACGGTTTCGCCGATCGTGGGGCTTCACGCTGATCGATCGGGATAGCCGGATCGTCGCCCGGGGTAGCCGGATCACTGTCACTCATAGGCTCGATCCTTCACCCCAGCCCGAAGTGTCGGAGATCACGCCCGCATTTTCCGGCGGATACCGGGAATATCCGAGAGGTGCGTCACCGATAGAATCGGCAGGAATCCGGTCATGTCTCGCGCGCGGATCCGGCATTTCCGCGCGGCAACGATGCCGCGACAGCGTGAGAATATCCGGACCGGGGCCTGGGGCCCGCACGTCAACTTAGCCTAAGCTAAGAAGGACGGCTGAGACCACAGACGAGAGCTTTCGACCAAAGGGTGCGCGTAAGAATGACCGAACACGCTGGAACGAATGGCGGCGACCGCCCGCTGCGCATTGCGATCGTCGGCGCAGGCCCGGCCGGTATCTACGCCGCGGACGCACTGATGAAGTCGGACGTGGAGGCGAGCATCGACCTCTACGAACGCATGCCCGCGCCGTTCGGCCTCATTCGTTACGGCGTCGCGCCGGACCATCCGCGCATCAAGGGCATCATCACCGCTCTGCACAAGGTGCTCGACAAGCCGCAGGTGCGCCTGCTCGGCAACATCGACTACGGCACGGATATCGATCTCGACGATCTGCGCCGGTTCTACGACGCGGTGATCTTCTCCACCGGCGCCAACGCCGACCGCGTCCTCGGCGTTCCCGGTATCGACCTGGACGGCAGCTACGGCGCCGCGGACTTCGTCTCCTGGTACGACGGGCATCCGGATGTGCCGCGCGAATGGCCGCTGGACGCCGAGAAGGTCGCCGTCCTCGGCGTCGGCAATGTGGCGCTCGACGTGGCGCGAGTCCTCGCCAAGACCGGCGACGAACTGCTGCCGACCGAGATCCCGCCGAACGTCTACGAGGGCCTCAAGCAGAACAAGGCGCTCGAGGTGCACGTCTTCGGCCGCCGCGGCCCCGCCCAGGCCAAGTTCACTCCGCTGGAGCTGCGCGAACTCGATCACTCGCCGAATATCGAGGTGATCGTGGATCCCGAGGACATCGATTACGACGAGGGCTCGGAGGCGGCGCGCCGCAACTCCAAGCAGGTCGACATGGTCTGCAACACCCTCGAGCAGTGGGCCATCCGCGACGTGGGCGACCGGCAGCACAAGCTGTTCCTGCACTTCTTCGAATCGCCCGCCGAGGTGCTGGGCGCCGACGGCAAGGTGGCCGGTCTGCGCACCGAGCGCACCACGCTCGACGGCACCGGCAACGTCAAGGGCACCGGGAACCACAAGGACTGGGACGTCCAGGCCATCTATCGCGCCGTCGGCTACCTGTCGCAGAACATCCCCGCGCTGCCGTTCGACGAGCAGGCCGGGACCGTTCCCAACGAGGCCGGGCGCGTGCTGCTGAACGACTCCGCCGACACCCCCGCCGAGCGCTTCCTGCCGCAGACCTACGTCACCGGCTGGATCAAGCGCGGCCCGGTCGGCCTGATCGGCCACACCAAGGGCGACGCCAACGAAACCATCGCGTGCCTGCTCGACGACGCCTCCGCCTTCACCCCGGCCGCCGAGCCGGATCCGGAGGCCGTGGTGAAATTCCTCGAGGACAAGGGCATCCCGTTCACCACCTGGGCGGGCTGGTACCGCCTCGACGCGCACGAGCGTTCCCTCGGTGAGCCGGAGGGTCGCGAGCGCGTCAAGGTCGTCGAGCGCGAGGACATGCTGCGCGCGAGCGAGCCGAACAAGGTCTAGAAGTCCGCCTTCGTCCGCGAACTGAGGCATGCTGGTCACGTGTTCGATTCACACGTTCACATCATCGATCCGAGGTATCCGCTGGTCGAGAACCAGGGATACCTCCCGAAGCCGTACACCATCGGCGACTATCGAAAGCGCATGGCACGCTTCGATGTCGACGGTGGTGCGGTGGTGAGTGCCTCCTTCCAGGGCACCGATTCCACCTATCTGACCGCGGCACTGGCCGAACTCGGTGAGAACTGGGTCGGCGTGATCAATCTGCCGGCCGATGTGACCGACGAACGCATCCTCGAACTGGATCGGGCCGGGGTGCGAGGTATCCGATTCAATCTCAAGCGCGCAGCCGTCGACATCGTCACGCTCACCATGCAGGCGGTGCGCGCCTACGAACTGGCCGGCTGGCATGTCGAGCTTTATATCGACGGATCCATGCTGGGCTCGCTGGAACCGGTGATCTCCAAACTGCCCGCACTCACCATCGACCATATGGGCATGTCCGACGACTGCCTGCCCTATCTGCTGAATCTGGTGGACCGCGGCGCCCGGGTGAAAGCGTCCGGTTTCGGCCGGGTGTCGATGGATGTGGAGAGGTCGATGCGACGGGTGCACGCGGTGAATCCCGGTGCGCTCATGTTCGGCTCGGATCTGCCCGGGAATCGTGCGGGGCGGCCGTTCCGGGACGCGGACATCGAGATCATCGGCCGGGCCGTCGGACCGGATATGTATCGGGTGCTCGAGGACAATGCGCGCGCCTGCTACCGGCTGCCGGTGAAGTCGCGATCCTCCGACGATCCGGCGCCTACCCTGCCCATTCCGCGGGTCGAATCCCCGACATTGCGCCTGCACCGCTCCGAGCTTCCGCAACCGCCCGACCGGACCCGCCCACTGCGGATCATCGAATAACCTCCCCGGATGCCGCGGATCACATCCGGGGCTTATTGTCGTAGTGTCAACACCGGCGCGCGCCGCCGGTCGCAGGATCGACGACGAACCGAGGTAGGGCGTGAGCACTTCATCCACCGGCAAGGGACCACTCGCGGGCATCAAGGTTGTTGAGCTGGCCGGGATCGGGCCCGGCCCGCACGCGGCACTGCTGCTGGCCGATCTGGGCGCCGACGTGGTGCGCGTGCAGCGGGCCGGCATGTTCCCGGGCGTGATGGAACGCCCGCAGTGGCGTGGCCGCACCATCGTGGAAGCCAACCTCAAGGACCCCGCCGATATCGAGAAGGTACTCGGGCTGGTCGAGAAGGCCGATGTGCTGCTCGAGGGCTTCCGGCCCGGCGTCACCGAACGCATGGGCCTGGGCCCCGACACCGCACTCGAACGCAACCCACGGCTGGTCTACGGCCGTATGACCGGCTGGGGCCAGCACGGGCCGATGGCCGAACGGGCCGGACACGACATCAACTACATCTCGCTGACCGGCGTGCTGAACGCCATCGGCCGCAAGGGCGAACGCCCGGTACCGCCACTGAACATGGTCGGTGATTTCGGCGGCGGCTCCATGTTCCTGGTGATGGGCGTGCTGTCGGCGCTCGTGGAACGGTCCATCTCCGGTAAGGGCCAGGTCATCGACTCCGCGATGGTCGACGGCGCGCTGTCGCTGTCGCACATGATCTGGGGTATGCGCGGCATGGGCCTGTGGACCGACGAGCGCGGCACCAACCTGCTCGACACCGGCATGGCCTTCTACGACACCTACGAGACCTCCGACGGCAAGTACATGGCCGTCGGCTGCATCGAACCGCAGTTCTACGCCGAACTGCTGAAGGGCCTCGACATCGACCCCGAGGGCTTGCCGCACCAGCTCGACCCGGCCGGCCAGGACCAGCTCCGCAAGCTGTTCACCGAGAAGTTCAAGACCAAGACCCGCGACGAGTGGACCGCGATCTTCGACGGCACCGACGCCTGCACCACCCCGGTCCTCAACTTCACCGAGGCCACCGCCAACGAGCACCTCGTCGCGCGTGAATCGCTGGTCGAGATCGAAGGGGTCGTCCAGCACGCCCCCGCCCCCCGCTTCTCCCGCACCCAGGGCGGAACCCCCACCCCGCCGCCCGAGACCGCCACCCCGATCGACGAGGTGTGGGCGAACTGAGCCGGCGGGCGTGACCGGGCACGAGTCCGGTCACGCCCCACAGCTCGTGCATGAGGCAACAGACCGCCGAACCAGCATGCGCGGCGGCGGCATCGTACGATGCTGAGGCGCGCGATGCCTGGTTGTCCCAGGCAGGCGCGCGAAAGACCTGACAGCAAGTCGAATTGGGGGGGTAGTCCGACCGATGGCGAATCCGTATCCGGGTATACAGCCTGCGCCACAACCTGTTTCAGGACCGGGTGCGCAACCCGGGATCCCGGGTCAGCCGGGGACACCGTGGAGCCCGGCGCCACAACAGGTTCCGGGGGCGCAGTGGGGTGCAGTATTGCCACAGGGTCCTGGAGCGGCTTGGGGTGCACAGTCTGGAGAACAGCCCGGCGCGGCACCACATGCAGGAGCGCAGCCCGGTGCGGCACCACAGTCGGCAACGCCGGGACAGCCCGGTGCAGCGAATCCAGGGCAGGCGTGGGCGAATGCACAGCCTGTAACGCCTTGGGGACAACCATATTTACAGCCCGTCGGCGCGCACCCCGAAGGGAAGCGCTCCGGAACTGAGCTCACCTCAGCCATCGCGGTGACTCTGGCCGCTGTGATAAGCGTGGCGGAGCTCTTTCTCAGTGGCACCACTTTCTGGTGGACCGCTCTATACCAATATCTGATTCCGCTCGGACTGGGCGCCGTCGCAGGCATCGTGGGCACAGTCATGCTCCTGACACGAGGAGCGCAATCGGGCCCAGGCCGGACGCTCATATCGCTCAGCGCGGGAGTCACGTTCCTACACGTTTTCCTTACATTGTTCGGTGAGGTCGACACCGTGGGTCTCGGCGGAATGCTCACGGACTTCACGGTGCTCACCATCATCGCCGCCATTCTCGTCATCGTTGCCATAGTCACGCTCTTGCTTCCGGCCCGATCCCCGGAATCCAACCAAGCCGTAGCCCGTCCACAACCGCCCGCCTACTTCCCCGGCCCACAGCAGGCGCCCGGCACGGCTCAAACACAGTGGCCGCACACTCCTCACGGGCAGCCGGCCATCCCACAGCCTGTGGTCCAGGTCGGCTACCCGAACCAACCTCAACAGTTCGCTCAGATGCAGCAGGTAGCCGGACACCCCGCATCGCCGGCTGTGCATGCCGGATACGCGGCCCAACCGCAGCCGTTCGCCGCACCACAGCAGGCCGGACCCCTCGACGAGGCGGCATTCCAGGCCCCGGCGGGATCGACCCCAGCGGCAGGGGCACCTTCGTCCACCCCTGCGGGGGAACCTGTGCCCGCGACTACGCAGTTCGGCACGCCCGATACCCCGTTCCCGGCCGGCGCCGCAGTACCACCACCCGGTTCGGCGGCCGGGTACGCGTCTCCGGTGCCGGGTACCGCAGCGCCCGAACCGTCGGCCCCTGGCTCCGGGCTACGGGGTTCGGCAGCCCCCGAAGGTTCGCCGGCGGCAGGGCCCGAGGCGGTGCAGACGTCGATAGCCACCCCGTCGACCGCGCTCTCCCCCGCCGACGCCACCACTGTCGCAGCGGCGTTCCCTTTCCGAACGGGGGCTACCGCCGAACCCGCCACCCCCGCAGCGCCCGCCGATGCCGCCACCATCGCGGTCACACCCGATCGCGCGGCGACGGAGCCTGGGGAACCTGGCCGGACCCCCTGACCTGGCCGACCACCCGCACGTAAAGCCCTGTTCGGCGACCGGTTTCCGCTCATCGGCAATAGCATTTCGGCATACTTGCTGGATCCGGTTGTGGCCGTATGTCCTTCGCCGCCGTCCCGGGCGCGATCAGTAGGCACTACAGTATTTTCATGGCTAGGAACTGGCCGATGGTCGAGCGTGGTAGCGAATTGGAGTCGATTCGTGCTGCGTTGACCGGCACGGAATTCGTCGGCGTGATTTTGACCGGCGATGCCGGTGTGGGTAAGACGACCCTGGCCAGACAGGCGACCGCGGCAGTGGGCGGGAACGTGCGGTGGGTGGCGGGGACCGAATCCGCGCGCAGTATTCCGCTGGGGGTTTTCGCGCATATGGTCGGCGTGTACACCGCGCACGATCCGGTGACGTTCATGGCCGCCGCTCGCGAGGAACTGCTGGCCGATGGGGACACCATCATCGGTGTCGACGATGCGCACCTGCTCGATCAGCTCTCGGCCACGCTGCTGCTGCAACTGGCCATCGACAAGGCTGCGCGGATCGTGTGCACCGTGCGCAGTGGAGTGCAGGTCCCGGATGCGGTGACCTCACTGTGGAAGGACGGGCATCTACTGCGCATCGATCTGCGGCCGTTCAGCGGGTCACAGAGTGTGGAGCTGGTCGAGAACATGCTCGGAGGTCAGCTGGAGGGGTTCACCGCCAATCTGATGTGGGAGTCCTCGGGCGGCAACGCCCTGTTCCTACGACATCTGGTGGAAGGCGCTCTGGAAGCGGAGACGCTGCGGCAGGTGAACGGCGTGTGGCAGTTACGCGGCCGGGCGGCGGTCACCTCGGAATTGGCGGCGCTGCTGGAGGATCGCGTCGAGCAGCTGCCGGAGTCGGTGCTGCGGGTGCTGGAACTGCTCACCTTCTGCGAGCCGATCGATCTGGACGTGCTTGCCGAACTGACCGGTGAAGATGCCGTCGAGCAGGCCGAAACCCGCGGTGTGGTGCGGATTGTGGAGAACGGTCACCAGCTGTTGGTGCGCTACAACCATCCACTGTTCGGCGAGGTGATTCGGCGGCGGCTCGGCATCGCTTCGGCGCGCCGATTACGGGGCCGGCTGTATTCGTCGTTACGCGAACGACCCATCAAATCTGCTTCCGATCGCATCCGGCTCGCCGAATTGGCCTTGGACAGTGACAAATCCGCGGACCTGGAACTGTTCGAGGCGGCCGCGGCCGATGCCATCGGCCTGGCGAACATTCCCCTCGGTGAGCGGTTCGCCCGCGCGGCCGTGGAGCGGCGCGGCGGGGTGGAATCAGCCGATCTGCTGGCTCGCGCGCTGCTGTGGCAGGGCCATCGCATCGAGGCCGAACGCACCCTCGCCGGGTTCGACCCCGACGAGCTGAACGAGGTGCAGCTCACCCGCTGGGGCAGCACCCGCGTGTCGAATCTGTTGTGGGCCATGGGTGATGCCGACCGGGCCGACGAGGTTCTGGAATTGGTCCGCGGCAAGGTCACTCACCCCAAGAGCATGCTCACCCTGCAGGGCCTCGCCTCGGCCTGCGAAGTGAACGAAAACCTTTTGGAGCAGGCATTTCTGGATGCCGAGCAGGTAATGTCCACACCCGATGCGCCGGCGTGGGCGGTGTGGTGGGCCTCGTTCGGTGGCGGGCTGACCCTGGCGCTCATGGGCCGCAGCGAGGCCGCTCGTCAATACACGCTGCGCGGCCACCAGGTAGAGCGGCAGGTCGACGGGCCGACCCGGTTCATGTCCGCGCACGCGGAAGTGCTGGCGCACACCTTCACCGGTGATCTGGATGCGGCCCGCCGGTGCGCCGGCGGGTATTTCGGATATTCGGCGCCGGGACAGTACCTGGCCTGGGGACTGTCGAAGATCCTGCAGGGCACCGTGGATGTCGCCCAGGGACATTTCGCGGACGGTGTGGAGAACCTGGAGCAAGCGCTCGCGGCGCTGACCGCCGAAGGTGCCGCGGCGTGGATGTTTCCCGCGCGTATCCGTCTGGCCGAGGCGTATGCGGCGCTGGGGCGCGCCGCGGACGCTGCCGAAACCATCACCGAGGCGCGGGCGCGTGGCGGCCGGCATATCGCCGTGTACGAACCTCAGCTCGAGATCGCGCGGGCCTGGCAGGCGGCCGCCGAAGGCACTGTCGGACCTGCGATCCGGTTGGCCATCGGGGCCGCGGATGCCGCCGCCCGCTCCCGTCAGCATGCGGTCGAGGCGCTGGCCCTGCACACCGCTGCCCGCTTCGGTGATCGCACCGTCGCCGGACGGCTCGCCGATCTCGCCGCCCGGATCGACGGCGCCCTGGTCCAGGTGCAGTCCCGGCATGCGGTAGCGGTGGCATCCCAGGACGGGCCCGGGCTGGATACCGCCGCAACGGAATTCGAGCAGATGGGGGTATTGCTGTCCGCCGCGGATGCCGCCGCGCAGGCTGCCTCCGCGCACGAACGGCGCGGTGATAGACGGCGGCTGCTGGAGTCGGCGGCCACTGCCAACCGGCTGGCCGCGGCGTGTGGCGGGGCGAGCACGCCGGCACTTCGCCAATCGGCACAACCACTTCCGCTCACCGCACGGGAACGCGAGATCGCGAACCTGGTTGCGGCCGGGCTCAGCAATCGGCAGATCGCGGACCGCCTGACGGTCTCGATCCGGACGGTGGAGGGCCACCTCTACCGCGCCTGTATGAAGCTCGACGTCACCGACCGCGAAGCGCTGGCCGCACTGATGGGCGGCGAGCCACCACAAGGCAAACAGCGGTAATCGATGGCCTGTGCATAAGATCACATCGATTTGCGATCGATAGTTATCTGACAGTTATTCTGCTCGAGCGCGGCCGTCCCGGCCGCCCGGGGGATTCTGCCGAGGCACGGGGGATCTGCTGCACAGAGCTGTTCGAGGTGGTGTTCGAGGTGTCCGGTCGCAAGCAAAGGTTCGGTGCGCCGCGGCGCGCCATCGCACTCGGAACCATCCCGTTGGCCTTGGCGATCGCCTGTTCGGCCTGCTCGTCGTCCACCGACCGGCCGACGGCCGCACCGGCGCATTCCCCCAGGCATCGTCCGACTCGCCCCGGCCCGGCACCCCGGGCCGTCCGGGCACCGCGCGACCGTCCGCACCCGAAGCGGAGCATCTCGCCCCGCAGCCGGCGGCGCCCTACATCTCGGTGCAGCCCGGGGTGGCCCAACTCCCCGGACATGCGGTCGTGCGGCCCACCGGCCCGGTCCAGCCCGGCGTGACCACCCCACCGGAGCCGCAGGTGCCGAGCCAGGCGCGTCCCGATGCCACGGGACCGCTGCTGCGGGCACTGCCGGACTACGCCGTCCCGCGGCACTACCGGGCGATCCCCGCGCCGCAGGAACCGGCGCCCCCGGTCGAGTTCCGGCAGCTGCATGCACCGGAGCCGGTGGCGCCGGTGGCCCCGATCGCACCGCCGCCGCGCACGCTGCGGATGGGTGATTTCGTCGCTCCCGCACCGGACGAGCTTCCGGACGACGCGCTCGACACGGTGAACACGGTGGCCGCCGGGACAGAGGCCGCGATCGCCACCGGATTCAACTCCATCGGTATCGATCCCAGCCGCTCGGACAAGATCGCCGGGGGCACCATCGCGGGCGCCGCGACCGGCGCGGTCGTCGGTGCGACCGCCGCGGGTGTCCCGATGGCTGTCGTGGGTGCGGTTCCCGGTGCCGTGGTGGGCGCCGGTGTGGGGGCAGGTGTCGGCGCCGCGGTCGGCACGCTGGGTGTCGCCGTCGCCCCGGGGCTCGCACTGATCGATATCGCCGGCGGTGCCGCCGGTAGCGCCCTGATCGGCGCGGCCGTCGGTGGTGCGGCGGGTGCTGCCGCGGTCGGAATTCCGGCGGCGGTCGCGGGCGGTGTCGCGGGCGGCGGGGCCGGTGCCGCTGTCGGTGGCGGCATGGGTTCTGCCCTGTAGATCGGCGAACGAACAACCATACTTGTGTCGATTTGCGAAACCTTTTGGCGGGCGATAGCTTCTGGTTGGGTGGCCGCCCCGGCCACTGGGGGATCTCACCACATTCGGGGGATCGCTTAACGGCGCACAGCAAGGTGGTGTATTCACAGGTGGCGGGTCGACACCGGATACAGCAATTCCGCACGGCGCGACGAGCGTTGGTGATCGGAACCATTCCACTGGCGCTCGTGACGGCCTGTTCCAACTCGAGTGACCAGAGCACCGCCGCCGGATCCGAATCCAGCGAGTCTCCGACCACCGCCGACCGGAGTAATCCGCCGAGCACCTCGCACAAGCCGGACCCCGCGCCGCGTACCGAGAACCACGCGCGTCCCGAACTCCCGACCTCGACCACGGTGCAGCCCGGTGTGGTTTCCCAGCCGTCGGATCGGCTCTTCTCGCACTCCCCCGGCTCCGTGCAGCCCGGTGTGACGGCGCCCAAGCCGCCGCCGCGGGTGCTGCCGTCCGTTCCGGATTACGTTGTGCCGGAGAACTTCCGGGCCATCCCCCACGCGGAGCAGCCGGCACCGCCGGTGAACTTCCAGAACCTGCATGCCCCGCAGCCGGTGGAACCGGTGGCCCCGATCGCACCGCCACCGCGCACCCTGCGGATGGGCGATTTCTCCACTCCCGCACCGGATCAGCTCGACGCCGAGACCCTGAACACGGTCAACACCGCCGCCGCGAATACCGAGGCCGCGATCGCCACCGGATTCAATTCCGTGGGTATCAACCCCAGTCGCTCGGACAAGATCGCCGGTGCGACCATCGCCGGTGCCGCGACCGGCGCCGTCGTGGGCGCCGCCGCAGCCGGGATCCCGGTCGCCGTGGTCGGCGGTGTTGTGGGTGGTGCGATCGGTACCACCACTGGCGCTTTGGTTGCTGTGCCGAGTTTGGGCGCGACGATTCCGGCGGGCACCATCGCCGGCGCTGCCATCGGTGCCGCCGCCACGGGTCTGCCCGCGGCCGCAGCCGGTGCCGTAGTGGGTGGTGTGGTCGGCGGTGTCGCGGGCGCGGCTGTCGGTACCGCCATCTGAGCCGCGAACTCTTCGCGCATACGGCCGCGGACGATCGAGCGACAACCCACGTTCCCGGCGCGGTCGGGCGTGATACATCGGACCGCGCGAGCGCACCCGAGATAGCGCTCAGAACAGGGTCGGCTCGCCGAAGCCCGAGGTCCGTTCGATTTCCAGGAGCCGCGCCTTGGTGGCGACACCGCCCGGCGCGGAGAAACCGTGCAGTCCGTGATCGGCAGCCAGTACCCGGTGGCACGGCACGATCAGCGGAATCGGATTGCGCCCCAGCGCTTGTCCAACGGCCTGGGCTGCACCCGGTGCACCGGCGCGGGCGGCGACCTCGCCGTAGGTGAGGGTCCGCCCCGGATCGATGGCGCGAGTGATGTCGTAGACGTTGCGATGGAATTCCGGCTGCGCACTGTAGTCCAGCGGGATCGAGCGCAGATCATCCAGCTCTCCGGTGAGATGTGCGCGAATCGCCGCGACGGCCGCGGCCATCTCCCCCTCCGGTGCGCACCGCCGCACCCGCTCGGCAGCGATCTCATCGACCCCGCGGCCGAGCATTCCGGCGACGATCTCCGGCAATTCACCGGCGGCCCCGGACCGCGCCGGCTCACCCTTCGAACCCGCCACCACGTCGGGCAACTGGAATCGCACCACGCCACGGCCGGTCCAGGCCATCGCACACCGGCCGATAGCGGTGTCGAACTCGGTCACCGATACCGCTACCGACGACGGTACGGACGGACCACTGCTGGACATGCCTTCAGTCTGCACCAGCGGTACGACACATCGGGACCGCGCCCGAGCCCGCGCTGCCACAGCACCGTCACGACACTGGCCGCAGGGCCGTCACCGGTCCACTTATAGCCACTGGACCGTGTCCTGATCGTCAGCAGGTTGATCAGCTCACCGCTGTGCAGGCAGCAGAGCCGGGCAGCGGCCGGCGCCCACCGACGTGCCGGGCCCGTCGGAGCGGAGTCGGCACCGGGTGATCGTGGGCTTCGGCCCGCAACGACCAGTCCGCCATCGGCGCGTGCGGAGGGTATCGATCGAAGAGCTGCACGACGCGCCGGCCACGGCCGGCGGTGTAGCGATAGGCGGCCACGAGCACGACCGCGGCCAGGAACAGAGCGGCAATACTGGAAACCATGGCTCCACTGTGACCGCAACTGGACTTGAATTCAATAGCCACTACCTCGATACTGGCCTTATGGCGATTCGGGTAATCAGTGCGGCCACCCTCACCCGCGACCTCGGTCGCTGGCGGCAGGAGGAATCCGGCAGCACCCGCCGCGGTCCGCGGCCGGCCTATCTGGCGCTGGCCGAGGGCATCAGGCTGCTCATCCACGACGGCCGCGCACCGCTGGGGATCGCACTGCCCAGCGAACGCGATCTGTCCACGGCACTCGACGTCAGTCGCACCACCGTCACCTCGGCGTACGGACTGTTGCGCGAGCACGGTTATCTGATCAGCAGGCAGGGTTCCCGCAGTACGGTGGCGCTGCCGTCGGATGTCGTGCACGACGGCACCAAGCCGGCACGCAGCATTCTGGTCGGGATGTCGCCGGACGCCCAGCCCGCGGTCGATCTGACGTATGCGGCGATGTCCGCGCCGGCGCAGATGAGCGATGCGTATTCCGCCGCCCTCGAAGGACTTCCGCTGTATCTGGGTACCCATGGTATGGATCCGGTAGGTGTGCTTCCGCTGCGCGAGATGCTCGCCCGC
Organism: Nocardia vermiculata NBRC 100427; assembly: GCF_001613265.1. Classification (GTDB taxonomy): domain Bacteria; phylum Actinomycetota; class Actinomycetes; order Mycobacteriales; family Mycobacteriaceae; genus Nocardia; species Nocardia vermiculata. Next base: position 102,823 of record NZ_BDCA01000023.1, read on the forward strand.
CGCTACACCGAACGCGGCCTACCCACCGAACCGGACCAGATTCTGGTTACTCTCGGTGCACAGCACGGACTTCGGCTGTTGCTCAATGTGCTCACCGCACCGGCCGAGCGGGTGCTGATCGACCATCCCACCTACCCCAACGCCATCGAGGCGATCCGCGACGTCGGTGCCCGGCCGGTGCCGGTGCCGTTGCGGCCCGAATACCCCGGCGACGCCTGGGATCTCGACGGTATCCGCAGTGCCGCACGGCAAACCGCGGCCAGTACCGCCTATCTGGTGCCCGACTTCAACAATCCGACGGGCCTGTTGATGAACGCCGATGCCCGCGCGGAGTTGACCGCCATTGCACGTGAGACCCGGATGACGGTGATCGTGGACGAATCCATGGTCGATCAACAACTCGACGGCGAAGCACAGTTGCCCGTCGCCGCATTCGCCCGCGGGCAGGAGATCGTGACGATCGGCTCGGCATCCAAATCGTTCTGGGGCGGACTCCGTGTCGGCTGGATCCGCGCCAATCAGTCGCTCCTGGCCAAACTGCTCGGCACCCGCTCTACCGTCGACCTCGGTACCCCGGTCATGGATCAGCTCGCCACCGGTTACCTGCTCGAACACGCCGACACCATTCTGGAGCAGCGCCGGGACGAACTACGTAGCCGCCGCGCGGCACTACTGGACGCCCTGGCCGAAGAGCTGCCCGACTGGAAGGTGAGTCCCGGCTGCGGCGGCATGTCGTGCTGGGTGCAGCTGCCCGCTCCGGTATCCACCGCGTTGGCCGCCACCGCACCCAAGCACGGTGTCCTGCTGGCCGCCGGGCCCCGCTTCGGTGTCCAGGGCGCCTACGAGCGGTATCTGCGAATCCCCTTCACCCACACCGAATCCGACCTGCGCGTGGCGGTGAAGTCGATCGCGGCGGCCTACGCTGCGCTGACTCCACATGCCGAACCACTGGCCCCGCTGACCTGTTACTGACACTCGCCGGCCCGGCACCGCCGAACCGGCGAGTGCACCCGCCTCACCTGACGAGCAAGGTGCGTCCGAGCGCTGCCCGCGCTTCGATCGCACTGTGCGCTTCGTGCGCCTGCTCCAGCGGAAAGCTCTGTCCGACAACGACTTCGATGGTTCCTGCAGCGACCTGCGCCAGCGCCCGCCGAGCGGCGGCGTCGAAGTCCGCGTCGAGATCGTGCAATCCGATGACGTCGACCCCGCGAGCCTTGGCCCGTTCCACTCCGGTGGTGGTGACGAATTCGCCCGCAGCGGCACCGTATCCGAGGAAACGACCGGCATCGGCGACGAGGCCGAGTGCGGTTTCACCGAGTGCGCCGCCGGCACCGTCCCAGACGATCCGCGGCCCCGCACCGCCGGTGGCGGCGAGCACCCGGTCGGGCCAACCCGTTTCGGAATAGTCGACGGCGACATCGGCACCCAGGCGCGTCGTCAGGTCCAGTTTCGCCCGGCCCCGGGCCGCCGCAACCACCGTCGCACCGGCCTGGTGCGCGAACTGGATCAGCAGTGTGCCGAGCCCGCCCGCGGCGGCCGTGATCAGGACGTGGTCGCCCGGATGTACCTCGGCCCGCTCGAACAGGGCGACCGCCATGCGTCCGTCGTGGACGAGGGCGGCGGCCTGCTCGAAACTCACCTGCTCCGGAACCTCGATCAAGGTATCCGCCTTGGCCAGCGCCTGTTCGGCGTAACCGCCGACAGGCACACCGCCACCGATACCGCTGGCGGTGGTCACGGACATGACGCGCCGACCGACCCAGGACGGATCCGCCGCCGCGCCGGCCTCGCGCACGATGCCCGCAATGGCCCCGCCGGGGACATAGGGCGGGCGCACCGGGAAGTAGTCGGTCCCCCACCCGGAGCGCAGCCGGGTGTCCAGGAACATCACGTCCGCCGCTGCGACCTCGATCCGCACCTCCTCGGGTGCGGGTTCGGGCTGCGGCAGGTCGCCCAGCACCAGAACCTCCGGTCCGCCGAATTCCCTAGCCTGCACTGCCCGCATGGCGAGCCTCCTCTGGTCGGTATCGTTCGTGCGATACCGACCATCCTGAAACCTGAATATAGCTTCAGGTCAAGCAGAAGCGCTCACCTACGCGGTGATGTGACACACCCCACCGGACGAATTCAGCGAAGTTCTCAGCCCAGAATGTCGTGGCGCACGATCGTCTCGTCGCGGCCCGGCCCCACGCCGATGCACGAGATCCGCGCCCCGGAAAGCTCTTCCAGCCGTTCCACGTACGCGCGCGCATTGGCCGGCAGATCCTCGAAGGTACGGGCGCCCGAGATGTCCTCCCACCAGCCGGGCATCTCCTCGTAGATGGGCTTGGCGTGATGGAATTCGGTCTGCGTGGTGGGCATCTGCTCCACCCGTTCGCCGTCGATCTCGTAGGCCACGCAAATAGGCACGCGATCCAGGCTCGACAGCACATCCAACTTGGTCAGGAAATAGTCGGTGATGCCGTTGACCCGGGTGGCGTAACGGCCGATCACCGCATCGAACCAGCCGGTGCGGCGGGCCCGGCCGGTGGTGACGCCGACCTCGCCGCCGGTCTTGGCCAGGTACTCCCCGGACTGATCGAACAACTCGGTGGGGAACGGGCCGGAGCCGACCCGCGTGGTGTAGGCCTTGAGGATGCCGAGCACCGACGTGATCTTGTTCGGGCCCACCCCGGCACCGACCGCGGCACCGCCGGCCGTCGGGTTCGACGAGGTCACATACGGGTAGGTGCCGTGGTCGACATCGAGCAGCGTGCCCTGCGACCCCTCCAGCAGAACGGTTTCGCCGCCTTCCAGTGCCTGGTTCAGCAGCAGCCGGGTGTCGGAGATGCGGTGTTTGAACCCCTCGGCCTGAGTCAGAACCTCGTCGACCACCTGCTGCGGATCCAGCGCGCGGCGGTTGTAGATCTTCACCAGCACCTGGTTCTTGAATTCCAGTGCCGCCTCGACCTTCTGGGTGAGAATTTTCTCATCCAGCACATCGGCGACCCGCACGCCCACCCGGGCGACCTTGTCCTGGTAGCAGGGGCCGATACCGCGGCCGGTGGTGCCGATCTTCTTGTTACCGAGGAAACGTTCGGTCACCTTATCGATGGCCACGTGGTACGGCATGATCAGGTGCGCGTCCGCGGAGACGAGCAGTTTCGTCGTATCGACGGCGCGTTCCTCCAGCCCGGCGAGCTCGTCCAGCAGCACCCCCGGATCGATAACCACACCGTTGCCGATGACGTTGGTGACCCCCGGCGTCAGGATGCCGGACGGGATCAGATGCAGCGCGAAATTGTCCCCATTGGGAAGTACAACCGTGTGACCTGCGTTGTTGCCGCCCTGGTAGCGCACGACCCATTGCACACGGCCACCGAGCAGGTCGGTTGCTTTGCCCTTACCCTCGTCGCCCCACTGGGCGCCGATCAGCACGATTGCCGGCATGGGAGTCTCCTACGGTTTCGACAGGCAGCGTCAGGCCGACACTGCAGCTACCTGCCGCGCCGCGCTCGGCGACATTCCCGGGGCCTGCGGACATCCTCCGGGCCGTCGCTCGCGTCAGGTGGCGGTGGCCGGGAGGACAGTCTAGTGGATGACCCGTCCGAGCCCGGACAGCGGAGGGCGCGCCATCGGCCCGGGCCGATTACAGTGGCCTGCGGAGGCGTCTGCGTCAGCAGTGCGCCCGAACAGCAGCGAGGGTGATGGAGTTGACAGGTCCGAGGAGGGTGTTCGGCAGTTGAGTACGCATGTTCTCCGCTGCAACGGCGCCCCCGTGCCCATCGCGCTCACGTCGCAGCCCACAACACAGACCACGGCGATTCCCGCGACCGCGGAACTGGACGAGCTCCTTCCGCTGCTGGCCGCCGACAATCGCCCGCGGCTCATCGTCCTCGGTGAAGATGCGGGACTGGCGGCGGTCCTCACTCATCTGTTACGCACCGACCGCCTGAACGTGGAAATCGGTTACGTGCCGGTCGATCGCACCTACGGTTCCCGCGCCTATCAGACCGGAACCGGCTCACATGCGGCCAAGCGTGCGCTCGCGGGCAAGGCCACCGAGACACCGTTGATCCGTGACGACACCGGCACCGTCCTGGTCGGGCGCGCCACGATCACGGGGCCCGACGGCGGCAAGCTGGAGGGTGAGGCCTACGTCGACGAGGTGCGGCTGTTCACCGGAAAGGTGACGGCGCTGCACGTTTCACCGACGCTGGAGACGCCCGGTGTGCGCGCCACCATCCAGCGCGGCTGGGGCAAGCGGCGCTGGGTCGCCGGACGCGCGGCGCAACTCGGATCACCGGGAGCGGTGGTGACCCGCGACGGCATCGCGAGCGACCGCACGGTGCCGCGGTCGAGCTTCTACCGTCATCACGAACCCTGGTTGCTGGTGCGATGACCTATTCCTTCGGGGCTCGCCGGACCGCGGTCCGCCCGAGCCCGGTGTTCCTGGTCGTGCTGGCAGTCACCGCATTGGGTGGCGTACTGGCCTGGACCGCCGACGATCTGCAATCCGTCCATGCCAAGGCCGGGGTGTTCGTCCTGGTGGTGGCAGGCTGGATTCTCAGCGTGTGCCTGCACGAATTCGGACACGCTTATACGGCGTGGCGGGCCGGGGACCACGAAGTGCAGATGCGCGGATATCTGACGTTGAATCCGCTCAAGTACAGCCATCCGCTGTTGTCGATCGGCCTGCCGATCTTCTTCATCGCGCTGGGCGGGTTCGCGCTGCCTGGCGGTGCGGTCTATCTGAATACGCACAATTTCTCGGCCCGGACCCAGCGCACCATCAGTGCGGCCGGGCCGGCGGTGAACGCGGTGTGCGCGGTGGTGCTGTTGGTGATCGTGCGGTTCTTGGGCGATTACCTGGACCACGGCGCTTTCTGGCTCGGACTCAGCTTCCTGGCGTTCCTGCAGATCACCGCGACCATTCTGAATTTGCTGCCGATTCCGGGCACCGACGGGTACGCGATCCTGGAGCCGTCGCTGAGCTATCAGACCCGGCGTTCCCTGGACCAGGTCAAGCCGTACGGACTGCTGCTGTTGCTCGCGATTCTGTGGGTGCCGCAGCTGAACCAGGTGTTCTTCGACGCCGTCTACTGGGTGTTCGAACTGTCCGGCCTGCCCCGGCAGTGGGCTGCTGTCGGGGGCTACCTCACCCGCTTCTGGACCTGACGTCGGACGCCGTCGGACCGGAATCCCGGACAGCGGGCCCGCCCGACTTCCGTCCATTCGCCTGTGAACGGAAATCGGGCGGCCCTCTTCGCGGCGGCGCGCCCGCCCCCTGCCCGTTCGGCCACACACGGTGCGGCCGCACGTCGCCCTACCGCGAAGTTCCGGCGACCGCACCACCCCTCGTCGACGCGGTCATCGGAAACGCTACGAGCTGGGCAGACCCCGCACACGAGTAGTCCACTACCCGATCGGGAGAGGAAAACGGCCGCGGCGGCGCGTGCCGACTCGCGGCCGGCGGTCCGACTACTGCACCGGAGGCGTTCGGCGCCTGCCGGTCTCACGACGCGGCGTGGGTAACGGTCCACCGCTGCGACAGCCGGCCGGGCGCGTGCCGCGCGATCGGGCGATCAAACGCGCGGAGTGACATAGGGATTGCGTACGGTCGGCGGCAGCAGTGCGATCGCCGAGAGCCGCTTCACCCCGCAGATCTGCGTCAAATCGACCACGATGGAACGCAACTGGGCGAAAACCACGTGCGAGGACAACCCGGCGCCTTCGACCAGATCCTTGGTCGCGCCCTTGGCGACATGCCGGAGCACTCGGGTCGCCTCGGCGGCATCGGGTTGGCGGCCGGGTTCGGCGAGCATGAAGCGCCGCACCACCTCCGCGGCCTTACCCAGCTCCTCCACCTCGGCGATCAGGCGGGGATCGAGGATCTCGTCGTCGCGCACCAGCGTCAACGCACGACGCAGCAGCACGCGGGTGTTGCGCACGGCATTGTCGAGCGGATCGACCGCGGTCCGGATCGCCTCGAGGCGCGGCCGGGAATTCCAGTACAGCGGCGAGATACGGCTGACCTCACGACCGCCCTCCACCGCGCTGCGCAGGCCGTCGATCTGCGGCTGCGTACCGCGCATCGACCGCAGCGCGCTCCGGACCTTCTCCGCATCCTGCTCATGCAGGCCGTCGGCGCATTCGATCAGTGCGGTGGAGAGGAAGCCCAGAATGTCCGCGGCCTGCTGCCGCGCCCGGCGTACCGGATGCAACGGAATCGCGACCACCACCAGGACACCGACCACCCCGCCGACCAGAGCGTCGACCATCCGGTTGACCCCGCCGCCGGAATTCGGCGGCATCAGGGTTGCGACCAGCACCGCGGAACTGGCGGCCTGCATCGGAATAACCGCACCCCGGTCCAGGAACACCGCGGTCGACATGGCGATACCGACCACCAGCGCGATCTGCCACGCCCCGGTGCCGACCCGGCTGATGAAGAAGTCGCCGATACCGATACCGACGGCGACACCACCGACCAGTTCCACCGATCGACGCAGCCGGGCACCGAAGGACACGCCGATCGAGATGATCGCGGCCATGGGTGCGAAGAACGGCTGCGGATGGCCCACCACCTGGTGAGCGACGAAAAACGACAGCGCCGCCCCGACAGCGCACTGCAGGATCGGAAGGGCAGATCGGCGCAGCCGCTGCCAGCCGCTGCGCATGCGCTGCTTACTGCTGTCGCGTACCGCGCCCGCAGCGGCGGACGCGAAATGTTCCGGGCCGGTCAGACTCAGTCCAGACCCAGTTCGGTGGCGGCACGCGGATCACAGTCCTCGAGCAGATCCAGGCACCGCGCGTACTCGTCGTTCTCGCCGACGGCCCGCGCGGCCCGGGCGAGTGCGCCCACCGCCCGCAGGAATCCCTGATTGGGCTCGTGCTGCCACGGCACCGGACCGAAGCCCTTCCAGCCGTTGCGGCGCAACAGGTCCAGACCGCGGTGGTAGCCGGTACGGGCGAACGCGTACGCGGCCACCAGGTCCAGATTCGCCTCGGCCTGCCCCTGGTCGGACGCCGCGATTCCGGCGCGTTCCAGTGCGTCCTCGGCGAGTTGTGCCCAGGCCACCGACGCCGTCGGATGGGCGGCGGCGACCTGCACCGGGTCCTGGTTGTCGAGCAGAGCCTGTTCGGCTTCCGTATTTTCGGGAAGCAATACCGGCTGCGGTCCGAGCAGATCACCGAAGGAGGTCATAGCGTTCATTGTGCACCGCCGGGCCGCGGCCCCATTAGGCTGGCCGTCTGAGAACCACAGTTGACGACCTACAACTGATACCGAGCAAGGGGTAGAGCGTGTCCGACCCGAACGACGACCAGAAGCCGCAGCAGGGCGCCTCCGGCGACCGCCCGCGCCAGGGTGCATCCGGCGCGGGCCCGGGTCGACCGGAGAAATCAGCCCAGCCGGGACCGGCCGCCGGACGCGGTCCGTCCGGTGCGGACGGACCGGACGCCGATCGGACACAGCGAATCTCCCGCGAGCAACTCGCCGACGCCGCCCGATCCGCCGGGAGCGAATCTCCGGCCCCTACTCCGGGCGCGCCGGATGCCGATCCGGGTACGAACGACCGTGCCGACCGGCCGACCGCGAGTCGTGACACCCGAGGCGGCACAGCCGGCAGCAACCAGGGCGCGGGTGACGCGGAAACCGTCGCCCTGCCCAAAACTCCTGCCGGTGGGAAGAATTCGGCCACGGACACGCCGAAGGCCGGAAAGAACAGCGCACCGGGCGCCAGTGCAGCGGGCGCAAAGGAGCCCTCGGACGCGGGTGCGGGTGAGCAGGCCGGCGCCGCGCCGGAAGCACGCACCGGTGCGGACCAGGACGCCGCCGGAGCGAATACCGGCGCCACCGGCACTGACACCACCGGTGGTGCCGGCTCGGAAGCCAGGAAGAACGCCGGGACGACCGGCGCGGCGGGTGCGGCGAACGAGGCTGCGAAGGCGGGTGGTGCCGGCGCTGGTGATGCCGCAGCGCCGGCCGAGGCGACAAATGCCGCAGGCGACGCCGGTTCCGCCCGCGGTGCGGGCGCGGAAGATTCCTCGAGTGCGCAGGACACTCCGGAAGCAGCCGGTGCAGCAGCGAGCGGAGCCACCACGGGCACGGAAGCTACTGCTGACGCGGAAACTACTGCGCTGCCCAAGATTTCCCCCAAGCAGGATCCAGACTCGACCGAGAAGCTCGCCACCGTACAGCCCGGCACGAAGGGCGGCGGCGCCCGAGGCAGTGACAACGCGACGGACCGCGGCACCGAGGGTGGCGACACGCCGAACCGCGGCGCCAAGAGTGCCGACACGCAGGACGGCAGCGCAAAGAACGCACAGGACCGTGGCGCGCAGGGTGGGGACACGCAGGGCCGTGGCACCGAGAACGCCGACACGCCGGGCCGCGACGCCGAGGGTGGTGCGGCACCGGACGGCGGCGCGGCAGGTCGAGGTGCGCAATCCGGCGGTGCGAGGGGCGGGGATGCCGAAGCGGCGCAGGGTGTTCCGGCCGTCTCGAACCCGTCCGACGACGCAACCAGTGTGCTGCCTATCCAGCAGCCGGACCAGGCGGCCACCGAGAAGTTGCGGGCCACACCGCGGCAGCAGGGGCCGGGCGGTTCGCGAAACGACAGCGGAAACCGCCCCGGTCAGGGCGGGCCGCAGGGGCAGGGCGGCCGGCCCGGCGCTCCGGGACCTCAGGGGCGCGGTGGCGGCCCCGGCACGCGCGGGCCGGGCGGTCCTGCTGCCGCGGCAGGCACTGCCGGTCTGGCAGCGGGCGCGGCAGCCGCGGCCGGGAACAACGGTCCGGCAGGACGGCAAGGGCAGCCCGGCGGTCCCGGACAGCAGGGCCCCGCAGCGGGACCGGGTGGGCCCGGCCAGGCCGGGAGC
>NZ_BDCA01000024.1 GCF_001613265.1 Nocardia vermiculata NBRC 100427
CCCCGGCCGTCCGGACGATCGGGGTGCTGCTGCCCGTCCTGCCGATGGGCGGCCCGAGTCGGCGGCGGGACCTGCCGCATCGGTTCACTGGGCGGCATCGAGCGCATCGGGGCGCTGGGCGGTCCCTGCCTGCGTGGTGGATTCGGCGGGACCGGGCGGGGCCCGTTACCCGGGGGAACAGGCGGCATCGGGGCGCTGCGCGGTGCCTGACGCCGTGGTGGATTCGGGGGGACCGGGCGCGGGCCGTTCGGTCCGTGAATACCGGCACCGCGACCACCCGGAGGTGCCGGTGGAGTGGAGTCAGCGGGTGGCCGAGGCGCGTCGGCCGGTGGGTTCGGGTGTGCGACATGCGGCGGCACCCGCCCCGGAGCTCCCGGCCCGGGGCCTGCGGGCGGCATCGACGGATCAGGAGCCGACCGGCGCGGGCCGCGCTCCCACGGCGCGGCGGGTGCGCGTCGCGGAAACTGCTCGTCGCCGGCCTGATCGGGCACGACGGGGTCGTCGTACTCGGTCACCGCACCTCCGGTCTACTCACGCGGCACAACGAGGCCGGAGCGTGATTCT
>NZ_BDCA01000025.1 GCF_001613265.1 Nocardia vermiculata NBRC 100427
GGGACACCCGCACCCGGTCGGCACAGCGAGCCGCTACGCGATTGTCACTCACTGTGCCTCCTCCTTCTCCTCGTCCTCGTTCGTTGTGGCTGCTTGTTCGTCTGCCGGGTCCGGTTGTCCGCGGAAGCGGCGCCACAAACGGCGGCCCGCCAGCAGGAACAGCAGTGCGCCGGCGCATGCGGTAATTATCGCCAAAGCTTGACCGTAAGCGTTCGAACGTACCGAAACCGAGGTGGCGTTGCCCAGAGGCACTCCGTCCGGTGTGGTAAGTGAAATCGGAATCACCAGGTTACGGCTGTCGGTCACCTTGGTCGGGATCTGGAACGACCGGGTGCCCTCTGCGGGAATCTGCTGCTCGCCGATATCGGTGATATTCGTCTCGGACGGCGCGTCGATCTTGAACCTGATCCGGATCGTGACGGGCAGATTGTTGCGTGCCACCAGGATCAGCGGACTCTGTTCGGAGGCCAGTGTGTACACCCCGCCGGGTGGTAGCACGGTCACCGACGAGAACAGATTGTCCATTGTGCGGGTGATCTGCTCGATGCGGCGCTGCGCCGCGGTATCGGCCCGGGCGTCGATGCCGGTGCGATCGGACAGGGTCAGTGTCCGGATCAGGTCGTCACGCAGCGGGGTCACGAAGCCGCGCGGTGTGGGCTCCTGCTGCGGTATCTCCACCAGCGCGCGCATCAGGTCGTCGATGCGATGTTCCTGCTGTCCGACCGGAGCGATGAACTGGTCCGGCACCGACTGCGCCGCCGTTTCCGCCGAGTAGTTCAGCGAGTAGGGGCGGGGGTCGGCGGGCTGGGCCAGCACGTCGGCGAGCGGACGTGGTGTCGCCAGACCACTGTGGAACAGCAGTTCCAGCTGGGAGAGCAGCGCACCGGCCTCGTCCCGGTCGGCACCCCACTGCGGTGGCGGCATCAGCAGCGTGGCACGCGGGCTGCCCTCGGTCGGGTGCAGGACCGGCCAGGTGAGTGCGCCCAGTGCGTCCTGGAGCCGGGCGGTACGGGAATCGTTGGTCACCGTGTAGCGGACGGATTCGGGAGTGAACGCCGGCGTCGGCGGGTTGGCGCCCACCGCGGCCAGTGCGGTGGCCGACCAGGTGTCGAAGGTGGTGACCTTCATGGTCTCCTCCGGCGGTGGTGCCGGTTCCGTACCCGCCCCGGCCGGCAGCCGCACCATCTCGGGGAGGGCGGCGTCGGGGCCGGGGAGCACCGCTGCGGTGCTCTGCACGGTTGCCCCGGTCTGGAGCGTCCCGGTCGCATCGCTGCGCGGCTCCCCCTCGGTGAGGGCGTTGTCCGCGAGGATCGCGGTCGTGAAGCCACGCTCGCGCAGGAGTGTGGCACCTTCCGGATCGAGCGCACCGGCGGCGGGGATGCTCACATTGCGCACCGACCGGACCGACAGAATCGAATCGACGATATCGGCGGGCGAGTTGAGTGCGCGCGCGGTGAGGTCGGTGTCGTGCACGGCGGCCAGCGCGGACGTATCCACCTGCGCGAACGGCAGGGATACCGTGCATACCGACGGAGCCAGAGCGCGTAGCCGGTCCAGCCAGGTGCGGGCCGCCTGTGGACCGGTGCCCTCCCGGGTCGGCCCGTCGGGGTCGGAGGGACTGGCCAGGACCCGGTAGCCGTCGGTCATCCGCGACACGGTGAGTAGTAGGTCCGGGTCCACGGCCAGACACAGCGAGCTCGCCAAGCCGGAGCCCGGATGGCTCGAATCCGGTGCCGGTTCGTCGCGCAGTGCCGATTCCAATGCCGAGAGCAGTTGATCGAGCCGCCCGCCCGCCGCGAGTTCGCCGGCGAGTTCGTCGTCGGTCAGCAAGGCTTCGCCGTCCACCGAGCCGGGGATTCCCGCGACCAGGCGCGGCCGGTCGGCCAGCGGCCACAGCATGGTGGTGGCCATGGGTGGTTGCGGCGGCGGGGGGATCGGCAGGCTGCCCGCCGCCTCGGCGTCGGCGGTACTCGGCAGCGCCGGCAGGCCCAGCACCGGCAGCAGGAATCGAGCATCGTCGAGATGGGCCTGGTTGCCGTAGGCCGGTTCGCCGTTGACGTTCAGCAGTAGCGGATACACCCCGGGGTCGGTGATGCCGAGCGAGGCGGTGACCGGTGGGCTGGTGGCGGCGTTGTGCATCCCTTCCCGCACCCCGATCCGCAGCGTGAACTGCTTGCGTTCACCCGGCGCCAACTCGTCGGAGACATCATGGAAAGGCCCGGTGACCTGGAAGTTGGACTGGTCGTCACGCAGCGTGGAACGAAGTTCGCCGGGTTGGGAGATGGCTGGGCCACGCTGCACGCGCACACTCACGTCCTGTACCCGACGGTCGCCGATGTTGGTCACCGTGCCGGTCAGCGTCAGTACGGAGTCGCTGGTGGTGGTGATGGTGCCGGGCGAGACCGAATCGAGGGTGAGCTTGAGAAATCTCGGCGCCGTCGCGTCCCCCGAGCCGGAGGGTTGCGCCTTGCTCGGCCCGGCCGACGGCACGCTCAACACGGCGAGCGCCAGCGAGACGAGCAGTAGCACCCAACGGTGCGCACTGCCACCCGCACGCGTCATTGTCTGCCGCTCTCCATCCGGTCGATCAGTCGATTCGCCACCTCGGCCAGACGCCGCTCGTCGGCGTAGGCGAGCCGGGAATCCAGTTCGCTCAACGGCACCCAGGCCACCTTGGTGACCTCGATATCGGCATCGGAGAGCTCACCCCCCAACGACCGCATCAAGTAATGGTGCACAGTCTTGTGTACCCGACGGCCCTCGGTGACGAACCAGTAGTCGATACTCCCCAGTTCGGCGACCACCCGACCGTTGATGCCGGTTTCCTCGGCAACCTCGCGGACGGCGGTCTGCTCGGCCGTCTCCCCTTCCTCTATATGTCCCTTCGGTAGTGACCACAGCAGCCGCCCGCGCCGGTCGGTACGTCCGATGAGCGCGGCACAGCGTTGATCAGCAGGTCCGTCCAAGCCGTCGACGACCAAACCGCCGGCCGAGGTTTCCCGGACCGTGCGCATACGAGGTTTCGCCGCATTACCGGCCGAACCGCGGCGCCGGGGCTGGCGGCGTCGACTGTTCGCGCGATCGGCCGGAGACACTGCGTCAGTCTAGCCGCGCCGGATCGATGCACTGAACGTGTTCGATGCCGAGTCGTCCGCCGATCCGGGCGCGGGCCTGCCGACGTGCACCAACTAAGCTGCGTTTCCGTGGTTTCGCCGAAGTCCGTTGACGCAGAAGTGGAGGGCGGCGCAAAAGTGGAGACAGCCGTGTCCGACCCCGACCGAGATCGCCGGACTCGATTGCTGGCTGCGGCGGCGATCACACTCGGCCGGTTGTCGGATGTGCTGACCCCGCTGGGCGGCCTGTTCGCCGCGCGCGGGCACGAGTTGTATCTGGTGGGCGGTAGCGTCCGCGATGCGGTGCTGGGCCGGCTCGGTACCGATCTCGACTTCACCACCGACGCGCGCCCGGACGTGGTGCAGGAGATTCTGCGCGGCTGGGCCGACAACCTGTGGGACACCGGCGGTTTGGCGTTCGGCACGGTGAGCGCCTCGAAATCGGGGTGGCAGCTCGAGATCACCACCTTCCGTAGCGACAGCTACGACCGGGTGTCGCGGAATCCGGAAGTGACCTACGGCGACAGTCTCGACGGCGACCTGATCCGGCGCGACTTCACCGTCAATGCGATGGCGGTGCACATCGGCGGTGCGGGCGAACTGGAGTTCGTCGACCCGCTCGACGGTATGACCGCACTGCTGGCGGGTGTGCTGGATACTCCTGCGGCGCCCGAGGATTCGTTCAACGACGATCCGCTGCGGATGCTGCGTGCCGCGCGCTTCGTCTCGCAACTCGGTTTCGAGGTGGCACCGCGGGTGCGGGTCGCGGTCGCACTGATGGCCGACGAGATCGGGCGCATCACCGCCGAGCGGGTGCGTACCGAACTGGACAAGCTGATCGCCGGTGAGCACCCCACCGAGGGCATCGACCTGATGTGTGAGACCGGACTCGCCGAACGGGTACTGCCCGAGGTGCCGGCGATGAAGCTCGAGATCGACGAACATCATCAGCACAAGGACGTCTACCAGCATTCGCTGACCGTGCTGCGTCAGGCCATCGACCAGGAACAGGGCGATCCGGATCTGGTGCTGCGCTGGGCGGCGCTGCTGCACGATATCGGGAAGCCGCCGACCAAGCGCAATGAAGCCGGCGGCGGTGTCAGCTTCCACCATCACGAGGTGGTCGGCGCCAAGATGGTGCGAAAGCGGATGCGCGCGTTGAAGTATCCGAAGCAGTTCACCGAGGATGTGGCGCGGCTGGTGTATCTGCACCTGCGTTTCCACGGGTACGGCAAGGGCCAGTGGACCGATTCCGCGGTGCGCCGCTACGTCACCGACGGCGGTGAGCTACTCCCCCGGCTGCACAAACTGGTGCGCGCGGACTGCACCACGCGCAACAAGCGCCGGGCCGCGCTGCTGCGCTCGACCTACGACGATCTGGAAGCTCGGATCGAGCGGATTCAGCAGGAAGAGGATTTGCGGCGGGTCCGGCCGGATCTGGACGGCAACGCGATCATGGAGTTGCTGGGGCTGGAGCCCGGCCCGCAGGTCGGCCGGGCATGGCGGCATCTGAAGGAACTGCGCCTGGACCGCGGCCCGCTCACCCGGCAGGAAGCCGAGACCGCGCTGCGTGAGTGGTGGGCGGCGGGCGGGCAGTGATCGGCAGCGCCGGGCGGGTCAGAAGATGATCAGTGTCGTGCCGGCGACGATCGCGGTCCGGATTTGATTCAGGTCGAAGGAGCCGGTGACCGCTGGCAGTTCGATCCGGAAATCCACCCGGTCACCTCGGCGAACGGCGTGCACGATGCGCAGTTCGCTGGGCAGACCGGCCAGGTGCACCGGCGCCACGGAAACCCAGCGGCGCGGAACCCGCATCCCGGCCCACCCGGCCCGGTGTACATCGATGCTGATCCGGTTGTCTTCGACGAAGGCGTCGACGAGCGCGTGGAACTTCCGCCGCCGATGTCGCGCGCTGATCAGCCCACTCGGGTGGGCCTCCAGGTGCCAGTCCAACCCCTTCCGGTTGAGCCACTCCACCAGGGCCGCGGTGGTGACCGTTCCGATCATGTCGAGACCCGCGGTACGCACCTTGGTCGGTACTCCCGGGATCAGGCGTACGCCGTGTGCGACGACGGTCAGCTGCTCGATCGGATGTCGGTTCCAGCGCAGCTCCGTCAGCACGGTCCTGGTCTGGAAGTGTGCGCCCCGACGCCGTACCTGCAGCGTCTGCAGCACCGCGGTCAGGTCGTGGCCCAGCAGCGTCGCGGTGACCTCCCGGCCGCCGAAGCGGCTCAGGATGCCGTCGCTGAGCAGGGTCATCAGCGCATCGGGCAGCAGGGCTGTGACCGTCCCGGACCCGAGATCGGCGACCGGATCTATCCAGGTCGCGGTGAAGGTCGCCCACTGATCCGGCAAATCCTGGTCGAACAGTCGTTTGCCGAGATCCAGCGCTCGCGACGGTGACCAGGACTTGGGATCGAAGTAGGCGGCCATGATTGATTCGAGACTAACCGCCCGATCCGGTCGGTGCCCGTTTGCTCGGGCCGGGCGTTACGGGTCCTCGCGTTTCGAGCCGTGACGTTTCGGGTCGTCCAGGGTCGCGTGCATCAGATACACGTTGTAGCTGTCCCAGGCCGACATGGTGAAGTACAGGTCCTTACCGGTCGACCACGGGTGGATGAAGCCGCCGTAGGCCTTCGGGTAGTCGTTGGTGTCGGCCAGTACCGCGCCGTCGGTCCAGGTGCCCTGGGGGTCGTTCGCGGTGCGCAACACGATCGCGTGCCGCGCCGGATCCAGGTACACCATCTGCCATTGCTCGGTGGAGTCGTCGTAGCGCACCGACAGTTCTCCGGCGATGCCGGGGACCAGCGGGGTGGCCATATTCTCCTGGGCGGGTGCCCAGGTGCCGTCGACCCAGTACTGATACGCGGATTTGTTCAGCACTTCCTGTTTCGGCACCCGGGCCAGGCCGATGACGCCGATGCGCCCGTTGGGTGTGCCGAACATGTACACGTAATCGCCGTGCGGCACCATCGTGGCGACCTGGAAACGGTCGATGCCGAACATGTTGTCCCACTTGGCGTACTGGTCCTTGACCCAGGTGCTGCCGCCGTCGTCGGAGTAGGCCAGGCCGCCGTCGTTGGTCCACCACATGCCGGGGATATTGCTCCAGCGCCGGATCGACATGTAACTCATGTACTGCCGCTCGCCGAGGGCGAAGCCGGAGGTGGGAATGACGGTGGTCTCGAAGTTCTTGATCTTGCGACTGTTGAGCAGTTCGGCCGCGTGGCAGCGGCTGTCCTGCACCATCTGGTCGATGATCAGTCCCTTGGACAGGTCACGCTCGGTGCTGTAGCCGAGGACGTTCGACCGCCAGTCCGGGCCGCCGACGACCCCGTACTCCCAGCCCTTGCCGAAGGTGTCGCCGAAGACCACGGCGACCTTGCCGGGTTCGGTCTCCCACATCAAGCCGAGGTCGGTGCCGTCGACCTGCCACCGCATATCGGTGCGGTTCACCGAGCCGTGGCCGGTCACCTGGTTAACCAGGTCCACCGATTCGACCTGTCGTGGTGCCGGTGGCGCGGTGACCGGGCCCGGCTCGGCCGGATGGACGACGGGTGGCGGCGGCTCCTGCGGTGCCGGCGGTTCGCCGCCCGGGATCGGGATGGGGATCGTCTCCGGTTCGGGACGGATGTTGATATTCGGCAGGTTGAACGGACCGGAGTCGGACCCCGAACCGGTGCCCGAAGCCGAGGAACCCTCGCCGGAATTCGAGCTGCCCGGGCCGGAGCCCGAATCCGGTGCGGGTGCGCCCTCTTCGGACTTGTCGTCCTCGTCGGGGTTCACCGCCGGCGGTGGTTTCGGGGTGTCCCGGATATCCGGGCACGGGTTCCGGCACGGATCGCTCGGCAGCGGCTTCGGATCGATGCGGGTGTTGTCCGGTTGCGGTCCGGGGATCGGTACCGGCACGAAATCCGGTACCGGGACCGGGATGTCGATCCGCGGCGGAAGTACCGGCGGCGGCGGGGCGTTCGGATCCGGTTCCCGGGCCAGCGGGTCGAAACCCGTTTCACCGCAGGCGTTCTTCGGCGGCGGCGCCCAGGGGGCGAGCTCGGCCGTGGCCGGGGCGGGAACGACGCCGAACATCAGCAGACCCGCGAACGCGGGCGCGAGAACCGTGGGCGCGTAGCGCTTTCGGAACGTTCGGACCGTTCGGACCTTGGCCCGGCTTTCGAAGTTCTCGATCACCGCTCTCCTCGACTACCACTCGCACCGCTGGTGACAATGCACCGATCAGTCACCGCATTCGCTGGGACCGAGCACAGCGGCTAACAACTTAGCCGACCGGACGGGGTGCGTCCGGGATCGGCCGGGAACCGGGCCGCGTCGCACCGCGTCGGATGCGGTATGACGACTATCGAGTACATGTTCGGATCCGGTGACGGCGACACCCGAAGCTGGTCCTCCCGGGCGGATCTGGACCTCTGCGGGGATGGCACCCCGGATGCGGTGGTGCTGGATTTCGACGGCGACGGCTACGCCGACGACGCGCTCTGGGACTGGGACGGTGACGGTACGGCCGAGATCGCGGCCCTGGACCTGGACGACGACGGCGTCCTGGATCACTTCTGCACCGATTCCGCTGGTCTGGGCACCTGGGATCAGCCGGTCTGGGGGTTCACCGGCTGACGCTCGCGGCGGCGGTCGAGAAGGATCGCGGCGATACCGAGCCCGTAGAGTGCCGCCCCGGTCGCGGCTACCGCCGGTGAGCGTCCGTCGGCGGGGATCACCAGTGCGGTCAGCGCGACGGCCACGACGAACGCGATATTGAAAATCGTGTCCTGCAGTGCAAACACCTGTCCGCGCCGGTCGTCGCCGATGTCGATCTGCAGCGTGGCATCACCGGTGAGCTTCACCGTCTGCCCGGCCAGGCCGAGGAGGAAGGCGCCTACCAGCAGTAATTGGTGGGCACGTGGTTCGGCGGCGCCGGTCGCGATCGTGATCGGTGGCACCAGTGCCGCCTGTACGAGCAGCGCGGTGCACAGCCCGGTCAGCACAGTGCGGGGCCGGCCCAGGCGTGGAATCAGCAGTGGCGTCAGCACTGCCGCGGCCAACATCCCGGCGGCTACAGCGGTGATCGCGACCCCGAATCCGATCAGTCCGGAACTCGCGGAGACACCGTCGGAGCCCGGGCGGCGCAACACCAGCACCATCAGCAGTGTGTCGGCGCCGAAGACGATGCGGTGTACGCCGATACCGATCATGGCGGTGGTGCAATCGCGTGCGCCGGCGATCGCCCGGGCGCCGGTGCGCAGGCCGGTGAGCACGGCGCGCAGCGTCCGGACGGCGGTGCTGCGCCGATCTCCGGCCTCCGCCTCCCGAGGCTCCGGGCCGAGCAGGTGGCGGGAGAACCCGGCCGCGAGCACGATCGAGACCACCGATCCGCATGCGGCGGCGGCGACCGCGATCCCACCGGCCCGGTCGCCCGAGCCGAGTATTCCGATGATCGCGACCGCCGTGGCCGCCCCTGCTCCGGCACATCCGGAGGCGACCGTGGCCAGAACCGAATTGGTCGGCACCAACCAGCGTTGTTCGAGAACTCGGGGCAGGGCCGCCGAGATGCCCGCGAGGACGAATCGGCTGATTCCGACCACGGCCAGTGCCAGCAGCAGTAGCGGGGTGGCCGCGATGCCGGCCCATAGTCCGAGGGCGGCCGCGACGATCAGCACCGCGCGCGCGGCATTGGCGATCAGCAGCACGGTGCGCCGGTCCCATCGGTCCAGCAGTGCGCCGGCGTAGGGCCCGATCACCGAATACGGCAGCAGTAACACGGCGAAACCGCCCGCAATCTCCAATGGATCGGTGGCTCGTTCCGGATTGAAGAGGATGGCTCCCGACAGCGCGGCTTGAAACATTCCGTCGCCGAACTGACCTGCGAACCGAACCGATGCCAGTCGCAGCATTCCGGGCCGCCGGACGGCCGCAGCGACGGCGGCCCGCCGGCCGGCGTCGGGTCGCATTGTCGGTTCACCTCCGCGAGCAATGGTCGGCTCACCTCCGCGAGCAATGTGTGTCGCCCGTGCGGCGTCACGGTAGAATCTACCCGTCGGCCTCGACTCCCAGCCCGAGAGGAGGATCCGGTTGTCCACACCAACGACCGCGCACATTGATATCCACCGCGCCGGCGACCGTATGAAAACCCGTGTGGCATGGCTGGATTCGAAACACTCCTTCTCGTTCGGCGAGCATTACGACCCGGACAACACCCATCACGGGCTGCTGCTGGTGAACAATGAGGACATTGTCCTTCCGGGTGAGGGATTCGATACTCATCCGCATCGCGACATGGAAATTGTCACCTGGGTTCTGAATGGGTCACTGGTTCACCAGGATTCTCTCGGCCATGCCGGTGTCATCTATCCCGGATTGGCGCAGCGAATGAGTGCCGGAACGGGAATCCTGCATTCGGAGAAAAACGATTCGTGGCGCCTCCCGCGTGATCAGGGTGGTACCGCTCAACATGCCGAGCCGGTGCATTTCGTGCAGATGTGGGTGGTGCCTGACGAGCCTGGAATTACTCCCGGTTATCAGCAACTGGAAATAGACGACGAGCTCGCCGGTGGCGGACTGGTGACGGTCGCCACAGGTATGCCGCGGTATCGCGACCGTGCCGCGATTGCCATCAGTAGCAGCCATTCCGCTCTGCACGTGGCACGGATGCCCGGCACGGTCGCCGGTACGCCCGCGGTGGTCACCCTGCCCGAGGCCCCTTACCTGCACGTATTCATTGCGCGGGGGCAGGTCGACATGGAAGGTGTGGGCACCCTCTACGAAGGTGACGCGGTGCGGATGGCACACAGTGGCGGGCAGCGCATCGTCGCCGAGAATCCGGCGGAAGTGTTGGTGTGGGAGATGCACGCCCGTCTCGGCGGGCAATAGAGTCGCTCGGACGGCCCCCATCCCAGGCAGTGGATCAGCAGGCAGAGGAGAGGACACCGATGACGGAGAACCCACCCCCCGGAAGCTATCCACCGCCCGAAAACTACCCACGCCCCGAAGGTGAGTCCGGCGGCTATCCCCCGCCGCCCGGTAGCTATCCCCCGCCGTCGGGCAACTATCCGCCGCCTCCCGGCGGCTATCCCGGAGGGCCCGGCGACGGCGCCTGGCAGCAGCAGCCCCAGGGCAAGGGGTTGGCGATCACCGCGCTGATCCTGGGCATCATCGCGCTGCTGTTCTGCTGGACCGTCATCGGTGGCATCTTGTTGGGCCTGGCAGCGGTGATCGTCGGCATCGTGGCCGTCGTCAAGGCGCGCCGTGGCACCGCCGGTGGCGGCGGGATGGCAATCGCCGGACTGATCCTGGGCCTGTTGGGCCTGATCGCAGGCATCGTGATCGTGGTGGTCGCGGGCCTCTTTTTCGTCAACAACGGTGGTAGGGACTTCGTCGACTGTGTGAACGACGCGGGCAACGATCAGTCCAAGATCGACCAGTGTCAGCGCGATTGGAACAAGACGCTGGAGAACAAATACAGCGTGACGATCAACCCGCAGCCGACGCAGTAGTTCGGTCTCGTCGGCATACTGGGTGTCGTGACTTTCGACGTGACGACTCCCTCGGGCATCGATCTGACCTATCGCGATGGCGCTGTGCGGGTGCAGGACGACCTGTTCGCGCACGTCAACGGCAAATGGCTGGATACCTACGACATTCCGGCCGATCGCGCGGTCGACGGTGCCTTCCGCACCTTGTACGACCAGGCCGAACTGGATGTGAAGGCGATCATCCAGGGCTTGGCGGCCGGCACCACGACCTCGGTCCCCGATACCGAGGAGGCGCGCAAGATCGCCGACCTCTACAACAGCTTCATCGACGACGAGGCCGTGGAGGCGGCCGCTCTCACCCCGATCGCCGCGGAGTTGGCGGCGGTGCGTGAGGTCGCGGACCGCGCCGAGTTCGCGGCGCTGCTGGGCCGGCTGCAACGCGTCGGTGTCGGCGGCGCGGTCGGGGTGTTCGTCGATACCGACGACAAGAACTCGCAGCGGTATCTGGTGAATCTGATGCAGTCCGGTCTGGGCCTGCCCGACGAGTCCTACTACCGCAATGACGAATATGCGGAGATCCGCACCAAGTATGTCGAGCACATCCGGCGCATGTTCGCGCTGGCGGCTGTCGAATACGATCCGCAGCGGGTGTTCGAACTGGAGCGCAAACTCGCCGCGGGGCATTGGGACGTGGTCCGCCGTCGCGACGCCGAATTGAGCTACAACCTCACCACTTTCGCTGATCTGACGGCGAATAGTCCCGAATTCGACTGGGCCGCCTGGGCTGATGCCCTCGCAGCGGGCGTGGACGGTTCCGGGGCGGAACTGTTCGCCGAAATCGTGGTGCGGCAGCCCGATTTCCTGCACACCTTCGCCCAACTGTGGGCCTCGGAGTCGATCGAGGATTGGCAGGCATGGGCAACGTGGCGGGTGCTGCGTTCGCGCGCACCGTATCTCACCGCGGCGGTGGTCGAGGAGAGCTTCGACTTCTACGGACGTACGTTGACCGGTGCGCAGGAGAATCGCGAGCGCTGGAAGCGCGCGGTCTCACTGGTGCAGGACCTGCTCGGCGAGGCGGTGGCCAAACTGTATGTGGCCGAGCATTTCCCGCCCGAGGCCAAAGAGCGCATGCAACAGCTGGTGGCGAATCTGATCGAAGCCTACCGCCGCAACATCAGTGAACTGGAGTGGATGGGCCCGCAGACCAGGCAGGCGGCGCTGCGGAAGCTGGAGCGCTTCACCCCGAAGATCGGTTACCCCGACACCTGGCGCGACTACTCCGCGGTGCAGGTCGACCCGGCGGACCTGGTCGGTAACTACCGCAGC
This sequence comes from Nocardia vermiculata NBRC 100427, assembly GCF_001613265.1. Classification (GTDB taxonomy): domain Bacteria; phylum Actinomycetota; class Actinomycetes; order Mycobacteriales; family Mycobacteriaceae; genus Nocardia; species Nocardia vermiculata. Next base: position 11,921 of record NZ_BDCA01000025.1, read on the forward strand.
GGATACTCCGCCGAGCACGACCGGGATCTGGGCAAGCTCGGCGGTCCGGTCGACCGCGGTGAGTGGTTCATGACCCCGCAGACGGTGAATGCGTACTACAACCCGGGCATGAACGAGATCGTGTTCCCCGCGGCTATTCTGCAGCCGCCGTTCTTCGATATGAATGCCGACGACGCCGCCAACTACGGCGGTATCGGCGCGGTGATCGGCCACGAGATCGGTCACGGCTTCGACGATCAGGGCAGTAAGTACGACGGCGACGGCAATATGGTCGACTGGTGGACCGAGGACGATCGCACCGAATTCGGTAAGCGCACCAAGGCATTGATCGAGCAGTACAACGGATTCGAACCCAAGGCCCTGCCCGGTCATCAGGTGAACGGCGAGTTCACGATCGGTGAGAATATCGGCGATCTGGGTGGCCTCTCCATCGCGTTGGCGGCCTACAAGATCGCGCTCGACGGCGCCGAGGCACCCGTTATCGACGGGCTGACCGGCCTGCAGCGGGTGTTCTTCGGCTGGGCGCAGGTGTGGCGGACCAAGGCGCGCGACGAAGAGGCCGTCCGCCGGCTCGCGGTGGACCCGCATTCACCGCCGGAATTCCGCTGCAACGGCGTGGTGCGCAACCTGGACGGTTTCCACGAAGCGTTCGAGGTCGAACCGGGTGACGAGCTGTATCTGGAACCCGCTGAGCGGGTGCGGATCTGGTAGTAGGCGGTCGAACCGTAGCGGGTCGTAGCCGTCGGCTGCACCCGGCCGAGCACGAAACGACGGTGGCCCGGAGCACTGCAGCTCCGGGCCACCGGTTTATGTCGTGGTGCTGGTATTCCGTGTCCAGTCGTACGCCTGTGCGGCTCGATCAGCTCCAGTCGCCCATACCGTCACCGGCACTGAACTGGCCGGTGGAGTTGGTGACGACGACCGGATCGCCCTTCTGCGAGTTCTCGAAGAACCACTGGGCATCCTCGGTGCTGACGTTGAGACAGCCGTGGCTGGTGTCCGAGACACCCTGCTGCGGAACCGACCACGGGGCGGCGTGCACGAAGATTCCGCTGTTGGACAGCCGGGTCGCGTACTCGACCTCGAGCTTGTAGCCCTGCGGATCGTCGACCGGGACTCCGTAGGTGGAGGAGTCCATGATCATCTTCCGGTTCTTCTCCCCGACGTAGTAGGTGCCGTTCGGGGTCTCGTGGTCCTTCTTGCCCATCGAGGTCGGCATGGTCTTCACGACCTCGCCGTTGCGCGTGATGGTGATGGTGTGGGTCGCGTCGTCGGCGGTGGTGACCACCGCGTCGCCGACCTTGTACGCCACCTTGGTGCCGCCCGCCTCGACGGTGATATCGGAGTTGGCCGGCCAGAACTCCTCCGGCCGCCACCGCACCTGCTTGTCACCGCGCCAGTAGAAGTGGCCGTTGGTGGCATTACTGGAGGTGATCCGGATGGCCTGCTCGGCCGCGGCATGATCGGGCACCGGATCCTTGAAGTTGATCACGATCGGTTGTGCCACGCCGACGACCTCGCCGTCTCCCGGGCTGATGCTCGGGGCGGCGAAGTTGGCCTTGGGCAGCTCCGGCGGATGCTGCTGCGGTGCGGCGCCCGGCTCCGGCTGCGGTGACTGCACGACGGCCGGTGCTCCGGGTACGTCGGGGCCGCCGGGCCACAGCGGCGCCGCAGAGGCGGTCGCCATCGTGAACGCGCCGGTGGCTGCCACCGCGAGCGTCAGTAGCCCGGTCCGCCCGAGCAGGCTGGTCTTGTCCCGAACGGGCTTCCGACAGTTGGTGGTGCGCACAGCCGTTTCGTCCTCTCCAACCTCATCGCGCGTGACAGCGCAGGCAAACTCGCACGCGTCGGCGCGAAATATGGTTCATCAGGCCCCGGCCCGGCATCCATTACTACATCTCCACGGGGCAACGGCCAATTACGTTCTGCCGGTTATGAACTCCGCAGGCCGCATGTGTGATGCGTCACCGTGTCTCAGGTGCGTCACGCCGGTGGGGTGAAAGTGCCGTTCATAGCGGCGAGTCGGCTGTTCGGAGCGGACCTGCCCGGAACGGCCGAATCGATACCCGGCAAAACCTGATTGTGAGTCAAATCACTCAGCCGCGGCTGATTTCCTCCACTGCTACCCGCGCTTCTGCCGCAAGTTTGGCCAGGCGTCCGTCGCCGATCGTGTTGAGCGAGTTGCCCAGCCGGTTGGTCACGAAGGCCACCGACATCCCGGTATCGGGATCGGCGAAGGCGCCCGAGCCACCCACACCGTAATGGCCGAAGCCGTGCCGGATCGGACGCCGCGAGGCGATCGGCGGGCGGTGGTAACCGAGCGTGAAAGCTACCGGCACCCCGATCACGTAATCGCGGTGCGCACTGCGCTGTGTCTGGTTGACGGTCCGGATCGTCTCCGGCCGCAGCAGCGGCTCGCTCCAGGTTCCGTCCGGAAGTTCGACGACGCCGTCGCCTGCCAGCGCGCCGTACATCCGGGCCAGCGAACGCGCCGAGAAGACGCCGTTGAACCCCGGCATCACCGCGTCGTGTACCCGCGGATCGCGAGCCAGGACATCGAAACCGGCGGGCATACCGGCCTCGGCAATGGCACCCAGCGTGCGGCTGCGGGCGATGAACTTCGAGGCAGTGTCCCAGCTGAGACCGGGAATCTTCAAGCGCGGGAAGGTATGTGCGATGCGGTGGCGCTGCTCGACCGGTACCTGGAACCAGAATTCCTCGGTCTGCAGGGGTTCGGCGATTTCGCGGCGCAGCACCTCGGTGAAGGGCTCGCCGGTGGCTCGCTGCACGATCTCGGCGACCAGCCAGCCGAAGGTCACCGCGTGATATCCGGAGGATTCCAGCCGCCGCGGGTCGGGTTCGGCCGCGGCCAGTGCGGCGACCATCGCCTCGTAGTCGAGGATGCCGTCGGCGCTGGTGGCCAGGCCGCGAACCTTGTGTAGACCGGCGCGATGCGACAGCACCTCACGCACGGTGATCTCGTCCTTGCCGTTCGCGGCGAACTCCGGCCAGTACTTCGAGACACGCGCGTCGTAATCGATCAGATCGCGTTCGGCGAGCCGGTGCAGCACCGTGGTAGCCACGCCCTTACCGGTGGAGAAGCTCATCGCCACGGTGTCGGAGCGCCACCGTTGATCCGGTGCCGACCAGCCGGCCCATACGTCGACGACGGGCCGTCCGTGCAGAAATACCGCGAAGGCGCCGCCGCCGCGGATGGGGCGGGGGAACATCCGGAAGAAGTGATGGACCACGGGTACGAAGCGCGGATCGATGATCATCCGGGTCGCGTCGTCGGAATTCGGGTCGGCCGCGCGGGCGACCTGTGCCGCCTCTGCTTCGGTGAATTGTGCACCGTCCGCACCCGGTCGGCCCGGCGAGCCGCTGCGCTCTCCGCCCATCGTGTCGTCTGTGTGCTGGTGCGAATCCACTCTGCCGACCTCCAGTTCGTCACGGCGTCGATGGTCTCGCCGGCCAGCGTAGGTCAGGCCGGTGCGGGTGCTCAGGGTGTGGCCGGTGCCCGCCACGATCCGAGTGGTGTCGCCAGGCAGGCCGCGCCCGTGCGGGAATCCCAGGCCAGGGCTGCCGCGCCGAGACACACTGTACTGCGTTCGGCCGTAATCACTTGTGCCTGTGAGCCGTTCGCCGCGAGGGAAAGGCCGATCCGGCGTGGATCCGGCTCGCCCGCGATGGAACTGAAGGCGAAGGCGTCCGGGCCCATACCTACCGCGACCGGTATGCCGGTGAGTCCTTCGCTGGCGCCGATCCCACCCGAGACGCCGATGCCGAGGGCGATCGCGCCGGCGGTTGCCTTGGCATAGCCCACACCGTCCAGCCCGGCCGACCGGGCCTGCCCGCTGTCCACACCTGCCGCGCGACAGGCCGTGGTACCCGCGACGATGGTGACGTCCGCGCCGTCTCGGGCACTGCATTGCACGCCGGTTGCCGAGGCGGTGCCGGTGCAGCACGCCGCGATGCCGGCCGCGACGACCGAGCAGAGGATCGCGCTGATCACCTTCACAGGGATTGCTCCTTTCGGGCCGGGCTGTCCACACCATAGCCGTACGGCGGGCCGGCGGACCCGATCCACGCTGCGGCGCGCGGGCGGCCGACCCACCGAAAACGGGCGGCGATCCGAGGTAATCACTCGAATCGCCGCCCGTTACAGGAGGTTTCGCGGACCGATCAGACCGGTGCGAATCCCGCCCCGGCACCGCCGCGGGCGTTCATGTCATTGGTGATGGTGGTCATGTTGGTGCCGACCTCGGGCCCGAAGCAGGCCACCGCGAGATAGGCGTTGACCATGCCGACCAGTGTCGAGCCGACCACGACCGGTGCGCCGGAATCGCCTTCGACGACGCACATCTGTGTCCAGGTCTCGTCGGTCTGGAATACATCGCCCCAGGCCAGCCCACAGGTATTACCGGTGGTCCGGCCTTCCTTGCAGACGATGTTGGGGAATTGCGCGGGCGCGCCGACATTGGTGATGGTGACATTCCCGATCCGGTTCACCGGGGTGACCCGGCCCTGATCGAATTGAATGACGGCGTAGTCCAGATCGTGATTGGAATAGACGAAATGTCCGATTACGCCGGCGCCCCGGTCCTGCTCGGACCACACCTCCGAACCTGCTTCGCCGCAATGTCCGGCGGTCAGTCCTACCAATCGTCCGCCGGAATCGTGGCCGACGGTGGTGACGGTGCACTCGAACTGCTTGTCGATGATGATTCCCGAGCCACCGCCGATCACCGGACCTCCGGGATCGGCCTGCGCCATTCCCGCGCCCGTGCCGAGCAGCGCCGCGCCCAGAGCTACGGCGAAGGCGGCATGCGCCACCTTGACGAGTTTGTTGAACATTTCCCTCCAGACGTCGGAAGCCCGCACGATATCAGCCTTGTCGTACTACATCCTTGCAGTAATCATGCCGGGGCGCGCCCGGTACGCCGGTCGAGTTTGCTGGATCGATGCCGGGGCCCTCGATCGGACGCGGAACTGCAACGATCCGTGCGCGACACCGGCTCGAGTTCGGGGGTGTTTCGACGGCTGCGCTATAGGATTTCGGCAGTATTCGACGACAAATCTCAATAACTCGAATTTCAGTCCGAAAAAAGACGATCTCCGAACTGTAGTTGGACACGTGATCAAGAAGGTGAAACGTGTTCTAGAAATGCCCCTCGCCTTTGTGGCCGATACCAGTCGGATGGGGCGAATCACAAGAGAACTTCGGCCGTGATCTGGGTCTATGACGACAGGCACACATTGTGATGTGTTTCTCCTAACTCCGTAGTAAGGTGCCTCAAGCGAAACAGTCGCCGGGGTGTCTAACCGGCGTCGAGAGGGGTAGCCAGTGCAAGTCACCAACGGTCCGGACGGGGCGGGGGCAATTAGCTCGCCATCGAGAATGAGCTCAGCGGCGGACTGGACGAAGTCGTACTGGCAGGATCACCCCAAGCGGTCACTCGAGACCTTCGGTCGCCAGATCACCATGGGCATCTCCGCCGTCGCGGAGCTGTTCGTCGCGATCTTCCGGCGCCGCTTTCCGTTCAAGGAGTTCGTCCGGCAGTGCGCCTTCATGGCCAGCGTGGCCGCGGCGCCCACCCTGCTGGTCGCCATCCCGATCGGCGTCATCGTCTCGATCCAGGTCGGGTCGGTGGCGCAGCAGGTCGGAGCCACCTCGTTCATCGGTGCGGCCAACGGCCTCGGCATCATTCAGCAGGGCGCCCCGCTGGTCACCTCGCTCATGATCGCCGGCGCCGTCGGCTCGGCCATCTGTGCGGACCTGGGTTCGCGCACCATCCGTGAAGAAATCGACGCCATGAAGGTGATGGGCGTCGATCCGATGCGCCGGCTGGTCGCCCCCCGGCTCGGCGCAGCGATGCTGGTATCGGTGCTGCTGTGCGGATTCGTGGTCTTCGTCGGATTCCTCACCGGTTACATCTTCAATATTTTCGCGCAGAACGGCACCCCCGGTTCGTATGTCGGAACCTTCGCGTCTTTCGCGGTCACCTCGGATTTGCTGGTGGCCCTGATCAAGTCGCTGATCTTCGGATTGCTGGCAGCCATCATCGCCTGCGACTCCGGCCTCAACACCCGTGGCGGGCCGGGCGGTGTCGCGAACTCGGTCAACACGGCGGTGGTGCTGTCGGCGCTGATGCTGTTCGGCACCAACCTGATCATTACGCAGATATACAACGCCCTGTTCCCCCCACAGATGGTTTGAGCCGGTGTCGTCAACTTATGTTCCGCCGCTACTGCGGCCCCTGAAGCTGATCCGCAGCTCGGTGGGTGCCCCGCGCGACTGGCTGGCGCGCGTCGGTCACCAGGTCTTCTTCTTCCTGCGGTCGATCGGCTCGATGCCGCTGGCGCTCAAGCACTATCCGAAGGAAGTCTGGCGGCTGCTCTCGGACGTCACCTGGGGCAACGGCAGCCTGATCGTCGGTGGCGGCACCATCGGCGTGGTCATGATCCTGAGCGCGTTTGGCGGCATGACCGTGGCGATCCAGGGCTACACGTCCTTGGATCTACTCGGCCTGAGCCCGCTGACCGGCGCCATTTCCGCGTTCGCGACCACTCGTGAACTCGGCCCGATGCTCGCGACTCTGGCCTTCGCGGTCCAGGCGGGCTGTCGATTCACGGCCCAACTCGGCTCGATGCGAATAGCCGAGGAGATCGATGCGCTGGAGTCGCAGGCCATCCGGCCGCTGCCCTATCTGGTCAGCACCCGGATGATCGCCGCGATGATCGCGATCGTGCCGCTGTATTGCTTGGCGCTGCCGATCGCCTACCTGTCGTGCTCGTTCACCGTCGGCATCATCGGCGGTACCGCGTCGGGCACCTTCCAGCACTACTTCTATCAATTCCTGGTGCCGCACGACGTGCTGTGGTCGCTGCTCAAAGCCATTCTGTTCGTGGCGATTACGACCTTCATCCAGTGCTACTACGGGTTCTTCGCCTCCGGTGGCCCGGAAGGTGTCGGTGTGGCGGCAGGACGTGCGATCAAGCTCTGCATCATCGCTGTGGTCTTCGCCGACCTGTTCATGACCCTGGCCATCTGGGGTGTCGACCCCGGTATCAGGATCTCGGGCTAGGGAGGGAACCGATGATCATCGATCCGAGTGGGCGTGGACCCACGATGCGGCAGCTGCTCGTCGCCGGTGCCTGTGGTGTCGTCGTGATCGTGACCGCACTGGGTCTGCTGTTCGCGCGCTACCAGGGCTACATCATGAATCCGAAGGTCGATGTCACCGCCGTGCTCAGCACCACCGGTGACGGACTGCCCTCCAATGCGGACGTGAAGTTCCGCGGGGTGCTGGTGGGCGCGGTCAAGGAGGTGTCGGTCGCGAACGAAGGTGCGATCCAGAACGTCCACATCGAGATGAAGCCGGATTACCTCTCCGGTATCCCGGCCAACGTCACTGCCCGCGTCGTCCCCAGCAACCTGTTCGCGGTCACTTCGGTGGAACTGGTCTACAACGGCCCGGATACCGCGTCGCTGCAGGCCGGTTCGACCATCGCCGAGGACCACAGCAAGGGCACCATCGCCTTGCAGGACACCCTCACCACGGTCCGCAACATCCTCGGCAAGATCGATCCCATTCAGCTGGGCCGGGTCCTGAGCACCCTGTCCTATGCGCTGGAGGACGGTGGCCGGGTTCCGGGCTCCACCGTGGAACGGCTGGACAACTGGCTCACCCAGGTGCGCGGGGCGGTACCGGATGTGGACGGGACGCTGAACAACTTCTCCGCATCGTTCCAGGCGCTCAACCAGTCCGCGCCCGATCTGATGCACGCGCTGTCGGAATCGGTGAAAACCGCGCAGACGATCGCCGACAAGCGCGGTGAGCTGGCCGGCCTGATCACCGGCACGTCGGCCACGGTCGACAAGGTCAACGGCCTGTTCGCCCGTAATCCGAACGTCGGCAAGGAATTGACTTCCGGCACCGGCGACATGTTCGGCGCGCTCGCCGAGGATCCGTCCGCGATTCCGGCTGCCATCGCGAATCTGAACTCCTCGATTCGCGCGTTGAGCACCACCTTCCACTGGGGTACGCAACAGCAGATGGTGTGGAACCTCGGCATCACCCTCACGCCGTACAAGCCCTACGACCGGTCGAACTGCCCGACCTACGGTGAGCTCGCCGGTCCCAGCTGTGCAACCGCACCGGAGATCACCGACGTCGGCCCACCGACGCCGTCGCTGCAGCCGCACGCACTGGATTCGGCACAGGGCCTGCCCGGCCTGCCCCCGATTCCCGGCCTGCCCATGATTCCGGGGCTCACCTCCGGTGACAGCGCACCGGCCCCACAGCAGGCTCCGGCACCGGGTGACCCGTTCGCGGGAACACCACTGGCGGGCCTGATTCCGCCTATTCCAGGCCTGCCGGGGGTGCCTGCCGCCCCTGCCCCCGCACCCGCCCCGGCTCCGCAGCCGGAACCGGCCGCGGATCAGCCGAAGCCCAACGCCGGGCCGATCGCGTACTACACGGGCCGGGACGCCATGCAGGCCATTCTCGGCCGTGCGCCCACGACCGCCGAATACATGTTCTTGAGCTCGATCCTGAGGGGTGGAACTTTGCAAGTATCCGAAAGCGGTGCCGTCTGATGAGCATTCGCAAACCGCTGATCGGGTTCGGCATCTTCGCCATCGTTTCGGTACTGGTCACCGTCGTCATCTGGAACACGCTGGCGCGCACGGTGCACGGTTCCACGAACACCTATTCGGCGGTATTCACCGATGTTCTCGGCCTGCGTGAGGGTGATGACGTCCGGATGGCGGGGGTCCGCGTCGGCAAGGTCACCGGCATCGATCTCGAGGGCCAGCACGAGGCCAAGGTGCAGTTCATCGTGCAGCGTGATCAGTCGCTGTTCGGCAACACCAAAGCCCTTGTCCGATACCAGAATCTGATCGGACAGCGTTATGTGGCGCTGGCTCCGGGCGATAACGGCGACAATTCCCAACTGCGTAGCGGCGCCACCATTCCGGTGCAGCGCACCGAGCCGTCGTTCGATATCTCCGGACTACTCAACGGATTCCAGCCGCTGTTCGAGACGTTGAAGCCCGAGCAGGTCAACAATCTGTCCAACACCTTCATCCAGGCATTGCAGGGTGACGGGGTGTCGCTGAGCTCGTTCATCACTCAGGCTGCGGCACTGGCCGGTGATTTCCAGCGCCGCGATGCGATTCTGTCCGACGTGATCACCAACCTGTCGGCCGTGATGTCCGGGTTGGCGAAACGAGGTGACGACTTGGAGACACTGGTGACTCAGACCCGTGCGCTGATCGGCGGGCTCTACGATCAGGGCCAGTCGTTGCAGGCGTCGACCGTGCAGATCGCGAATGCCACCGGCTCCCTGGTGAATATGTTCGGTCAGGTGCAGCCGAAGCTCGCCCAGGCGCAGAGTTCCACCAGCAGTGCGCTGACGATGCTGATCGACAACGGTGCAAAACTGGATCAGGCCGCGATCGACCTGCCGGGCATTCTGACCAACGTCGGTAAGTTCACCCAGGACGGCGCCTTCGCCAACGCATATGTGTGCAGCCTGGACGTCTCGCTCTACGGAGTGCTGTTCCCGCGTGGGCTGTTCAACCAGATCGGTGGCAATTCGCATTCGGCGGTGTGCCGGCCATGACGAATTTCGGTAAAAGGATGAAGAACCGGTTCCAGAGCAACCGCTTCTTCTGGCTCGGAATCCTCGGTGCGGTTCTGATCGTGGTGCTGCTGGTGGTTTCCAGTGCTTATAAGCAGCTGGGCGTCGGGACCCGCGATATCCAGGCCGAATTCGTGCAGACCGCCGGGGTGAAATCCGGTGACAAGGTCAACGTCGCGGGTGTGGATGTCGGTACCGTCTCCGGTGCGAAGCTCGAAGGTGACCACGTGCTGATCACCCTGCAGGTGAACAACGACGTGAAGTTGGGCCGTGACGCCCGGGCTTCGATCAAGATGGCGACCCTGCTGGGGGCCCGCTACATCGATCTGGATCCGGGCGACGGTAAAGGACTGCCCGACAATCGAATTCACAAGTCCAACACCAAGGTTCCCTACGATCTGGCCGATGTCGTGCAGATCGGAACCCCGAAGTTCGAGGCCCTCGACACCGGTAAGCTCGCCGAATCGCTGCAGGTACTCGGTGATCAGATCGACGGTTCGCCGCAACTGACGGCGCAGGCACTCGACAGTGTCGGTGCGCTGGCCAAGACCATCAACGATCGCCGCGACCAGGTAGCGGGATTGCTGCAGGACCTCGACAAGGTCACCAAGATCCTCGCCGACAACCGCAACAGCGTGCTGCTGGTGATCACCCAGGGCGAGGCCATCGCCGGCCGGGTGATGGAGCGGCAGAACCTGATCACGCAGCTGCTGAACAATGTCGCGACGCTGACCAAACAGTTGCAGCAGATCGGTGCGGAGAACAACAACCAGCTGGGCCCGACCATCCAGCAGCTCGACACGATGGCGCAGGGTCTGCAGAAGAACAAGGACAACCTGGACCGGCTGCTGCAGATCATGCCTGTCGCGGTTCGGCAGTTCAACAATGTGCTGGGTAACGGCCCCTACGGTGAGGTCGGCCTGCCGTGGCTGTTCCCGGACAATTGGTTGTGCTTCGCGCGAGTGGTCGAGGGGTGCCAGGGATGAAACCGACCAAACCGACCTTCACGATGCCCACCCGGCGGTGGCTCTCACGAGCCACCAAGGCGGTGGTCATCGGCGCGACCGCGCTGGTCGTCGGAAACTGTTCGGTGATGCCGGATTCGGTGCGCAACGCCACCGGCGGTGCCACCCACATCACCGCCGATTTCCGCAATATCGCCGGTGTGTTCGAGGGGAACCCGATCACGGTGCTCGGTCTCGAGGTGGGCAAGGTCGACAAGATCATTCCCAAGGACGAGTACGTCGAGGTCCACATGACCGTGAACAACGATGTGGATATCCCGAAAAACGTGATGGCTGCGATCATCTCGCCGTCGATCGTCACCGACCGGCACATCGAGCTGACGCCGCGCTACACCGGCGGGCCCAAGCTGCCCGACAATACGCATCTCACCGTGCAGCAGACCCGCACCCCGGTGGAGCTGGACACGATGATCAAGACCATCGACCAGTTCACCGCGGCGTTGAAGCCGGCACCCGGCCAGACCGAGGGGCCGCTGTCGGGAACCCTGCTCTACGACATGGTGAACGGTCAGGGTGCCAAGATCCGCGACACCCTGGAGGCATTGTCGGGGGCGCTGAAGGTCGGCGTGGACAACAAGGACGCCATCTCGACCATCATCATCAAGCTCAACGAGCTGACCACGATGCTGGCCGACAACGACCAGTCGGTGCGCGACTTCAGCAACAAGGTCACCCAGATGACCTCGCTGCTGGCCGAACAGGCGCCGGGTCTGCAGGCCACGCTCGACCAGCTCAACAGCTTCCTGACCAATACCAGCGGCGTGTTCAGCCAGTACCAGGATCAGCTGGCCGACAGCCTGACCGGGCTCACCAATGTCACCGCGCAACTGCGGCAGAACGCCGCCGGCGTGATCGAGACCGTCGATGTGGCACCACTGCTGCTGCAGAACATCGAGGGGGCGATGGACCCGAACCGGGGCTTCGTTCGCCTGCATGCGGTACTCGGTACCGCGCTCTCCGGTGAGATCGTCAGTCTGTTCTGCGAGCGGATCCAGATGAAGTCGGACGGCTGCCGCACCGGCAAGATCGAGGATTTCGGACCCGACCTCGGGTTGACCGCCGCACTGTTGGGACTGACGAAATGACAGTATCGACGCGCCTGCGACGCACCTGGCTGGCCCTCGGAGTGTCGGCCACGGTGGCGGCTTCCGGATGTGGGCTCACGGTGGAGTCGCTGCCGCTGCCCGAACCCGGGCAGTCGGGTGAGACCTACACCCTGCACGCGGTATTCGACAACGCACTCAACCTGCCCGACCAGGCCAAGGTGAAGATCGGCGGCTCCGATATCGGTGTGGTCACCCATATCGAGACGAAGAATTACCAAGCCATCGTGGATATGGATGTGCGCTCCGACATCTCGCTGCCGGCCGACGCGCATGCGGAACTGCGGCAGGCGACCCCGCTGGGTGATGTCTTCGTCGCGCTGTCGAAGCCCGCGACCGCCGATACGACGCAGGCGCTGCAGGACGGCGACACCATCGGCATCGATCACACCTCGGCGGGCGCCACCGTCGAGGAGCTGTTGCTCTCGGTGTCGTTGTTGTTCAACGGCGGTGGTGTGGCCGCATTGACCAAGTTGACCTCCGAACTGGATTCGGTGGTCGGTGGCCGGCCCGAGCAGCTGGCGAATCTGATCAGGCAGATGACCAGCGTCACCACCACGCTGCACGCCAACAGCGATCGAATCGACGGCGTCCTCAACGGTTTCGACGCACTGACCAACACCATCGAAGCCAATCATCAGCAGCTGGGCCAGGTGGCCGACACCCTCCCGCAGATGATCGGCGCGATTGCCGAGAACAACAAGCAGATCGGTGATCTGCTGGCCAAGATCTCCACAACCAGTGCGGCACTGGGCGATTACGCCGACACCAGTCACGATCAGCTGGCCGGGCTGCTGGACAATGTGCACAAGCTGATGGCGGCACTGTCGCAGTCGCGCGCCGACTTCGGCCCGATGCTGGATGCGATGCACGAGATCAGGCCCAAGACCGATGCCTCGTTCAAGGGCAATACGCTCGCCGTCGCTGCGACCTTGACCCAGCTCGATGCGGGTCTGATCACCGATCCGCCACACAGCAAGTTGTGGGATGAGCGTGATGTGCAGGACATGGCAGGCAGTCTGATCCAGGTGCTGCAGATCGTCTACGGCCGAGTGACAGGGGGCCACCGATGAGCTGGCTGCTTCGACACAAGCTACTGCTGTCGGCCCTGGGGCTGGTGGCGATCTTCGTGGTCGGTGCCTCGTATCTGGCGATCAATGTCATGCGGGTCAATCCGCTGCGCCAGACCTACACGGTCACCGTCGCGCTGGATCGTTCCGGCGGGCTGCAGCCGGGTAACGATGTCACCCTGCGCGGATTCCGCATCGGCAAGGTGAATTCGATCGATCTGGCCGGGCACGGCTCGTCGATCGCCGCCGAGGCACAGATCGACAGTCGCTACCGCATCCCGACCGCTACCGCGGTGTACGTGCACGCGCTGTCGGCCGCCGGCGAGCAGTACATCGACTTCCGGCCCGAAACCGATCACGGCCCGTTCCTGACCGATGGCTCGGTGGTCCAGTTCGATCCGGAGAAGGTGAAGACTCCGACGCCGGTGTCGGAGGTGCTGGAGAACTCCAGCGGATTCTTCGACCAGATCGATCCCGACCGGTTCAGCACGATTCTCAACGAATTCGACGTCGCGCTCAGCGGTGGCCCGGATCAGTTGCGCAATATGATCGACGCGCTGAGCCTGGTGACGGCGGGACTGGACAATCTGCTCCCGCAGACCGCGAACCTGTTGAAGAATCTGCAGGTTATCGCCTCCACCACTGCCAATGCGCAACCCGATCTGACTACCCTGACCAACAATTCGTCGACGTTGTTCACTCAGTTCAACAATGCCAACGACGAGCTCCGCAAGGTCCTCGATCAGGCTCCGGGGCAGATGCAGGCGCTGGGTGCCACGCTGGACAAGACCGCGGATCCGATCACCAGCCTGGCGACCAATTTCGTCGCGATGACCAGGGCCGCGCAGCTGCGCTTGCCGGCCCTGCGCGCCTTGTTCCCGTCGCTGGTCACCGGTAGCGCCGCGCTGGGCGTCCCAGCACATGACGGAGAGTTCTATACGATCATCGATATCTGGCCTCGACCCTACTGCCAGTACTCGACGACGCCGGTCGCACCCTCTGTGGCGACGGACGGCAGCCTGCCGAAGTGGAACTACTGCACGAACCCGCCGCCGGACCAGCAGATCCGTGGTTCGGCGAACGCACCCCGGCCGGACGTTCCGAACAACGGAGCGCAGATGCCGTCCGGCGCCGATCCGAATGCCCGGACGCCGAAACCGGTGCGATAAGTAGAGTGGCCGAAAACATACGGCGTGGTACGGCCACGCTGGGAAGGTGACAGATCGATTCATGTCCGATGACGACAACACCGCCAAGGACAAGGCGAACAACGAAGCCACGTCGGCCGAGCAGGCCGATGCGGCGCAAGAAGGCACCGCCGCGGACGCAACGGTCAAGTTCGAATCGGACTCGTCGGACGATGCCGCAGGTAAGGCCGCCGACAGCGAGGCCGCGGACACCGTGAAGGCGGACGACGCCGGGAAGACCGAGAAAGCCGGGAAGGCTGAAAAGGCCGACAAGGCCGAGATCGGCGCTGCGGGCGGCTCCGCGAAGGCGACGGATGCCGATGCCGATGCGACGGTGAAGCTTCCGACCGCTCCACCGCCGGCTTCCGGGTCGGCCTCCACGGCGGCCGCCGCCTCCTACCCGTCCCCACCGCCTTCCGGCAAGAAGACCCCGTGGGTTCCGATCATCTCGGCGTTTGCCGCGGGTGTGGTGCTGGTCGCCGCGATCACCGCGGTGGCGGCCTTCTGGATGAAGGCCGACGATCGCCAGGGGCAGCTCGATGCCCGCGACGACTCGACCCGGGCGGCGTGCGACTTCGGTAAGGCCGTAGCGAGCTACGACGCGAAGGATCTGGGCGCCTACTTCAAGGCTGTCGACGAGAAGTCGACCGGCGAGTGGGGCAAATTCTTCACCGATGCGCAGGAGACGCTGCAGCAGGCGATGGAGAAGGTGCAGGCCAAGTCGAAGCTCGACGAAATCCACTGCGCCTGGGAGTCGGGTAACGACACCGAGGCGAACGTCGTCCTAGTGATCACCCAGGAGCAGACCAACCAGGTCGTGCCGCAGCCGAGCACCATGACCATTCCCGGTGTGGCTCATATGGAGAAGCACGACGGAAAATGGCTGGTCGCCAAGTTCGATTCCCCGGTGACGAAGGGAATGGGCGGTCCGGCCGCCGCAGCTCCGGGTGCGGCACAACCCGGTCCGGCCACCCCGCAGGCCGACGGTGGTCAGCCGGCACCGGCCCCTGGGCCGGGTAACTGAGTCGTACCGGATCCCGCCTGCGTCGGCACGGGGCGCCTCCGGCGGTGGGTCGAAACACCACCGCCGGAAGCAATTCGGTTGGCTCGCAGGTGCGCGCCGGATTCAGAACAGGGTGAGAGTGTCCGTGGTATCCGGGCGTTTCTTCGGCGCCGGGCTCGTGGGTGCCGCGGGGCCGGGGACGGTGGTGAGCGGCGTGGTCACCGCGGTGTCGGTCATCGTGTCGGGTGCCGGTTTCGGGGAGGGCTTGCGCCGCACCGGTGGTGCGACCCGCATGCCCGTGGGCAACGGTGGCAGATCGTCGACGGCGTTCGGTGCGGCATCCGAGGCGGCGGCCGCGGCCCGTGCCGCCTCACCGGCGAGCTTGTCCGCCTGCTCGTTGAAGTAGTTCCCCACGTGCCCGCGCACCCACCGGAAACGCACCGGGCCGGGCCTGCTGGCGATGGCGTGGTCGATCCACCGGACCAGTTCCACATTCTTCACCGCACTACCGGTGGCCGTGCGCCAGCCGTTGCGCCGCCAACCGGGTAACCACTCGGACGCGCATTTGATCGCGTAGAGCGAATCGCTCTCGATGAACAGGGGCTCGGAACCGGGATGGGCGCGGATCGCCTCCAGAACCGCACGTAGCTCCGCTACCTGGTTGGTGCCCGAGGCCGCGCCCGCGTTCGCCGAACCGCCTTGATGATCGACCCACGCCCAGCCGATGGCGCCGCCGGGATTACGCAGGCAGGATCCGTCGGTGCTCACGATGATCATGCCCGGTACCCTACGCAATCCGGCCGACAAGATCGGTACCGTGGAATTCCTCTATCTCCCTGCGCAATTGCGACTCGCTGCGACGCACCGCCGTCCGGACCAGTTTGTCGACGATCCCGGAGGCGATTGCGCCGGTCGGGCGGCGCAACGGCGGATAGTCGGCTTCCGAGGTCAGTACCGAGCGGCCGTAGCCGAGCGGGTCGAATCGGAGTGTCAGCGTAGCGAGTGCCGCACCCTGCGCAGGCGCCACCTTCCCCGGCCGGCGCCTGCGCAGGGTGTACCCGATGACCGCATTCCGGCGGTAATCGGAGATCTCGCATTCCAGCGGGATCTTCCACGGGCCGAGCCGGACGGTCGCGACGTAAATCGCGCCCGGACCGTGGCCGGCATCGCCGACCGGCTCGAATGTGGCGACACCGAACATCCACTCCGGTACGAACAGGTGGTTGTCGGTGTATGTGAAAGCCACCTCGACCGGAGCCCCGACATCGCTCGCGTACCTGATGTGGCCCATCGGCCCCTCCCTGTTCCACGGCTGCCACAAAAGTACTACAAATATCCTCTTTATTGAATGGTTACCACTGGGTAGCGTGCACGCGAGCAGTCGAGGACGGGGAGATCGTTCGGCGCCGCGGTGGGTTACGCCAGCGGGCTCCCATCCTGCCCGATCTGTTGCGGCTGCTCGGCCGGAACCGGTGCCGGCAGCGTGTTCCGCTCGATACGCATCTCGTGGCGACCCGTCGGCGGGTCACTCACCGAGACACTGATTTCGCCGGTGTGCACGTCGATGTCGGTACGGAACCCGGTGGTGCGGTCACCCGGTGACTCCTCGGTGCCGGTGCCGGTATCGGCGGAATTGCCCAAGGTACCGGGCAGATTGGCCCCGATCGTGAGCGTGATCGAATGCTGCTGTGTCCTGGATACATTCGCGTCGACATAGGTCTCCTCGGACAATGCGAGACGGCCACCGAGGCCCGCCGGATCCGCAGTACCGGTAGGGCTTTCGGCGCTCTGCGGTGCCGGCGTCGATATCGGCGTCCGTACGGGTGCCGGTGGGTGCGCCTCGCCGCGATCCGCGGGCACCGCCGGGGCGGTGAACGAAGCCGGTAGCTCGCGGTACCCCGCGGCCGACTCCCAGTTCCCAGCGGTGACGACCGGTACCCGAGTCTCGGGACGGCCGGGATCGAACTCCGGAACGGCTGCCTGGTGGCGACCACCGGAGGACATCACCGAATGGGAACCACCGATCTGATTGACGACATAGGTTCCGGCGGCGACGGTGAGGCCGATACTGGCCATACCGGCGAACACGACGGCGGTGTATTGCAGAATTTGCCCGGTGGGCCGGGACTGCGCGGACTGAGACATAACGGTGCGGCCTCCCTATCCCCTCGTTCCCCTCGTACGCGACCCGCACCGTTGAAGGTCATGGCGTACCACGAGGCTACGCGGCCGAGGCGCCCCGGCGCCGCGACGTTGCGACCGAGATCACAACTCCGAGGTTTGTCCCGAGTCCGCCAGGGGTAATTGGTGGGAGCCGGCGAGCGTCGGCGTCGAGCTGCGATTCAAGACCTCCGGCCAATGGCGTCCGGTCGGCCATAAGCACAGCGCACCCGGAGCCGACGCTCGCCCGCTCTTCCTCCCGACCTGCGGTTTCAGCTGAATTGCCCGCTGTCTCGTCCGCCCCCGGGCGGTCCCGCGAAGGCCTGGGCGATGGTCAGCCATTCGGTGGCATCGGCGCCCGTCGCGACCAGTGCGAGATCATCGCGATGCCGCCGCTGCGTGACCAGCAAGCAGAAATCCAGCGCCGGTCCGGTGACACGTTGTGCGGCCTCCGCCGGTCCCCAGGACCACAGTGATTCGTCGGGTGCGGTCAACTCCACGCGCACCGGAGCGGCCGGAGCCTGGCGCCCGTGCACGGTGTAGGCGAAGTCCCGGGTCCGCACGCCGATGTGGGCGATATTGCGTAGTCGCGCGGTCGGCACCCGCACCGCACCGAGCGCGTCGGCCACGTCCTGGCCGTGCGCCCAGGTCTCCATCAGCCGGGCACTGACCATCGACATCGGGCTCATCGGCGGGCCGAACCAGGGCAGTTTGGTCCCGGCGGGCACCGCGCGCAGCGCCTGTGCCAAACCAGCCCGGCCTCGGCGCCATCGCTCGAGCAGTTCCGGCGCCGGTGTCGTCGCCAACTCGGCAGCTGCGTCGTCCACGAAGGTCGCGATCCTGGTGGTTGCCTCGCGTAGCAGCTCGGCAAATACGGCGGCATCGGTGGCCGCGATCGTCGATACCTCGTCGGTCCAGGTCAAATGGGAGATCTGGTGGGCGATGGTCCAGCCCGGAGCGGGTGTCTCCTGCGTCCACCCGGCCGGAACCAGCGGCGCGACCAGACGGTCCAGGTCCGCGCATTCGGCCTCGAAGTCGTCGAGCAGCGCCTCTAGGTCAGCCATGCCCGAAAGCATGGCAACGCCCGAAAAAAAATGCAAGCATGCGTGCTTGTATTTGTCACCAGCCGAAGAGCAGCAGGTGGATGCTGCCCACCATCAGGCCGAGCGCGGCGCCGTGCAGGTACAGCAGCCAGGCGTCCTGCTCCACCGAGGCGTAGAACATCTCCATGAATTCGCCGGGGGTGAGCTGTTTCAACTTCCCGGCGGCGAAGCCGTCGATCTTATCGGCCTGGACCAGTGCGAAGGCCTCGTCCTGTACCAGGCTCGGTGCCAGACTCACGGCCGCGCCGGCCGCCCCCACCTGCAGATTGTCGAATTGCCGGGCGCCGAAGGCGGCGCGCACCACCGACCGGGTCGGACCGAGCTGAGTGCGGATCTCGTCGGCGATCAGATGTTCCACCAACTGACGGGTCTTGTCACCGTTGGGCCCGTCGAGCAGTTCGGCGGCCAGATTCGGCAGCGACAGCACCTGGTACGCCAGAATGTGGGCCAGATCGGCCGCGGCCTGGGGCTGACGTTTCGCCAGCAGGGCCTGGCGCCAGAGGTATTTGTAGCGCGGCTGCGGATCGCCCGGCTCGAACACCATCTTGATCGCGATCATGTTCACCAGCACGCCGATCGTCGCGGACGCGGCCAGCACCACCAGCCAGCCCGGAATCCAGCCGATCACCGGAATGCTGTCGTGCACATGCATATACAGCGCCAGCAGCACGCCGAAGGGTGCGCCCAGCAGGCCGATGCGCACCATGAAACGCAGTTCCGGCGCTGCGATGGTGGTGGTGAGGTCCTTCAGGATCTCCGGATTGGCCCGCAGATAACGGATCACGAAGCTCTTGATATCGATCAGCTGATCGACATTGTCGCCGAGTTGTTCGAATCCGCGCCGGCACAGCTTCGGGAGTTCGCGATCGATGCGCTGGTAGAGGACTTGTTTCGCCGGGCGTGGTACCGCCCGCCACAATTCCGGATTCTCCCGGTACATCACCTCGTCGACGATCTCCGGCAGCTGTTCGTGCGCCCGCTCGGCGATATAGTCGGCGACTGCTTCCAGATCGAGTTCGTGGATGAAATCGCGTGGACTGCCGATCCGCATGATCGCCATATCGACGCAGATGCTCGCCATCTTCTCGGCGCGCGCCGGAATGAACCCCTGGAAACCCAGTTGTCTGCCGTCGCCGGAGAAGGTCGGCAACACCTGCACCCGGCGCGGGAAGTACGGGTACAGCACCTGCAGTCCCGGAATCCGGATGCCACGAAAACGTAACGGCCAGAACAGCATCAGAACGCCGGTCCAGTTCGTGAGCCAACCGGCCGCGGCGCTGAAGATCGGGAAACTGATCAGATCCACGACGAATTTGGATTGGCCGGTCAGCTGTTCCCAGTCGACGAACACGCCGCCGGCGACTACCGCCATCGAGGATCCCCCTTGCACCGCGCGAGCTTTGTGAACGACTGGGTCACTCACATTCTCACCGGTGCCGAACGGTGTCAACGCGGCGGGGCGGTAGCTGTGCTGGTCGGCGGGGAGAAATAGTCCCGCTCGAGGATTTCGTGGGGATTGTGTGGGACCACGAGTCCCATATACTCTGGAGGTATCACCCCTGTGGTGTCGGTCACCGAGCGGTCGTGCCGCCGGTGTGCGGAACGGCTGCGGTGGCCCGCAGAGTGAGGAGACATCGATGACGCTGTCGGAATACCGTGAATCACTGGCGATCCTGTCCGAGGGATCGGTCCATCGAAAGTTCGATCCCTATCTGGACATCGATTGGGACGCCCCGGAAATGGCCATGGATCCCGACGATCCGCGCTGGGTACTGTCACCGGAACTGGATCCACTCGGCGCCACCGAGTGGTATCGGTCGCAGCCGCTGCAGCGCCGGATCGAGATCGGTAAATGGCGCACCGCAAACGTGATCAAGGTGGGTTCGGCCTTCGAAAGCATCCTGATCCGCGGAATGCTGCAGTACATCATGAAGCTCCCCAACGGGTCGCCGGAGTTCCGCTACTGCTTGCACGAGATGACCGAAGAGTGCAACCACATCCAGATGTTCCAGGAGCTGGTGAATCGCATCGGGGTGGATGTGCCGGGGATGCGGCCGCTGTTCCGGGTGCTCTCGCCCTATATCGGGGTGGCGGGCGGATATGTCCACGCCATTCTGTTCATCGGCATCCTCGGTGGTGAGGAACCCATCGATCATTATCAGAAGGCGCTGATCCGCGAGGGTGACACGATACCGCCCGTGGTCCGCCGGGTGATGCAGATCCATATCGCCGAGGAGGCCCGCCACATCGGCTTCGCCGGAGAGTTCCTGACATCGCATGTCGAGCGCATGGGCCGGGTGAATACCGCACTGTGCGGGGTGGCATTTCCGCTGGCCATGCGCTGGCTGGCCGGTGAGATCATGGCGCCGCCGCGCTCGTTCGCGCGGGAATTCGACATTCCGCGCGAGGTCATCGACGAGGCGTTCTGGGATTCACCGACCTCGCGTCGTATCCTCGCGGGCTATTTCGGCGATATGCGGAAACTGGCCGGCGATCTGGGTTTGATGAATCCGGTGACGCGGGCGCTGTGGACATTGATGAAGATCGACGGTGAGCCGTCGCGGTATCGCAGTGAACCCCAGCGGCGCCGCCCAGCGGTCACTCAGCTGCCGATCGTCGGATCGCTAATGGAGCGGCTGGCCGCCTGATCGGGCGGCTCACGTCGCCGGGCCAGCGATTCGATCAGCTCGAGCAGCGGCATCTGCGGATCCAGCGTCACGTCCTGGGCGCGGGCCGCGCCGTCGAGCACACTCCACACATAGCTCGCGACCTCGGAGATCAGCCGGTCGCGGGTCAGCAGCGGGTCGGGATCACGCGCCCAGCGACTGACCGTGGCCTCCGTCATCGAGACGATGGCGAAGGTCATGGTGTCGATGGTCGGCTCGTCCACCACCCCCACTTCCCCGCCCAAGCTGGTGACCAGGACGCGGCTGCGGGCCGCGATGGTGTTCTTGATGCTGCTCAACGCATCGACGTCGTCGGGATCGCCCACCGCGGGGCCCGTGCGGACGAAGTCGTAGAGCCGGGCATGTTCGGCGATCCAGTCCACGACCGCGGCCACCGTGCGATGCAGGATCTGATGGATCGAGCCGTCGTGAATATCCAGTGCGGTATCGATGGTGGCGACGAACTGCGCGCTGACCGTGCTGCGTGCCCGTCGATCCAATTCGTCTCGCCCGGAGAACTGCCGGTACACCACCGATTTCGCCAGCCCCGACCGCGTCGCGATCTGCTGCATCGGCACTTCGATGCCGGGCGCGGACTCCTCGAGCAGTTCGATCAGCGCCGCGACGATTCGTTCACGCCGCTCGTCGTTGTGCGGCTGCCACCGCGCCCGGTGGCCACCGATCGGGACCGGGGCAGAGGGAGAGGCGCTCGACACGCGGTCGAGTGTAAGGCAGTACACACCCGCCGGACACCGTCTCACCGGCGCCGACGGCGAATACGCAGGCACAATGGAGTCGATGGACCCGTTGAATTCGACCCGCAGCACCGCAGACCTCCCGCCTCGAAACGGCGCCCCGGTGGATATCGACGACGTCCTGTTGCTCCGGGAACGGTTCGCGAACTTCATGCTCAGCTACAAGTTCGCGATCGAGGAGATCACCACCAAGATCAATATCCTGCGTGAGGATTTCGCCAACACCCACGAGTACAACCCGATCGAACATGTCGGCTCCCGGCTCAAAACGATCGAAAGCGTGCTGGAGAAGGTCCAGCGCAAGAACTACGCGATGAACGTGACCTCGATTCGCGAGAATGTGCTCGATATCGCCGGGGTGCGCGTGGTGTGCAGCTTCATCTCCGACATCCGCAAGATCAGAGACGTGCTGGCCCGCCAGCAGGACATCACCGTTCTGGAAGAACGCGACTACATCACCGACCGCAAACCGAACGGGTACCAGAGTCTGCACCTGATCGTCTCGATCCCCGTGTTCCGCGCCGACCGCACCGAACAGATACCGGTGGAGATCCAGATCCGCACCATCGCCATGGATTTCTGGGCCAGCCTCGAGCACAAGATCTATTACAAGTACCGCGGCGAGGTCCCGCCGAACCTGCGCGCCGATCTGGCGCAGGCCGCCGAGGTGGCTACCAGGCTGGACGAGACGATGGAAGCGCTGCACGACCAGGTCGACCACATCCGCACCGGCCCGAGCCCCGACGATTCCCTGGACCTCAGCGAACTGTACGAGGATCTGATCGCCGGCCGACCGGATCGCCGGCCCGGGCGAAGGTGAGCCGCGGCCCTCACCTCACAGGCGGGGGTCGGGTTTCAGGGCGGTGATCGACAGGTCCCGGTGGACGATGTCCGGCTCGCTGTTGTGGATCGGCCGCACCGCGTCGAGCAGGCCGACGGAGGTCAACTGGTCCGCCGGATGCACACCCTCGGTGTCGTGGAAGTCGACCGTGGTGGTGCCGCGCGCGGCAGCGGTGGACGTGGTGAACCGATACCGCAGGGGCACTGCGCTGTTCGTCCGCGCGGACCAGGTCGAGCGGTAGCTCAATCGCTTCCCCAGATCGCGCTGGATGATGATCGCGTCGACGGTTCCGTCGTCGGTGGTACGGACTCGGACCGATAGCGTCGGCTGCTCGTCTGCCCCGGTGGCGCCGAAGACGGCGGTGTCCAGCACGCGCAGGCCCGCTTCGTAGTAGCCGGCCGCGGCCGCCGCGGCGGCCTTCGCCTGCGCGGTGTCGTGGCTGCCGATTCCGGTCCGGGCCAGGGAATTCCACGGATACACGCCGGTCGGCGGCAGACTGAGTTCCTCCTCGAGTTCGACGCGACGGATCTCGCTGGTCATCTCGGACAGCGAACGTGTGATGCGGGCCGCGAGGACGGAGGGGAATCCGGTCGCGTGGAAGGTGGAGTTGCCGGTGTGACAGGCGGCGCGGATGTCGCCGAGCGCTGCCGGCGGGAAGGCCGAGACCACGTGCACGCCGGTTTCGAGCAGGTGGAGCAGGACCGTAGGATCACTGCCGTTCGTATCGAGTCCCGGTGTGTAGCAGGCACATCCGATCTCGACCGGCAGCGCCTGCGGGGAGCTGAAGTGACCGGCGAAGGTCAGGTCCGGGCGCGCGTCGATGCGGCGGCCGAGACGGTCGGCCAGCGGTCCGGTACCGAGCACGGCGACGGGGAGGATCGAGCTGCTCATACGTTCTCCTGCCGATAGCGGGGCGCCAGCTCGGGAGTCGCGACTCCCGTTGGCGCAGCGCACAATTCGGGTACCGCGCTCAGCATCGCGCGCACCGAGATATCGGTGACCGCGGACCAGTCCGCACTGTAGGCCTCGTCGTCCATCTCGTTGCGCATCTCGACCCGCATCGGACTACCGTCGAGTGTGATCACATGTCCGCCGGACAGGCTGTGCGGATGATCGGGTCCCAGGTGGGCGTTTCCCGCGCCGACGTGCCAGCATTCGGAGTTGGTCATGAACAGCCGGTTGCCGAGGTAACCGCGATAGGTCATATGGATGGCCCCGACGCTGCCGGGTTCGATCACGGTTCCGCCCGCGGCGACCCGCACCCGTGCCGGGACGGGATAGATGTGTCGCTCGACGCGCACCTGCTCGGGCCCCGCACCGAACAGTGCGTGCGCGACATTCGCCAGGACCCCGTCGAAGTAGAAATGCTGCATCAGTCCGATGGCATGGTCGGAATCCACTGCCTGCAAAGGCGTTCCGAACCCGAGGCTTTCCAGGCCACCCCACATGCCGTCCGGTGCGGCCGACAGATCGCCCACCTCGAGGAAGCTCACCTCGGTGACCTCGTCGAGCAGCCCCGCCATCCGCAACAACAACTGTTCGACCATGAGGCCCGGATGCAGTCCCGTCCCGTGCAGCGATACGCCGCCGGTGCGGCAGGCCTGCTGCAGCCGGCTGCCGAGTGCCCGGCGCGGCAACGCCCGGTCGACGATCGGCCCGGCCAGCCGTTCCAGCACCGGTCGCAGTGGCCGCAGCGGGACGGCATCCACCGTGGCCATCGTGGCCCGCACCGCCTGCAGTGCCGGGCGCAACTGTGCGCCGAACGCGTCCCCGGTGACCTTCATCTTCGATACCGTGCGCAGCACCGACAGTGGGCTCCGCGACTGCGACAGCCAGGTCGGCATCGACGGATTGTGGTACGACGCAGCAGAAACCACATTCTTCCCGGATTCCAGCAGCTCGATCACATCGGAATCGGCCCCCTGGATCAACG
Source organism: Nocardia vermiculata NBRC 100427 (assembly GCF_001613265.1). Lineage (GTDB taxonomy): Bacteria > Actinomycetota > Actinomycetes > Mycobacteriales > Mycobacteriaceae > Nocardia > Nocardia vermiculata. The sequence goes on from NZ_BDCA01000025.1 coordinate 36,412, forward strand.
CCGGAGTGGTCGGAGTATGCACCACACAATCGGCATCGAGCGCGAGGATTTCCGCCTTCGACGTCGTCGCTGCCACCCCGACCGGCGCCAGGCCGGCCAGCTCACCGATATCCCTGCCGTGCTTGTGCGGGCTGAAAACCTTCACCCCCACCACCTCGAATTCGGGCGATTCGAGCGCTGCCCGCAACGCTCGTCCACCCATATCCCCCGGGCCCCAGATCACCAGCCGATACGGACGTTCCACAACCGCCTCCTCACCACCGGTGCCCTGTGTAACACACGTCGCGATGTTATGCATGATTCTGCGGTTGTGGTGGTGTAGGTCGAACCTCATTGCCCGCCCGGGCCCAGGGGGAACTGCACCCCGGTGAGTTCGGTGGAGACGGCCCACAGGCGCCGCTGTGTCGCTGCATCGTGGGAGGCGGGGCTGGAGCTGACCGGCTTCGGGTAACCCCTCATCTCCCAGCGGTTTCCGGGGCCGTAGTACTGCCCGCCGGTGACGGCCGGGTCGGTGGCGGCGCGGAGGGTGGGGAGGGCGCCCATGGCGGGTGTCTGGGTGAGCAGTGGTGCGAGACGGGTTACCGGCGCACGGAGTACGGGCGGCACGTTGCGGACGAGTTCGGTGTTCGACATCCCGGGGTGGGCGGCGACTGCGACGGTGGTGCCGTGCGGTGCGAGCCGGCGCTGTAGTTCGTAGGTGAACATCAGGTTGGCGAGTTTGGCCTGGCCGTAGGCGCCGATGCGGCTGTAGGACCGCTCCCATTGCAGGTCGTCGAAGTGGATGGCGGCGCGGATGCGGTGGCCGGTGCTGCTGACCGTGACGATGCGCGAGCCGGGACGGGCAACAGCCGGTCCAGTAGCAGCCCGGTCAGGGCGAAGTGGCCCAGGTGGTTGGTGCCGAACTGCAGCTCGAAGCCGTCGGTGGTGGTCCGCTTCGGCGTGTACATCACGCCCGCGTTGTTGATCAGCAGGTCGATGCGCGGGTGAGCGGCGCGCAGATCGGCCGCGGCGGACCGGATCGAGTCCAGGCGGGTCAGGTCGAGGGCCTGGACGGTGACATCGCCGGTCATGCGGCTCGCGGCCTGCGTGCCCTTCTCGACGTCGCGTACGGCCAGAACCACGGTGGCGCCCCGGGCGGCGAGCATGCGGGCAGTCTCGAAACCCAACCCGGTGTTGGCGCCGGTCACGATCGCCACCCGGCCCTGCTGATCGGGAATGTGCTGTTCGGTCCAGTTCTTGCTCATCGCTCGCTCCTTAAGTACCGCTGGTCTGTTATTGATCGAACGTAAGAGACCATCGGTCTATTGTCAAGAGACCGGTGGTCTTCAAGTTAGGGTGGGGTGGTGACGTTTCAGCGGGCGCGCAGCGAGGAGCAGCGGGAAGTTCGCCGTCGGGCGATCCTCGACACGGCCGCGGCCATGCTCGAGGAGATGCCGGTCGCCGAGGTGAGCCTCAATGAGCTCAGCCGGCGGGTGGGACTGGCCAAATCGAACGTCCTGCGGTACTTCGAGTCGCGCGAGGCGGTACTGCTCGAACTACTCGACGACTTCCTGGGCAGCTGGCTGGCCGAACTGACCGACGAACTGGCTGCAGGCATGGACGCACAGGCGGATCAGGACACTCGGGCACGTCAGCTGGCCGAGATCCTCAGCCGGACGCTGGCGGAACGGGTGGTGCTCTGTGACCTTTTCGGCGCACAGGGCGGCGTCCTCGAGCGCAACGTCTCGGTCGAGGTGGTCAAACGGCATAAACGTTCCTCGCTCGCCCGGCTGGCGACCATGGTCGATATCGTGGGTCGGCACCTGCCGGAGCTCGGTGCGGATGCGCAGATGTTCTGCCTGATGACCCTGGTCTCGGCGGGTGCGCTGTCGGCATATGTGCCACCGCCGCCCAGTGTCCTCGCCGCCTACGCGGACGAGCCTGCACTCGGGGCGCTCAACCTGGAGTTGCGCGATGCCCTGCAGGCCGCGTGCACCGCGTCGCTCGTCGGCGTACTGCCGCGCAGCTGATCATCCGGCCACTGCGCGGTACGGCATCAGGTTGTGTGGCTGCCCCGGTTCCCGCGCCATAGCCGCTCGGTGCTGTTCACCCCCGGCGAACAACCGCCTGGAACAACTCACCCCACCTTGTAGTTGAGTAGATAACGCTCAACCCTGGAGGCGAACAGAAAAGTCCAGGGCACGCTTCGGAAGGGGCTGAATCTGTGAGTACCTCACAACGTCTGCCGGTGTTGTTCCTCACCGACCCGGTGGTACTGCCGGGCATGGTCGTCCCGGTTGAACTCGACGAATCCGCGCAGGCCGCCATCGATGCGGCTCGTGCTGCCGGTTCGGACTCGGTGCTGCTCGCGCCGCGCCTGGACGAGGGTTACGCCTCCTACGGCGTGATCGCCACCATCGAGCAGGTGGGGCGGATGCGTGGTGGGGCGCAGGCCGCGGTGCTGAAGGCCGAGCGGCGCGCCAGGATCGGGCACGGAGTCACCGGGCCGGGTGCGGCGCTCTGGGTGGAAGCCGAACCGGTCGAGACCGGTGCCGTCGACGAGAAGACCAAGGAACTCGCCACCGAATACAAGCGCTTGGTTGTCTCGGTGCTGCAGCGGCGCGAGGCCTGGCAGGTCATCGATGTGGTGAACCGGCTGACCGATCCGTCGGATCTGGCCGATACCGCCGGTTACGCGCCGTACCTGACCGGTGAGCAGAAGCGGCAGCTCCTCGAGACCCCGGACCCCGCAGCACGACTGACCACGCTGATCGACTGGACCAAGGAACATATCGCCGAGGCCGAGGTCACCGAGAAGATCAGCGAAGATGTGCGCGAGGGCCTGGAGAAGTCGCAGCGCGAATTCCTGCTCCGCCAGCAGCTCAACGCGATTCGCAAGGAACTGGGTGAGGGCGAGCCCGAAGGTGCCGACGACTACCGCACCCGGGTGGAGAACGCCGACCTACCCGATTCCGTCCGCGAGGCCGCGCTGCGCGAGGTCGACAAGCTGGAACGCGGCAGCGATCAGAGCCCGGAAACGGGCTGGATCCGGACCTGGCTCGATACCGTGCTGGAACTGCCGTGGGCGGTGAAAACCACCGACAGCACCGATATTTCGGCGGCACGCGCTGTACTGGACGCCGATCACCACGGGCTGGACGAGGTCAAGGACCGCATGGTCGAATACCTGGCCGTGCGCGCCCGTCGTGCCGCTCGCGGTTTGGAGGTCGTCGGTGGTCGCGGCTCCGGTGCGGTGATGGTGCTGGCCGGCCCTCCCGGTGTGGGTAAGACCTCGCTGGGTGAGAGCGTGGCGCGGGCGCTGGGCCGGAAGTTCGTGCGTGTCGCCTTGGGCGGTGTGCGTGACGAGGCCGAGATCCGTGGTCACCGCCGCACCTACGTCGGTGCCTTGCCCGGCCGGATCGTGCGTGCCGTCAAGGAGGCGGGATCGATGAATCCCGTGGTCCTGCTGGACGAGATCGACAAGGTGGGCTCCGACTTCCGTGGTGACCCGGCGGCCGCGCTGCTCGAGGTGCTCGACCCGGCGCAGAACCACACCTTCCGCGATCACTACCTGGATCTGGATCTCGACCTGTCGGACGTGCTGTTCATCGCGACCGCCAACGTCATGGAGACCATCCCCGGCCCGTTGCTGGACCGGATGGAGTTGATCACGGTCGACGGGTACACCGAGGACGACAAGGTCGCGATTGCTCGTGACTTCCTGGTACCGCGGCAGCTGGAACGCAATGCACTGACCGCGCAGGAGGTGTCGTTCACCGACGAGGCGCTGCGGGAGATCGCGGCGAACTACACCCGCGAAGCCGGAGTGCGGCAGATGGAGCGGCTGGTCGCGAAGGCGTTGCGCAAGGCGGCAACTCGGCTGTCGCAGGACGAGTTCGGCGGCTCGCGTGATGATTCGACGCAGGAGCTGGGTTACGACCCGGAACTGGGTTACGGCCCGACGGGGACCCCCGCTACGGTGGCTCGCGAAGAGTCCGGCGCCACTGTGCTTTCCGAGCACCTGACCATCGGTTTGGGTGATCTGAAGGACTATCTGGGCCGGCCACGCTTCACTCCGGACTCGGTGGAACGGACCTCGGTGCCCGGTGTGGCAACGGGTTTGGCGGTGACCGGCGCCGGCGGTGATGTGCTGTACATCGAGACCAACGGCTCCGAGGGCGAGCGTTCGCTGACCCTGACCGGCCAGTTGGGCGATGTGATGAAGGAGTCCGCGCAGATCGCATTGACCTACGTGCGCTCGCATCTGGAAGAGATCGGCATCGAGCCGAAGGTGCTGGATCGCAATATCCACATCCACTTCCCGGCCGGTGCTGTCCCCAAGGACGGTCCGTCGGCGGGTGTCACCATGGTCACCGCTCTGGTGTCGCTGGCCCTGGGCCGGCAGGTGCGTGGCGATGTCGGAATGACCGGTGAGGTCACGTTGAACGGCCAGGTCCTGCCGATCGGCGGTGTGAAGCAGAAGCTGCTCGCCGCGCAGCGTGCCGGACTGAAGACCGTGTTCATTCCGGCCCGCAACGAGCCCGACCTGGACGAGGTGCCGGCAGAGGTGCTGTCCGCCTTGGATGTTCGCCCCGTCGCCGACGTGGCCGACATCCTGGCCTACGCCATCGAGCCGATCACCGAACCGGCTTACGACGGTAAGGCTCTCGCGGCTACCGCCTGATCTCCGAGTAGACGGGCCGTCCCCTGGTGGGGACGGCCCGTCTACTTCATCGCGGTCGTCGCAGCAACCAGGACAGGAACGAGCGGCGCGGCGGTTTCGGGTAGCCGATGCGGATGGATCCGGACGCGACCGACCCGTCCACGCGCAGGGTGGGATATCCGGGCAGTGGCGGCTCGGTCGCCTTGTTCTTCACACTGCCGCTGACGATGGCGACGTTGTCCGCATTCACCCGCCAGCCGTGCGGGATGGTGATCCGGATACTCCCGGAGGCGACGCCCGCGTGTAGTTCGACAACCGGTGCGGCGCAGACGGCTTCGGTGAAATCCAGCCGGATCGAGCCGGAAGCGGTGCTCGCGGTGATGTCCGCCGGGACCACCCACCGGCCCTCCTTGCGCACCGACCCGCTGGCCACGCTCAATACCAGTGGTTCCGATGCGACGGCCACCGGGAGGTCCGAGGTGACAGCTTCCAGCTCCGCCCGGGACTGCGCTGCGTAAACGGTGGCCAGTCGCCGGTCCAGCTCCATCAGGTCCAGGGAACCGTCGTCCAGTGACAGCTGTAACTGCCGCACGACCTGGGCGCGTTCATGCTCGGTCACCCGGACTACGGGTGCCGGCTGACGTGCCGGAGTATCTGCGCCGCCGGATTCGGAAGGTTCGCTCATCCACGCATCCTCTTACAGGTGAGGTACGAATTCTACGTCGATCGAGGCTGTTCACCCTGCCCGGACAGTTCTCGCTCCACGATCCGCGTGGTGCCCTGAGCTACCGCACACAACGTGGTGGTCGCGCCGTCGTCGCAGTAGATTTCGCAGCGGGCCACGGCCTGCCGCCGGGTGGCGTCGGTGATGCTCGCGCGGGCGCGCAGCCGTCCGCTCCGGGCCGGGCGTAGATAGCTGATGGTGAATCCGCCGGTCAGGACGTTGGGGCCGAGGGCGGATCCGGCGGCGAAGGTGAGGGCATTGTCGGCCAGATAGGCGAGGACGCCGCCGTGGACGAAGCCGAACTGCTGAGCGTGATCGTCACCCACCTCGACTACCAATGTGGCAGCGCCGTCCTCGAACTCGGTGATGTCGGTGCCCACCAGCTGGGCAAACGGTTGCGCCGCGAGCACCGCTCGAGCCTGCTCGAGGGTCAGGGCGGGGCTGTCGGGTCGGGTGGTTTCGGCAGAACCGGGCTGCGGCATGAATCAGGTCCTCTCCCTACGGCGCGGATGCACCTGCTCATGCTGCCTCATGCGGCCCGGGCGCACCGGGTGATGACGGGAGCGAACAACTGCCGCAGTATCGCAACGCGCTTCTACCTGCGTTTTCCGTCCGGTTGTCGGTGCAGTGCGGTACAAACGGACTTGTGGCCAGGTGGCTGCTGCATGTCGACCTCGACCAGTTTCAGGCGGCGGTGGAGTTCCGCCGTCACCCCGAGCTGCGCGGGCAGCCGGTCATCGTGGGTGGTAACGGTGATCCACACGAGGCACGCAAGGTGGTCACCTGTGCCTCCTATCCGGCACGGGCCTTCGGTGTGCGAGCCGGGATGCCGTTGCGGGCGGCGCTGCGCAAATGCCCGGAGGGCGTGTTCCTGCCCTTGGACATGACGACTTACGAGGATGCCTCCGACGAGGTCATGGAGGTGTTGCGCCGGTTTCCGGTGCGGGTACAGGTCCTCGGCTGGGACGAGGCATTTCTCGCCGCGGATACCGATGACCCGGAGGCGTTGGCGCGCGAGATCCGTGCTGCGGTAGCGGAATTGGGTTTGACCTGCTCGATCGGCATCGGTGACAACATCCTGCGCGCCAAGCTGGCCACCGGATTCGCCAAATCGGTCGGTAAGGGCGACAACCGAGCCTCGGTACCGGAAGGCTCGGATGCCGGCACTACCGAACCTGCCGGACCGGAGCGCCCCGGTGGCGGTATCTTCCGGCTCACCGCCGAGAACTGGAACGAGCTCATGGCGGATCAGCCGACCAGCGCACTGTGGGGTATCGGTAACCGCATCGCCGGGCGCATGTCGGCCTTGGGTATCGACACCGTCGCCGAGCTGGCTGCCTCCGACCGTGCCGCACTGGCCGCCGAGTTCGGTCCCACGACCGGGCCCTACCTGTGGGTACTGGGCCACGGTGCCGGTGATACCGATGTAGTCACCGAACCACGGGTCCCGGTGGGGCGCAGTAAATCCGAAACCTTTCCGCACGATCTGACCGACCACGAGGAGATTCGAGCCCAGGTCGCTCGCCTGGCTCGGGAGGTGGCCGAGGAGATGGCCGCGGCGGGTCGGATCGGTACGCGCGTCGGCGTCACCGTGCGCACCAGCACCTTCTACACCCGCACCAAACAGAAGAAGTTGCCCGAACCGACCATAGATCCCGAGACGATCGTCGCCACCGCGGTGGCGGTGGTGAACCGGTTCGAACTGGATCGTCCGGTCCGGTTGCTCGGGGTGCGGCTGGAACTGCTTCCGCTCTGACCGCGTTTCCGAATGCGCCCGCCGGATATGTCTGGACGGGTGGCGGCGTGGCCGCCGGTGGGGCGGTTTGTCATGCTGGGCCCGCAGACTCGACCGAAAGGCAGCTCATGAGCGAGTACGAGACGATCACCTTCGAGCAGACGGGGCCCGTCGCCCGGATCACCCTGAACCGGCCGAAGGCCGCCAACGGTATCGACCACGTTCTCGGTCGTGAACTGGCCGATGCCGCTGGTCGGTGCATGGACGAGCCCGGGTTGAAGGCGGTCGTGCTCACCGGTGCGGGCAAATTCTTCTCCGCGGGCGGCGATCTGAAGGCCATGGCCGCCCAGGGCGGCGGTGCGGGCGAGTACGTCAAGGGGCTCGCCGACGATCTGCACGAGGCGTTGTCCTCGTTCGCCCGGATGGACGCGCTGCTGATCGTCGCCGTCAACGGGGTGGCGGCCGGGGCCGGCTTCAGTCTGGCGATGGCCGGAGATCTGGTGGTCGCCGGCGAATCGGCGGCGTTCACGATGGCCTACACTCGCGCCGGTCTCAGCCCCGACGGCGGCGCCTCCTATTACCTGCCGCGCATCATCGGCCTGCGCCGCACCCAGGAACTGATGTTCACCAACCGCACCCTGTCCGCCGCCGAGGCACTGGACTGGAACCTCGTGCATCGGGTGGTGCCGGACGAGGAACTCGCCGCGACCGTCGATGCCCTGGCCGCGGAATTCGCCGCCGGCCCGCGGCACTCCAACGCCAGCGTGAAGAAGCTGCTGTTGGTGAGCTCCTCGCACACGCTCGAAGAGCAGACCGCCCGCGAAGCGGCATTCATCGCGAGCTGTGCGGATTCCCCGGACGGCGCCGAAGGTATCGCGGCCTTCCTCGGTAAGCGCGCGCCGGCCTTCGAATAGGCAGCGTAGGAGCGCGCCGGGCCGGGGAGAGGTGAGAAGTGACGAACGGCGGTTCGGTACCCGGCTTCGGCGCGAGCGGGCCCGGTCGATGGCCACTAGGGTGGAGTGCCATGTTCTCCGCCTCCGGTTTCGCGCGCCGACCGGGGTGGGCCCGCCGGATGCTGGGCATCCGGCAGCCCGAACCGTCCGTTCCGCCCGTCGACGGCGGCCCGGGACCAGGTAGCACCCGATCCGAGCCGGACGGGGCCGTCGCGATCGCCACCACCGGATCCGGCGATGCGGTATCCGACGGCGCCGCATCGGGAGCACAGCCGCGCGAAGCGACGCGGGCAATACCCCCTGGTGAGGCGGGCCGAGGAGCAGCCCCAGGCGACGCGGGTCAGACAGCACCGCCCGGCGACGCGGAACCGACTGGTCCCGGTTCATCCGGCCTGCGCGAACTCTTGCGCCGCCCGTTGCCGCCGATCGTGCCGGCCGCTCTCGCTCTGATCCTCGTGCAGCTGGCGATTCGGGGCTGGGTTGCCGGGCAGGGCTACTTCTACTGGGACGATCTGATTCTGGTCTCCCGCGCCGACCGCTATCCTTTGTGGTCGCCGGATCTGCTGCTCTACGACCACGACGGCCATTTCATGCCGCTGGCCTTCGTCACCGCCTGGGTGGTGACGAAGATTGCTCCGCTGCAGTGGGGTGGGCCGATCGTGACGATGATCGTGTTGCAGCTCGCCGCCTCCCTGTCGGTGCTACGGATGCTCGTGGTCCTGATGCCGGCGCGCGCGGGGCGCACGCTGCGTTGGGCGGTCCTGATTCCGTTGGCCGCCTACCTGTTCGGTCCGCTCACCCTGCCCGCGTTCTCCTGGTGGGCGGCCGCGCTGAACGCACTGCCACTGCAGATCGCGATGGCCTGGGTCGTCGCCGATGCCGTCCTGCTGGTGCGGACCGGACGCCGCCGCTATGCGGTGACGGCGATCGTGGCGCTGATCGTGGGTCTGCTGTTCTTCGAGAAGACCGTGGTGGTGCCGTTCGTCGCCTTCGCCGTGGCGGTGCTGGACCGCTACATCCGTGCCCGTCCCGAACAGAGCTTCGGTACGACGCTGCGCGCGGTGGCGCGTAGCGGCGCGGCGCTCTGGGGCGGTGCAGCGCTGGTGTTGGCCGGTTGGGCCGCGGTCTATCTGTCGGTGGCCGAGCATGTCGCACTCGATACGAGTCTGGCCGGGGCGCGCCGGCTGCTGCACAGCGCCACCTCGCTCGGGATCGTGCCGACGCTGCTGGGTGGGCCGTGGGGATGGGAGCGCTGGCTGCCGTCGTCACCGTTCGCGGATCCACCGACCTGGCTGGTCGTCGTGGGATGGTTGGTTCTCGCGGCGGTCGTGGTGGTCACGGTGCGGTGGCGGCGCCGCGTGCTGCCGGTGTGGATAGCGGTCGTCGGATACGTGCTGCTCGTGCAGCTTCCCATCGTGTTGATCCGCGGCGGTCCCAATACGGCTGCGGAGCTCATGCAATCGCTGCGGTACCTGGCCGATGTGGCTGTGGTGCTGGCGGCGGCCTGCGCCTTGCTGCTGAGTGCTCGGCCACGCGGGCAGCGGTCGGATGCCGGCGCGCCGGCTGTCACGACGGTGTCCGGTGCGGAGCAGGTGGACGCGAAGCAGATCGCGTCGGGGGCACCGACGGAGCCGGAAAGCCGCAAAGTTCCGGTGCCCCGACGGGCCCTGGGCCGTAACCAGGCGGTGGGGATCGCGCTCACGGCCGCATTCGTGGCGAGCAGCCTGTACACCACCGTGACGTTCACCCGATCCTGGCAGGACAGCCCGACCCGGACCTACCTCACCAATGCCGCGGCCTCCTTCGATGACTGGGACGGTGCACCGCTGCTGGAGCAGGAAGTGCCGTGGGGTGTGCTGATGCCGATGACGCGTCCGCAGAATCTGATCTCGCGGGTCCTCGCCCCGGTCGCGCCGGACGGTGCCTTCGGTACCTCCACCGAACGGCTGCGAATGTTCACCGACGAGGGCCGGCTGGTGGACGCGTCGGTCTGGTGGAATCGCCGGATTCTCGACGGCCCCGAAACCGGTTGCGGATATCGGATCAACGGCGCGCAACCGCAGACGCTGTGGCTGGACGGGCCGCTGATGGCACGCGGCTGGACGGCGCAGCTCAACTACTTCGCCAACGAGGACGGCAAGATCACGGTGGCGCTCGAACACGGTGCACCGGTGGTGGTGCCCGTGCGCGCGGGCGCCCACACCGTCTATGTGCGGCTGGACGGCGAGGGCCGGTATCTCCGAATCGGTGCCTACACACCGGGTTCGGAGCTCTGTGTCGGGGTGGGCCCGGTGGGCGTCGCGGCATTCGCGCACTGAGGCACCGGGTGCGGCTGCCGCTTGTCCGTAGCCGGGTGGCGGCAGCGCACCTATGCTCGGCATATGGAGTTCCAGGCGATGGTTGCGCATCAGTCCGACGACGGCGGCATAGTTCTGGCCCACGAGCAGGTGGGGGAGGATTTCCTCGGCCCCGGCACGGTCACGATCAAGGTGCACTACTCGAGCGCGAACTTCAAGGACGGGCTCGCCATCACTCCGCGCGGCGGTGTGGTGCGTGACTATCCGATCATTCCGGGAATCGATCTGACCGGTGCGGTGGTCGCCTCGGAGGACCCCGCCTTCGCGGTCGGCGACGAGGTCGTCGCGCACGGTTACGAGATCGGGGTCGCGCACAACGGCGGTTTCGCCGAGTACGCGCGGGTGCCTGCCGAATGGGTGGTCAAGCTCGAGGGGCTCAGCACTCGCGAGGCGGCAGCTCTGGGCACCGCCGGTTTCACCGCGGCCCTCAGTGTGCAGGCGCTGCTGGATCGCGGCCTGGCCACCGGTGACGGTCCGGTGCTGGTTACCGGCGCTACCGGCGGGGTAGGCAGTGTCGCGGTGGATATCCTGTCCGGCCTGGGCTTCGAGGTCACCGCCTCGACCGGTAAGACCGATGCCGGGGAGCTGCTGTCCACCCTCGGTGCCGCCGCCGTGATCGGCCGCTTGCCGGAGGATCCGGATGCCAAGCCGCGCCCGCTGGGCAAGGCACGCTGGGCCGCCGCGGTCGACAGTGTGGGCGGCGAATCTCTCGCCCACATCCTCAGCACCGTCCGCTACGGCGGTGCGGTTGCGGTCAGCGGCCTGACCGGCGGTACCGCATTGCCCACCACTGTGCTGCCGTTCATCCTGCGCGGCGTCGGCCTGCTGGGCATCGATTCGGTGAATCATCCGATCGAGCGGCGTCGCGAGCTGTGGGCCCGGCTCGGCAAGGAGCTGAAGCCCCGCCACCTCTCGACGCTGGAAAATGTCGCGTCGGTTTCCGAGGCCGAGTCGGTCTTGCGCGCTATCCGCGAAGGTCACCACACCGGTCGCACGGTCCTCGCGGTCGACGGTGGCTTCTGAGCAGTGTTTTGAACTGATCGATCCAAAAAAGTGGTAGCCTCACCACCATGGCGCGCCCCAGGAAGTTCGACGAAGCCGGTGCCGTGGATGCCGCGATGCGGACCTTCTGGTCCGCGGGTTACGACGGCACGTCCACCCAGGATCTGTGTACCGCAACGGGTTTGGGGCGTTCCAGTATCTACAACACCTTCCGTAGCAAACACGACCTGTTCACCCGGGCGCTGCGCCGATATATGGATTCCAAGAACGCGGATACGTTCGAACTCCTCGACGGCCCGGGGTCGGCGCGCGAAAAGATCGAGAAGCTGCTGTGGCGGACGGTGGACGCGCCGGAGGGGGAGCCCCTGGGGTGTCTGGTGGTGAACTCCACCGTCGACATGGGGCCGCGGGATGACGAGGTTGCCACGATGCTGCGACTGGATCGGGATCGCCGGACGTCCGCCCTGGTGGCCGTGCTGCGTGCCGGGCAATCCGCCGGTGAGATCGACGACGGGGTCGATCCGGCCGATCAGGCTCGATTCGTCATCGCCACGATCAGTGGCATGCGGGTGGCTGCGCGTGGCGGCGCGGACCGGGAGGAGCTCGCCGGTATCGCCGGCGTCGCCCTGCGCTCGCTGTGAGCAAGGTCTCGGTGCCCGGTCGCTGACCGTGGCACCACGAGTACGCCCCGATTCTTTCCGACAGTGCTTCATCGACACGTTCATGTTCTTGTTTTGGACTGAATGATACAAAATTGAAGGGAAACGATATGCCCTCGGCGGTATACATATTGGGCCTGGCGATATTCGCGCAGGGCACCTCGGAGATGATGTTGGCCGGCCTGCTCACCGAGATGGCCGGGGACCTGGGTGTCTCCATCCCCCAGGCCGGTCTGCTCATCTCCGCCTTCGCGGTCGGCATGCTGATCGGCGCACCGATCCTCGCCGTGGCCACCGCGCACCGATCGCGTCGCGCCGCACTGACGGCCTTCCTCGCGGTCTTCGTCGTCACCCATATCGTTTCGGCGCTCACCTCCGACTACGGCGTGCTGTTCGCCATGCGGGTGGTCGGGGCGTTCGCCTATGCCGGTTTCTGGTCGGTCGCCGCGGTGACCGTGGTGGGTATGGTGCCGAGCACCGTGCGCGGGCGAGCGATGAGCATCCTCGCGGGTGGACTCACCCTCGCCACGATTATCGGGCTGCCGGCCGGCACCTTCATCGGTCAGCATCTGGGCTGGCGGGCTGCGTTCTGGGCGGTCGCGCTGATCTCCGCCGTGGTGATGTTCGCCGTAGTCCTCGTGGTGCCGAACGGGCGCCCCGAGCAGGCACCGGCGGTCCGGAAAGAATTGCGCGCCCTGGCGACTCGGCCGGTGCTGCTGTTGTACGGCACGACGATGGTCGCCACGTCCGCCCTACTGGTGACCTTCGGCTATCTCGGTGCGTTGCTCACCGAGACCACCGGGCTGAGCGAGAGCTGGGTGCCGGTGGTGCTGGGGGTGTACGGGGTCGGATCGCTGGTCGGGCTGCTCGTCGGGGGCCGGACCGCCGACGCTCATCCGCTGAGCAGTCTCGGCATCGGGATCACCGGTTTGGTGATCAGCTCGGTCCTGCTCGCGCTCACCGCGCAGTACCTGATCGTCGTGGTGGCGGTATTCCTGGTGGGCGCCTTCGGTTTCGGCACCAATCCGGTACTCAACAGCCGAGTGTTCACGCTCGCACCGGCGGCCGGAACCTTCGGCGCGGCAGGCAATGTGATGTCGTTCAATGTCGGTATCACGGTCGGCCCGTGGCTGGGTGGTCTGGCGATCGGCGCCGGTGCGGGCTACCCCTCGATCGCGTGGATCGGAGCGGGGCTGGGGCTGGTCGCACTGCTGTTGGTTGCGGCGAGCAGAATCGTGGCACCCGACAAGCTTCCGGCGGGCGCCCCCGGGGTCCCGGCCGCCGTCGTCCGCACTACCGATACGCCTGACGCGGTTCCGGCCTGCCGATGACACCGGCCGGGTGCGGCCGCGATGGCAGCCGCACCCGGAACCGCTTATGCCGCGACAACTTCCGAATCATCGGCGAACTGGGTGCGATACAGCTCGGCGTAGCGGCCCTGTTCGGTGAGCAACTGTGCGTGGCTGCCGCGTTCGACGATCCGTCCGTCCTCGATGACCAGGATGGTGTCGGCATTACGCACCGTGGACAACCGGTGTGCGATGACCAGCGCGGTGCGTCCCTCCAGCGCCTCGGTCAACGCCTCCTGCACGGCCGCCTCGGACGTGGAGTCCAGGGAGGCGGTGGCCTCGTCGAGGATGACGACCCGGGGTTGTTTGAGCAGCAGCCGCGCGATGGTCAGCCGCTGGCGTTCCCCGCCGGAGAGCCGGTAGCCGCGCTCACCGACGATCGTGTCCAGGCCGTCGGGCAGTGAGTCGATGACCGGGCGCAGCCGCGCCCGCTCCAGCGCGTCCCACAGTTCCGCTTCACTCGCCTCCGGGCGTGCCAGCAGCAGATTGGATCGGATGCTGTCGTGGAACAGATGTCCGTCCTGTGTGACCAGGCCGACCGTGTCCTGAATGGACCGGGTGCTCAGTTCACGCACATCCACACCGGCCAGCCGGACCGACCCACCGTCCACGTCGTAGAGCCGCGAAACCAATTGCGCAATGGTGGATTTCCCCGCACCCGACGAACCGACCAGCGCGATCACCTGACCGGGCTCGGCGTGCAGCGAAATATCGTGCAACACCTCGGTCCCGCCGCGATGGTCCAGGGTCGACACATCCTCGAGCGAGGCGAGTGACACCTTGTCGGCGGAGGGGTAGCCGAAATGCACCCCGTCGAACTCCACCGACACCGGCCCCGGCGGCACCGCGACCGCGTGCGGCGCATCCTGGATCAGTGGCTTCAGGTCCAGGATTTCGAAGACCCGCTCGAAACTGACCAGTGCCGACATGATGTCCACCCGCGCGCTGGCCAAGGCCGTCAGCGGGGTGTAGAGCCTGGTGAGCAGCAGTGACAGTGCGACCACCGCGCCGGCGTCGAGTTGGCCGCGCAGCGCGTACCAGCCGCCCAGGCCGTAGACCAGGGCCACAGCCAGCGCCGAGACCAGCGTCAGCGCGGTGACGAAGACAGTCTGCAACATGGCGGTGCGCACCCCGATATCGCGCACTCGCCCGGCCCGTACCGAGAATTCCGAGGACTCCTGGTCGGGGCGCCCGAACAGTTTCACCAGAGTGGCGCCGGGCGCGGAGAAACGTTCGGTCATCTGGGTGCTCATCGATGCGTTGAGCTGGGCCGCCTCCCGCTGGATGGCCGCGATCCGGGTGCCCATCTTGCGGGCGGGGAACATGAACAGCGGCAACAGAATCAATGAGAGCAGGGTGATCTGCCAGGAGAGCTGCAGCATCACCACCACGGTGAGCAGCAGTGTCACGATATTGGTCACCACACCGGACAGGGTGGTGCTGAAGGCACGCTGCGCGCCGATGACATCGTTGTTGAGCCGGCTGACCAGGGCTCCGGTGCGGGTGCGGGTGAAGAAGGCCACCGGCATCTTCTGCACATGGTCGAAGACCGCCGTGCGCAGATCGAGGATCAAACCCTCGCCGATCCGGGCGGACAGCCACCGGATCACGATGCCCAGTGCCGCATCCAGTACGGCGACCAGCCCGATGATCACGGCCAGGGTGATAACCGAGCGGGGGGCCGCGTGGCCGACGATATCGTTGACCACGCGCCCGGCCAGCACCGGATTGGCCACTGTGAGCAGCGCGGATGCGATGCTGAAGACCAGGAATCCGATGAGCGGCCCACGGTGCGGCCGGGCGAATCGGAGAATGCGCGCGGCTGTCTCGCGGCGCAGGGTGCGCCGTTGCTGGGGTGCGTTCGCCTGCCGGTACAGCTGGCTCCACGCGACCGATTCGATGCTCATCGGCATCTCCTTCCGCTGCCGGGTCCATTGAACTCCGGGCCACCGACATTAAGACCTCAACAAAGGTTTAGGGCAAGTCGTTCCGGTTCGCTCCGGGCGAAATCCGGCCGCCGGAGGTCGTGCGGTCGAGTTCTACGCTGGCGATATGACCGACTCCTGGATGCGGGACCTGCGCGACCGGATCGATGGCGATGTCGAGGCCGGTCCGCGACGACGTGTGGAGTACTCCTCGGACGCGTCGAACTACCGGGTGCGTCCCGCTGCCGTGGTGTACCCGCGCGCGGATACCGATGTGGCGCAGGTCTTGCGCACCGCCCGCGACGAAGGGCTCTCGGTGACCGCGCGCGGCGGCGGAACCTCGGTGGCCGGCAATGCGATCGGGCCGGGAATCGTGCTCGACTTCAGCCGGCACCTGAACCGGGTGCTGGCGATGGATCCGGGCGAGCGTTGCGCCCGAGTGCAGCCGGGTGTCGTCCTGTCCCAGCTCCAGGCCGCCGCGGCCCCGCACGGCCTGCGATTGGGCCCGGACCCGTCGACCCAGAATCGCTGCACCCTGGGCGGGATGATCGGCAACAATGCCTGTGGCCCGCACGCCGTCTCCTGGGGTCGCACCTCCGATACCGTCCGCGAACTGCGCATACTCGACGGGACCGGCGCGGAGCGCACCCTGGGCACCGATCTGTCGGCGGTACCCGGCCTGCCGGAGTTCACCACCGACAACCTCGCGGCGCTGCGCACCGAACTGGGCCGCTTCGATCGTCAGGCCTCCGGCTACGGCCTGCACTATCTGACGCCCGAGCGTGGCGGCTCGATTGCGAAGGCATTCGTCGGCTCCGAGGGCAGCTGCGGGCTGGTGCTGGATGCGACGGTCGAGTTGGTGCCGATCCCGCCGGTCACGGTGCTGGCGGTGCTCGGCTATCCGGATATGCCCACCGCGGCCGACGATGTGCGCGCGGTGCTGGCCGGGCACCCGACCGCGGTGGAGGGCCTGGATGCCCGGCTGGTGGACGTGGTGCGCGCCCACGGACGTCCGGTCCCCGACCTGCCGGCCGGCGGTGCCTGGCTGTTCGTAGAATTCGCGGGAGAGACCACCGAAGCCGCACGCGAGAGCGCGAATTCGGTGGTGAGCGCCTGCGGTGCCCTCGACACCCTGCTGGTCACCGAGGCCGCGACGGCAGCCCGGCTGTGGCGGATCCGGGCGGACGGTGCCGGACTCGCCGGCCGCACCCCGAGCGGCGAACCGGCGTGGCCGGGGTGGGAGGACGCGGCGGTCCCGCCGGAACGGCTGGGCGACTACCTGCGCGATTTCGAAGCTCTGATGCGTGATCATCGAGTCGACGGTCTGCTGTACGGGCATATCGGGGACGGCTGTATCCATGTCCGGCTGGACCTGCCGATCGCCCGTGCCCCACAGCGTTTTCGCGACTTCCTCTACGACGCCACCGATCTGGTGGTGCGCTACGGCGGGTCCGCCTCCGGCGAGCACGGCGACGGGCGGGCCCGCTCGGAACTGTTGTCGCGCATGTACTCCCCCGCCGCCTTACGCGTATTCGAAGAGTTCAAAGGACTTTTCGATCCGGACGAGATCATGAATCCGGGCATCCTGGTCCGTCCGCGACCGGTAGACGCCGACCTGCGGCTCGCCGGCCTGGCTCCGGTGCCGGCGGCCGGTGGGTTCGCGCTGGGCGCCGACGGCGGGGATATCGGCACCGCCGTGCATCGGTGCGTCGGGGTCGGCAAATGCCGGGCCGATACTCGCAGCAGCGGCGGGTTCATGTGCCCGTCCTATCTGGCGACCGCGGACGAGAAGGACAGCACCCGCGGCCGGGCCCGGGTGCTGCAGGAAGTGGTGCGCGGGACGCTCGACTGGCGTGCCGATGCTGTCGCGGAATCGTTGGATCTGTGCCTGTCGTGCCGGGCCTGCGCCTCGGACTGCCCCGCCGGGGTCGATATGGCGACCTACAAATCCGAGACCCTGTACCGGGCCTATCGGCATCGGCTCCGTCCGATCGACCACTACGTGCTCGGACAACTCCCGCGCTGGCTGGCACTCGGAACACGTATGCCCCGGGCGGTCAATGCGCTCACCGGAGCTCGGTGGCTGCGCGAGCTGGGCATGCGGGCGGCCGGTATGGATCCACGCCGGCCCGCGCCGCGGTTGGCCCCGCAATCGTTTCGCGACCAGTGGGCGCGCCGGGAGCAGGTGCGCGATGCGCGTCCGGTGGCGATGCTGTGGATCGACAGTTTTACCGATGCCTTCGCACCCGACATCGGATGGGCGGCCGTCGAACTGGTCGAATCAGCGGGCTACCGGGTCCGGATTCCGGCGCGGCGGGTCTGTTGCGGCCTGACCTGGATCAGCACCGGCCAGCTCGACGGTGCCCGACGACGCCTACGCCACACGCTCGGTGCGCTGGACGAGCATATCCGGGCGGGAGGCCCGGTGATCGGGCTGGAACCGTCGTGTACGGCGGCCCTGCGATCGGATCTGCCGGAGTTGCTACCGGATGATCCGCGCTCGGCGCCGACCGCTGCGGCCGTGCGGACTCTGGCCGAATTCCTGGACGGTCGGCCCGAGTGGCATCCGCCCGATCGGTCCGGTGACAGGGTGCTGGTGCAGCCGCATTGCCACCAGCACGCCGTATCGGGCTTCGATGCCGATCTACGGGTGCTGCAGCGAACCGGCGCGGAAATCACCGAAATCAGCGGATGCTGCGGACTTGCTGGGAACTTCGGAATGCAAGCAGGACATTACGACATATCGGTCGCGGTGGCGGAGGGTGGAATACTTCCTGCCCTGCGTGCCGCGAGGTCCGGCACGACTCTGCTGGCGGACGGATTCTCCTGTCGTACCCAGGCGGAGCAACTCGCCGGGCGCTCCGGACGGCATCTGGCTCAGTACCTGTCCGGCGAACGGCCGTAGCAAGTCCGCCCGGCGACCGCGTGGGTGCCGGGTGGACTACCCACGCCGGGCCCGTCGTCGAGGGCGGCGGGCCCGGCGTGCGGCGTGATCAGCTGCCGAACGGCAGGGTGCCTGCAGGGATGTGGTAACCCGAACTGCCTGCGGATACTCCACCCCAGGCGTCGAGCAGCAAATTCAGAAAGTTGGTAATCATGGATACCTCCGTCGGGGCATTGCCGAACAATTGCCGAAAAAGTTGTTCTGCAGGCGAATCGGTGCACGTAATCATATCGTTACATGCTCTCGGATTCGAGTGACACACACCATAGAACGTCGAGCGAAATCTCCCTGCTCAGCGCTGGGAGGCCCCGCAGTGCATTCCGGGCTCCGTGCGTAGACCGTTCCGGATGCCGCGCACTGCAGCACAGGGATGCCGCGCACAGCGATGTCGGGGCGAAACGCCACAATGATGCCGTGGCAGGACACAGTGACGACGGAGCCGGCGGCGTAGCCGAGGTGCGGCACACGCTCACCGCGTCACGGCCCATCGACCTGGCGCGCACCTTGGCCCCGCTGCGCCGCGGCTCGGGAGACCCGACCTACCGCGTGACGAGGGACGGTGCCCACTGGCGCGCCTCCCGCATGGCCTCCGGCCCGGTGACCTCCCGTCTCGTCCAGGCCGGCCCCACCGCGATCGACGCTCGGGCCTGGGGGCCGGGTGCGGCGGAATTCGTCGAACAGTTACCCCGGATGCTGTGCGTGGACGAGGACGTCAGCGACTTCCGGCCCGAACATCCGCGCCTCGCCGAGGCCCACCGCCGCCATCCGGGTCTGCGCATGCTTCGTACCGGGCTGGTTTTCGAGTCGCTGGTGCCGGCGGTGATCGAGCAACGGGTCCATACCGTGACCGCGCGTGCGTCGTGGCGGAAGCTGGTCTGGCGCTACGGTGATCCGGCGCCCGGTCCGGTCCCGGAACCGATGCGGGTGCCGCCGGCGGCGCAGACCTGGCGTTATATCCCCTCCTGGGTGTATCACCGGGCCAATGTGGACCCGCGTCGTTCGCGAACCATCGTCACCGCCGCCCGGATGGCGGACAAACTGGAAGCGGCCGCGGCGATGGCTCCGGCCGAGGCGGTCCGGCGATTGTGCGCGGTGCCGGGCCTGGGAGTGTGGAGCGCCGCGGAGATCGGGCAGCGCGCCTTCGGGGATGCGGACGCGCTGTCGGTCGGCGACTATCACCTGGCCGCGATCGTCGGCTGGTCGTTACTGGATCGTCCGCTCGACGACGCGGCGATGGTCGAATACCTGGAGCCGCTCCGCCCGCACCGGTACCGTGCGATCCGGCTGCTGGAGGTCTCCGGTCAGGCCCGCAAACCGGCCTTCGGCCCCCGTACCCCGCTGGTCGACCACAGCCGGATCTGAGCTCGCGACGATCTCGGCCGTGCAGGCCCGGCAGTCGGTACCGGCACTCGGTACCGGGCAGGATGCGCAGCCTTCGCGCATTCAGCTCTGCGCGGCCTCCTCAGCGGCGCGCTGTGCGCGGGCGAGCGCTTCGGGAACCGGGATACGGCCCAGGAACATTTCGTCGAATATCGCGTCGATGGCCTCCAGTGCGGCTGCGAACCCGGGCCCACCGCCGGATTCGATTCGACCCTCCCGCAGTACGTCGAAGAACGGCGAGACATCGACACCCTCGCCCGCCCAATGGTCCCGGTACACCTGCTGGTCGGAGACCACTGCAGGAATGGTGCGCCCACCCTCGGCGAGATAGCGATTACCGGCGGGACCGCCCAGCCAGGACAGCACCCGGCGCACCGCTTCGGGATGTGCGGTGCGAGCGTTGGCCGCGATCCCGATCGCATTGTCGGTGCTGACCCGTCCCGCCGGTCCCGCGGGCAGCATGGCGATTCCCCAGTGGAAGGGCGCCTGCTCCGCGATCTGGGCCAGGGTGAAACTCCCGGACTGGAACAACGCCAGCTTGCCCTGCAGGAAGGCATTCTTCGTGAAGTCGCTGCCACTACGGGTATCGGCCGCAGGTGGGGCGAGGTGCTCATCGATCAGCCGGGTCAGATAACCGAAAGCGTCCACACCCTGCGGGCTGTCGAACACGAACCGGTCGCCGTCCTGGAAATGCCCACCCGCCGAGCCCAGGTACGGCAGCTCGATGGACTGGAAATCGTTGGCGGCGTTGTAGGCCCACGGCGCCACCCTGGCCAGCCGCCGCAGCAGCGAGCGGAAGGTGTCGGGTCCGTGCGGATCCCACCGCAGTCGGTTCAGTTCCGACGGCTCGATTCCGGCGGCATCGAGGAGTTCGCGGTTGTAGAAAATCGCGGTACCACCGTCGACGAATTGCGGTACGGCCCAGAGCGTGCCGTTGCGGGTGTACTGCTGCACCGCGCCTGGATCCCACTGCCGCACCGCGTCCGGGCCGAGCAGCGCACCGATGTCGGTGAGCCGCCCGGCATCGGCATAGTCGGAGTACATATTCGCCCAGAACAGATCGTCGACGGTGCCACCGGCCACATCCAGACGCAGTTTCTGCTGATAGGAAGCCCACGGCACCACCGTGATCCGCACCTGCACGTCCGGATTCGCGTGCTCGAACGCATCCAGCGAAGCACGATAGGCGGGCACGAAATCCGAATCCCAGATGCGCAACCGGACCACCGTGCGTCCGGCGGCATCGTCGGCATCGGAGGTCCGGCCCAACCAGAGCGCCGCGGTGATCAGCAGGACCGCGCCGAGGAGTACCGCGACGACGCTCAGAGTCGAGGCCTTCACCCGCCTCATTTCAATCCCGTCCAGGTGATCGAGCGCAGTACCTGACGCTGGAACACCACGAACAGCACCACCAGCGGTATCACGGCCAGCGTCGTAGCGGCCAGCACCAGGGTCCACTGCTCGTTGTACCGGGTCTGCAGGTCGGCGGTGGCCACCGTGAGTACCTGCCAGCGGCCGGATCCGGCGACCAGTGGCCACATGAAACTGTTCCACTGGGTGACCACGGTGATGACCGTGAGAGTCGCCAGAATCGGCCGGCTCATCGGAACCACCACGTGCACGATCACATCGAGCGTAGTAGCTCCGTCCAGCCTGGCGGCACCGATCAGTTCCGCCGGGATCTGCCGAAAATACTGGCGCAGCAGGAAGATCGCATACGGCGAACCGAACACGAACGGCAGCACCAGCGCCCAGAAGGTATTGAGCAGCCCGAGCCGGGCGAACATCAGATACAGCGGTATCAACGTCACGATCGGCGGCACCATCATGGTCGCGAGATAGATCCAGAACAGCAGATCCCGGCCGCGGAACTCGGTGCAACCGAAGGCGTAGGCGGCCAGAATCGAGGTGATCAACTGACCGGCGGTGATGCAGACGGTCATCAGTGCCGTCACCGCGATCGCGCGACCGATGCCGTGTTCGAACACGGCGTGGAAGTTGTCCCAGGTCAGCGGATTCGGCCAGGTCAGCGGAGATTCGGTCGCGAACTGTTCCGGTGTCCGCACTGCGGTGAGCGCGCCCAGCAGCAACGGTGCGATGGTGCACAGCGCACCCGCGAGCAGCAACGCATACGCGAGGCCGGACCGCACAGCAGTGCCCGGACGAGCGCGGCGCTTATCAGAACTCATGGCCTGCTCTGTTACGGAACAGGCGGTGCTGGAGCACGGTGATCACCAGCATGATCACGCAGACCACCAGCGCCATGACGGCTGCGCGCCCGGGCCGGGCGGCATCGAACGCCTCGGAAAAGATCTGCATCGCCACCACATTCGTGCGGTCGCCGGGACCGCCTCCGGTCAGCGCGTACACGGTGTCGAAGGTCTGAAAGGCGGTGATCGTCCCGGTGACCAGTACGAAGAACAGGGTCGGGCGCAGCAGCGGCACGGTGAGCCAGCGAATGCGCCGCCAGCCGGTCGCACCGTCCAGCGCCCCCGCCTCGTGGATCTCCGGCGGAATCGCGCGCAGGCCCGCGACGAAGAACAGCGCGACATAGCCGAAATTCGCCCAGATACTCACCGCCGCTACGGAGGGGAGGACCAGCGCGGGCTCGGTCAGCCATTCGATGCGGGTGCCGAGCAACGCATTCAACGCTCCGTCGGCCGGTGCGAACAGCCAGCGCCAGATCACACCGACTACCACCGGCGCGCACATCCAGGGTAGCGCGAACAGCACCCGGAATCCGTCCGCCGCGCGCCGGCGCACCAGCAGTGCGGCCACCAGGAATCCCAGGATCGTCTGCACGGGCACCACCAGCAGGGTCAAGGCCCCGGTCACCAGCAGGGCATGGCCGAAATCACCGTCGGTCAGTACCGATCGCCAGTTCCGCAGCCCCACGAACTCCGTGGGCCCCACCAGATTCCAACTGTGCAGACTCAGCCAGGCGACCAGCGCAACGGGCAGGACCAGGAAGATCCCGATCCCGATCAGACTCGGCGTCAGCAGCACCCAACTCGTCGCGACACGACGAACCGCACGTCGGTTCACAGCACGCCACCGTACCGGCTATTCGGTCCAAGTCGTCCAGGCGTGCTTCTCGCAGACCAACGCACGCCCGTCCGGAGTGCGCGCGGTCTTGTCCAGCGCCGGATCGCAGGTGGCGCCCTCGGTGAATACGGCCGTGGACACCGAATAGGGCCCGGACCACTGGTATCCGCCGGCGGTGCGCAAACACAGCAGCAGGCTTCCGTCAGCGGCTGCGCCGATCAGCGCGGCGTCCGACCTGGTGCACGACTCCCCTGCTGCCGCAGCGATTGGTTCGGCGTCCGTGCTGGTGGCGGTCGTGGAAGGTGCGGAGGCTGTGGTCGATACGTCGGTGCCGCCCGCGTCGGTACTCGTGGCCGTGGTGGTCTGGGTGACGGTCGCGCTGGTCTGGCGGAGGGCCCCGGGGAGATCCTCGAAGGGACCGGTCGACGAGCCGAAACCGAGAACCAGCACCACCGCCGTGGCGACCACCGCCTCGACCAGGCCCAGCAGCA
Organism: Nocardia vermiculata NBRC 100427; assembly: GCF_001613265.1. Classification (GTDB taxonomy): domain Bacteria; phylum Actinomycetota; class Actinomycetes; order Mycobacteriales; family Mycobacteriaceae; genus Nocardia; species Nocardia vermiculata. The sequence continues at coordinate 59,618 of NZ_BDCA01000025.1, forward strand.
GGGCCGACATGCCCATCATCCGACCGCGTGGATGGGTGAAGGAGATCAGACCGAAGACGACCGCGACCGGGAAGAGGCCGAGGAGAGCCGCGACCAGCGCCACGATGGCGTACGGATTCACGATGGGCGGAACCTCGACCCGCAGCCTGCCGGTGCGGCGACGGCTCGCGCCGTTGTCCCGGCGGTCCTCGTCGGTGTCGGCCACCGGCCAGCGGCCGTTCTGAGTGGTGGTATCCCAGCGGTCGTCGAGATCCTCGTCGGGATAGTCGGACCAGCCGTCGGACTCCGCGCGATTTCTGCGGGCCATTCGGTTCCTCTCACGTTCGTGCAGGAACCTTCACGCTGTGTACCCGCCCATCAACGAAGAAGGATAGGTGGCTCAGCGCGACCCGCAACCTGTCTGGGCAGGGCGGATGGTGATTCACGGTCGTTGCGCCGGACGTCATCCCCGAGCGTCCGGCGCAGCTACCGCTATATCTCTTCGATCACGTGCTTTCCGACCAGCGCGATACGGGCTGCCAGCAGCCATCCGGCAACCGCCAGGATGGCCTGGTCGTATCGCGTCGGGCCGGGGGTGCGGAGGGGCTGTGCCCGATGTGCGCCACGGCTTGCCGGACGCGGCCGCCCGGCCGGTAGATAAGTGGAGCCGCTGCGGGTCCGGTGGTGTGCGGCGTGCCGGGGGCCCGCCGGTAGGGCGGTCACGGGATGGCCCGATCGTCGAGTACGCAGCGGCCCTGTTCGACCAGCACCGCCCGGGCACGGCGCCGCACCACGCAGGTGTCGACGGTGCAGTCCAGGTGCAGTTGCATTGCGGCGTGGGCCTGTTCGGCGGTCATTACACCCGGATCGGAGCCGCACCGCAGCAGGCCGGCGACGGGTGTGTGCAGATTCGTCAGTTGCATACCGCCACCTCCGCCCGGTGCCGCGCCGGTGCCCGTGGTGGTACCGGTGGGCGGTGGTGACCGGCCGTGGTGCGGCCGGTCGGTGTGGACGAAAGGTCGCTGGTTACCAACGACGACCCGATGACATGAACAGCCATGACTCCTCGTTCCTGCATGCGATACCCGACAGTGCCCGGCGAGCCGTCGTCGGGGCCCCGCTGCGAGCACACTCTCAGCATCCATCAGATCGGTGCTGCGTGGGGCAGATTCACCGATCTGATCGAAAATCGGCGAATCCACAGCGTCGAAACACCTTGTGGGAAGGGTGTTCTGCCGGTGCGTGCCGACACGCCCCGGCGTGTCTCGGTGTACGGCGTGCCGGGTCTCCGGAGCGGGATGCGACTCGGCGTCTCGCGCCGTGTTTTTCGGGCTGCTTTTGTGGCAGATCACGAAACCGCACCCGTTTCGCAACGAACATATGTTTACCGACAGTACGGGCGGGTAATCAGAACGATGTGGATCGCGGCGTGAGAAGTACCTCTCCTCGATACCGCAAACTGCTTCCGGGCGACTGGGTCGAGCGGCTCATCGTAGGTTTGCTGTTCGCGGTATCGGCAGCCGGGGTGTACATACTGACCGGAGCCCTACTATCATCTGTGCTGGTAGGAGTACTGGTTGCAGTTGTCGCCCTCGGTGTCGTGACAATGCTGTAGCCGGTCGGCGAACCGACCGGCTACGGATTTGTTTCTCTTCATTCCCTACTTTTCAGCGGCGGAACAATTTATTACCCAGCCAAACAACGGGGTCGTATTTCCGATCCGCTACTCGTTCCTTCATCGGAATGAGCGCATTATCGGTGATCTTGATATTTTCCGGGCAGACCTCGGTGCAGCATTTTGTGATATTGCAGTAGCCGAGCCCGAACTCGTCCTGCGCCATGTCGCGTCGATCGGCCGCATCGAGGGGATGCATCTCCAGTTCGGCCACTCGCATCAGGAACCGCGGTCCGGCGAATGCGTTCTTGTTGTCCTCGTGGTCGCGCACCACGTGACAGACGTCCTGGCACAGGAAGCACTCGATGCACTTGCGGAACTCCTGGGAACGCTCCACATCGCGCTGCTGCATGCGGTATTCGCCCGGTTTGAGGTCCGCGGGTGGGGTGAAAGACGGTATCTCCCGGGCCTTCTGGTAGTTGAACGACACATCGGTGACCAGGTCGCGGATGACCGGGAAGGTGCGCATCGGTGTGACCGTCACCACTTCATCGGTGGTGAAGGTCGACATCCGGGTCATACACATCAGGCGCGGACGCCCGTTGACCTCTGCCGAGCACGAGCCGCATTTGCCCGCCTTGCAGTTCCAGCGCACCGCGAGATCCGGTGCCTGCGTGGCTTGCAGACGATGGATGATGTCGAGGACCACTTCGCCCTCGTTCACCTCGACCGTGAAATCCTGCAGTTCGCCCGAGTGGTCGTCACCGCGCCAGACGCGGAAGTGGGCATCATAACCCATTGCTACTCATCCCCTTTCGCGGATGATTCGGCGGCCGCGGGATGAGCGGCGATTTCCGCCGGGGTGTAATACTTCTCCAGCTCGCCCACCTCGAACAGGGCGAGCAGATCCTCACGCATCGGCTTCTGATCCTCCGAGGTGACCACCACCGGGGGGACCGACCTGTCGGTGCCGTCGGGGGCGGTGCGGCATACCAGCAGTCGGTTCCGCCACTCCGCATCCATCTTCGGATGATCGTCGCGGGTGTGACCGCCGCGGCTCTCGGTGCGTTGCAGCGCGGCCTGGGCCACACATTCGCTGACGAGGAGCATGTTGCGCATATCGATGGCCAGATGCCAGCCCGGATTGAACTGCCGATGCCCCTCGACGACGACGCTGTCGTAGCGTTCCCGCAGTTCCCGCAGCCGGACCAGAGCCTGTTCGAGCTCGTGTTCTTTACGAATGATCCCGACCAGGTCGTTCATGGTCTGCTGCAGATCGGTGTGCAGTGTGTACGGATTCTCACCGGTCCCCTCGGCCGGTGGATCGAACGGGGCCAGCGCGGTTTTCGACGCTGTCGAGATATCGGCATCCGATACCGCCGGGCGCTGTGGCAGCTGCTCCACGTAGGTTGCCGCGCCCAATCCGGCTCGCCGGCCGAAGACCAGCAGATCCGACAGGGAGTTACCACCCAGGCGGTTGGATCCGTGCATGCCGCCGGAGCATTCGCCGGCGGCGAACAGTCCGGGCACCGTGGCTGCGCCGGTGTCGGGATCGACCTCGATCCCACCCATGACGTAGTGGCAGGTCGGGCCCACCTCCATCGGTTCGGCGGTGATATCCACATCCGCCAGTTCCTTGAACTGGTGATGCATCGACGGCAACCGGCGCAGGATCTCCGCCTTCGGCAGCCGGGAGGCGATATCGAGGTAGACGCCACCGTGTTCGGTACCGCGGCCGGCCTTGACCTCCTCGTTGATGGCCCGAGCCACTTCGTCGCGCGGTAGCAGGTCCGGGGTGCGGCGGGCGGAATCGTTGTCCCGCAACCACTGATCGGCCTCATCCTCTGTCTCGGCGTACTGGCCCTTGAACACCGCGGGGATGTAGTCGAACATGAAGCGCTTGCCCTCGGTGTTCTTGAGCACCCCGCCGTCACCACGCACGCCCTCGGTGACGAGAATGCCCTTCACACTGGGCGGCCAGACCATCCCTGTCGGATGGAACTGCAGAAATTCCATGTTGATCAGTGATGCGCCCGCGCGCAGCGCCAGCGCATGCCCGTCGCCGGTGTACTCCCACGAATTCGAGGTCACCTTGTAGGACTTGCCCACACCACCGGTGGCGAGGACGACCGCCGGCGACTCGAACAGCACGAACCGCCCGGATTCGCGCCAGTACCCGAAAGCACCGGCGATGGCGTTGCCGTCCTTCAGCAGATCGGTGATCGTGCATTCCGCGAACACCTTGATCCGGGCTTCGTAGTCACCGGATTCGGCGTAATCCTCCTGCTGCAGCGAGACGATCTTCTGCTGCATCGTGCGGATCAGCTCCAGCCCGGTGCGGTCACCCACATGTGCCAGGCGCGGATAGGTATGTCCACCGAAGTTGCGCTGGCTGATCCGTCCGTCCGGAGTCCGGTCGAACAGCGCACCATAGGTTTCCAGCTCCCAAACGCGATCGGGAGCTTCCTGCGCATGCAGTTCGGCCATGCGCCAGTTGTTGAGGAATTTGCCGCCCCGCATGGTGTCGCGGAAATGGGTCTGCCAGCTGTCCTTTTCATTGGCGTTTCCCATCGACGCGGCGCATCCGCCCTCGGCCATGACGGTATGTGCCTTGCCGAACAGCGATTTGCACACCACCGCCACCGACAAACCGTGTTCGCGGGCCTCGATCACCGCACGCAGCCCGGCGCCACCGGCACCGATCACGACGACGTCGTACTTGTGCCGTTCGACTTCCACCATGAAACGAATACTCCCGAGAGACTGAGAAATTGGGTGAGGGCCTGCGTGTCAGCCGATGAATCGCGGATCGGAGATGGTGCCGCTGGCGACCAGCATGATGTAGAAATCGGTGATCGCGAGGGTGGCGAGTGTGGTCCACGCCAGCTGCATGTGCCGGGTGTTCAGCTTCGATACCTGCGTCCACATCCAGTAGCGGACCGGATGTGCGGAGAAGTGCTTGAGCCGGCCGCCGGTGATGTGCCGGCAGGAATGGCAGGACACCGTATACGCCCAGAGCAGTAGGACGTTCACGACCAGCACGATGTTGCCCAGACCGAATCCGAACCCGCCGTCGGCACCGTGGAAGGCGACGATCGCGTCATAGGTGTTGACCAGCGAAACGATGACCGCGATGTAGAAGAAGTAGCGGTGCACGTTCTGGATGATCAACGGAAGTTTGGTCTCGCCGGTGTATTTCGCATGCGGTTCGGCGACCGCACATGCGGGCGGCGAGAGCCAGAACGCGCGATAGTAGGCCTTGCGGTAGTAGTAGCAGGTCAATCGGAACAGCAGGAGGAACGGCAACACCAGGAAACCGAGCGGAATCCACATCGGCAGATCGCCGACCCAGTGCCCGAAGTGGCTCGAACCTTCGACACACGAGGTACTCACGCACGGTGAGTAGAACGGCGTCAGATAGTGATAGTCGTCGACCCAATATGCGGTGCGCACAAAGGCCCTGATGGTTGCGTAGATGATGAATGCGGCCAGCCCGATCACCGTGACAAGTGGTGGGACCCACCAGGTGTCGGTTCGAAGCGTGCGCGTCGAAATTGCCGCGCGGCCTTTGCTGAAAACTCCCGTGCCCTGCTCGGGGGCGCGTGTCGGTGCTGCGCTCACTGCAAGCTGCCTCGCTGGTCTACCCCGTGGTACGTCATCGTTCCTCCGGCGTCGAATGTGATGCTGAGCACCATACGACAAGGGGGCTATGACTCGAGGGGTGTCCCGCCAAGATCGTCTGCAGCGGCGACCTATGATTTGCGCCACATTTCGGTGCCGTTCCTGCGGCGGCATACGGGGTGAATGACGAGCTACTTCGGACCTTCTTCGCGAATCACCGCGCTGAGGACCGCACAACGGCAGCGCCACCGGGACGGCTGGGAGCCGATCGGGGCGGCGCTGTTTTGCCGGTGAATACGGGGTTACTTACTTGGTGCGTGGGCGTGAGTGAAAACCCAGGCCCTCGTCCTGTGCGCCCATCCACGCTGCTTCGTCGGACTTGCTGTCCGGCACGTAGATGACCTCCTGCTGCCGCTTGGCGCCGACCTCGGGAGGGGGTGTGTGCTCGAACTCGTCGGCATCGATGGCGAGCCGGTCGAGATCGTTCTCCAGCCGGCGGATCGAGTTGGCGTCTCCGTAGTGAGAGCGCAACGTGCCGACGCAATGCCGGAGCTGTCCGACCGCGTAGCGCAGTTCTTCGATCTCGCTGCGTGTCATCGAAACCTCCTACCTCCGGGCCGACCACGCCGTCGACGACCTGTCGCTGGACAAGATCAAACGTGTGATGGACCGCACATCGTGATCTACAACACATTACGTGATCATTTGTCTTTCGGCACGTCGCAGGTGGAAAAAGGTTCCTCACCGGGAGTGCTTCGGCCCGGTCCGCCGACTGCTGCGCGGGCTGTGCGGATGTCGCGCCGAGGTGGTGGCGTGAGCGAACCGGGACGGGCGGGGACCGGCTGCGGAGGGGCCCGGCCGGGAGTGTGGTCGCGTGGAGTATCGGATTTATACAAAGTTCTAGCAATTGGTCTAGATATAGATAGAAATTCCGATCGTCAGGCATCCATCGAAGAGATACGCCGTTGGCGTCGGCATCTCGGCGCCTGCTGTAGCTCGCGGGCCTGCGGTGATCCGCTCGTCGGGGCTGTGTGCATCGCTTCGATCGAGAAATCTGGATGCATCGAGTGCTGGTGCTAGATACCGCTAGATTTCTGTCGAGACCGTGGGGGCTCCGGCGGTACTTCGGTGTCGAAGCCCTACTGCACGCTCCGTAGATACCGGCCGAAGTGCGGCACGGTGAATCCGATCGTGCCGCGTTCGGCGGAGTAGATCAGCCCCTTCTTGATCAGGCCGTCCCGCGCCGGTGAGAGCGAGGCCGGCTTGCGGCCCAGTTCCTTGGCGACCGAGGCGGTGGGGACCGGTCCGTCGTCACCGGCCAGGTCTGCCATTGCGCGCATGTACTCCCGCTCGGCGGGCGTAGCTCGTTCGTAGCGAGACCCGAAGAATCCGACTGCCAGCTCATCCTCGGCCGCCGGTGCCGCCAGTTCGACATCCTCGGGCACGATCGGGCTCCCCGCCGCGACGTCCCAGGTCGCCTTGCCGTAGGCCTGGACGAAATAGGGGTAACCATCTGCCTTGTCGTACAACGCTTTCAGGGCTTCCTCGGTGAACTCCACTCCTTCGCGTTCGGCCGGTGCGAGCAGCGCGTGGTCCGCGGCATCGCGATCCAACCGGTCGATGCGGTGATAGCTGAACAGTCGCTCCGAGTAACTTTTGGAGGCCGAGAGTACGGCAGGCAGGTGGGGCAGACCGGCTCCGACCACGATCAGAGGCAATGTCTCCTGGCTCAATTCGTGGCAGGCGCCGCAGATGGCCGAGACATCGGCCGGGCCCAGATCCTGCATTTCGTCGATGAATACGGCGATGCCGATCCCGATGTCGCCGGCCAGCTGCCCGGCCTCCAGCAACAGCTCCACCAGATCGATCTCGATATCGCCCGAATCCGCGCGACCGGTCAGTGCGGGCACGTCGATGCCGGGCTGCCATCGATCACGCATCCCCTTGTCGGCGGTAGCGCGTAGCGCGAAGGCCTTGAGAATCCCCAGGAAATCGTCGACCATCTCCGGATTGCGGTGTGCCACGGCGATCTGGCGTACAGCCATGTGCAGCGCCGAGGCCAGCGGCCGGCGCAGCTCTTGATCGGGGCGGGCCTCCAGCTTGCCGGTACCCCAGCCCCGGGTGCGTGCGGTGGAACGAAGCTGATTGAGCAGCACCGTCTTTCCGACGCCGCGCAGCCCGGTGAGCATCACACTGCGTTCGGGGCGGCCCCGGGAAATGCGTTCGAGCACGATATCGAAGGCGTCGAGCTGCTTGTCGCGCCCGGCGAGTTCGGGTGGGCGCTGCCCCGCGCCCGGGGCATACGGATTACGCACGGGGTCCATGCCCTCACACCGTAGCCCGTTGTCTGCGAAATCTGGGGATATATACGAGATGTCCTAGACAGGCCTATCCAACCGAATGGAACGATATCGACCTGGTGGCGCACGCGACCTACGCTGATGAGGTTCCGGGTCTGAAATGTCCGTAGGAGGGTTATGTCCGCCGGTTCGGGAGATCGTGATTCCGGGGATTCGATGAATCCCACCGTGGCCGAGGTGGTCGGAGCCTGGGAGTTACCTGCCGAGGCGACCGTCGCGGTGCAGATCCGAGACGGAATCCTGCAGGCCATCGGCCAGGGGTACGACGACCCACAGCTGGTGGCCGACCTTGCGGTCGGTCCGCTGGTGATCGCGCTGGGCCGGCTGGAAGTCGAACTGACCGAGGCTCATCGGCGGATCGCGAATCTGGAGCGAGTGGTGCTCGATACCGGCGAATCGGACTAGTTGGTCCTCGGTCCCCGCCGTCGCGCACGGTTCCGCTGGATTCCGGCCGATGTAACGGGCTGCGGATTCGTTTCGATAACAAGGCTGAACCACGGATACCGAACCGTGATCTGCCCTGGCAGACGCGATGTGCGGGCCGGTAATCGAGGTTATTCCGGGCTGTCCGGCGACACGCCGAAATGCTCGCCATGCCGTGGGGTGGACAACACGTCTCAGCCGTCGTAATCTCTTCGTGACTTCGCGGAGTATGTCGCTTCAATAGGGAGTGGCCCGCTTGGTCACCGCCTAATCAGCAATCGAGTGGGCAGCTCGGTCGCTGAACCGGGGACCCAGGTATCTGGGGTGAATCCTCTTCGGTCGCAAGGTCGATGGGGTAGGACCGATCTTCCCGGTCCGAACCCGTCAGCTAACCCGGTCGGCGCGTGGGCAAAGGAAGAAACAGGAGACTTAGCTCGGTGGGTAAACACAGTCTGCAACGGGAATCTCGGCTGCCGAATTCCGTCAAGGGCGCGCTGGTCTGCGGCGCGGTAGCGGCCACAACCGGTGCGATGCCGGCGATTCCGGCGTTGGCATCGACCATCAACGTTCCGGGATTCGGCGACATCGACGTGCCGCTCGGCCCGCAGTTCGATCAGCAGGTCAGCCAGGCGAACCAGGCGCTCGCCGATCACGCTCAGGAGATCGAGGGCTTCCAGCAGTCGCTGAATGCACCCGGTCAGCCCGGGCCGGGCCTTCCCGGTGCCGCGCAGAACCCGATGTCCGGAATGTTCACCCACCACGACACCGCCGGTGATGTCGCGCTCAACGCGGCCTCCAGCAAGATCGGTGCCGACTACGTCTGGGGCGCATCCGGGCCGGCCAACTTCGACTGCTCCGGTCTGGTGCAGTGGGCCTACAAGCAGGCCGGTGTCGAACTGCCGCGCACCAGCTTCGAACAGTCGCACGTCGGCAAGCCGGTAGCCTTCCAGGAACTGATGCCCGGCGACCTCGTCATTCAGAACGGCGGCGGCCACGTGGCCATGTACGCCGGAGATGGCAAGATTCTGCAGGCGCCGCAGTCGGGTGAGACCGTCAGCTACGCGCATCTGGATCCCGATTCGGTCGTCACCGCGCGCCGCGTCGCCTGAGTCGTTCACGCTTCACAGCACGGCCCGGCGGGTGACCGACCGGGCCTAGTGTGAGGAGCGAAACTGGAACAGGCACAACCAGCAACAGCTCGGGTCGATTCCTGGGTCTGGGCTGTTCGGCTGTTCAAGACACGGTCCGCCGCGGCCACCGCATGTCGCGGAGGCCATGTGCGCGTGAACGGCACTGCCGTCAAACCTGCGCATCAGGTCAAGCCTGGTGACGAGGTACGAGTGCGCAATGCCGGAATCGAGCGAATCGTCGTCGTCGTCCGCTTGGTCGTGAAGCGCGTGGGTGCCTCGATCGCCACTCAGTGCTATATCGACAAGAGCCCGGCGCCACCCCCACCGGAGATCGCCGCTGCCATGCCCCGGCGCGATCGAGGTACCGGGCGACCTACCAAACGTGAACGGCGCGAGACGGACCGGCTACTCGGCCGGGACTCGTCCTGAGCCTCGAGTTCGACCTCATCCGATATTCCGACCCCGGCGGGAGCCCACTCCGCCGGGGTCGAAATATCCGGCGTGGTAGTGCGTGCGGCATTCGCCGCGCCGCACCTTTCCGCTCGAGGTCTTCGGGATGGTGCCACGCGACACCGTGAGGACTCGCGGTGTGATGCCGTGGATGTCGGCGATCGCGGCCCGGACGCGACGGGCGACCGCGGTGGTGTCGACCGTGGTGCTGCCTACTTCCGCGACGATCACCACCTCCTCACGCTCGCCCGAGTCGGTGCCGAATGCGGCGATGTGCTCGGTGCGTAGTTCCGCCGCCGAATTCGCTGCGGTCGCCTCGATATCGGCCGGGAAGTGATTGCGGCCGTCGATGATGATCGTGTCGTGCATCCGTCCGGCGATGAACAACCCGCCGTTGTGCACGAATCCGAGGTCTCCGGTCCGCAGCCAGGTGCCCGGCGTGCCGGCCAGGAGCGCGCCGAAAGTGGCCGCGGTGCGCTCGTCCTGCCCCGAGTATCCGCCGGCGACGTTGGGCCCCTGCACCCATATCTCCCCGACCGAGCCGTCCTCGAGTGGTATGTCCCGTGCCGGATCGACGATACGGACGGCCTGGCCGACCGGCAGGCCGCAGTCCACCAGACAACTACCGTCGGATGGGGACGGCGCGACCGCCGCGCGGCCCCGGGTCAAGGCCGCCCGATCGAATTCGACGGCGACCGGTGCCGCGTCCACTGCGGAGATCGTCACCGGCAAGGTCGCCTCTGCCAGACCGTAACCCGGGGTGTGCGCGCGATGGTCGAAACCGTGCGGGGCGAAGGCATCGGTGAACGCAGCCAGGGTGGCCGGGCGAATCGGTTCCGCACCGTTGAGCAATACTTCGAGTGCAGACAGGTCGAGATCGTCGCGTTCGGTCGCGGTGGTTGCCGACACTGCGAGGGTGAGACCGAAATTCGGACTGGCCGTGATACCCGCGCCGTAGTCGCTGCAAGCACGTAACCATCGAATCGGCCGCTTCGCGAACTCCGCTGCGGACAACGTGACCGAATGCACGCCGGTGTAGAGCGGCAACGACAGCGCGAAGACCAGCCCCATATCGTGAAAATAGGGCAGCCAATTCACCATCGGCCGGCGGGTGGCCACCGTCAGCGCACCGCGCAACTGGTCCAGCGCCGCACCCAGATTCTCGTGCGAGATGTCCACGCCGGCAGGCGATGTGGTCGAACCCGAGGTGTACTGCAGGTATGCCGGTGCGGTGCCGGTCCGGTCGAGCAACACGTTCTCGCACCGGCCGTGCACGTCGACCGGAAGATAGTCGAGCATCGACAACCACTGCGCGTCCGGGATGTCCGCGCCGGCCGAGACCAAGCCCAGTCGTGGCCGCGCATCGTCCAGCACAGCCCGCAGGCGTTCGCTGTTGCGCCGCGCCGAGACCGGAAACAGTGGTACGGCAGTGCGGGCACTGTAGAGACAGGCAAGGAATGCGATGACGTAGTCCAAGCCGTGCTCACAGAAGATCGCCACCCGGTCGCCGGGCGCGGTGCGCTCCCGCAGCGCCTGTGCGAGATCGCCGGTGGCGCTGTGCAGTTCCGCGTAGGTCAGTGTCGCCGCGGTGCACCGGCCGGCCGGATAGGACAGGGCGGTGCAGGCCGCAGCGTCCGGGTCGAGCACCGCACGATCGGCAACCGCGGCCGCCAGAGGATTCATCATCGCTGCTCCTGTTTCCGGCGGGACACCTGCACCCGGTCGCACCGATGGCCCCGCTATGCGATTGTCGGTCATCGCTGCTGCTGAGTCTTGCGGGACACCCGCACCCGGTCGCATCGATGCCCCGCTGCGCGATTGTCGGTCATCGCTACTCCTGTGGGGCAACCCGTATGGTCAGCGCTGCCGTCAGTGCGCCCACCGAGGGGTTTTCGAACAGTTCGGCGGTTGCGATGCGGATTCCGAGGCGGCTCTCCAGGCGGCGGCGCAGATCGATGGCCAGCAGTGACGACAACTCCAATGCGGCGAAATCCGCCTCCGGGTCGATGGATTCGGCGGGACGGCCGAGAGTGCTCGCCACGGTCGCCCGAATGATCCGGTGCAGGTCGGCCCCGGGTGGTTCGGGGGCTGTGACGGGAGTGCCGGACCGCCGGTCCGGTGATGCGGGCGTCAGTGATGTTCGCAGTCGCTGCGCGACCGCCGACGGGTCGTCGGTGGGCGTGTAGTCGAGTGCGAGCACGACCGGACGCGGCCGGTCGGCGATCGCCGACAGCACGGCCATACCGCGCGCGACGTCGAACGGTGTCACCCCGGCGGCGCGCAGATGCGTCGCATCCCCGGCAGCGCGTGCCAGTCCGGAATCCCAGCTGCCCCAGGCGATGCTGCACACCACACGGTCACCATGAGCGCGAGCGACGGCATCCAGTGCGGCGTTGGCGGCACTGTAGCCGGCCTGTCCCGGGGCACCGAACAGGCCGGTGGCCGAGGAGAACAGCAGGGCGAAGTCGAGGGGGTCCGCGGTCGTCGAGTCGAGCAGCGACTGCGCGGCGTCGACCTTCGACGCGAACTGTTCGGCGAGCAGTTCCGGTGTGACGGACTCGAATTCGGCATCGTGCAGCACGCCGGCCGCGTGTACCAGGCCGCGTATGGTGGACCCGCAGGCGCGGATATCGCCCAGTGCGTTGGCGAGGTCGGCACGGTCGGCGACATCGCAGCGCACCACCACGACGCGGTCTTCGGCGCCGTCGAGCAGCGGGGGCAGCGAACGTGGCGTGCGCGTGAGTACCACGACATCGTGTGCACCCCGGTCGAGAAGCCAGCGCACCGCGGCGGCACCCAGTGCGCCCAGCCCGCCGGTGACGACGTAGGTGCCCTCCGCCGAGATCGGGATGGTTGCCGGTTCGCCGCCGAGCGGACGGAAATGACGAGTGTGCAGGACGGAATTCTCGATCAGGACCTCGCCGGGCCCGGTGGGGTCGAGTACCAGATCCCGGATCGTCCCGGCCCCGGTGCCATCGGACCAGATCAGCCGGGTAGGGCGCCCCGACTCCAGTTGCAGGGTGCGGACCAGGCCGGCCACCGAGGACTGCGTCACCGAATCCCGGTCGCGCAGCACCACGGTCACCGACGTGGTGGCCGGTGCCGACACCACCTGCTGCAGGATGGTCAGTCCGGGCGTGGCCGCCGCGCCGGTGCCGGAGTAGAGCTCGGCACCCGAATCGGGCCACACCAGCACGATCGCGGTGTCGGTGGTTCCGGTGCCGGCGGCCGCGAGCACGGCGGCGGCCGCGCCGGGCTCGCGAGCCACTCGCTGCGCCGGGAGATGGCGGTCGAGCTCCCGAGTGATCGCGGTGGCCAGTGCCGATTCCCCCACCACGAAGGTGCGGGTGGCCGCGGCAGAACGTGGCCCGGGCACATGTTCGGAGGGCGCCCAGTGTTCCTCGCGGAGCATCGACGCCGCCCATCCGGCGTCGGTGGCGACGGTGGGGTCGTAGCCGGGTGCACGGCGCGTTCGCGGCCCGGATCGGTCCCGGTCCGGTACGGTGCCGGCCGAGCTCGGCCCGAAACCGGAGGAGGTATCGGCGCATCGGATGCGGATGCCCAGCAGTGCCACTGCCGGGGCATCGTGCTGATCCAACGCGATCACATCGCACCACAACTCGTCGGGCGAGTGTTCCCGGACGAAGGCATGCGCCTCGGTGAGCAGGAGCCTGCGGGCGTCGGAAATCCATACCGAGCCGATCCCGACCGGTAGCGGAAGACGGTCCGCTTCCAGCACCCCGCGGGCCGCGGCGGCGACGAGCTGTAAGCATCCGTCGAGTGCACCGGTGGTGACCGGGATGGAATCGAAGGTGCCCACGGCGGCATGCTCGCCGGCCCGAATCCGGGTCAGTGGGCGGAAGCCGGGACCGTATTCGAGTCCGCGCGCACGCATGCCCGCATAGAACGTGCCCGGTTCGACGGTTTCGGTTGCCGTGTTGCGGGCGCGATGGTCGTCGACCTGGCGCATCCAGGCGAGGATTTCGGCGGGGGTGGCGGCTGGAGCGGTACGCGCGGTTGCGACGGTGAGCGGTCCCAGCACCACGCGCAGCTCGGCCCCGATGTGCAAGCCGATCGACGGCAGGTCGGAGATATCGGTGCGTTCGTGCACCTCGAAATCGGTCAGCCGGACCGGACCGGATGCCGCGGCCAGGAGTCGGCGCACCCAGTACACGGCCGGGACCGTGGGAACGCCGGCCACGACGTGATCGTCGAGATTCTCGACGGCAGGCTCGGCGGCCGTCCTGGTGAGCAGTGGAAAAGACCTTTTGCGCCACCGACGTTCGTGAACACGCCGAGTCATGGGGCCCTGTGCCGACCAGTCGACCCGGCGCCCGCGAACATACATCTCGCCCACCAGGCGAAGCAGTGCCTCGGCTTCCCCGGTGCGATCGCCGGCGGGAAAGACCGCATCGGCCAGTTGCGCGTGCTCGCGGACCGCGGGCGCGAGCACCGGATGCGGTGAGATCTCCACCACCGCGGTGTATCCCCGTGCCAGTGCGGACTCCATCGCGGCATCCAATTCGACGGTGTCGCAGAGGTTGTCGACCCAGTAGGCGGTATTCATCGAGTCACTGTCGATGACGGTGCCCGCACGGGTCGCGGAGAACACCGGCAGGCGTGGTGTGCGCGCCGTGAGCGGGCGCAGGTCCTGAATGAACTCGGTGACCAGCCCGCGGACCTGTGGACTGTGGCCGGCGAAGTCGACCGGTACCGGGCGCACGTAGTACTTGCGTCGCCGGGCGCGGCGGATCAAGGTGTCCATATAGCGGGTGCTGCCCGAGACGACCACGGCGCGAGGCCCGTTCACCGCCGCCACCGCCACTTCGGCCCGCAGCGGTTCGACCAGCTGCCGGGCCTGTTCCGGGGTGGCCTCGAGCAGTGCCATGGTGCCCCGGCCGGCCAACCGGCTCAGCAGGCGCGACCGTACGGTGACCAGGCGGGCGGCGTCGTCGAGGGTGAGTGCCCCGGCGACCACGGCCGCGGCGATTTCACCCAGGCTGTGCCCGGCCACCGCATCGGGTTCGATACCCCACACCGCCAGCAATCGGGCCAGAGCCACCTGGTGGACGAACAGGGCCGGCTGGACCGATTCGGTGGCCGTGACGTCGGCGAAGCCGTGCCGTGGTGTCCACACCCGCGGTCCCCCGGCGGCGGCGACCGCATCGGTGGCCTCGGCCAGTGCCTGCGCGAATTCCGGATATCGCGCCGCCAGTTCGCGGCCCATCCGCGCGTGCTGCCCGCCCTGCCCGGAGAACAGGAACAACACCCGGCCCCGGCGGCGGGTACCGACGCCGAGTACTGCGGGGCTGGGGTGTTGTCCACCCGTGGCGACGGCGCGCAGCGCGGTGGCGGCCTGCTGCGGATCGTGTGCGAGCACGGCGCCGCGCACCGGCTGGGGCAGGCACCGTCCGGCGGCGGCCAGGTCCGACAGGGACAGCTGTCGCTCGGTCAGCGCGCTCGCCCACCGGTCGGCGGTGTCGCGTAGTTCCGATTCGTCCCGCCCGGTCAAGCCGATCAGGACCGGTGGACGATGCTCCCGAGGTGCGGGTGGTGCGGAGCGCACGACCACATGCGCATTGGTGCCACCGAACCCGAACGAACTGATCCCCGCGGTACGACTCGAGCCCGGTTCGTCCGCCCACACCACCGGTTCCGCCGGGACCCGGAGCCCGCGTTCGCCCAGTCGCAGCATCGGGTTGGCGCGCTGGAAATTGATGGTGGGGGCGATCATTCCGTGATGCAGTGACAATGCGACCTTCGTCAGGCCGGTCACCCCTGCTGCCGCTTCCAGATGGCCGATATTCGATTTGATCGAGCCGATGTACGGTTTCACCGCGCCGGACCCGGTGCCCAGTACCGCCGCGAGCGCCTCGATTTCGACGGCGTCGCCGACGGGTGTGCCGGTGCCGTGGCATTCGAAGTAGCCCGCAGACCCGATATCCAGGTCGGCGCGTTGCCAGGCGGTGCGGATCACCTGTTGCTGGGCTCGGCCGCTGGGGGCGTAGAGGCCGTTGGAACGGCCGTCCGAACCTACTGCGGCGCCGAGAATTTCGGCATAGCTCCGGTTGCCTTCGCGCAGGGCGTCGGCGGTGCGCTGCAGGATCAGCACGGTGGCGCCGTCACCGCGGACATAGCCGTCGGCGTCGGCGTCGAACGGTTTGCATCTGCCGTCCGGGGCGAGGAAGCCGCCGTCGTCGAGATAGCGCGAGGTATGCGGCAGCAGCGCCAGATTCACGCCACCGACGATGGCCAACGGGACGGATTCGTCGGCCAGCAACCGCAGCGCGAGATCCACTGCGGCCAGCGACGAGGAACAGGCGCTGTCGAGAACCACGCTGGGACCGTGCAGGTCCAGGGAGTACGACACCCGGTTGGCGATGATGCTCAGTGCCGATCCGGTGACGGCGTAGGGTGCGTCCTGCCCGCCACCACCCAGCACGACCGCGCCATGGTCGAATCCGCAGGCGCCGAACAACACCGCGGTGTTCGAACCGCCCAGGCGGTAGCCGATACCGGCGTCGTCGATCGCCTCGACGGCCACTTCCAGGGCCAGCCGCTGTTGCGGATCCATGAGTGCCGCTTCACGATCGGAGATCGAGAACCAGTCGTTGTCGAACTCGGCCACCGCGGGGAGATAGCCGCCGCGTGCGGTGCCCTCCCGGCCGGGCGGCGGGGCACCGATGCCGTCGTTCCCCGCGACCAGTAGCTCCCACAGTCGATCGGGCCCGCTCGCGCCGGGCACCCGGCAGCCGATGCCGATGATCGAGATCGGTGGCGTGCGGTCTCCGGACGCTGTCATCGCACCTCGAGATAGTCGACGAGCTGTTCGATGTCGGGGTGGTCGTAGAGCTCGGTCAGCGAGATATCCACGCCCAGGGCATCTTCCAGCACCGCGGTGAGCCGGGCAAGTTGCACCGACGACAGGCCGAGATCGGAGAAGGGCACGGTGGTCGACACGGTGTCCGGTGCGCTGCCCAGCAGTTCGGCGACAGCGTGCACCGCCGCCTCCACCATGGTGTCGATCCGCTTGCGCTGCACCATCGAACTGTCCTCCCCGCGTCGGCACCGCCCGCACGAGGGGCAGGGTTCTCCGGCAATTATGCCGAGTCCGGGAGGCTCGGTGAAGAGGCGACCGGCAGCGGACCTTCTTCAACGACCGCGGGTCGACATATTTCGGGGATCAGGCGACCATCGAGCCGAGCCGCGAATTGATCAGTGTCTCTGCCTCGTTCACGATGCGCGAGATCAGCTCGCCGCAGCTGGGGATGTCGTCGATCAGCCCCTGAACCTGTCCGGCCGACCAGATGCCGGCGTCCAGATCGCCCTCGTCGAAGACCCGTCGCCCGCGCGCACCGGCGACCAGATCCTTGACGTCCTCGAAAACGCCACCGGCGGCCTCGATCTCGACGACCTTGCGGCTGATCTCGTTGTTCGCCACACGGGCGGTGTTGTTCATGGTGCGGAAGATCAGCTGGGTGTCGCGCTCGGTGTGCGCGACGATCTGCTCCTTCACCTTCTGATGGATCTGCGACTCCTGGGTGCACAGGAAGCGGGTGCCCATGTTGACCCCGTCCGCGCCCAGCGCCAGCGCGGCGACCAGGCCGCGGGCGTCGGCGAAGCCGCCGGAGGCGATGACCGGGATGTCGAGCACCTTGGTGGCCGCCGGGATCAGGACCAGGCCCGGAACGTCGTCCTCACCGGGATGTCCCGCGCATTCGAAGCCGTCGATGCTGACGCCGTCGACGCCGATCTTCTGTGCCTTGACGGCGTGGCGGACGCTGGTGCACTTGTGCAGCACCTTGATTCCCGCCGCCTTGTAGTGCGGCAGGAAGGGCTCCGGGTTGCTGCCGGCGGTCTCGACGATCTTCACGCCGGACTCGATGATCGCCTGGGCGTACTCCTCGTACGGCGGCGGGTTGATCGAGGGCAGGATCGTCACGTTCACACCGAACGGCTTGTCGGTGAGCTCGCGGGTGCGTTCGATCTCGCGCCGCAGATCATCGGGCGTGGGCTGGGTGAGCGCGGTGATGAAGCCGAGTCCACCCGCGTTGGCGACGGCCGCCACCAGCTGGGCCCGGCCGACGTGCATCATGCCACCCTGCACGATCGGATGTTCGATCCCGAATGTCTCGGTGAATCTGGTGCGCAACATCTGTTGTCCTCCTGCCCGCGGTACGACTCGGTAGCGGTGACAGACCCCCGCTTCCTCGGGTGACCGGGCCCGCGGGCGGGCCAGGCATGCCCGGTTGTGGTCGATAGTGACATGCCGGTACCACCCGAGACAACAGGATGTGAGCGGGAGTTTGCTTCGTATCGGAAAGTATCCGGAGCGGCTTCGAGAGGCACATGCACTAGAAACTGCCTGGCAGTGGGCTCTCTTGTCGGAATAATGTCGACCGGTTGGTGAACGGTGATTCTCGTGTGTAACCCTTGTCACGGCAAAAAGTTAGTTGCTATTCTCGCAGTTGGCAGCCGTCGCCGCCGCCGGGCAGTTCGGCGGGCGAGTTACGACGGGTCGAGAGGAGTTCCTGCATGACCACCGGTGTCCAGACCGACGAGCCGATCCGGTCGCGTCGCAATCACTGGAACAACCAGATCGCCACGCACGCGCAGACACGTCCGGATGCGGTGGCGATCCGATTCCGCGGTCAGGACACCACCTGGAAGCAGCTGCACGAGCGGTCGCTGAAATTTGCCGACGGTCTGGCCCGTCGCGGTGTCGGATTCGGCGACCGCGTGCTGATCCTGGCGCTCAACTACACCGAATATCTCGAGGCCGTCTTCGGGATCAATGCCCTCGGCGCGATCGCGGTGCCGATCAACTTCCGGCTCACGCCGCCCGAAGTCGCCTACATCGTGGCCGATTCCGGCGCCTCCGCGGTCGTCACCGATTCGCTGCTGCAGCCGCTGGCCACCGGTGTGATGGCGCAGAGTGAACAGCTGCAGACCTGTGTCGTGATCAACGGCACCACCGGTGAGGGTGTGATCGGTTACGACGACTTCCTCGCGGAGGAGGGGGAAGCGCATGTACCGCTGGATATTCCGGAGGACACGCCGTCGCTGATCATGTACACCTCGGGCACCACGGGGAGCCCGAAAGGGGCGGTCCTGTCGTACGCGAATCTCAATTCCCAGGCGCTGACCTGCATTCGGGCGATGAACTCCACTCCCGACAGCATCGGCTTCTGCACCTCCCCGCTGTTCCACATCGCCGGCTTGGGCAGCCTGGCGCCGGCATTCCTGCTCGGCTCGAAGACCGTGCTGCATCCCCTGGGCGCTTTCGACGCCACCGAATTCCTCGATGCCATCGAGGCCGAACAGGCCACCACCGCGTTCTGTGTACCGGCGCAGTGGCAGCTGATCTGCGAGGAACCGACCGTCAAGCAGCGCAAACTGGCGCTCGAGGTGCTGAGCTGGGGCGCCGCGCCGGCCTCGGAGACGGTCTTGCGGGCGATGGACGAATGTTTCCCGGACGCACAGAATGTCGCCGTCTTCGGTCAGACCGAGATGTCGCCGATCACCTGTGTCCTGGAGGGCCGGGACGCGCTGCGCAAACTCGGCTCGGTCGGTAAGCCGATTCCGACCATCCAGACCCGCGTCGTCGACGACGAGATGAACGATGTGGCGCCGGGTGAGATCGGCGAGATCATCTACCGCGGCCCCACCATGATGGCCGGCTACTGGAACAAGCCCGAAGCCACCGCGGAAGCATTCGCCGGCGGCTGGTTCCACTCCGGTGATCTGGTCCGCCAGGACGAGGAGGGTTTCGTCTGGGTCGTGGATCGCAAGAAGGACATGATCATCTCCGGTGGCGAGAACATCTACTGTGCCGAAGTGGAGAACGTGCTGTTCGCGCATCCGAAGATTCACGAGGCCGCCGTGGTCGGCCGCAACCACGAGAAGTGGGGCGAGGTGCCGGTGGCCGTCGTCGCGCTGCTCGAAGGCGAAACACTCACCCTGGAGGAGCTGGGCACATTCCTCAACGACAATCTCGCGCGCTACAAGCATCCGAAGGAGCTGGTGATCGTTGCGGAGCTGCCCCGTAACGCCAGCGGCAAGGTCGTGAAGGTGCAACTGCGTAAGGACTACGCAGGCTGAGTCCGGCCGGGTGCAGGCATCGCCTGCCGAGGGGTCGTGCAATGGGCTGTGCGGGGCGTCGCCCGGCGGCCCATTGCCGTATCCGGACCCGTGCCCTCAGATCAGATCGCGTTTGGTGAGCCACTGCATCAGCGGCCAGCCACAGAACACCGGTAGCCAGCAGGTGAGGACGCGGTACAACAGCACCGCGGGAACACCGATTCCGGCCGGCACGCCGAAAGCCGCCAGACCACCGATCAGCGCGGCCTCCACGGCACCGACCCCGCCGGGGGTGGGTGCGGCCGAGGCGAGCGTCCCGCCGATCATGGTCACCACGGTGACCGTCACGAATGTGGCCGTGCCGCCGAACGCCTCGATGCCGGCCCACAGTGCCCCGGCCGCGCCGAGGGTGGTTGCCGCACAGCCGCCGACGATCATCAGCAGCCGCGTCGGTTGATGCGCCAGGGTGCGCAGCTCCGAGACCACCTCGGCCAGCTGTGGACGGACCTCGTTGCGCAGCCAGCGCCGCACCGTCGGCACGAACATGGCCACGCCGATCGCACCGAGCAGTCCACCGGCGAGCAGATACAGCACGGTCGCGCTGGGCACGAAATGGGAGAGATTGGCCGAGACCCCGGCCGCCACACTGAAGAAGATCAACAGCACCACATGGGTGATCACCTGCACTGCCTGCTGCAGCGCCACCGCGGCGGTCGCCTTGACCGTGCCCAGCCCGCTCTTCTGCAGGAACCGCACGCTCAACGCGAGCCCACCCACCCCGGCGGGTGTGGTGGTCGCGGCGAAGGTGTTGGCCACCTGCATCCCGAGCATATTGCGGAAATTGATCGACTCCCCGGCGCATCCCCACAGCGCCATCGCGGCACCCAGATAGGTGGACGCCGAGATCGCCAGGCCCAGCAGTGCCCACCACCAGTTGGCAGTGCGCAGCTCGGTGAAGAAGGTCGGCACCTGGCTGATGTACGGATACGCCACGTAGACCAGGCCGATCAGCAGCACCAGCTGGATGATCTGGTTGCGCGAGTACCGGGTGATGCGCGCCTTCTCGATGCGTTCCTCGTCGGTCTGCTCGAGTACCTGTTCGCGCAGCGCCTTCATCAGATTCCCGGAATCGGGAACCGATTTCCGGATGTGGTTGCCCAGGCCGGTCTTGGTGATCCGCCGAGAGGCGTCGACCACGGACTCCGCGCCGAGGGCTTGTATCGCGGTGCGGACCGCCGGTTCGGGGCCGAACAGGGCGCTCGCGGTGAGCAGCAGCTGTGCGATATCGGAGGAGAAGCGCGAATCGTAGGCGCCGAATTCCGCGGACATGAAACCGCCGAACAGCACCCGGCCGTCGGCGATGCGGATCTCCCCGGCCCGCAGATCGCCGTGCGAGATCTGGGAGCGGTGCATGCTCTGCAGCGACCGCCACACATTGGCCAGCACCACTTCGCTGTCGGTGGCCGCCAGCGGCCTGCCCCGTGGCGCGGTGTGCGCGTAGAGCATCCACCCGCGGCTCAGCTCGGCGACGGTCAGCGGTTTGTTGCTCGCCAGGCCCAGATCGCTGATCGCGATCCCCATCAGCGCCCGATGTTCGACCGCACGCCGCATCGATGCGAAGGCCGGCGTGCGTTCACTACTGCGAAAGGCGAGCCAGCGCCGGAGCTGGCGCAACGCACCCGAACTGCGTTGATTCTGCCCGTACAGCTCTACCACCAGTTGCCGGTGCGGTCCGGTGTCGGCGGTCAGCAACAGTGGTCCCGGACCGCCCGGGCGCAGCACGGTGAAGCCGGTGACCGTGTATCCGCGGCCCGCCAGCACGCGCACGGCCGCATCCAGGGGCACCTCCAGCGCGGGGGTGCCGACTACGAGCACGATCACCGCACCCACCAGCCAGCCCACCGCCAGTCCGAGCATGGCCCGCGAGGGCACCACCAGGCTGACGAAAAGATGCAGCGGGACGAACGCGCCGAGCAACGCCCACCACCAGCGGCGCCAGGCGACCTGCAGCCACGGCCCGGCCACGGTCAGCCCGGCGGCGAGCATGCCGATCCAGCGCGGATCGTCGAGGAATTGCGACAGGAACGTCTCGAGCTGGCCGGGGACGGTCAGATGCCAGCGTGGTGCCGAAATCCCGGTCTCGGTGATCGAGAGCAGTAGTACCGCGATCAGGCCGGCGGCGAGGTAGCCACCCAGCAGTTTCCATTGCCAGCGGAAGATCAGGCGTACCAGGATCGCGAACGGCAGGGCCAGGATTGCGATGCCGTAGATCAGGTAGACCAGATTCGACTGTTCGGGGGTGAGGAAGCCGACGATATCGGAGGCCGATCGCTCCAGCGCCTCCCAGCGGGAGCGGGTGATCAGCGATCCCGCTACTACCAGCGCCACGAGCAGCGCGGACAGCACCACGCGAATGATATCGCTGGTCCGCCGGACCCGCGGCTGCAGCAGACTGCCGGAGACGGGAATCTCCCGCCCGTCTACTCGCATGTCTATCGGAACTTTCGGATCGAGGGAGCTGCTTCGGTCCCTGGTTCGGCTCGGGTGTGAGTATGCAGGAGCCGGTTCGGACGCCGACCGGCAACACGCCGTTCCGAGGGTTTCCCCAGGTAGCAGGCATGAGCTCAGGGCCGAGCCACTGCCGGGGCGTCGAGCGCGAGTCGCCGACTACGAACCGGACAGCGCCGCCGGCTGGTCGGGAAGACCGACCGGTTCGGTATCGCCGATGCCGAATACGCCGCCGGTCATGGTGCCGGTATCGAGTTCGGCGATCGCGGCCGCCACCAGTTCGGTCGGCACCCGGGCAGGGAAGGAGTCAGGAGCGACGGCATTGGCCCGCACCCCGAATTCGGCGAACTCGTTCGCGATATGCCTGGTCAGATGGTCCAGCGCGGCCTTCGATGCCGCGTAGATCGCTTGCCCGCCGGGGTAGACCCGCGAGCCGGACAGGCTCGATATATTGACGATATTGCGGTTACGCAGCCGGTTCTCCGTACCGGCATGCAGCCAGCTGCGCTGCGCGAGCCGGGTGGCCAGCCGCAGCGGTACCTCTACATTCAGCGCGAGCTGCGGCGCCAGCGCGTCGAGCGCTCGGTCGCCGTCCACGAGTCCGTTCGGATGCAGATCCAGTGCGGCGGCATTGTTGACCAACAGGTCCACCGACCCGTACTTGGCCAGCGTCAGCTCCACCACCCGCTCCACCTCCTCCGGCCGGCTCAGATCGGCGCGGATGACGAAGATGCGGGAGTCGTTCTCCGGAACCGGGGTCCACGGCTCCAGCGGATCGATGAACCACTCCTCCTGCGACGGCACTGCCGGAACCCGGTTGCGGCACACCGCCACGATGTCGTAGTTGGTGTAGTACGCGCGGCAGAAGGCGTCGCCGAGCCGTCCGCCGGCGCCGGTCAGTAGGCAGACGCGCCGCGGCGCGCCGGTCTCACCAGTGGACAATGCGGTCTCCTCCCCAACGCTGTACCGCCTCCTGCTTCGGCCGGTGCAGCCACATCACCACACAGTTGCGAGCGGCGGTGTTGTTGCCCAGGAAGGTGTGCCAGGAGCGCGGCGTGCATTCGAACACGATCATCGAGTTGTTCAGCGGTGGCACCGTCACCGCCGGTACCGGTGTGGTGGCAGCGAGATCGGCGAACAGGCCGGTTTCACCGCCGTCGCCGGCCTTCCACTCGTCGTTGGCCAGGTAGTACAGCACCGCGACCGCGCGAACCAGCTCGCGGGCCGGGGTTCCGGCACTGCGAGCGCCGGTCTTCAGATCGATACCGGCGCCGGGCAACCCCACCGTGCCCGGGGCCGGCGCCGGAGCCGGGAAGTACGCGGGGGTCAGATCGTGATGTGGCCAGCCGCGTGGACTTCCGGCCTCGTGGTGATGGAGCGACCCCTCCACGTCGCCGGTTCCCGGGACGCCCGCAACTCGTTCGATCAGGTCGTGCCAGGCCCGCGACAGGAATACCTCCAACGGTCCGTTGCGGACCTTGGTCAAGGCCACCCCGGACGCGCTGTAGCCGTCCGCGACGGGTGTGAGCACCGCGGGTTGCGCGGTACGCACCCGCTCGAATTCCGCGACGAGCCGCTGATGGAACTCCTCGACGAACACGTCTCGTACGTAGACGTGCGGAAAGGGACGAGTTCGCCGGACCCAGCGGCGGTGTGCGAGCAGATCGGTGAACCACCGCGGCAGCGGTGCCTCGGACAACATATGAGCTCCCTCCCGGTTCAACACAATCGATCCTATTGTGTCGCCCGGTCGGCGCCGAGTGCGTGGTCAGCGGTCGACCGACTCGAGTACCGCCATCGCCGCATTGTGACCACCGATACCGCTCACGCCGCCGGCACGCACGGCGCCGGCGCCGCACAGCAGAATATTGGGGTGTGCGGTACCCACGCCCCAGCGTCCGGCGGGACCGTCGTCCTCGGGTGACCGGTACGGGAACGTCAAGTCCCGGTGGAAGATATGGCCGCGCGGCAGCCCCAGCTCGGATTCGAGCTCGACCGGGGTTTTCGCTTCCAGACACGGACTGCCGTGTTCATCGTGGGCCAAGCAGTTCCGGATCGGTTCGGCCAGCACGGCGTCGAGTTGGTTCAGCGTGGACTCGAGGAGCTGCGCACGTGCTGTGGAGCTGTCGAAAAGCCGTGCGGGAGTGTGCAGGCCGAACAGCGTGAGGGTGTGCAGTCCGGTGTCTGCGGCCGCGCCGAGAATCGACGGGTCGGTCAGGGTGTGGCAGTAGATTTCCGAGGGCGGGGCGGTGGGCAGCCGGCCGCTGTCGGCTTCGCGATAGGCCCGCTCCAGTTGCCCGTAGCCTTCGGCGATGTGGAAGGTCCCGGAGAACGCCGCGGCCGGATCGAGTCCGGAACGCAGCTGCGGCAGCCGGTTCAACAGCATATTCACCTTGAGCTGGCTGCCCTCGGGCATCGGGGGCGCCGGTGCACCGAGCAGTCGCGCCAGTGTCGACGGCGCGGCGTTCACGAGGACATGGCGGGCGTCCACCACGGCCGCGGCATCCTCGATATCGAAACGAACCTGTGCGGTGTGCCCGTCGGTGTCGATCGCCGTCACCGTGCAGCCGGTGCGCAACCGGGCGCCGGCGCCACGTGCGCTGTCGGCGAGCGCATCGGTCAGCGCTCCCATCCCCCCGACCGGCACGTTCCACTCCCCCGATCCACCGCCGATCACGTGGTAGAGGAAGCAGCGATTCTGCCGCAGTTCCGGATCGTGTGCGTGGGTGAAGGTGCCGATCAGGGCATCGGTCAGGACTATCCCGCGCACGGTGTCGTCGGCGAAGCGCGCCTCGATGGTTTCCCCGAGGGGACGTTCGAACAGCACCTCCCACGCATCGGAATCGCCGAGGATTCGTTGCAGCTGCGCGCGAGACGGTAGCGGTTCGAGCATGGTGGGGAAGATGCGTGCTGCGGCTCGTCCGGTCAGCTCGTAGAACTGTTGCCAGGCAGCATGATCGGAATCCGATCCGGTCACCTCCCGGAAGCTCGCACCGGTCCGTGCGGCATCGGCGGTATCGATCAGCAATCCGGTATCGCCCACGGGGGTGTAGGACGAGATGCGCCGCGGCAGCGTCCGGAAGCGCAGCTCCAGATCCCGGACGATCTGGTCCGGCAGCAGACTCACCAGGTACGAGTAGCGCGATACGCGGGCCTCGAACCCCGGAAATATCCGTTCGGAGACGGCCGCACCGCCGGTATGGTGCTGTCGCTCCAGCACCTGTACCGACAACCCGGCGCGGGCCAGATAGGCGGCCGCCACCAACCCGTTGTGACCGCCGCCGACGATGACGACATCGTAGAAGTCGCGCATCAGCCCTGAATACCACGATTGCGGGTCGATGTGCTCGTTCGTCGTGTATCTACACCCGGCGCGCCAGCAGATAGCCGTGCCGGCACCGCTCGTCCGCGGCCGGCTCGCGCACCATCCGCGTGATCGGTGCGAAGCCGTGCGGGCGCAGCAGCTCCATGAGGCGGCTCGGTGACCACCGGGTCACCGGGGCGACCTTGTGGTCGTAGGGCTGCAAATCGAAACCCTCGTCGGCTGCCTGGAAACCCAACAGCAGCAGTCCCTCCGGGCGAACCGCGCGGGCGAATTCGGCGAAAACATCCGGCAGCTGCTCCGGCGGCATATGAATGATGCTGTACCAGGCCACGATTGCCGCCAGCTCGCCGTCCGCAACGGTCAGCTGCTCCATGGGCGCCCGGTCGAACCGGAGCTGCGGATGGACCTGCTCGGCCATGCGGATCATCTCGGCCGAGGCGTCGATCCCGAATACGTTCAAGCCCAGACTGTCCAGATGACCGGTGACCCGCCCGGGACCGCAGCCGAGGTCCGCGACCGGACCGTCCGGACCATCCCTGGTCAGCAGTTCCGCGAATACGGCGAGCATCGCACGGTCCCAGTGCAGATCGTCCATCGCGTTGCGGAACATATCGGTATACAGCTCGGCTACTTCGTCATAGGCGGCGGCCACGGCATCGGTATTCGCTGTATTCACCCGCCCAGGCTAGTTCGGCTCGGGCTGCACCGGAGCGGATCTGCCGCCGGACGGGCGGCGAGGACGCAGCTCCCCCGGGGGCCGGTGGCCACCCGGGATTGCGTTGCGCTGTCCCGCCGCTCGCAGTGCCCCCACCTCAGCGCCCGCTCGGCACCTTCCGTGCACGGAACACGCTGTCCTGCATGGTGGTCGAGAAGCCGTCCGATCGGGTGGCGGTCCGGGTGCGCCGGTCGGCGAGCTGAACCTCCCAGTGCGACGAATCCAGGCTTGCGGCGATCTGCTCCGCCGTGACCTGCGTATGAGCCGATTCGGTATGGGCGCCGGAGTGCTCGTCGCCGGGGGCGTGGCCGACGATCAACAGGGACCCACCCGGTGCCACCGCGGCGGCCAGCCGCTCGAACAGGGCATCGTTGGATTCCGCCGGATGGACATAGCACGCGCACACCAGGTCGAACCGTTCGGTGCCCGCGTCCCACTGTGTCAGATCCGCAGTGGCCCAGTCGATTCTGCTCGCGACCTCGGTGCCCGCCTGCTGTGCGCCCGCCCGCCCTCGCTTCACGGCCGCGGCGGCGATATCCACCGCTGTGACCTGCCAGCCCTGCTCGGCGAGCCATATCGCGGTCGCTCCCTCACCGCAGCCGGCGTCCAATGCGGTGCCCGGAGGTAGCGCGGCGGCCTGCTCGACGACATACGGGTTGGCGTTACTTTCGGACGCCGAATGCCCGGTGCCGTAACGGTGTTCCCAGTACCGCTGATCGAACTCGGTGCCTTCGGCGTGCGCGTGGTGCTCGTGGTTGTCGCTCATCTCTGCTCCTCGGGCTCCGGTTGTCACAGTCCGTGGCGGCGGTCGCCGAGCACTCGCTCGCTCACCGCGGCCTCCTCGGCGCTGCCGAATCCGCGGCGGTACTGCTCGACCGCGTCGAGGGTCTCCTCCTCGACCAGATCGGCATTGATCTGAGCGGCGGCGAAGGCACCTGCCGCTGCCGCGGCCCCCACCTGCGCGGAAAGATCGGTGACGTTTCCGGCTGCCCACACACCCGGTGCCTCCGTCCGGCCCATCGCATCGGTCGGGACGTAATACCCTGCACCCGACGGATGTTCGGCAGTCTGCACACCGAGCTTGCCGAGCAGGTCGGAATTGGCCACCATCTGCGGGCCCACCGCGATCACGGTGCGGGGTAGGACCGTACCGTCGGCCATCCGTACCCCGGAGATCCGGTCCGCGGTGATCTCGAGCGCGTCGACGGCGCCCGTGACAACCGTAATACCGCGCGCGGCAAGCCTTTCCGCATCATCCGCGCTGGGGGCGTCCATGGTGTGCAGGAACAGTGTCACATCGGAACTCCACTGGCGGAACAACAGTGCGCCGTGTACCGCCATCGGTCCGTTGGCGATCACCCCGATCGGCTGATCACGCACCTCCCAGCCGTGGCAGTACGGGCAGTGCACGACGTCGTGTCCCCACCGTTCGCGCAGCCCCGCGATATCCGGGATTTTGTCGGCCAGGCCGGTGGTCACCAGCAAGCGGCGTGAGCGCACGGTGCGTCCGTCGGCCAGTTCGAGGGTGAAACCGTCGTCCTCGCGTACCGCGCCGGTGACCTCTCCGCTCACCACCTGCCCGCCGTATCCGCGTACCTCGGCGCGCCCGTGTTCGAGCAGTTCGCCCGGCGGCATCCCTTCCCGTGCGAGCAGACCGTGCACGCCTTCGGCCGGCGCGTTGCGCGGCCGCCCGGCGTCGATCACCACCACCGAGCGGCGCGCCCGCGCCAGCATCAGCGCGCCGTTCAACCCGGCGGCGCCGCCGCCGACGACCACGACGTCATAGCTGTTGTTCAGTTCATCGGCCACCGTGACCACCTCCTGCGGCTACTGTGCCCGAGCACCCACGC
This sequence comes from Nocardia vermiculata NBRC 100427, assembly GCF_001613265.1. Lineage (GTDB taxonomy): Bacteria > Actinomycetota > Actinomycetes > Mycobacteriales > Mycobacteriaceae > Nocardia > Nocardia vermiculata. The sequence goes on from NZ_BDCA01000025.1 coordinate 87,674, forward strand.
AGTGGCAAACATATTTGCTGTAATGGCAAACTGAAAGGATGGACGAGAACCTGGATCGCGCGCTGGACGCCGTGGGCCCGCGGCTACGGGCGCTGCGCCAACAGCGCCGGACCACCCTCACCGACCTGGCCACCACCACCGGCATTTCGGTCAGCACCCTGTCGCGGCTCGAATCCGGAACCCGAAAACCGACCCTCGAGCTGCTGCTCCCGCTGGCCCGCGCACACGGTGTCACCCTCGACGAACTGGTCGACGCCCCACCGACCGGGGACCCGCGCATCCATCTGCGCCCCATCACCCAGAACGGTATGACGATGCTGCCGCTGACGCGTCGCGCGGGCGGCATCCAGGCCTACAAGATGATCGTCCATCCCGAACACCGGCGCGGCGAGCCCGACCCACGGACCCACGACGGCTACGAATGGTTGTACGTCCTCAACGGCCGGCTGCGCGTGATACTCGGTGAACACGACATCGTGATGACGCCCGGCGAAGCCGCGGAATTCGACACCCGCGTCCCGCACTGGTTCGGCCCCGCCGACGACCACCCCGTGGAATTCCTCAGCCTGTTCGGCAAACAGGGGGAACGCGCGCACCTGCGGGCGAGCCCGAAATCCGGCGACCAGCGGCCGGAAACCGGTGCTTAGCGGCCGAGGATGTGCAGCACCGCCAGGTGACTGAACAACATCGACGCACCGATCGGATTGCCACCACCGGGATAGGTGGTGCCGCTCACCGCGGCCATGGTGTTGCCCGCCGCGTAGAGCCCGGGAATCGGAGATCCGTTCGCGTCGAGCACCCGAGCGGCGGTGTCGGTGCGCAAGCCGCCCTTGGTGCCCAGATCCGAGATGCCGAATGCGGCCGCGTGGAAGGGGCCCTTCCGAATCGGGACCAGCGGTGATTCCCCATTGCTGAAAGAGCGATCATAGGCTTCGTCGCCGCGTCCGAAGTCCTCGTCCACACCGCGGTCGGCGAAGCCGTTGAACCGGTCCACCGTGTCGATCAGAGCCTGCGCCGGCACCCCGATCAGCTCCGCGAGCTCGGCGAGCGTGGCGGCACTGTGCAGCAAACCCGCCTTCTCGTATTCCTCCGATTCGGCCATCGGCACATTACTGGCCTTCACCGGCGGCACCAGGCCCTCGCTGTCGTCGTAGATCATCCAGTACGGCAGCGACATGGCGTCCTCGTTCAGACGCTCGATGACGCGGCGGCCGATCCGGTCGTAGGCCGCGGATTCGTTGACGAACCGCTGTCCGTGACCGTCCACGAAGATCCCGCCGGTGAACCACAGTGCGAACGCTGCCCGGCCGTCGGGATGGATCATGCCCGGTGACCACCACGCCTGATCCATCAGATCCGTATCGGCCCCGGCAGCGATCGCCGCTTCATGCGCGCGGCCTTGATTTCCCCAGGGGCCCATGGTGTCCCGAGCCTGCCCGGGAACACCGAACCGGGTACGCAGTGCATCGCTCTGCTCGAAGCCACCGGCCGACAGCACCACCCCCTTGCGGGTGCGAATCGCCACCCGCTGCCCGTCGCGCTCCACGATCGCGCCGGTCACGGCACCGTCCTCGACGACCAGTTCGACCAGCGGGGAATTCAGATGCAGTGTGGCATTCGGGTATTGGGAGATACCGAGCAACAGCCGGCCGATCAGGGCGCGGCCGCCGACCAGATATTTCGGCTGCGGATCACCGCGCCGATCCGTCTCCAGCGGCCCTCGCACCGACTCCGACAGCTCGCCGAGTGCGGAGGCGCGCAACGGTTTCGGAATGACGTGGCGGTTTCCCTCGTTACTGGCCTTCGGTTCGGAACCGAAGTAGTCCGGCCACGGCAACTGCTGGAAGACGAAGTTCTCGTCGGCCTCGAGGTATTCGATCAGTTTCGCCCCACCGCGGACGAAGGTCTCCTGCAGATCGGCCGGGGTGCGGTCGCCGACCACGGCGCGGAAATAGGTCAGCGCATCGTCGAAACTGTCCTCGACACCGGCGCGACGCAGCACCGGATTGCACGGGAACCACACGCCGCCGCCACCGGAGTACGACGTGGTGCCGCCGAACTTCTCGGTGGCCTCGACCACCGCGACCCGAAGCCCCTCACGGGCGGCGGTATAGGCCCCGGCCAGCCCCGCTCCGGCCCCTGCGACCAGCACATCGACTTCTTCGTTCCAGTCCGTCACCGCACACACTCCCAGTACTCGTCTGGTTCGACGGTATCCCGCTGGTTCCGGAGGTGGGGCCGACGATCCCGCTGGGCAGGAAACCGCAGATCCGGTCCGACAACCGCGGGTTGTGCACGACAGGGCCCCGGTTGTTTGATCGCGCCTCGCGACCTTGTTTCGATCACCCGATCCGCACACTGAACGAGGTGGCACCCACCCATGCGCAAGCGCTCACCGTTCGCCCTGCTCTGGTCCGCATACGCGGCGAGCACGTTCGGCACCTACCTGGCTCTCGACGCTTTCGCGCTGATCGCCATCCGCGTCCTGGATGCCGGGCCCGGCGCGGTCTCGGCGCTCAGCGCGGCGGGATCGGCGGTCGGAGTACTGCTCGCGGTGCCGCTCGGGCCGTGGATGGAGTTCCGTCGCAAGCGGCCGGTGCTGGTCACGACGGATCTGGTGCGGTGTGTGGCGATGCTCAGCGTCCCGATCGCCTTCGCACTCGGGCTGCTCGGCTACGCACAACTACTGATCGTGTCGATCGTGGTGGCCGCCGCCGACATCGCGTTTCGTGCCGCCAGTGGTGCCTACCTGAAAATTGTTGTCCCGCAGGAGGAACTGCTCGCCGCCAACGCTCGATTCGAGTCGACCACCTGGACCGCGACCGCGCTCGGGCCCCCACTCGGCGGGACCGCGATCGGGCTGTTCGGGCCGGTGGTGACAGTCCTCGCCGATGCCTGCAGTTACCTGATCTCGGCTGCGACGCTCGGCGCCATACGAGCTCGTGAACCCGAACCAGAACGTACCGCCACCGGACGTGTCCGGCTCTCGGATCTGTCCGAAGGCTGGCGTTATCTGTTCACCCATCCCGGCCTGCGGCCGCTGTTCCTCAACGCCGTAGCCGTCAACGGACTGATCATGGCAACCGCACCGGTCCTCGCCGTACTGATGCTCGGCCCACTGCATTTCCCCACCTGGCAGTACGGCCTCGCGTTCGGCGTCCCCTGTCTCGCGGGCCTGGCCGGAGCACGCCTGTCGGCGCCGCTGGGCCGGCGCTACGGACAGCGCCGCATCCTGCTCGTCGCCGGCACCGTGCGTGCCTGCTGGCCACTGGGTCTGGCCTGCATCGGACCCGGCCTACCCGGCCTGCTCCTGGTGATGGTGGTCGAAGCGGGCCTGATCGCGAGTATCGGGATCTTCAACCCCATCATGGCGACCTACCGCCTGCAACAGACCGATCCGAGCCGGGTGGCGCGCGTGCTCACCGCATGGTCGATCACGGCCAAAGCCACCATCGCCGTTCTCACCGGTCTGTGGGGTGTACTGGCACAGCTCGCCGGCCCACGCACCGCCCTGGCAGGCGCCGGGGTGCTGCTCCTGGCGACGCCGCTGCTGCTGCGGACCCGGGTCCCCACCCGCGCGGTTGTTCCGGTCGGGAACAGCGGAGGCCGGTGATGTGTTCGAACCGGACAGTGGATCCGCCAGGGTTCCGATCCCGCGTGCCCGATCGCCGCGCCCCGAACACGAAAGGCAACGACATATGCCCACCGCATTGTCCATTCTCGATCTGGCGTCGGTGGCTCCCGGCGCGACCGCGCGCGACAGCTTCGCCAACAGCGTCGCCCTCGCTCGCACCGCGGAAAGCAGCGGCTATCGCCGCGTCTGGTATGCCGAACACCACAACATGGCCTCGATCGCGTCCAGCGCCACCAGCGTGCTGATCGGTCATGTCGCCGCGCATACCGAAACCATCCGCCTCGGGGCCGGCGGCATCATGTTGCCCAACCATTCGCCGCTGGTGATCGCCGAGCAGTTCGGCACCCTGGAAACGTTGTACCCCGGCCGCATCGACCTGGGCCTGGGCCGCGCACCCGGCAGTGATCAGAAGACCATGCGCGCACTGCGCCGCGACCACCACTCCGCCGACACCTTCCCGCAGGACGTCCTGGAACTGCAGGGCTACCTCAACGGACAGTCGCGCATCCCCGGGGTGGAAGCCGTGCCGCGCGCGGAAAACGGTGTGCCGCTCTACATTCTCGGCTCGTCCCTGTTCGGCGCACAACTCGCCGCACACCTCGGCCTGCCCTACGCCTTCGCCTCACACTTCGCACCCGACGCACTGCGTCAAGCGATCGAGGTGTACCGCGAGAAGTTCCAGCCGTCCGAACAATTGGCCGAACCGTACGTGATGGCCGGTATCAACGTCTTCGCTGCCGACACCCACGACGAGGCACTCGACCAGAAGATGGTCGCCTACCGTGCCCGCGCCCGCATGATGATCACCCGCGGCCCCAACACCCCCAGCTTCACCGACGAGGAGATCGACCTGCTCCTGGACTCCCCGCAGGGAGCCCAGCTCTCGGCGATGACCCGTTACACCGCCGCCGGTACCGCCGAAGAAGTCCGTGACCACCTCGAGGAATTCGCCACCACCATCGGCGCCCACGAACTGATCACCACCCATCAGGCCACCGGCATCGCCGACCGCCTCCGCTCGGTGGAACTGACCGCAGCTGCCGCCCTCGCGAAGCAGGACGACCGCTCCGCCGTCTGACGTCGAAAGGCGCTGAGGACGCACCTGATTCCCCGATTCCCTGCGCCGCGGCATCGATCGGACGATCATCACCTGGTGATCGGTCCGAACAGCGGATCGCGGTGCCCGCCGATTCGCGCGATGAGGGGAGCTTCATGCGACGCACTATCACCGGCCGGCTGCTCGGTGTGGGGGCACTGACCGCTGCGGCGTTCGTCACCGGTGCGGCACCGGCCGCCGCCGCACCGGACGGGCAGTCGTGGGACACGATCTACACCACCTCGCGCTCGGGACTGTGTGTCGGCCGGATCGACCCCAGCGTGGGGTACGGCGGGCTGTCCGGCGGCGCCGGGCTGTTCAACTTCCGGGCCACGCTCTGGGGCGTCGGTGACTGCGCGATGCGTATCACCGCCCACTGGACCAATACCGACAACGGTCGCACCGGGTCGGTCGGTCAGGAAATCACCGGGCCCGGCTATCACCATTACGGAGCCGAGCCGCCGTTCTACCCGGGGCCCGGCCATGTCACCGTCACCTTCACCACGGATGCCGTCTCGGTGCCCGCCCCCGCTCATGGTGAGTGGATCATGCCGCAGCTTCCGGGAGACGGCAGCTGACCTGCCGGAACACTGGTTCCGGCAGGTCAGCTGCGTTCGATTCGGTTACTTCGCCGCCGACGGCGTGGTGGTCGGCTCCGGTGCCGGCTCGGTGGTGGTCGGCCGTGCGGTAGTCGACGCGGTGGCCTCCGGTTCCGTGGTGACCGGCGGCTCGTTGGTCTCCACCGGCTTGTCCACCGTGGCGGCGACTTCCTTGCGCGGCGGGTCCGCCGGCGTGCTGGTGGCCGGGTCCGAGGTCGTCGGCTGCTGTGTCGTCGGCTCCGGTGCCGACTGCGTCGTTGTCGTCGGTTCGGCCTTCGTGGTCGAGGTCTGCGTAGTAGCGGGCGCCTTCGTGGTCGTGGGAGCCGAAGTGGTCGAGGAAGCAGCCGAGGTGGTCGGTGCCGCTTGCGATTCCACGACCGCCTGGTGTGCCGCCTGGACATCCGCGTCGGTGGGCTTCGACTTGGTGTCCACCGTCTCGCCGGCCTGAGCCTGCTTGGCCAGGTGGGTGAGCCAGGCCGCGGCGTATTCGGCCGAGGTCAGCGGCTTACCGTTGGCAGCATCGGAATCACGCCAGTAGTCGAAATGGTGACCGGTACCGTTCGGGCCGAGAGTCAGCTGGTACGGATCGCTCATGACCACCGGGATGGTGTTCTGATTGGTCACGATCAGACCGATGATCTCGTTGAGAACCTTCTGCGGCAGATAGGCGAGCGGCGCCAACTGCCCGGTCGAAATCGAGTCGGCCGGAGGGGTTTCCGCGACATCCTTCGCCGGGTCGTAGCTGGGCTCGGACACCTTCAGCAGGACGTCCAGGAAGGTCTGATCACTGGCCATCCAGTCCGGCCGGGCCGCGATGTAGGAGAAGGCGTTCATCGCGATGCGACCGAGCGTCACCGCCACATCCTGTCCCGTGGCGGGGGTGAGGCCCTCGTTCTGCAGATCGTCGACGTTCAGCTGCCGCCCGACGTTCGCCGCCAGCTGCAGCAACGAAATATTCTGCGGTGCAGCACAAGTCAGATCTCCCTCGGAGCAGAAGGAGGCGACCTTACCGTCCAGCGCGCCGAAATCGCCGGCGTTGTCGGTCATCGCGCCCTGCCCGGAGATCGGCTTGTTGCCGTCCTGGTACGAGGTATCGAAGTTGTCGGGATGGTTGGGATCCTTGGCGCCGGGGAAGGGGCCGTCCCCTGCGGTACGACCGTTGTCGGCCAGAATCACCACGCCCAGCACATTTTTCGGATCGACGACGTCGTACTTGCCATTGGCGTCGGGTTCGTCGTGGCCGACTCCCATCGCGACCCGGCGGGCGACGTCGGCGCCCTCGCTGTAACCGACGATCGAGAACTTGGTGTCCGGGCAGGCCGCGGCGATATCGTGCATGACCTTCTCGGTATTGGTCACGCCGGTGTTCACCGCATCCTCGTAGGTACGCATATCCGCTGGATAGGCGATGTACACCGCGGCATACGATCCCGGATCGACGTCGTCGGCCGGTGCGTTCACCACCGGATCCACCCAGTGGCTGCTGTAATCGCTCGACAATGCGGCCGGAAGCGCGTTGCCGTTCGCGTCGACCAGCATCGCCGTAGTGTTCGGGTCCGGACTGTCGTTACGCCCGGCCACCGAGATCGTCACCATGTCGTGGCATTCGGTGACCGACGAGGTCAGCCGGGTATCCCGATGTTCCGGCGTCGCCATCAGACCCCAGGATGCCGCGACAATGGCCGCCACCCCCAGAGCGGCCGGCGCAGCCGCGGCCGAAGCAATCCGGTGCCGCGCGAAGAACTCACGAAGAGCCATGTCCTGATCCCCATTCCGAATCCGACAAGAGAAGGCGGACAGGCCCCCCGACGGGCCATGTATATGTCACGGAAGGTGTCGTGAAACAGCAGCAGAGTGTTACCGACCGGAACGAACGGTGACCCACACCACGAGCCGGCCGGCAGTTTCGACAATCTGGCAACAGAAGTTGCGTAGGCGATAAAACCGCAGGCAGGGTGGGTCGGTGAGTGAAGAATTCGGCCCGGTCCTGGCCGCCATCGGCCCCGCGCTCCCACGAGGGCTACCACTGGCTCTACGTGCTCAGTGGCCGCCTGCGTGTCGTACTCGGCGACCGGGATCTCGTGTTCAGCACCGGTGAGGTCGCCGAGTACGACACCAACCTCCCACACTGGTTCGGCAATGCCGACGACCTGCCGGTGGAATTTCTCAGCATCCTCGGCCCCCAGGGCGAACGCATCCACCTACGAGCCGCTACCGCCCCAGCTGAACAGAATTCCTCGAATTATCCGCGCGCCATATCCACGAAACGGCTCAAGTGCAGCTGATGGGCGACAGTGATGGTTGCTGTGGGACCGTTTCGGTGTTTGCCGAGGATGAGGTCCGCTTCACCGCCGCGGGGATCGTCACGCTCGAATGCGTCGGGGCGGTGCAACAGGATGACCATATCGGCGTCCTGTTCCAGCGAGCCCGATTCGCGAAGGTCGGAGACCATGGGGCGCTTATCGGTTCGCTGCTCCGGACCACGATTCAGCTGACTGATGGCGACCACCGGAACTTCCAATTCCTTGGCGAGCAGTTTCAGGCTTCGGGAGAATTCCGAGACTTCCTGCTGCCGGGATTCGACCTTCTTGCCGGAGGTCATCAGCTGCAGATAGTCCACGATGACGAGCCGCAGGTCGTGACGCTGCTTGAGCCGCCGCGCTTTTGCCCGGATCTCCATCATGGTCAGGTTCGGTGAATCGTCCACGAACAGCGGCGCCTCACTGATCTCACTCATCCGCCGTGCCAGCTTGGTCCAGTCGTCGTCGCTCATCCGCCCGGCACGCATATCACCGAGTTTGATCTTCGCCTCCGCCGACAGCAGACGCATGACGATCTCGGTCCGGCTCATCTCCAGCGAGAAAATCACGCTCGCCAGTCCGTGTTTGACGGAACAACTCCGCATGAAATCCATTCCGAGCGTGGATTTTCCCACGCCAGGCCGAGCTGCGACGATGATCATCTGGCCCGGGTGCAGGCCGTTGGTCACCTCGTCCAGTTCGGTGAAGCCGGTGGGGACGCCGAGGGAGATGCCGCCGCGGCTGGCGATGGAGTCGATTTCGTCCATCGTGGGCTGGAGCAGTTCTTCCAGCGGCATGAAGTCTTCGCTGGAGCGACGTTCGGTGACTTCGTAGATTTCGGCCTGGGCGCGGTCGACCACCTCGGCGACGTCCTGGCCGTCGGCACCGGCGTAACCGAATTGCACGATGCGGGTACCGGCTTCGACCAGGCGGCGCAGAATCGCCTTCTCCGCGACGATTTCGGCGTAGTACGAGGCATTGGCCGCTGTGGGCACCGTTTGGGTCAGGGTGACCAGGTACGGGGCGCCACCGATGCGTTTGAGTTCGCCGCGGCGGTCGAGGGTGGCGGCCACGGTGACCGGGTCGGCGGGTTCGCCACGACCGTAGAGGTCGAGCACCGCGTCGTAGACGGCCTGGTGGGCGGGGCGGTAGAAGTCGCCGGGGCGGATCACCTCGACCACGTCGGCGATGGCGTCCTTGCTGAGCAGCATGCCGCCGAGCACGGACTGTTCGGCGGCCATGTCGTGGGGCGGCTGCCGGCCGAAATCCTCACCGGGCTGGTCGTTGTACTCCGAGTGCCCGCGATCGTCGACGACTGCCACCGACTCGACCGTCCTCTCTGCTCGCACCCCGCTGCGTCGGCGGACCCGACGGGATGCGTAGTGCGCGATGCTCATCGGTGCCGACCGGGTGCGGATCTCCCGCCGTATGCCCGACCCTATTGATGACTTGTTGTACGCCGCGGTACCGACACGTTGGTCCCCTCACATCGGTACCGCAGTTACCGATGTGAGCGGTCCGCGAACAGGGCGTTCGGCCGGGCGGCGGGCGCGTCGATCAGGGCGCCGGGACGAACCTAAAGGACCGAACTGGGGATCACCAAACCGACCTGTGGATAAGTCTGTGGATAAACTGGGCACAGTTCACCTGCTGTTGTGTAGGCCCTGTGTATCACCTGGGGATAAGTGTGTATGCATAGCGGCTATGACCAGGTGGAACCTGGTTTTTTCGTTTTCACACATGTGGATCAAAACACTGTCGGCGTGTCATTGAACATGAACAGCCGGGCGTGTTGAGTTGACAAACGTGCCACATCTTATGACTCAGGTCACATAAGTGCCGGTCGGTTTACCGAGTTGTCCACATATCCCCAAGAGCTGGGAGGGGTGAGCGCAAAAGAACGTGACGGTACGAGGAAGTGGGCGCCGTCACATTCGATAGCAAACCTACCGCAACCATAGCGTGATGTGCCGGAACTCGGCGGCCGAATGTGTGAAATGCATCGGAGAAGAGGTGAAAAAATCGCAGCCGAAGACCATCCCCGCTGTCAGAGCGGGGATGGTCTTCGACAAGCTGTGAAACCGTTGTCCTGGACAGACTTTCCGGACGAACCGGGCGGTGCCGACCGAACAGCGGGCGGAGCATTACTCCGCGGCAGCAACCTGCAGGTCGAACTTGGCAACCACATCCGGGTGCAGGTGCACCGAGATGCTGTGCTTGCCGGTGCTCTTGATGTGCGACTTCGGCAGTTCGATGCTGCGCTTGTCGAGCACCGGGCCACCGGCGGTCTTGACCGCACCGGCGACATCGGCGGTGGTGACCGAGCCGAACAGCTTGCCGGTGCCGGCGGTCTTCACCGTCAGCGAGACCGACTCCAGGCCTTCGATGGCGGCCTTCAGTTCCTTGGCGTGGTCCAGGTCGCGCACGCGGCGGGCGTCCTGCGCCCGGCGAATGCCCTCGACCTGCTTCTCGGCACCCTTGGTGGCGACGATCGCCAGGCTGCGCGGCAGCAGGTAGTTGCGGCCGTAGCCGTCCTTGACCTCCACGGTGTCGCCGGGCGCACCGAGGTTGTCCACATCAGCAGTCAGAATCAGCTTCATTGTCTGCCTCCCGTTCTCAGCGAGCCGTGGACACGTACGGCAGCAGCGCGACCTCGCGAGAGTTCTTCACCGCGACGGCGACGTCGCGCTGATGCTGCACGCAGTTTCCGGTGACGCGGCGGGCGCGGATCTTGCCGCGGTCGCTGACGAACTTGCGCAGCAACGCCGTGTCCTTGTAGTCGATAACGGCGCCGATAGCACCGTTGCCGTCCTTCTTGGCCTTCTTGTCGTCCTTGCAGAAGGCGCAGGCCTTCTTCTTCAGCACCTTTTCGCGTGCCGGCGCTTTACCCATGGGTCTTTACTCCGTAATGCGTGGGGAACCGCTCACGCGGGCCCCGGAATTGAGCCGTTCTCAGAACGGCGGTTCGTCGTCGGTGTGGCCGCCCCCGAAGGAGCCGGCCGCGGGAGCACTGCCCCACGGGTCGTCGCCGGCGTTCTGCTGTCCGCCGCGACCACCGCCGTTGGAGCCGCCGAAGCTCCCGCCGCTGCCGCCGGAATTACCACCACCACTGTTGAAACCACCACCGCGCGAGGTCTTGTTGACCTTCGCGGTCGCGTAGCGCAGCGAGGGGCCGATCTCGTCGACCTCGAGTTCCACGACCGTGCGCTTCTCACCCTCGCGGGTTTCGAAGGAGCGCTGCTTGAGCCGGCCGCTCACGATGACACGAGCGCCTCGGGTCAGGCTTTCGGCGACGTTCTCCGCGGCCTCACGCCAGATGTTGCAGCGCAGGAACAGAGCCTCGCCGTCTTTCCATTCGTTGGCGTTACGGTCGAATACCCGCGGTGTGGATGCGACGGTGAAATTGGCCACCGCCGCGCCCGAGGGTGTGAAACGAAGTTCCGGATCTGCCGTCAAATTGCCGATGACGGTGATTACGGTGTCGCCTGCCATGGTTCCTCCTGGTCTCCGGTGCAATTGCGCCTGTTGGGGTAGAGCCTAGAGTCAGGCCCCGACTAATTCGGGCCGATACGGCCCGAGACGCCCCCGAATGCAGGCGCAGTTTGCTGTTCGACAGCTAGCTGTATGCCAGCGGAGGGATTACTTCTTGTCGTTGCGCAGCACTTTGGTGCGCAGAACCGACTCGTTCAGCCCCAGCTGACGGTCGAGCTCGCTGACCGTGGCCGGCTCGGCGGTCAGATCGACGACGGCGTAGATGCCCTCGGCGCGCTTCTCGATTTCGTAGGCCAGCCGACGGCGGCCCCAGAGGTCGACCTTGTCGATCTTGCCGCCCTGCTGCGAGACCACACTGAGCATCTTGTCCAGGTTCGGACCGACAGTGCGCTCGTCCAGGTTCGGATCGAGGATGACCATCAATTCGTAATGACGCACGGGAACCCATCACCTCCTGTGGACTGGAAACGGCCACGGACTTTCCGTGGCAGGAGGGGTCGTTGCGTCAGCAACCCGACAAGGCTACATGAGCGGCCCCCGATCACCCGAATCCGGGCCACGGGGTGCGAAAAGAGTCTCCTTCGCGGTGAATATCGGCGTCCGCCGGGTAGTCCACCTATCGTGGTGCACATGCCGAGCCGACCCGCCGATTGTTTCGGCCGCGGCGGTCCTGACGAAATCGCTGCGGAGGGGGCCGCGTGGCGGGTGCGGTAACCCGGGCACGCATCGGCGGCCGGGTCGCGGCGATATCCGCGGTGCTGATGTGCGCCGTCACCCTGATCTTCGCCTATCTCAACAAGGCCCGGTGCGCGGGAGCGCCGTTCGACGCCGACGGCCGCAGCGAGATGTTCGACCGCATCAAGGACAGCGAGGTCTGCTACTCCGATATTCAGTTCCTGTGGCTCGGCCGCGGGATCAACGAACATCTGTTTCCGTACGTGAGCGGCGGGATCACACCCGACGGCACGCTGACCGGCGGCGCGGTGGAATATCCGGTACTCAGCGGCCTGCTGATGTGGCTCGGCGCCGCCGGGGCGCACGACGACGCCGCGTTCCTACTCCACTCGGCGCTGTTACTGGCACCGTTCGCGCTGTTGACGGCATGGCTGCTGGGCCGGATGTCGGGGGCGGTGGCGCTGCTCTGGTCGGTGGGCCCACCGCTGGTGCTGTACGCATTTCACAACTGGGAACTTCCGGTGGTGTGCGCCGCCGTCGGAGCGGTCTACGTCGTTACCGTGCTGACCCGATATTCGCTGCGCACCCGGGCGATCATCGCCGCGGTGCTGCTGGGTATCGGCTTCTGCCTGAAGTTGTATCCGGGGATTTTCGTCCTCCCACTGATGCTCTACGTATTCCTCGGCGAACCGGATCTCGGCGGCGACCAGGATGCCGATGCCGCCTCGCCGCCGCGCGGATACGACCCGCGGGGTGCGCTCGCGGTCGCCGGCGCCGCCGTCGCGACGGTGGTGGCCGTCAATCTGCCGTTCGCCGTCGCCGGATACGAGGGCTGGCGCGCGTCGTTCACCTTCCAGCAGTTGCGCCAGGCCGATATCACCACCAATTCGATCTGGTACTGGGGCCTGCGCCCGTTGTTCGATTCGGGCGACAGTGGGGAACACCGATTCCAGGATGTGGTGTCGACGGCGTCCCCGGTTCTGGTGATCGCCGCGTTCGCGCTGGCGATCTGGTTGGGATGGCGCCGTTTTCCGATACTCGGATATCTCCCCTGGGTGGGTGTGAGTGGCGCGATGCTGTGTGGATTCCTGTTGTTCCACAAGGTGCATTCGCCGCAATACACGCTGTGGGTGCTGCCGTTCTTCGTGCTGCTCGAAGTGCCCTGGTCCGCGGTCGGCGCCTACCTGCTCGCCGATCTGGCATTGGGGATCGGGGTATTTCGCTATTTCCATGCACTGGGCAGCGGTTCGGATGCACACCTGTACGAGAAGCTGGTCGAATTCGGCGTCTGGGGCCGGGCGATCCTGCTGGTGTTCTTCTTCTTCGCATTCATCCGTGCGCGCCCCCGCGGATACCGGCCGGTGCTGTCACCCGCCGTACGGGAACTCGTTCCCGCGCGGTGACGCACCGACCGGAGCAGTACCGCAAACAGAGCCGATGACCGTCTCGTTCGCACACCTTCGGCTCGCTCATCTCGGGCGTCAGGGCATGCGGTTGCGACGGGCATCGGCGAGGCCCATTGTCACAGAGGGTAAATGGCGGACGCCAGGTGGGCGTATCAGTGCCAGCGTTGCAGCAGCCGATTCGCCTCGATGCTCAACGCGCGCTGCAGGAATGGGCCGAAACTGACTCGGGCCACACCCAATTCGGCGAAATACGCACGGTCGCCCTGATCCGGAAGGCCGATCGCGTTGACGGGCAACGGCAATTCGGTGCAGAGCCGACGCAGGATATCGGGGTCGCGTTGGCCCACCGGATACAGCACATCGGCACCCGATTCGGCGGCCAGCCGCATCCGCTCCAACACCCGGTCGACGCGGTCCGCGGTGTTCTGGTCTTCGCGCAGGAAAAGATCGGTGCGTGCGTTGACGACGACATGTACACCGGTGGCGTCGGCGGCCTGGCGCAGACCGGCAACGAAATCGGCATGTTCGCGCGGCTCGCGCAGGCGGCCGCCCTCGCTGTGTACCGAGTCCTCGATATTCAGGCCGACCGCGCCGGCTTCGAGAAGTCCTTCGATCAGCTGGGCGGGCTTCAGGGCATAGCCGGACTCGATGTCCACCGAGACGGGAATATCGACGGCGGCGGTGATTTCGCGGACCCGCGCCATCGATTCGCGATAGGTCATCCCCTCCTGATCGGACTTACCGAGCGAATCCGCCAGCGGATGACTGCCTACCGTCAGTGCGGCGAATCCGGCCTCCTGCACCAGATGTGCCGACCACGCGTCCCACACCGTCGGCAGGATCACCGGGTCACCGGGACGATGCAGTGCGAGCAGGGTGGTCGCCGATTCGCTGGGTGCGGTCATGAATCGATCTTCGCTCGAGATCTCGGCGTGCGCCAGTACTGCCGGGCCCCGGCCGGTGCTCTCGCGGCAGCTTTCGGTTGCAGGACGTTCGGCAGCCACGGGAGCGCGGGGTCCTGGCTGCCGTCGAGGATGCCGCCCACCGGGTCGTCGGTACCGTCGGCCCGCACCGGATCCAGTTCGGGGCGGTAGATCTGGCGAATCACCAGTGCACACAGGCCCAGCACCGCGAGATCGCGGACCAGCACGGTGGCGGTGAACCACTGTTCCGGGACACCCTTGTCGTCGGTGCCCAGGTAGTAGTACATGCGCGGGAACCAGACCAGTGCGTCGACGGTCATCCAGGCCAGCAGAATTCGACGATGGGGTAAGGCGAGGACGGCGAGCGGAACCAGCCACAGCGAGTACTGCGGGCTCCAGACCTTGTTCGTCAGCAGGAATGCGGCGACCACCAGGAATGCCAGCTGCGCGACCCGGGGCCGGCGCGCGGCCGTCAACGCGATGTAGCCGATCGCGATGCAGGCGGTCGCGAACAGCAGCAGCGACACCGTGTTGAGCGTGGACGGTGTCTCGGTCGCGCCGAGCGGCCCGTCGAATCCTTGCCATCCGGTGAACGAGGTGATGACGTTGTACAGCGAGTCCGGGTCGGCGTGACGTTCACTGTTGAGGCGGAAGAATTCCCACCAGCCCTTCGTGAACGGCACCGCGATCGGCAGATTCGCCGCCAGCCAGGCCAGGACGGCCGACACCGTGGTGACCACCGCCGCACGTAGCGGGCTGATGCGGGCCCCGGCCAGATAGTCGCGTAGCGCGGCGCCGAGCCCGTTACCGTTGCGTCGCAGCTGTTCTCGCAGGCCCGGTAACTGGTGCCGACTGTCGGCACGCAGGCACAGCACAATGATCGGGCCCAGCAGCAGCAGCGGATACAACTTGGCCGCGCCACCCAGTCCCAGCAGCACGCCGGCCAGTACCGGTCGCTTGCGCGCCCACGCCAGCAGGCCGGTGGCAGCGCAGGCCGTGGCCAGCGCGTCGAAATTGGTGAAGATGTGCACCAGCACCAGCGGGGACAACGCCACCAGTGCGGAATCCCAGATGCGCCGCCCGGCCAGCATCGCCGAAGCCCACACGGTCACCAGCCAGGCCAGCGCCAGTCCCACCGCGACGACGTTGAAATACACCACGACCGACAGCGCCTGTGGCAGCGGCAACGCCCGCCAGACGTTGGCGACCTCCATGGAGACGTACTGGTAGAGGCCCGAGAGCACCGGGTACTCCATGTACCTGGTTTGGCTCTTGCCGTCGGCTCCGGTCTCTTCCCAGTGCTTCTTGTACGGGAACGCGCCCTCGTCGAGGCGTTCGGCGCCGTAGAGCGGGACGGTATCCGAGTAGCACATGGCCACGTACTGGCGGCCGTTGTTCCAGTCGAGGGTGAGGCGGCCGTCGGAGTTGGTGGTCTGCTGAATGCAGCCGGCCTTACCCGCCCAGCCGAAGGCGAGGAACACCACGGCGAAGGCCAGCAGGATCCGCAACGGAGTCCAGAAGCGGGTGCGCCCGATCAGTGCGTGGTCGCCGACCGGGCCGCCGATCACCGTGCTCGCGTGTGCGGTCATCGAATCCGTGCGGCTGGGTCTGTCACGCAGACCGTCCGATCTCCGATCGGCTGCTACCGGTGCCGCGGAAACGAAACCGGTGGCGGTCTCGACGTCGTCGTTATCGGACGTCGATGCCGCCACCGGCTGTTGATCACTCACGCCACCCGAGGCTACCGGTGGCTGTCGGAGTAACTGTCGTCCGTCCCGTCACCGTAGGTTCCACCGGGGTTGTTCCCGGAGTTACCACTGGAGTCCTCCGATTGCGATTCCCGCCGTGATTCCGACGCGTTCGGAGCGGTGCCCTCGGCCGGTGCCACCGGCTGTCCCGGCATCGGCCCGGAGTTGTCGGACTGCGGTTGGGTCTGCCCCTGCGGCTGTTGTTGCCGTGGATTGGGCTG
Source organism: Nocardia vermiculata NBRC 100427 (assembly GCF_001613265.1). Taxonomy (GTDB): domain Bacteria; phylum Actinomycetota; class Actinomycetes; order Mycobacteriales; family Mycobacteriaceae; genus Nocardia; species Nocardia vermiculata. The sequence continues at coordinate 103,768 of NZ_BDCA01000025.1, forward strand.
CAGGCCCGGCACCGGAATGGTGATGCCTGGCAGGATCTCGACCTGCGAGGGCTTCACGACCACGGGCGGTTCGTAGGCCTGTTCGGTGGTGGACGGTGCGGTGTAAGGCGCCGAGTAGGACGGCACACCGGCCTGCCCGCCGATCGCTGTCGGCTTGGGGAAGGTTTCCTTCGGTGTGCCCTCGAGCGCGCCGTCCATGATGTCCTTCCAGATGTCGGACGGCAGGCCCGAGCCGTACATGATCGATCCGCCGGCCGTCTTCAGCGGGCCACCCTCTTCGGTACCGACCCATACCGCGGTGGACAGCGAGGGGGTGAAGCCGATCATCCACGCGTCGCGGTTCTGACCGGTGTCGCCGAGCTGCGTGGTTCCGGTCTTGGCACCCGATTTGCGGCCGCCCGCGAGGCCGTGGTTGCGCGAGCTCGCGGCGATCGGTTCCATTGCCGCGGTGAGGTTGTCGGCGACTGCCGCGGAGATGCGTCGCTCACCCGCGACCTCGCCGCGGTCGAGCAGCACCTGACCGTCGGCGGTGACGACCTTCTGCACGAAGTGCGGCTTGTGATAGATGCCCGAGGCCGCGATGGTCGCGTAGGCGGAGGCCATGTCCAGCGGCCGCACCTGGTACTGGCCCAGGATGATGCCGTTGTTGGGGCCGGCGCCGTTGGGCTCGGTGAGCGTCTCACCGACACCCGGAATGTTTTCCGGAATACCCATCCGGTGCGCCATTGCGGCGATCTTGTTCGGGCCGTCCGGAATATCGAGCTCCATCCGGTAGAAGCTGGTGTTCAGTGACCGTTTCAGGGCCTCGGCAATGGTGCAGGTACCGCAGTCTTCACCCTCGGCATTGGTGATCTTGATGCCGTTGACGGTGAGCGGGGAGCTGTCGTACATCGTGGACAGCGGCTTGCCGCGGTCCAGGTTCACGGCCAGGCCGAACACCTTGAACGTCGAACCGGACTGCAGGCCGGCGTTCGCGAGGTCGTATCCGGCCCCGTTGTCGCCGCCGTAGTACGCGCGCACCCCGCCGGTCTTCGGATCGATGGAGACGGCCGCGGTGCGGGTCTCGTCGCGTTCGCCCTCCATATTCGAGTGCACCGAGTCGACCGCGGCCTGCTGTGCCTTCTGATCGATGGTCGTGGTGATCTTCAGGCCCTCGGTGTTGAGCTGGGTATCACTGATCCCCGCTTCGGCGAGCTCCTGCAGCACCTGGCGTTTGATCAACCCGTTGGCACCGGGCTCCTGGGGCTGGTCGCCTTCGCTGCCGTCATCGGAGGACAGGACCTTCGGGTACACCATGCCGGCGCGCTTCGCGGCGTCCAGGTGGCCACCGGCCACCATGCCGTCGAGCACGTAGTTCCAGCGCTGCTCGGCACCTTCCGGATTGTTCTCCGGGTCCAGGCCGTAGGGCTGCTGAATGGTGGCGGCGAGCACCGCCCCCTCCTCGACACTGAGCTCCTCGACCGGCTTGCCGAAGTAGGCCTGCGCACCGGCGTCGATGCCGAAGGTGCCGCGTCCGAACGGGATCGTGTTCAGATACGCGGTGAGGATGTCGTTCTTGCTCCACTGCCGCGCCATCTTGGCCGAGATCACGAGCTCTTTCATCTTGCGGCTCAGTGAATGCTCGTTACCGACCATCGAGTTCTTGACGTACTGCTGGGTGATCGTCGAACCACCACCGGCGCTGTCTCGGCCGAGGACGTTGTCGCGCGCGGCGCGGGCGAAACCGGAGATGGAGAAGCCGGGGTTGCTGTAGAAGTCGCGGTCCTCGGCCGCGAGTACGGCATTGCGCACATCCGGCGGGATCTGGTCGATCGTGACATCGGTGCGGTTGCCCTGCGGCGGAACGATCTTGCTGATCACCGAGGAGTTGTCCGACGCGAGGATCGTGGCGACCTGATTGGTTTTGAGATCGCCCGGTTGGGGTATCGAAACCGTCGTGTACGCGACCAGGAAGACCGCGCTCGGCACCACGATGGCCAATGCCACCAGGACGTAGAGCACGCGGCGCACGATGCGCCACCGGGATTTCTTCTTCGGTCCCTTACCCGCCGGACCACTCGGTCCGTCACCACCGCCGTTGCCTTTGCGTGGCGGCGGTCCCGACGGCGGGTTACCGCTACCGCTACCACTGGCAGCAGCACGTCGTGCACCGGTACTCGGGCCGGATCCCGGCCGGGATCCGGCCCCGCCGGACGCGCGAGTGGCTGCGCTGGAGCGCTGGTTGCGCTGTGCCATCGCCTCACCGAGCGACCCCGGCTTGGAGATTTTCTGCGTCGACTGGGCGCCGCCTGCCCGCTGCGTCGGATCGCCGCCACGCGGCGGGGCACCGGGCGGATTCGGCCGGCCACCACGAACCGTCGGCTGCCCGCCGGTACGCG
>NZ_BDCA01000026.1 GCF_001613265.1 Nocardia vermiculata NBRC 100427
TAACGCGCCCGGCGGTCAGCAGGGCGGCGCCCGCCCGGCCACCCCGGGCCCGAAGCCCGGCCCGAAGCCGCCGCGCGTCGGTAACAACCCCTTCTCGTCGGCGCCCGAGCGTCCCGTGCCGCGTCCGGCTCAGGGCCCGCGTCCGGGTCCGCGTCCCGGCCCCGGTCAGAACGCACCGCGTCCCGGCCAGGGTGGCGCCCGTCCGGCCCCGGGCCAGGGCGGTGCCCGTCCGGCTCCCGGTCAGGGCGGCCCCCGTCCCGGTGGACCGCGTCCGTCGCCGGGCTCCATGCCTCCTCGCCCCACTCCGGGTGCGATGCCGGCGCGCGCGGCGCGTCCGGGTCCCGCGGCCGGTCGCCCGGGTCGCCCGGGTGGCGGCGCCGGTGGTGGTCGTCCCGGTGGCGGCGGCGGTGGTGGTAACTACCGCGGTGGCGGTGGCGGTGCGCCCGCAGCCGGCGGTTTCCGGGGTCGTCCCGGTGGTGGTCGTCCCGGTGGCGGCGGCGGTCGTGGCGGTGCTGCGGGTGCCTTCGGTCGTCCCGGTGGTGCACCTCGCCGTGGTCGCAAGTCGAAGCGGGCGAAACGCGCCGAATACGAGAACATGCAGGCACCGTCGGTCGGCGGTGTGCGGCTGCCCCGCGGCAACGGTGAGATCATCCGTCTCGCTCGCGGTGCGTCGCTGTCCGATTTCGCCGACAAGATCAATGCCAACCCGGCCTCGCTGGTGCAGGTGCTGTTCAACCTCGGTGAGATGGTCACCGCGACCCAGTCGGTGAACGACGAGATCTTCGAGCTGCTCGGCGGCGAGATGAACTACGTCGTGCACGTGGTCTCGCCCGAGGACGAGGATCGCGAGCTGCTGGAGAGCTTCGACCTCACCTACGGCGAGGACGAGGGCGGCGAGGACCAGCTGCAGGTCCGTCCGCCGGTGGTGACCGTGATGGGTCACGTCGACCACGGTAAGACCCGACTGCTGGACACCATCCGCAAGACCAACGTCCGCGAGGGCGAGGCCGGCGGTATCACCCAGCACATCGGTGCCTACCAGGTACTCAGCAACGTCAACGACGAAGATCGCCTGATCACCTTCATCGATACCCCGGGTCACGAGGCGTTCACCGCTATGCGTGCCCGCGGTGCGAAGTCCACCGACATCGCGATCCTGGTGGTCGCGGCCGACGACGGCGTCATGCCGCAGACGGTGGAGGCCATCAACCACGCGCAGGCCGCCGAGGTCCCGATCGTGGTGGCGGTCAACAAGATCGACAAGGAAGGCGCGAACCCGGAGAAGGTCCGCCAGCAGCTGACCGAGTACAACCTGGTGGCCGAGGAGTACGGCGGCGACACCATGTTCGTCAACATCTCGGCGCGTCAGGGCATCAATATCGAAGCCCTGCTGGAGGCCGTGGTGCTGACCGCGGATGCCGCACTGGACCTGCGGGCCAACCCGGATATGGACGCCCAGGGTGTCGCCATCGAGGCGCATCTGGACCGCGGCCGTGGTCCGGTGGCCACCGTGCTGGTGCAGCGCGGTACCTTGCGCGTCGGTGACTCGATCGTGGCGGGTGACGCCTACGGCCGCGTGCGCCGCATGGTCGACGAACACGGCGAGGATGTGGATGCGGCGCTGCCGTCGCGTCCGGTGCAGGTCATCGGCTTCACCTCGGTGCCGGGCGCAGGTGACAACCTGCTCGTCGTCGAGGAGGACCGCATCGCGCGGCAGATCGCCGACCGGCGCAATGCGCGCAAGCGCAACGCCCTGGCCGCGCGCAGCCGCAAGCGGATCAGCCTGGAAGATCTGGATGCCGCTCTGAAGGAGACCTCGGAGCTGAACCTGATCCTCAAGGGTGACAACTCCGGTACGGTCGAGGCTCTGGAAGAGGCCCTGCTCGGGATCGATATCAGCGACGAGGTCCGGCTGCGGGTCATCGACCGCGGTGTCGGTGGTGTCACCGAGACCAACGTCAACCTGGCATCGGCGTCCAACGCGATCATCATCGGATTCAATGTCCGGGCCGAGGGCAAGGCCACCGAACTCGCCAACCGCGAGGGCGTGGACATCCGGTACTACTCGGTGATCTACCAGGCCATCGACGAGATCGAGAAGGCCCTCAAGGGCATGCTCAAGCCGATCTACGAAGAGGCCGAGCTGGGTCGCGCCGAGATTCGCGCCGTGTTCCGCTCCTCGAAGTTCGGCAACATCGCCGGCTGCATGGTCACCTCCGGCACGGTCAAGCGCAATGCCAAGGCCCGTCTGCTGCGTGACAGCGTGGTGATCGCCGATACGTCGATCCAGTCGCTGCGCCGCGAGAAGGACGACGCCACCGAGGTTCGCGAGGGCTTCGAATGCGGTATGACGTTGGGCTACAACGACATCAAGGAAGGCGACATCATCGAGGCCTACGAGCTTCGGGAGAAGCCGCGCGACTGAGCGCGTCCTCGGGATGGCCGAATGAGCAAACGTCACGTCCGGTCGGTACTGCCGACCGGACGTGACGTTCGGCTCGCTCGGCATGTCGTGACAACGAAGAGGTGAGCCCTTGTTCGTCGGAGCATTGGAATTCGACATCCTGCTCGGCGATGTGCACTCGTTGAAACAGAAGCGCTCGGTGATTCGTCCGGTGCTGGCCGAACTGCAACGGTTCGGCGTCAGCGCGGCGGAGGCCGGTGATCATGATCGACACCGTCGCGCACAGCTGGGCGTCGCGCTGGTCAGTTCGGATATGGGACATCTCACCGAGCTGCTGGACAAGTGTGAACGCCACGTGGCGGCCCGTCCGGAGTTACAGTTGCTGGCAGTACGCCGCCGCATCTTCGGACCCGAAGACTGAATGACAAGTGAGGAGGGCCCGCCATGGTGGATCAGGCCAGGGCACGCCGACTCGCGAAGCGGATCGTTTCGATCGTCGCGACGGCGATCGAGTACGAAATCAAGGATCCGCGGCTGCGTTTCGTCACCGTCACCGATGCCAAGGTGACCGGTGATTTGCGGGAGGCGACCGTCTATTACACGGTGATGGGTGAAACCCTCGCCGCCGAACCGGATTTCGCGGGTGCCGCGGCCGGGTTGGAGAAGGCCAAGGGAGTGTTGCGCTCGAAGGTCGGCGCCGCCACCGGGATCAAGTTCACCCCGTCGCTGAGTTTCGTACTCGATACCGTGCCGGACGCCGCACGCGAGATGGAGCAATTGCTGGCGAAGGCTCGCGCGGCCGACGAGCAGGTTGCTCAGGTCGCCGCGAACGCCAAGCACGCCGGCGATGCCGATCCCTACAAACCCGACCCCGACGAGGAAGACTGACCGTTACCGCGGTCGAGATGGTGCACGGACCGGTCCCGCTGTGGCGTCGACCGGCCCGGGTGCCGGAGAATCGAGCCTGAGAATGACAGCTGTGACGCCGTCGGCGGATCCGGCCGTGGCGGTCGAAGTTCTGGCCGCCGCGCGTTCGGTGACCGTGCTGTGCCATATCCAACCCGATGCCGACACCCTCGGCAGCGGTCTCGCACTGGCCCAGGTGCTGCATCGGCGCGGGATCCCGGTCCAGGTGTCCTTCGCCGAACCGGACGAACTCCCGGCCTCGATGCGCTCGCTCCCCGGGGCCGAACATCTGGTGCCGCCGGCACAGGTTGCTGCGCAGGTGGATCTGCTGGTCACGGTGGATTGCGGCAGTGCCGGGCGGCTCGGTGCACTGGCCGACCGGCTCGACGGGGCGCAGACGGTTCTGGTGATCGATCACCACCGCTCGAATACCCGCTTCGGCACCGTCAACCTGATCGACGACACCGCCGATTCGACCACCAGTGTGCTGACGCGGGTCTTCGACGCCTGGGGTGCGGATATCGACCGCGATATCGCGCACTGCCTGTTCGCCGGCCTGGTCACCGATACCGGCTGCTTCCGGTGGGGCGGCGCCGCCTCCCATCTGCTGGCCGACCGCCTGCTGGCGACCGGAATCGACGGTGCCGGTATCACCCGCACCCTGATGGACACTCATCCCTTCGGCTGGCTGTCCATGCTGTCGCGGGTGCTGGGTTCGGCGCGGCTGGAGCCGGCTGCCGCGCACGGCGCCGGTCTGGTGTACGCCTTCGTGCACAGTGCGGATGCCGACGGGTTGCGCTCGGAGGAAGTGGAGAGCGTCATCGACGTCGTCCGCACCACCGCCGAGGCCGATGTGGCGGCGGTGTTCAAGCAGTCACGGACCGAGCCACAGCGCTGGATGGTGTCGCTGCGTTCGCGCGACAGTGGAGTCGGTACGGGTGATGCCGTGGACGTCGCACGGGTCGCGACCCGCTTGGGCGGGGGCGGGCACCGCTACGCCGCCGGCTACACCACCCACGGCACGTCCGACGACCTCGTCGCAGCGCTGCTCGCCGAGCTGGCTGCCGACGGGACGAACTGAGCATGGGGGACGGCCGGATCTCGGTACGTGTGCACGCCCATCCGGTGAACTGCTGGTTTGTCTACCCGCCGCGCGGCTTGCGGCGACCCGTCACGCGGACCGTGATCCAGGTCGAGACGGCCTCGGACGAGCAGGTGTCGTACCGGATACGTAATGGCTGGATGAACCAGGATCCGTTCGAATTCCATCGGGTCGACGTACGAGAACGGGTATGAGGACGTGGGCGGGGCAGGTTCGGGCGACAGCGTCGCGGCGGTGAACGACGACAGCGCTGCGGTGGCCGATGGCTCGGCCGGTATCGAGGCCGGGCCGCGGCGGATCCTCGGGATCGCGCTGCCCACCCTCGGCGTCCTCGTCGCCGAACCGATCTATCTGCTGTTCGATATGGCGGTAGTGGGCCGATTGGGAGCGTTGGCCCTGGCCGGTCTCGCGGTCGGCGGCCTGATTCTCGGCCAGGTCAGCACGCAGCTGACCTTCCTGAGTTACGGCACCACCGCGCGCTCGGCGCGGCGGCACGGTGCCGGTGACGAGCGTGGCGCGGTGGCCGAAGGTGTGCAGGCCAGTTGGCTCGCCCTCGCCGCGGGACTGGTGATCGTGCTCGTCCTGCAGGTATGTGCCCGGCCGATCGTAGATGTCATCTCCGGCGGACACGATATCGCCGCGGAAGCGTTGCAGTGGTTGCGGATCGCGTTGTTCGGAGTCCCGCTGATCCTGCTGACCATGGCCGGCAACGGCTGGTTGCGGGGCGTCCAGAAGACCCGCCGACCGCTGGTGTACGTGGTTGCGGGGCTGGTCGTGTCGGCGCTGCTGTGCCCGGTCCTGGTGCACGGACTGCTCGGTGCGCCCCGCTGGGAGCTGGCCGGGTCCGCGGTGGCGAATGTGACCGGACAGCTGGTATCCGGCGTGCTGTTCGTGACAGCGCTGGTACGGCAACGGGTTTCGCTGCGCCCGCGCCCGGCGGTGATGCGAGCGCAGTTGGTGCTGGGTCGTGATCTGATCGTGCGCAGCCTGGCCTTCCAGGCCTGCTTCGTCTCCGCCGGTGCGGTCGCGGCACGTTTCGGCGCTGCCTCCGTCGCCGCCCACCAGATGGTGTTGCAGCTGTGGAACTTCCTGTCGCTGGCACTGGATTCGCTGGCGATCGCGGCGCAGGCACTCACCGGCGCCGCGCTGGGGTCCGGCGCCGCCGGTGCGGCCCGGAGTCTCGCGCGGCGCATCACCCTGTGGTCGACCGGATTCGCGGGAGTGCTGGCTCTGATCTTCGCCGCCGGCTACGTCGTCATTCCCCAGCTGTTCACGAGCGACCCCGCCGTCCTCGACCGGGTGCACGTCGTCTGGTGGTTCTTCGTCGCGCTCATCCCGGTGGCCGGCGTGGTGTTCGCACTCGACGGTGTGCTGCTGGGTGCCGGCGACGCCTCTTACCTGCGTAACACCACGATGGCGGCGGCGCTGGTGGGATTCCTACCCGCGATCTGGCTGTCCCTGACCTTCGACTGGGGTATCGCCGGAATCTGGTCCGGTCTGAGCGCCTTCATCGTCTTGCGGCTGATCGCGGTGTCGGGCCGGGCGTTGTGGGGTGACTGGGCGCGGACCGGCGCCGAATTGCCCGCCGCCCGCCGTACCGGGTAGCCGCGGACCTGTCCGGCAGGGTCGAGTGCGCGTGGGGGGCCGTGCACGTGCGATGGTGGACCGGTGATTCCGAAGTTGATGGCAGTGAGCGATATCCATGTCGGTCATCAGGGGAACAAACCGGTCGTCGAGCAGATCCGTGCCGATTCGCCCGAGGACTGGCTGATCGTCGCCGGAGACGTGGGGGAGAAGACCGACGACATCCGGTGGGCGTTGCGCACCCTGCGTGAGCGCTTCGCGAAGGTGATCTGGGTTCCGGGCAATCACGAACTGTGGACGACCACCAAGGATCCGGTGCAGATCAAGGGCGCCCCGCGCTACGACTACCTGGTCGCGCTGTGCCGCGATCTGGACGTCGTGACCCCGGAGGACCCGTTCCCGGTCTGGGAGGGTGCGGGCGCGGAGAAACACGGTGGAGCGGTGACCATCGCGCCGCTGTTCCTGCTCTACGACTATTCCTGGATGCCCGACGGTGCCACCACCAAGGCCGAGGCACTGACCATTGCGCGCGACCGCAATGTGGTGGCGACCGATGAATTTCTGCTGGCCAGCGACCCGTATCTGACCCGCGACGCCTGGTGCCGGGCCCGGGTGCAGTACAGCAGACGCCGCCTGGACGCCCTCGACGAGGGCACCGCGGTGGTGCTGATCAACCACTTCCCGATGCTGCGCGAACCCACCCGGATGCTGTTCTATCCGGAATTCTCGCTGTGGTGCGGTACCGAGGAGAGCGCCGACTGGCACACCCGCTACAACGTCGTGTGCTCGGTCTACGGCCACCTGCACATCCCGCGCACCACCTTCCACGACGGGGTACGTTTCGAGGAGGTCTCGCTCGGCTATCCGCGGGAATGGCAACGCCGCGGGCTGCCGGACAAGCTGCTGCGCCAAATTCTGCCCGACCCCGAATACGGGCCGGACGATCTGAACGAATGGGGCGGGCACTTCAAGATCACTCCGGAAATGCGGGAGGCCGGCGAGAAGATGCGCCGCATGGCCGAGCGTCGCCGCGGCCTGGCCTGAACGATGCGGTCGGGCCCGAACGATGCGGTCGGGTGTGCCCCGACCGGTGAGCCGGCGTGCGGGACTCGCCGGGCGAAGTGCGCCCGACCCGCCGGAACGGTTTCTGCGGTGGGGACGGCGATCGTAAGGTGAGACAACGGTTCCGGAGCGGGACCGTCGTGCGCGACGAGGAGAGACGATGCAGATCGGTGAGTTGCGTAGCCAGGCAGAGTTCTCCTGGATCTCCCGTCGGCTGCTGGAGGTCTACGACCAGGGCCTGCGCGCCGCACCGCGACGTCGCGACGACGACGGTGTCGAATACAGCGAGGAAGCCGCCGATGTGGTGCGCGGTATCCGGCTGCTGATGGATGCGGGACTGAACCCCCGCGCGATCCGGCTGATGCTGCCGACTGTGCACGGTGAGATGCCCGACGCCGAGGTTCGCGCCGAGGTCGGTCGGATGCTGCGCCACGAGGTGCAGGTCATCGACGACGATGTGGACCGTTTGACCACTGCGCGCGCACGACTGCACGGCCTGCTGCGCGAGCTGTAACCGGAACCCGGAGCGCACGGCTCGCCGGACGTCCGGTCCTCGGCACTACCGCACCGAGTCGGGGGCTGTCCACCTGCCACGGGAGCGCTGTGCACCGTCGATCCCCTGGTCTGTCCGCACCCGTTAGGCTCGTACCGCTAACAGCTCGGCTCAGGAGGCGGTCATCGGAGAACAGGCGCGGATCATCGGCAGCATTCTGCCCGCGGGAGTCGCCGCGGCCGAGTTGCTGCGGTACCCGGAGGGGCTGGCACCGCATCCTGGTGAGGAAGCTCTGATCGCGCAATCGGTCGAGAAGCGGCGGCGTGATTTCATCGGCGCGCGTCACTGTGCGCGCGAGGCATTGCAGCAGCTGGGGGAGCAGCCCGTCGCGATCGGTAAGGGTGAGCGTGGGATGCCATTGTTCCCGCGCGGTGTGGTCGGCAGCCTCACCCACTGTGACGGCTATCGGGCTGCGGTCCTGGCGCATCGGCTGCGCTGGCGTTCGGTCGGCATCGATGCCGAACCCCACGACACGCTGCCCGAGGGTGTTCTCGATTCGGTGAGCCTGCCCGCCGAGCGCGAGTGGCTGCGCGGTGCGATCCCCGCCACCGGGCTGCACCTGGACCGGTTGTTGTTCTGCGCCAAGGAGGCCACCTACAAGGCGTGGTTCCCGCTCACCTTGCGCTGGTTGGGATTCGAGGACGCGCACATCACCTTCACCGTCGACGACACCGGCTCGGCCGGTACCTTCCGCAGCGTGCTGCTGGTTCCGGGGCACGCCGAGGACGGCGGTGCGCCACTGACCGCATTCGACGGCCGCTGGACGATCACCGACGGGTTGATCCTGACTGCGATCGTGGCCGGCTGATGGGCGAGCAGCACACGATCGTCGACCCGCTCGGTGGATTGCTGATCGTCGACAAGGCCGGTGGGCAGACCAGTCACGACGTGGTCGCGAAGTGCCGGAAAATCTTGCGCACCAGAAAGATCGGTCATGCCGGCACCCTGGATCCGATGGCGACCGGGGTGCTGGTGCTCGGGGTCGAGCGTGCCACCAAGCTGCTCGGACTGCTGAGCCTCACCACGAAGTCCTACGCCGCGACCATCCGGCTGGGCGCGTCCACGGTCACCGACGACGCCGAGGGGGAGGTCGTGACCACCACGCCCGCCGCCCACCTCGCCGCCGCCGATATCGCCGCCGCGGTGGCCGAGCTCACCGGTGATATCCAGCAGGTGCCCGCGACGGTGAGTGCGATCAAGGTGAACGGGGAGCGGGCCTATGCTCGCGCTCGCGCCGGTGAGCAGGTCGAACTGGCGGCCCGGCCCGTGACCGTCAGCCGCTTCGACATCCTCTCCCGCGACGACATCGACACCGGCACGACGACGTACGTCGACCTCGCCGTCGAAGTGGACTGCTCGTCGGGTACCTATATCCGCGCACTGGCTCGTGATCTCGGCGCTGCGCTGGGAGTGGGCGGTCACCTGACGGCGTTGCGGCGCACCAGAGTGGGGCCGTTCACTCTGGAGCACGCCCGCACCCTGGAGCAGCTGGCCGATGCGCCCGGGTTGAATCTCGATATCGATTCCGCTGTGCACCTTGCTTTTCCGGCGCGCGCCATCAGCGACACCGAGAGCGAGTCGCTGCGCGACGGGCGCTGGCTCGAACCGGTCGGACTACGCGGCCTGCATGCGGCGACCACGGGCGATGGCAAGGTCATCGCGCTGGTGGAGGAGAAGGGTAAACGCGCCGCACCGGTGTTCGTGGTCCGCCCACGGGGCCTCATCGACTGACCGCCCAGCAGACGCGCGGAGCTCCGGTCACGGGCGGCCGCCCCTCGGCCGGGACCCGGCACGTTGCGCTCTCCGACTCGGCGCCGCACATCGGTTACTGCATCGAAGGGGTGCTACCGGATTCCACGATGGTCGCCACGCCTGTGCCGGCGGGTGTTCGCCGCTCTTGTCACGGGGTGCCGCCGATCGTTATTCGGTGCCGGGCCCGTCCTGATCGCTCTGTTGATCGCGCAGTCGTTGCACAGCGTCGTGCATGTGGGCGACCAGGAGCTCGCGGACCTGCTGCGACGGTTTGTCGGCGATCGCCTCGCGCAGGGCGACGTGTTCGCGGACCTGTTCGCCGAGATCGGTGTAGGTGGTCTGCAGTGCGCCCAGGCACATCCGGGTCTCGATCAGCAGGGTCTGCGCGGCGCGCACCAGACGCGGGCTGTCGGCGCTGCCGACCAGGGCCTGATGGAAGGCGTGGTCGGCTTCGGTGACGCCGGTGGCATCGTCGGCGGCCGCACAGGAGGCCATCGCGGTGACGGCCGGTTCCAGTGCGTGATAGGCGAGCTCGCGCCGGCCGTCGAGGATCAGTTCCAGTGCGCCGCCCTCGAGCGCGGTCCGGGCCCGGTAGATATCGGCGACGTCGTCGAGGCTGAGGTCGATGACGAAGATGCCGCGGTGGCGCACGCTGTGCAGCAGTCCTTCCGAGACGAGCCGCTGCATCGCCTCGCGGACCGGGCCGCGGGAGACGTCGAACTGTGCCGCCAGCTCGGCCTCCACCAGCTGGCTGCCCGGCTGCACGGTGCCGCGCACGATGGCCGCCCGGAGCCGGTCGGCGATCATCTCGGCCGTGGACTGCCGATTCACGGGTTCGAATTCAATCACCGACATGAATCGGCCTTTCCGAGAAGAGCGTACCTAGTCGCGGCCCGGACACGGGCGCCACGGCAGACAGGCCCGCCAGTCGCAGCCCCTGCCAGACGGTGACCTGGTTGGCGGTGAGTACCGGCTTGCCGAGCGCCGATTCCAGTGCGGGCAGCACACGTATCGTATGCATGGCGGTATCGGGGATCAGCAGTGCCTCGGCCTCGGGGTGGTCGTTGGCCGCGGCCAGGGCCAGTACCTGCGGTCCGGTGAGGGTGCCGACCTCGGCAGCGGTGTCGATCCCGGCGCTCCCCAGTGAGGTGACCCCGATTCCTGCCGCGGCGAGGAAATCCACGAACAGTGCCGCGACCTCGTCCGGATAGCTCGCGCACACCGCGACCGTGCGCACCCCCAGCGCATGGACGGCATCGACGAAGGCGAAGCTGGTGCTGGAGGCGGGGACCCCGCAGTCCAGCGACAGCTGCCGCACCTGTTCACGTGCACCGTCCGGCCCGTAGACGAAGCTGCCCGAGGTGCACGCCCAGATCACCGCGCGGGGCCGGTGTGGCGCCAGCAGTTCGGCGCCGCGCCGCAGTTTCTCCGGGCTGCCCAGATCGAGCAGTTCGGGCACGGCGTGCAGATCGGTGCCGTAGATGTGGGCAACCCGCAGGTCCACGCCGAGCCGGGCCGCGGTCCACGGGTAGTCGTCCTCGGCGGCGTGATCGGGGTAGATGAAACCGACGGTCTGTTCCACAGCGCCTCCTAGAAAACGTTCTGCAACCATTTGCCGGGGCCCATCATGGGCAGTTTCATCCGCCCCAGACACGCCCACATGGTCAACTGATTCGCGGTCAGTACCGGTTTGCCCAGCAGCTGTTCGAGCGGTTCGATCAGGTCGTAGGTCGGCAGATTGGTGCAGCTGACGAACAGCGCCTGCGCGCGGGGATCGTCGGCGGCCATGATGCGCTCGGCGATGGTGCGATAGCTGACCTTCCAGATCCCGCCACCCAGGCCCAGGTGGTTCGACCGCACCACCTCGCATCCGGCCTCGTCCAGGAATTCGTGCAGCTTGCCCGTGAGCAGCTCGTCGTAGGGCGTGATCACCGACAGCCGGGTCAGGTCCAGCCGGCGCGTCGCCTCGATCAGGGCGCCGGAGGTGGTGACCGCGTCCCGGGCGCCGGCCCGGCAGATGGTGTCGCACAGCGAGCGCTCGTAGGCCAGCCCCTTGATGAAACTGCCGGATGTGCACAGATAGGCGATCACCTCCGGTTCCACTTGCAACACGTTACGCGTGGCTGCGGTGAGATGCGTTGCGTCCGAGACCAGTTCGGCCATTTCCAGCGACACCGGCACCGGTTCGTAGGGGGTGCGCGCCAGGTGCAGGCTCACCTCGAGTGGCGCCCAGCGCCACAGTTCCCGTTCGAGTGCCAGGTCGAACGGCGCGATGATCCCGATGCCCCGTTGCGCGACGGGACCATCCAGCTCGGGAAAATTCAGATCCACGGGGCCCCTCTCGCGTTTGCGAACGTCCTCCGCGCACAATCGGATTGTTGACAAGCATACGATGGCTTTTTAGCCTGTCAATATGAAAGCGGGCCCAGTTGTCACCGTCCTGCACGACGGCACCGAGCCCGACGCGGATTCTCTGCGTCCGGTGCTGGAGCAGGCCACCGTCCGTTCCGTGGACGGCGCGGGCCTGGCAGGCGCGCTGCCGGGTGCCGAAGCGCTGTTCGTCTACGACTTCCAGAGCACCGCTGTCCCCGCCGCCTGGCCGCACGCCGACAGCCTGCGCTGGGTCCACGTCGGCGGCACCGGCGTGGACGCGGTGATGTTCGACGACCTGATCGCCAGCGATGTCGAGGTCACCAACACCCGCGGCCTGTTCGACCGGCCCATCGCCGAATACGTGCTGGCCCAGATACTCAACTTCGCCAAGGATCTGCCCGGATCGATCCGGCTGCAGCTCGACCACCAATGGGAACACCGTGAGTCCGAGCGCATCGCGGGCGCCTCCGCGCTGGTGGTGGGTACCGGGTCCATCGGCCGCGCCATCGCGCGGTTGTTGACCGCCGTCGGGATGCGGGTGCACGGACTGGGGCGCAGCCCGCGCGAAGACGACCCCGACTTCGGTACGGTGACAACGGATCTGCATGCCGAGCTCCCCGCGGCGGACTACGTCGTCTGTGTCACCCCGCTCACTCCGCAGACGCGGCACATGTTCGATGCGAGCGCGTTCGCGGCGATGAAACCGCATGCGCGGTTCGTCAACGTCGGCCGCGGGGAGTCGGTGGTCACCGACGACCTGGTCGACGCGCTGCGCAGCGGCGCGGTGGCCGGCGCGGCCCTGGACGTGGTCGATCCCGAGCCACTGCCCGCCGGGCATCCGCTGTGGGATCTGCCCAATGTTGTTCTCACCCCGCACAACAGCGGTGACTTCATCGGCTGGCGGCCGGAGATCGTCGCCGCGTTCACCGACAATTTCCAGCGTTGGATCACCGGTCGGCCGTTACAGAATGTGGTCGACAAGAAGCTGGGTTACGTACCGAGCTGAAGGGAGTCACCGATGGCCCACCCCGAATCCGGGACCGACCCCGCGGCGATGACGGCGGCCGAGTTGGCCGCCGCCTATTCGGCGGGCGTGTTGTCCCCTGTCGAGGCCACCCAGGCCGCGCTGGATGCGATCGCCGCCCGCGACGACGTCCTGGGCGCCTACTGTCTCGTCGACCCGGAGCGGGCGATGGTGCAGGCCAAGGAATCCGAGACCCGCTGGCACAGTGGTCACGCGCAAGGACTGCTCGACGGTGTCCCCGTCTCGATCAAGGATGTCTTCCTCACCGAGGGCTGGCCGACACTACGCGGATCGACCTCGATCCAGCCCGACGGTCCGTGGCCGGTGGACAGTCCCGCGACCGCACGCCTGCGCGAGGACGGCCTGGTCTTCCTCGGCAAGACCACCACGCCCGAGCTGGCGTGGAAGGCCACCACCGACAGCGCACTGACCGGGATCACCCGCAACCCGATCGACCCGGCCAAGACCTCGGGCGGTTCCTCGGGCGGTGCGGCGGTCGCGGTGGCCGCCGGGATGGGCCCGGTGTCGATCGGCACCGACGGCGGTGGCAGTGTGCGCATTCCGGCATCGTTCTGCGGTGTGGTCGGGTTCAAACCCACCCACGGCCGAATCCCGCTCTATCCGGCCAGTCCGTTCGGGCCGCTGGCGCATGCGGGACCGTTCGCGCGCACGGTGGAGGATGTGGCGCTGCTGATGGATATCCTGTCGCTGCCCGATCCGCGTGACCCCACGGCGGGGGCTCCGCCGCTGACGGCGTTCCGTGGTGCGCTCGCACGCGAGGTTCGCGGCGCGACCGTCGCCTACTCGCCGGATCTGGGATTCGCCGAGGTCGATCCGGAAATCGCCGCAGTGGTCGCGGCGGCGGTCCGCAAGCTCGACGCGGCCGGACTGCGGGTGGTCGAGGCCGACCCGGGCTTCGCCGACCCCCGCGACGCGTTCGAGCAGATGTGGGCGGCCGGCGCGGCGACCCTGCTGTCCGGCTTCCCGGACGGCGCACGGGATCGGGTCGATCCCGGTCTGGGCCGCATGTGGGATCGCGGACTCGAACTCGGTGCGGTCGACTATCTGCAGGCCCGCGCGGTCGCGGCCGAGATCGGCATCATCATGGGTGCCTTCCACGCCGCCCACGATGTACTCGTCACCCCGACGATGCCGATCACCGCCTTCGAGGCGGGGCACGACGTTCCTCCGGGCAGCTCGATGGACAGCTGGCCGCAGTGGACCCCGTTCACTTATCCGTTCAACCTCACCCAGCAGCCCGCCATCAGCATCCCGGCCGGGGTCACGTCCTCGGGCATGCCGGTGGGGCTGCAGATCGTCGGCGCCCGGCATTCCGACGAATTCGTGCTGGCGCTGGCTCGTTTCGCGGAACTCGTCCTGGCGGACACGGCAGCGTAGCTACGGAGTGTGGCCGGCGCGCCGTGTGCTCCGGCGCCGGCGTGCGAAGCGATGCGGTGGGCGCGTCGGTGGATCGGGATGAGCGTGAGCGACGCCGGACGTGCCCTGGCACCCGCGAGAGGCCCGGACCTCGGTGGTCCGGGCCTCTCGGTCGTTCAGGGCCGAGCGTCGCTGCGGCCCGAGTTCACTCCGCTTCTCGGGTGAACGACAGGGTTTCGCCTTCCACGCCACGCAGCCACAGGGTGTTGCACGCTGCCGCCAGTTCGGGCAGCCCTTCGGTGACGGTGGCGAACACATTGCCGGGAACCCAGCCCATGTCACCGTTGATCAGCAGGTTGTTGCGGTCGTAGAACAGGGCCAGGTCGGTGGCCCCTTGTGCGTCGTGGGCGGCCGAGCCCGGGTCGTAGCCGTAGGCCGGATTGCCGATCTCCCACGGCTCGAAATCGAACAGGCACACATCGCCGGGAATCGGTGTGACGGTGGGGTTCTCGCGATGCGGCGCGGCGGTGATCCGCGGGACCAGGGTGTACACCTCGTTGCGGGCGTACTTGGCGTGGAAGGCATCCCCCTCCTGCGGGAGGGCGTCCCACACCGCGGCGCAGGTGTGCGGTGCCTGCTCGTCGAGCAGCCGCGCGCGAGCCCGCACGCCGGCCTTGGTCAGGGTGATGATGATGTATCGCGCCATCGAATATCTCCGCTCTACAGTTCGTCGAGTACGCGTGCCCAGATGGCCAGCGCCTCGTCGATCTGGTCGGAGCTCACGATCAGCGGTGGGATCATGCGGACCACATTGCTGTAGGCGCCACAGGTCAGCAGCAGCAGACCGTGCCGGGCCGCCGCCTGCTGGGCCGCCGCGGCGGTAGCGGAATCGGGCTCACCGGTCGCGGTGGTGAATTCGGAGCCCACCAGCAATCCGAGACCACGCACATCGCCGATCTGCTTGGTCGCGCCCGCACGTACCCCGGCGAGCAGCTGCTCACCCCGGGTAGCGGCATTGTCCACCAGCCCTTCGGATTCGATGACGTCGATCGTCGCGACGGCAGCCGCGCAGGCGACCGCGTTCCCGCCGTAGGTTCCGCCCTGCGAGCCCGGCCAGGCCTTGGCCATCAGCTCACTCGGCGCGGCGATGCCCGAGAGCGGGAAGCCGCTGGCCAACCCCTTGGCGATGGTGATGATGTCGGGCCGCACGTCGAAGTGCTGGTGGCCGAAGAACTTTCCGGTGCGCCCGAATCCGGTCTGGATCTCGTCCATCACCAGCAGGATGCCGTGCCGGTCCGCTCGCTCGCGCAAGCCCTGGAAGAACCGGGTGTTCCCCGGAATGTAGCCGCCCTCCCCGAGTACCGGCTCGACGATGAACGCGGCCGTCTCCTGTGGGGCGGTGAGGGTGGTCAGGATGTAGTCGAGCTCGCGCAGTGCGAAGTCGGTGGCTGCCTCTTCGCTCCAGCCGTAGCGGTAGGCGGTCGGGAACGGTGCCACGTGCACGCCGCTCATCAGCGGGCTGAAGCCGGCCGAGAAGCGGGTGCCCGAGGTGGTCATGCTGGCGGTGGCCACGGTGCGCCCGTGGAATCCGCCGTGGAACACGATGACGTTCGGGCGCCCGGTCGCCTGCCGTGACAACCGCAGCGCCGCCTCCACCGCTTCGCTGCCGGAGTTGGCGAAGAACACCGAATCCAGATGTTCGGGAAGAACATCGGCGAGCCGCTCGGTGAGCCGCAGCAGCGGCTGATGCATGACGGTCGTGTACTGGCCGTGGATCAGACTGCCGATCTGTTCGCGCGCCGCCTCGACCACCCGCGGATGGCAGTGGCCGGTGCTGGTGACCCCGATCCCTGCGGTGAAGTCCAGATACCGGCGCCCGTCGGTGCCGTACAGGTAGCAGCCCTCGCCGTGGTCGACGGTGACCGGCGTGGCCTGGCGCAGGACGGGGGAAAGTGCAGTCATGAGATCCGCCTCCCGGTGACAGAGTTCGGGGCGCGTCTACGACCCGATTTTCGTATTGTCGGATTGTTGACAATACGTATAACATGGCCGCGACGGTGACGGCAATGACAACGCTGATCTGATGTGAGGAGCGAGTGATGACGCGAACCGTTGCGGATCCCGGCCCGGCGGCTCGGGCTGCGATCGAGAGCGTGCCCACCGGGCTGTTCATCGGTGGAAAGTGGCGCGAAACCGACGCCCGGCTCACGGTTGCGGACCCGGCGACAGGGGAGGCGCTGTGCACCGTCTCCGATGCCACGGCCGAAGACGGCCTGGATGCGCTGGCCGCCGCCGCGCAGGCGCAGTCGGAGTGGGCGGCGACCCCGCCGCGGGCGCGCTCGGAGATTCTCGTGCGCGCCCACCGCGCACTGCTCGACGACGCCGAACGGCTCGCCCTCGTCGCCACCAGCGAGATGGGTAAACCGCTCGCGGAGGCGCGTGGCGAGATCGCCTATGCCGCCGAATTCTTTCGCTGGTTCGCGGAGGAGGCGGTGCGCTTGGACGGCGGTTATATGCCGGCTCCCGCCGGTGGCTCCCGATTCCTGGTCACCCGTCAGCCGGTCGGCCCGAGTCTGCTGATCACGCCGTGGAACTTCCCGATGGCGATGGCGACCCGCAAGATCGGCCCCGCGCTCGCTGCCGGGTGCACCTGTGTCGTCAAGCCCGCCGAGCAGACCCCGCTGTGCACGCTGGCGCTCGCCGAGATCCTGCGCACCGCCGGGGTCCCCGACGGTGTGGTCAATGTGGTGACGACGTCGGATCCCGGTGCGGTGACCGGTCCGATGATCGCCGACCCGCGCTCGCGCAAGCTCTCGTTCACCGGCTCCACGGCCGTCGGCAAGCTCCTGCTCGAACAGTGCGCGACGACGGTGATGCGCACCTCGATGGAGCTTGGCGGTAACGCGCCGCTCATCGTCTTCGACGACGCCGATCTCGACACCGCCGTCGAGGGCGCGCTGGCCGCCAAGATGCGCAATATCGGCCAGGCCTGCACCGCGGCCAACCGGATCTACGTGCAGCGCG
Source organism: Nocardia vermiculata NBRC 100427 (assembly GCF_001613265.1). Classification (GTDB taxonomy): domain Bacteria; phylum Actinomycetota; class Actinomycetes; order Mycobacteriales; family Mycobacteriaceae; genus Nocardia; species Nocardia vermiculata. The sequence continues at coordinate 17,162 of NZ_BDCA01000026.1, forward strand.
GGATCGCCGCGGAGTTCACTCGCCGCTTCACCGAGCGCATGGCGGCCCTGCCGATGGGCCCCGGCACCACCGACGGCGTGGTGGTCGGTCCGCTGATCGACGAGGCCGCGGTCGCGAAGGTGACCGACCTGGTGGCCGACGCGCGCCGGCGTGGAGCGACGGTCCGGCTCGGCGGGGAGGTCTCCGACGGTCCCGGAAACTTCTACCCGGCGACCGTGCTGACCGGTGTGCCCGAGGATGCGGCGATGTTCGCTACCGAGATCTTCGGCCCGGTCGCCGGTATCGCGGAGTTCGACACCGAGGAGGAGGTCGTGGCGCGGGCCAATAACACTCCCTACGGTCTGGTTTCCTACCTTTTCACCGAGAATCTGCGCCGCGGCCTGCGCGTCGCCGAGGCCCTGGACACCGGCATGGTCGGCCTCAACCAGGGCGTGGTGTCGAATCCGGCGGCCCCGTTCGGCGGGGTGAAGGAATCGGGTCTCGGTCGCGAGGGCGGGCTCACCGGAATCGACGAGTTCCTGGAGGCCAAGTACATCGGTGTGGCACTGTGATGCCGATGTATCGCATAGCCACCATCCCCGGAGACGGTATCGGCGTCGATGTGACCATCGAGGCGGTGAAGGTCCTCGATGCGGTGCTACCCGGTATCGCCTGGACCGAATTCGACTGGTCGTGTGAACAGTATCTGCGTACCGGTGCCATGATGCCCGCCGACGGTCCGGAGCAGCTGGCCGCCTTCGACGCGATCCTGCTCGGCGCTGTCGGATTTCCCGGTGTCGCCGACCATATTTCGCTGTGGGGCCTGCTGATTCCGTTGCGCCGCGCCTTCGCGCAATATGTGAATCTGCGTCCGGTGCGGCTGCTGCCGGGCACGGTATCCGCGCTGCGTGACCGGACCGCCGCGGATCTGGACATCCTCATCGTCCGCGAGAATTCCGAGGGTGAGTATTCCGAGATCGGCGGCACGCACAATCCGGGCCGTCCGGACGAATTCGTGGTCCAGGAATCGATTTTCACTCGCACCGGCTGCGAACGCATCATCCGCTACGCGTTCGAGCAGGCTCGCCGGCGTGGCGGGAAGCTGTGTTCGGCCACCAAGTCCAATGGTCTGATCCACTCGATGCCCTACTGGGACAGTGTCTTCGACCGCATCGCCGCCGAGTACCCGGAGGTCGAGACTCGGCAGATGCACGTGGACGCGCTGGCCGCGGAAATCGTGCTGCATCCGGACCGGCTGGATGTGATCGTGGGCTCGAATCTGTTCGGCGACATCCTCTCCGACCTCGCCGCCGCCGTCACCGGTGGGCTGGGGCTGGCGCCCTCGGGCAATATCAATCCCGCGGGCGAGAGCCCGTCGATGTTCGAGGCGGTGCACGGCAGCGCTCCCGATATCGCCGGACAGGGGATCGCCGATCCGGTCGCGCAGATTCTCGCCGGCGCGATGATGCTCGAGCATCTGGGGGAGGGGGCCGCGGCCGCGGCGGTCGACCGTGCGGTCTGCGAGGTGCTGGCCGAGGGGGTGACCCTCACTCCCGACCTCGGTGGCACCGCGACCACCGCCGAACTCGGTTCCGCGATCGCGGACCGGGCCGCGAAGCTGGTGGCGGACCGGGCCGGGTAGCAGGCGGCGGATCGGTGCGGAGAACGGCCGGGGCCGGCTCAGGTGGTCAGCCAGATTGCCTCTGCGGCAAGACTTCCCAGATCGAGGGTTTGTTCGCCGATCCGCACTGCGATGGTGCCGGCGAAGTCGCGCCGCTCCACCACGGTGATCACGGTGTCCAGGGCGATTCCGACCTCGTCGAAATACCGCAGCATCGCGGGATCGAAATCCGAGATACGGGCGACGCGGCCGCGTTGCCCGGCCTGGAAGTCGCTGAGCTGATGCGCTGGAGGCGTGGGCACCGCGCCGTCGACCGACGGAATGGGGTCGCCGTGTGGATCGCGGTCGGGGTGGCCGAGTTTGGCGTCGATGCGCTCGATGAGGGTTTCCGAGACCGCGTGCTCGAGGATCTCGGCCTCGTCGTGCACTTCGTCCCAGCCGTAGCCGAGCTCGTTGACCAGGAAGGTCTCGATCAGCCGGTGCCGTCGGACCATGGCGACGGCGGCGCGGCGGCCGTCCTCGGTGAGGGTGATCGCGCCGTAGCGGGCGTGTTCGACCAGCCCCTGATCGGAGAGTTTGCGTACCGCCTCCGACACGGTGGAAGCCGACACCCCGATGCGTTCGGCCAGCAGTTTGGTCGACACCTTCTCCTGCGACCACTCCTGCGCGCTCCAGATCACCTTCAGATAATCCTGAGCGACAGACGACAGCGAGACAGCCACATTCGCGCCGCTCCCGTCTGCGCCCACACCGGGAGCCGGCGGCGCCGCGTTGGGCTCCGCCAACTCACGTCGAGTCGCGACATCACGTTTTCCGGGCACGTATCGAGCTTAGCGGTGGGAGCGACGCGGCTGGAGGAGGCAGCCTGCGTTACCACGGAGGCCGCCGCGGACACCGCCGTCGGGTACAGCGGTGGGAGCGACGCGGCCGGAGGAGGCAGCCTGCGGTTCGTCAGCGCGCTTGCGTAGGCTTCCGGGTGTGCAGAGATGGCGAAGTCTCGAGGAAATGCCACCGGACTGGGGTCGGTGCGTGCTCACCATCGGCGTGTTCGACGGTGTCCATCGCGGTCACGCTCAGTTGATCAGCCGTGCGGTGAAATCCGCTGCGGTGCGCGGTGTTCCCTCTGTGCTGATGACCTTCGATCCGCATCCGATGGAGGTGATCCGCCCGGGGTCGCATCCGGCGCAGCTCACCACGCTGCCCCGGCGTGCGGATCTGGTCGAGGAGCTCGGTGTCGACGTGTTCTGCGTGATGCCGTTCACCCAGGACTTCATGAAGTTGTCGCCCGATCGCTACGTGCACGATCTGCTGGTGGAGAAGTTGCATGTCGCCGAGGTCGTCATCGGTGACAATTTCACGTTCGGTAAGAAGGCCGCCGGCACTGTGGACACGATGCGCGAGCTGGGTGGCAAGTTCGGTTTCGAGGTGGACGGGGTGACCCTGGTCGGTGAACACGCCGTCACCTTCTCCTCCACCTATATCCGTGCCTGTGTCGATGCCGGCGATATGGCTGCCGCGGCCGATGCTCTGGGCCGCCCGCACCGGGTCGAGGGGGTGGTGGTGCACGGTGACGGCCGTGGTCGTGAGCTCGGCTTCCCGACCGCCAATGTGGCGCCGCCGATGCATGCGGCGATTCCCGCCGACGGCGTGTATGCCGCCTGGTTCACCGTCCTGACTACCGACGAGGCGGGTCTGACCCGGCCGGGGCAGCGCGCGATGGCCGCGGTCTCGGTGGGTACCAATCCCACGTTCTCCGGTCGGGCCCGCACCGTGGAGGCGTTCGTCCTCGATACCGACATCGATCTGTACGGCCAGCACGTGGCGGTCGATTTCGTGCAGCATCTGCGTGGGATGCTCCGTTTCGATTCGGTCGAGGAGCTGGTGGCCGAGATGAACAACGATGTCACCCGTACCCGGGAGATCCTCGCTGCCGGCTGAGTCTCGGCGCGCGGGGGCGGATTGGGGCTGGTGAGTGGGGTCCGGTAGGGTGGCTCGTCGGGTTTGCTGCGGTTCGCGGTGGCGCCCGCCCGGATTTTCCGGGTCCTTCGAGCGCGGACTGAAATATCAAGGAGTGAATTCGTGGCTCTGACCACCGAGCAGAAGAAGGCGATCCTCGCCGAGTACGGCGTGCACGAGACGGACACCGGTTCCCCGGAGGCCCAGATCGCCATGCTGACCAAGCGGATCTCGGATATCACCGAGCATCTCAAGCAGCACAAGCACGATCATCACACCCGCCACGGCCTGATGCTGCTCATCGGCCGTCGCCGTCGCCTGTCGAAGTACTTGCAGGCCAAGGACATCACCCGGTACCGCACCCTGATCGAGCGGCTCGGGCTGCGTCGTTGATCTGTTCACGCCGGTACGGACGTGAGCGAGACGCGCTGACATTCGCAGGTAGCTGACGCGATGCCGACGGGGAGGCATAGACTCTCCCCGTCGGCTTGTCGTATATCGGCACCGCACCAGCCGTATGCACCCGCACGCGTGGCGTCGGTCTTCGGTAGTGGCCTTTCGGCGAGCGCCGGCGGGCTTCGATCGTTGACCGCCTCCGCGTCGCCGGTTCCACGGGGGATCGGCCGGGTGTGCGCCGCAGCAGCCAGGAGGGCTGCCACGCGCCCGAGCCCGGGTACGGCTGACCCTGTGCAGGGAAAACCGCAGCGCAGGGACACCCGCCGGATCGCGCCCAGCAGCGCTGGATCCGGCAAGACGAGAGGTTGAGACAGAAATATGAGCGAATCCCAGACCACTTCCGCCATCGAGGTCGAACCCGGTGTGTTCGAATCGGTGGCGCTGATCGACAACGGCACTTTCGGCACCCGCACGGTGCGTTTCGAGACCGGGCGCCTGGCCAAGCAGGCCGCCGGCTCCGTGGTCGCGTACCTGGACGACGAGACCATGCTGCTGTCGGCCACCACGGCCGGTAAGCATCCCAAGGACCAGTTCGACTTCTTCCCGCTGACGGTCGATGTCGAGGAGCGGATGTACGCCGCGGGCCGTATCCCCGGCTCGTTCTTCCGTCGTGAGGGCCGCCCCTCCACCGACGCGATCCTGACCTGCCGCCTGATCGACCGTCCGCTGCGCCCGTCGTTCGTCGACGGTCTGCGCAACGAGATCCAGGTCGTCGTCACGGTGATGAGCCTGGACCCCAACGATCTGTACGACGTGGTCGCCATCAACGCGGCCTCGGCGTCCACGCAGATCTCCGGTCTGCCGTTCTCCGGCCCGGTCGGTGGCGTGCGCGTCGCGCTGATCAACGGCCAGTGGGTCGCGTTCCCGACTGTCGAGCAGCTCGAGGACGCGGTGTTCGACATGGTCGTCGCGGGCCGGGTCGTCGAATCCGGTGACGTGGCCATCATGATGGTCGAGGCCGAGGCCACCGACAAGGTCCTCGCGCTGGTCGAGGACGGCGCGCAGGCGCCGACCGAAACCGTCGTGGCCGAGGGCCTCGAGGCCGCCAAGCCGTTCATCGCACGGCTGTGCAAGGCGCAGGCCGATCTGGCCACCCTGGCGGCCAAGCCGACCGAGGAGTTCCCGCTCTTCCCGCCGTACGCCGACGACGTGTACACCGCCGTCGAGGGCACCGCGAAGACCCCGCTGAACGAGGCGTTGTCGATCGCCGGCAAGCAGGAGCGCGACGACCGCACCGACGAGATCAAGCTCGAGGTGCTCTCGGCGCTGGCCGAGGATTTCGAGGGCCGTGAGAAGGAGATCGGCGCGGCGTTCCGCTCGGTCACCAAGAAGCTGGTCCGCCAGCGCATCCTGGCCGACGGTTTCCGCATCGACGGTCGCGGCCTGGCCGATATCCGTGCTCTGTCCGCCGAGGTCGCGGTCGTGCCGCGGGCGCACGGCTCGGCGCTGTTCGAGCGTGGTGAGACCCAGATCCTGGGCGTCACCACCCTGGACATGGTGAAGATGGCGCAGCAGGTCGATTCGCTCGGCCCGGAGACCAGCAAGCGCTACATGCACCACTACAACTTCCCGCCGTTCTCCACCGGTGAGACGGGCCGCGTGGGTTCGCCCAAGCGTCGCGAGATCGGCCACGGTGCGCTCGCCGAGCGTGCGCTGGTGCCGGTGCTGCCCTCGCAGGAGGAGTTCCCCTACGCCATCCGCCAGGTGTCGGAGGCACTGGGGTCCAACGGTTCGACCTCGATGGGGTCGGTCTGCGCCTCGACGCTGTCGCTGCTGAACGCCGGTGTGCCGCTGAAGGCCCCGGTCGCCGGTATCGCGATGGGTCTGGTGTCGGACACCGTCACCAACGACAAGGGTGAGCAGGAAGTCCGCTACGTCGCCCTGACCGACATCCTCGGTGCCGAGGACGCGTTCGGTGACATGGACTTCAAGGTTGCCGGTACCCGCGAATTCGTCACCGCGCTGCAGCTCGACACCAAGCTGGACGGTATCCCGTCCAAGGTGCTCGCCGGTGCGCTGAACCAGGCCAAGGATGCTCGCTACACCATCCTGGACGTGATGGCCGAGGCCATCGCCACCCCGGACGAGATGAGCCCCTACGCCCCGCGCGTCACCGCGATCAAGATCCCGGTCGACAAGATCGGCGAGGTCATCGGACCCAAGGGCAAGATGATCAACCAGATCACCGAGGACACCGGCGCCAACATCTCCATCGAGGACGACGGCACCGTGTTCGTCGGCGCGACCGACGGCCCGTCGGCGCAGGCCGCGATCGACGCGATCAACGCCATCGCCAACCCGCAGCTGCCGAAGGTCGGCGAGCGTTTCCTGGGCACGGTCGTCAAGACCACCGCCTTCGGCGCGTTCGTGTCGCTGCTGCCGGGCCGCGACGGTCTGGTGCACATCTCGAAGCTGGGCAACGGCAAGCGGGTCGGCAAGGTCGAGGACGTGGTCAACGTCGGCGACAAGATCCGGGTCGAGATCGCCGATATCGACAACCGTGGCAAGATCTCGCTCGTCCCGGTGGTCGAAGAAGATACGGCGGAAGCACCCGCCGAGGCTGCGTCCGACGCACCCGCCGAGCAGGTTTCCGCCTCCGCCGAGTAGATAGTTGGATGTGACGAAGAAGAAATCCGCCCCCTTGCTCACACCCGAGCAGGGGGGCGCTTCGCTGGTCCTCGCTGCGGACGGTTCTCCGTCCGACAGCGGGGTACGGCGTACCGTGCTGCCCGGCGGCCTGCGGGTCGTGACCGAACATGTGCCCAGTGTCCGATCGGCCTCGATCGGTGTCTGGGTGGGTGTCGGATCCCGTGACGAGACCCCGACGGTTGCCGGTGCCGCTCATTTCCTCGAGCATCTGCTGTTCAAGGCGACTCCCACGCGTTCGGCGTTGCAGATCGCCGAGGCGGTGGATGCGGTCGGCGGTGAGCTCAACGCGTTCACCGCGAAGGAGCAGACCTGCTACTACGCGCACGTGCTCGACGATGATCTGCCGTTGGCGGTCGACGTCGTGTCCGATGTGGTGCTCAACGGGCTGTGCCGGTCGGCCGACGTCGATCTCGAACGCCAGGTGGTGCTCGAGGAGATGTCCATGCGCGACGACGACCCGGAGGATCTGGTCGGCGACAGCTTCCTCACCGCCCTGTTCGGCGATCATCCGATCGGCCGCCCGGTGATCGGTTCCATCGATTCGATCGAGCAGATGACCTCCACCCAGTTGCGTGGTTTCCATCAGCGTCGTTACCGGCCGGACCGCATGGTCGTGGCGGTGGCCGGAAACGTGGAACACGAGCACACGGTGGAGTTGGTGCAGCATGCCTTCGCCGCACGGCTCGACCCGGCGTGCGATCCGGCGCCGCGCCGCGAGGGCATGTTCCGGGGGCGCACCGCACCGCAGTTGTCGCGCAGCTTCCGCGACAGCGAGCAGGCGCATCTGGTGTTCGGCGTGCGTGCGTTCGGCCGGCACGAAGGGCACAAGCGCTGGCCGCTGTCGGTGCTGAACACGGTGCTCGGTGGCGGTTTGAGTTCGCGGCTGTTCCAGCGGATCCGGGAGGAGCGCGGTCTGGCGTACTCGGTGTACTCCAGCGTCGACACCTTCGCCGACACCGGTGCTTTCTCGGTGTATCTCGGCTGCCAGCCCGAAAATCTGGGCGAGGTCACGAATTTGGCCCGCGCTGTCCTGGAAGAGGTTGCGGCGGACGGGATCACCGACGCCGAATGTGCGCGCGCGAAGGGCTCACTGCGCGGGGGGCTGGTGCTGGGGCTCGAGGATTCCGGCTCGCGGATGAACCGGATCGGCCGCAGCGAACTCAGTTACGGCAACCACCGCAGTGTCTCGGAGACCTTGGCCCGTATCGATGCGGTCACTACGGCCGAGGTGTCGGCGATCGCCCGAAGTCTGTTGGCGCGCCCGTACGCGGCGGCGGTCGCCGGGCCCTACCGTCGCACCCGTGAGCTGCCCGGCGCGGTCCGGCATCTGGTGCACTGAGGACGTAGCGGGTGGAGTCGGCCGCGGCCGACAGGGGAGCCCGGTGGGGCGATCGCCACGAGGGGAGCGTGTCGCGATGGGGCGTCCGGCGCTGCGCAGACCAGGTGCCCGGTGCAGTCGTCTCAGCGGCGGTCGGTCTCGTCGGCGGCGTTGGCGGCCCCGACTATCGCGGTGATCAGCCCCGGAAGTTCCTGCTCGACTTCCGTGGCCCGCAGGCGCGCGAAGGTCTGCCCCTCGGCGGTGATGCGCTCGGTGAGCCCGGCTTCGCGCAGGATCTTCAGGTGGTGTGTGGCGGTCGACTTGTTGATGGTGTCGTAGAGCAGCCCGCAGCGCACCGGGCCGCCCGCATTGCTGAGTCGGCGCACCATCTCCAGCCGCACCGGATCGTGGAGGGCGCCGAGCACCTCGTGCACGCCGGCAACCGGATGGTATTCCACTGTCTTGTTGGATTCGCTCATGATCTTTCTCACGGGATATTCGGTTTGATGGGAATCAAACCACGGTTACGGTGAGTTGAGTTCGATCACAATCAAACTTACCTGATGGGGAGGATTCGATGGCCGCAACGATGGCAGTTGCACCGGCGCCACGAGCCACGCAACCCTGGGCCTACGCCCTGATCCTGGTCGCCAGCGCGGTGGCGCTGGGAGTATCGGGTGCACCCGCACCGCTCTATGGCCTGTATCAGCAGGAATGGCATTTCTCCCCGCTTACCACCACGATCGTCTTCGCGGTCTACGCGGTCGCGGCGCTCGCGGCGGTGCTGGTGTCGGGCAAGGTGTCCGATGTGGTCGGCCGCAAACCTGTGCTGCTGGGTGCCCTGGTCACGATGGTGATCGGTCTGGTCGTATTCCTGTTCGCGGACAACGTCGCGATGCTGCTGGTGGCCCGGGCCCTACATGGCATCGCGGTCGGTGCGACCGTGGTGGCCAGTGCGGCCGCGCTGTTGGATCTGCGCCCGCGACATGGTGCGCGCTCCGGCCAGCTCACCGGTGTGGCGTTCAATGCCGGTATGGCCGTGGCGATCCTGGGCTCGGCGCTGCTCGCGCAGTACGTACCGCATCCGCTACGTACCCCGTATGTCGTGATCACCGCGGCCTGCCTGCTGATCGGTGTCGGTGTGGTGGCGATGACCGAAACCCACACCGCCCGGGTGTCCGGACCCATCCGGATCGCGAAACCGGCCATCCCGCAGGAGATTCGCGCCGATTTCTGGTTCTCGGCGCTGGGTGTGATGGCCGCTTGGTCGGTGCTGGGCGTCCTGCTGTCGTTGTATCCGTCGCTGGCTTCGGAGAAGACCGGTGTGCACAATCTGGTGTTCGGCGGTGCCGTGGTGGCCTCGACCGCGACTGCGGCGGCCTTGGCGCAGCTGTTCGCGACCGGGATTCCGGCGGTGCGTGCGGCGGTCGGCGGTGATGTCGGCATGGCGGTCGCGCTCGTGCTGACCCTCCCTGCCCTGGCCACCCACAACTGGGTGGTGGTGCTGGTGGCCGGTGTCCTGCTCGGTGCGACCTTCGGACTCGGCTTCGGCGGCTCGCTGCGGCACCTGTCGAATGTGGTGCCGCAACACAAGCGCGGCGAAACGATGTCGGCGTACTACCTGCTGGCCTATACGGCGATGGCGCTGCCGACCGTGCTGGCCGGCTGGGCGGCCACCCAGTGGGGGATGGGCACCATCTTCCCGTGGTTCGTGGTGATCGTGGCGCTGGCTTGCCTGGGCGCCGCCGCCCTGGGCGTGCGTGGCAGCCGGAATCGCTGAGACCGCCGGGTGCGCGGCGCCGGTCGCACCGGGTTCGCGCTACGGAGCTGCGCCGGCGGCCGCGTTCGAGCGGACCGATCCGGCGCCTGGAATCCGGTCGCCCGGTAGCGTCGGCCTCATGAAGATTCGTGGTGCTGTGCTGGAGCGGATCGGGGACCCTGTTCCCTACGCCGAGTCGACCCCGATCGCGATCGAGGAACTGGAGCTGGGCGAGCCGGGGCCCGGTGAGCTGCTCGTGCGGATCGAGGCGGCCGGTCTGTGTCACTCGGACCTGTCGGTCGTCGACGGAAACCGGGTGCGACCGGTGCCTATGCTGCTCGGCCACGAAGCCGCGGGTCGGGTGGAACAGCTCGGCCCGGGGGACAGCGATCTGCGGATCGGGCAGCGCGTGGTGATGACCTTCCTGCCGCGCTGCGGTGACTGCGCGGGCTGCGCCACTGGCGGGCGCACCCCGTGCGTCCCCGGCAGTGTGGCCAACAACGACGGCGAGCTGCTCGGCGGCGGGCGCCGGCTGCACCGCGGCGACGAGCCGGTCCACCACCACCTCGGCGTCTCCGGGTTCGCGACGCACGCGGTCGTGGACCGGCGCTCGGTGGTCCCGGTCGACGACGACGTCCCCCCGGAAGTCGCCGCCGTCCTGGGGTGCGCGGTTCTCACCGGCGGTGGGGCACTGTTGAATTCGGCGCCGCCGCGCCCCGATGACCGGATCATGGTGGTCGGGCTCGGCGGCGTGGGGATGGCCGCGGTCCTGGTCGCCGCGTCCCTGCGCGACAGCCTCGGCGGTGAGGTCATCGCCGTCGACACGGTTCCCGAAAAGCTCACGCTGGCCCGCGAGCTCGGCGCCACCCGGGCATTCACCCCCGCCGAGGTAGTCGAGCAGGGGGTGGTGGCCGAGGTCGTGGTTGAAGCGGCGGGCAATGTGCGTGCCTTCGACACCGCGGTGACCGCCACGGCACCCGGCGGCACCACCGTCACCGTCGGACTGCCGCACCCCGATGCTCGCGCGAGTATTTCCCCGCTGAGCTTGGTGGCTCAGGGGCGCTCGATCGTCGGCAGTTATCTCGGATCGGCGGTGCCGTCGCGCGACATCCCGAAGTATGTCGAGATGTGGCGGGCGGGCAAGCTACCGGTCGAACGCCTGGTGTCCGCGCGTATCGGTCTCGGCGAGATCAATCGTGCGATGGACGAGCTGGCCGCTGGTCACGCACTGCGTCAGGTGATCGTGTTCGACTGACGTATCGGCGGTCCGGACGGATCGCCGATACGCCGGCGATGCGCAGTTCACCGAACCCGGTCCGGGGCGAGCAGCCGGTGCTGAGTTGCCGTGTGCCCGGTCGGCGACCGGCCGGAGCGCTTGCCGGGTGATTCAAGTGACTTCCGGGCGACCGGTGTGACGGCGGCCGAACACCCGCCCGATAGGCTTCGAGGTAACGGCAGCGTCGGCCACGGCACTCGAGGGCATGTGACCGCATCGGCACGGTAAGTGAGGAGTTCACGGTGACAACGAACCGGATCCGGGTGGGCGTGCTCGGCGCGCAGGGCAAGGTCGGACAGGCCATCTGCGATGCGGTCGAAGCGGCCGGTGATCTGGAGCTGTCCGCCGGTGTGGACAAGGGCGATGCGCTCGACGCGTTCACCGAGTCGGACACCCGGGTGGTCGTGGACTTCACCCACCCCGACGTGGTGATGCCGAATCTGAAATGGCTGATCGAACACGGTATCCATGCCGTCGTCGGCACCACCGGCTTCGACGAGCCCCGCCTCGAGCAGGTCCGCGGCTGGCTCGCCGACAGCCCCGGCACCGGTGTGCTGATCGCCCCCAACTTCGCTATCGGTGCCGTGCTGTCGATGAAGTTCGCCGAACAGGCCGCCCGCTGGTTCGAATCGGTCGAGGTCATCGAGTTGCACCACCCGAACAAGGCCGACGCTCCCTCGGGTACCGCATACCGCACCGCCGGCATCATCGCCGATGCCCGCAAGAAGGCAGGTGTGGGCCCGAGCCCCGATGCCACCACCACCGAACTCGACGGCGCCCGCGGCGCGAGCGTCGACGGCGTGCACGTGCATTCGGTGCGGCTCGCGGGTCTGGTCGCTCACCAGGAGGTGCTGTTCGGTACCCAGGGGGAGACTCTCACCATCCGCCACGACTCGATCGACCGCAGTTCCTTCGCGCCCGGTGTGCTGCTGGGTGTGCGTGAGATCGGTACCCGGCCGGGCCTGACCGTCGGACTCGATCCGCTGCTCGACCTGTGAGTGCCTCCGAACGCGACAGCGGCCGGCAGGTGCTGCGCACCGTCGGCCTGCTGGCCTTCCTGGTCGTCGCGCTGGCCTTCTATTTCATCCTGCTGGGCCGCATCGCCATCGAACTGATCGGCACCGGTAAGGGCGCCGCAATCGGCATGGGTGTCGGCGTGCTGCTGCTGCCGATCGTCGGCGTCTGGGTGGTCGGTGCCAGTATCCGCGCCGCCCTGGCTCATCAGCGCTTGGCCCGCCGTATCCACGACGAGGGCCTCGAACTCGACACCTCCGAGCTGCCCCGCCGCCCGTCCGGCCGCCTGGAGAAGTCCGCCGCCGACGAACTGTTCGAACAGGTAAAGAAGGAATACGAAGCCGACCCGGACAACTGGCGCACCAACTACCGTGCCGCCCGCGCCTACGACTACGCGGGCGACCGGACCCGGGCACGCGAGGTCATGCGGCGTGCGGTGGAGCTGGAACGGGCCGAACGCAACGCCGCTCCCTGAGCGTTCGACGCGGTGCGTTCGGTCTGTCGGTGAAAGTGTGTCAGGCGCGACCGGTGTCGGCCCGAGCCGCTGCGACTGGTCTACCGGTCGGTGTGGCGGCCCATTACCTGCGGCGTTCGAGCCGGCGGCGCGCATTGGCTTTCGCACCGGTCGGTATTTACAACGTCCAGGTATAGGTGGGGGTGATCGAGCGACCGAACAGTGCGGCCGGCAGCAAGGGAAGAGTGGCGTCGCGTAACGTGTTGAGCGTCGGCGAATTCCAGTGCGCGGGAGCGCCCGCCCGCCGCGAGAGCCGGGCTACTGTCCGGGTGCGCGGTCTGCGCACGCGATCGTATTCGGTCACGCCCGCCTCCACGCCGAGCCGGTCCACCATATCGGCGAGGCTCACCGCGTCCTCGAGCGCTTGGCATGCGCCCTGTCCCAGGTTGGGCGCCATCGCGTGGGCCGCATCCCCGACGAGAGCTACCTTGCCGACGACATAACTGCGCAGTGGCGGCAGTTCGTAGGTGTCATGCTGCAGGACGTCGCCCGCCGTAGCGCCGTTCAGCAGATCCGGCACCGGGGCACACCAGTGTGAGAACCGCGTACGAAGCTCGTCCAGACCTGCGTGGGAACCCGCTGGGGCATTCGCCATCGAATAGCAGTAGGTCCGGCCGTCGGGCATGGGGGCATATCCGAAACGTTCCCCGCGCCCCCAAATTTCGGCGCTGGCGGTCACCGGAAGTGGTGTGAGCAGTCGCCAGGTCGTATATCCGAGGTAGCGCGGCCCGGGGGCCTGTGGCCACGCGGACCTCCGGGTCACGCTGTGCACGCCGTCGGCACCCACCACCAGATCTGCCGAGGCGGTGCCACCATCGTGGCGGACAGTGCCGTCGGCCAGTACCTCGTGCACGGTTGTCCCCGGCCGTAGCACTGCATGCGGGATGAGGCCACGCAGGGCGTCCACCAGGGCTGCGCGATGCAGGGTGGCCCAGGGGCCGAAACGGTTTCGCAGGGCGTCGGTGTCGTTGTGGACCAGCCAGGCGCCGTCCACGCGGCGGATTCCAGTCAGCGGCTCGGCCGGAGTTCCGTGCACGAGGTCGCCGAGGCCGAGCGTGTCGAGGGCTCGGCGACCGTTGGGTTGAATCGACAGGCCCGCACCGATTTCGGTGAACTCGGGCGACCGTTCGAGCACCTCGACCTCCCAGCCGCGTTGATGAAAAGCCACTGCGGTGGCGAGCCCGCCGATACCACCGCCGACGATCAAGGCCTTCATCGCCGGCCCCCTCCGGTGTGGGCGGATCTGGACTGTTGCCACCACGCCGCAGCGATCAGCAGGGTGACCAACAGCAGGATTCGGTACCGGCGCTTCACGGCAGTCTCCTAGAGGTAGTAGATTTACTTAGAGGCATTAAACAAACATAGAAGCTCTAGGATGTCAACGGATAGCAGGAACGAGAGAAGGGGTGCGTCGATGGCGACACGCACGGCGGGACGGCGCGAGCGAATCCGCAAGGCGACGGTGGCGGAGATCCATGCGGCGGCCCGTACGCTCCTGATCGACAAGGGCTCGGCCGCGGTAACCGTCAACGCCGTCGCCAGGCAGGTCGGGATGAGTGGCCCGGCCCTCTATCACTACTACGACAACCATGACGCCCTGGTAGGCGCGGTGACCGCGGAGTTCTTCGACGAGCTGACCGCGGTGATGGAGCAGGCCCGAGACGCACAGGCCGATGCTCCGGTCGGCGACCGCATCCTGGTGGTCTGCCGTGCCATGCGTGCCTGGGCGGTCACTCATCAAGCCGAATTCGGTTGGATCTTCGCCGCGCCGATCAGCCCGGCCAACCGGAACACCGACTCCGGGCGTCATCGGGCCGGCAGGCGGTTCGAGCAGGTCCTGCTGGAGCTGACGGTGGAACTGTGGCAGACCCGCCCCTTCCCGGTTCCCGAGCTCGGCGACCTGCCCGGTTCGCTCGCCGAACAGCTCGACACCTACTCGGCGCTGACGGACCATCGGCTACCGCCTGCTGCCGCACACGTCTTCCTGACCTGCTGGATCCGGCTCTACGGCCTGCTGTGTATGGAAGTCCTGCACCAACTCGACTTCGCCTACTCCGACTGTGAACCCCTCTACGAGCAATGCCTCGGCGAGATAGGCAGGGCGCTCGGCCTGGGGGACGGATCCCGCGGGTGAGGTGTGTGGCCCTATCCTCGACAGCGATAGGCGATGGAGGTGGTCACGGCGATGAGTCGCGCAACGGATGAGATCTTTCCAGGGAGCTATGTGTCTTCGACCGATCCGTACGACGGGTTGTCGATCGGTGAGATCGTCGGCCGGTGGTCCCGGTCGATTCCACAGGAGCCGGCATTCATCACCGCCAGTGGTTCGACCACATGGAGCGAATACGACCGATGGGCCGACGAATTCGCAGACGCGGTCCGTGACACAGGTGGTTGGCGATCGCGGGTCGCGCTGCTGCTACCCGACACTGCCACTGTGCATGCCGCGCTGTGCGGATGCTACCGCGCGGGCCGGATCGCCACCGCGATCGGAATTCGGGCCGGGATACGCGAGATCGCCCACACCATGCGGCGCACCGAGTCCACGGTGCTGGTCACCGTAGCCGCCGTCGGTGACCGCTCGTGGCAGGAGCTGGTCGAGCAGCTGGGCACGGAGGGGGTGTTTCCGAGCACTGTGGTGATCGCCGATGAACAGCCGGGCGCCCTCACCCGCCATCGGCGGTCCGAACCGGCGTGTTCCGAAACCGCCCCGGCGGGGGGTTCTTTCGCGCCATCGGATATCACGATCCTGAACTCGACTTCCGGTACCACCGGATTGCCCAAGGTGGTTGCGCACAACGAACGAAGATGGACCGCCTTTGCGCACGAGGCGATGCTGGGCGCGCGGATCGGCCCCGACGACGTGGTGTGCTCGGTGGTTCCGGCGCCGTACGGATTCGGCCTGTGGTCGGCACATTTCCTCCCGGCCCTGCTCGGCATACCCGTGGTCGTGACCGCGCGGTTCGATGCCGACGAGGTCGCGATGCTGATCGAACGGGAGCGTGTCACCGTATTGTGTTGCGTCAGTACGCAGTTCAAGATGTTGCTGCGCGCACCGTCGGTGCGAGACCGGGATCTGTCGAGCCTGCGCGTGCTCTACACCGGAGGTGAGGCCGTACCCTACGGCGACGCCCGCGAATTCGAGGAGCGCACCGGGGCGAAGGTGCTGCAGTTCTACGGCTCCAACGAGTGCGGCGCGGTGAGCCGCACCACCGTCGACGATGATTCCGAAACCCGGCTGCGTACCAGCGGCCGGATCCTTCGTGCTGCGAATGTCCGGATACTCGACGAAGACGGCGTCGACGTGGTCGGTGCGGTCCGCCGCGGCCGCCCCGCGGTGTCCGGGCCGACGGTTTCGGCAGGGTACTGGGACGATGCGGACGCCAACGCCGAACTGTATACCCGCGACGGATGGATGCTGCTCGGCGATATCGTCGAAATCGATGCGCAGGACCGGTTACGCGTGGTCGGTCGCACCTCCGATTTCATCATCCGCGGTGGCAAGAACGTGTCGGTCGCCGAGATCGAGCAGCAGGTACGGGATCATCACGCGGTGACCGACGCCGCCGTCGTCGGCATTCCCGACGAGGTCTACGGCGAACGTGTCTGTGCGGTCGTCGTTCTCGCCGACGGCCTTGCTCTCGACCGGGAAACCCTGGCAGGCGACCTCGAATCCCGTGGTGTGGGCAAGGAATACTTTCCCGAATACGTGGTCGTGGTGGACCGGCTGGAGTTGGGGCCCGGCGGTAAGACCGACCGCGCGGCGGCGCGCGCCGCGGCGATGCGTGCACTGAACGGGTAGTGGTGCGGTCCTGCTGCGGTTCAGCGGAAAGCGTCGGCGTTCTCGGCGACCCACTGCCGAAACGGTGTGGCCGGTCGACCGGTGACACGCGCAACCGTGTCGCGCACCTGCAGCAGTTCGGCATTGACATCACCGCCCGTCACATCCAGCACGGCATCCGCGGCCTCGGCGCCGAATGCGGCCACCATGCCGGAATATGCTTGGTCACGGCTGATCTCGACGAATTCGATCTCTCGTCGCAACTCGGCGGCGACAGCCGCCGCCTGCTGCCGTGCCGAGATCGGTTCGGGTCCGGTGAGAGCGTATTTCTGCCCACGGTGGCCCGGCTCGGTGAGGGCGACGCGTGCCACGGACGCGATATCCGCCGGATGGATGGTGGGCAGGCCGATATCGGCGAACGGTGCACGGACGGGCCGATGTTCACCGATGCCTTCCGCCCACATCAGGGTGTTCGAGGCGAACTGTGTCGGCCGCACGATCGTCCACTCCATGCCGCTGTCCTCGAGCAGTCGCTCGACGGCGGCATTCTCGGCGGCCGGGCCCAGATGCGGATGGGTCTGCACGGTGATCGACGACACCAGTACCACATGGTCGACACCGGCTTCGCGTGCGGCGGCGATGATATCGGCATCCGGTCCGATCCGCGAGACGAGGAACAACGAACGTGCCCCGTCCATCGCGGCCTTCACCGAAACATGGTCGGTGAGATCGCCTTCGGCAATCTCGACCCCCGGAGGGAACGCGGCCCGCGACCGGTCCCGAGTGAGCCCGCGCAGCGGCCCGGCGCCGACGGCACTCAGTTGCTTCAGCAGTGCGCTTCCGATGTTGCCGGTCGCTCCGGTGACAAGAATCATTGCTCGTTCTCCCGTTCGTGACGATCAGTCGAGGGAGACCGTACGACCTCGAGCCGACTCGAGGTCAAGCCTCGCGCGACCCGCGGAAAGCGCGCCGGTACGCACTCGGTGTAGTACCCACCTGATCCCGGAATCGCCGCCGCAGATTCACCGCCGAGCCGAGGCCGACCCGGGCGGCAATGGCGTCGACCGGTAAATCGCTCTCCTCCAGCAAGTGTCGCGCCTGCGCCACCCGCCGGGACAGCAACCACCCGCCCGGGCCGGTGCCGAGCTGCTCGGTGAACCGGCGCGCCAGCGTACGGGGTGAGACATTGAGATGTGCGGCCATATCAGCGACCGACAGCGAGCTGTCGAGCTGCCCCTCGGCCCATTCCAGCAGACCGTTCATCTCGTCGTCGGCGGCGGCGGGTTGCGGTGGTGCGTACTGGATCTGCCCGCCGTCGCGATGCGGCGGCAGCACCATGTGCCGTGAGATGAGGGCAGCGTGCCCGGCGCCGTGGTCGGCACGGACCAGATGCAGGCACAGATCTATTCCGGCGCCGGCCCCGGCGCTGGTGGCCACATCACCGTGATCCACGTACAGCCGATCCGGTTCCACTCGAACCTGCGGAAACTCGCGCGCCAACTGCCTGGCCCGCGCCCAGTGCGTCGTCGCGGCGCGACCGTCCAGCAGGCCGGTGCGAGCCAGCGCGAACACGCCGGAGCAGATCGTGACCAGTCGGGCGCCCCGGGTATGTGCGCGAATCAATGCCTGCCGGACCGGGGCCGGCAACGGTGTCTCGACGGGGAGCCAGCCGGGAATGATCACCGTATCCGCCGAGTCCAGCGCCGACAGATCCCGCTCCACCGCGATTGCGTATCCCGCGCTGGTCGGTACCGGGCCCGGAAGCTGCGTGCAGACCTCGAACTCGTAGAACTGCGGGACGCCGTCTCGCAGCGTCCCGAAGACTTCCACGGCGCAACCGAGTTCGAACGTCGACTGCACCGGTCGCACCAACGCCACCACACGATGCATGGCAAGATTGTACCCCTGGATGTCATCTATGACGCTGTCGATCGCCGCTCGCCTCCGGCACCGTGGCAGCTATGAGTCACGAAATCCTCGCTCAACCCGGCTACACCTCGACCACCACCGCCGAGGTACGCGCCCGCGAACTCTTCCCCGGAATCCGGATACGCCCCCTGTGGCAGAGCCCCACCGGCGCCCATGCCAACGTGGTCGAAATCGACCCCGGCGCCACCTGGCCGCATCGCGACGTCCATCGACCGGGCCCCGAAGAGGTCTATGTCGTGGCGGGCACCTTCAACGACGGCGCGCGCGACTATCCGGAGGGGACATTTCTGCACGCACCAGCGGGAAGCTGGCACATCCCCGCGAGCACCTCCGGGTGCACCCTGTTCGTGTTCTACCCGGAGGGATAACCGCTCCGACGCGGGACCGAATGCTCTGCAACGGCTTCGGAGCTCCCGAACGCTCCGCAATGCGGTCGCAGGTTGATAGGCTCGAGGAGCGCACCGGTCGGCACGACGCAAGGGAGAGCAGCAATGCGGGAGGTCTTGGTCGCCGAGGTTCGGTCGGATCGCGAACCGCGATCGGCTCAGAAGGCGCGGTCCAGTGAGAACTTCTCCCTGGCCGAGGTTCCGGAGGAAGCGGACGGTCTCCTGTGGCGTACCGGCCCGGGCACCGAACAGATCCGGTTCAGCGTCATGGTCGATGTGCGGGCCAACTACGATCGACGCGTACTGTCGAATATCGTCTCCGGTGCGAAGACCCGTATGCCGATGGAGCGGAAGTCGTTGTCGCGCCGCGGGTTCTATATAGCCGAACCCTCCGGGGCCACACAGGATTTCATCGTTCAGGTCTACGCGCTCGTCCCCGAGTAACCACGTACGTCATCGGAGTGGGCTCGCAGACGATCAGGACATCCTCGGGTGAGTACTGCAGGTCGGCTCGTGGACCCCTTCGCGACACCGGATACTGCGCCTCGAGACCGTAACCGGTCGGGTCCACGGTGTAGCCGCGGCAGGCCGGCGGACGTATTCCTGTGCGAGCGGACCGGAAGAAATCTCACAGCCCGGAATAGCCGTCGAACCGCACACGGTTGCTTCGCCTGTGACCGATACATCGCTGCCCGTCGACGGCCTGTTCGAGCCGCTGGACGTGAAATCGCTGCACCTGCCCAATCGCTTCGCCATGGCGCCGATGACTCGCATGTTCTCCCCGGACGGCATTCCCACCCAGGATGTCGCGGAGTACTACCGGCGGCGTGCGGCGGGCGGTGTCGGGCTGATCATCACCGAGGGCACCTATATCCCGGACCGGGCTGCCGGGCCCGATACCTCCGTGCCGCGCCTGTACGGGGAACAGAGCCTGGCGGGCTGGAAAGCGGTTGTCGATGCGGTGCACGGTGCGGGCGGGCAGATCATCCCGCAGTTGTGGCATCTCGGTATCGCGCGCGGTGACAAGCCGGAACTCGAGCCGGATGTCGAATCCGTCGGTCCCTCGGGGCTCGGCCTCGACGGTGCCCCGGCCGGCCGCGCACTGACGGCCTCCGACCTCGAAGCGTTGCGTAATGCCTGGGTCGACGCCGCGGTCGACGCGAAGGCGACCGGATTCGACGGCATCGAACTGCACGGTGCGCACGGCTATCTGCTCGACCAATTCCTGTGGGAGCGAACCAATGTCCGCTCCGACAGCTACGGCGGTTCGCTGGAGAACCGGGTGCGCTTCCCCGCCGAGGTCGTCTCCGCGATCCGCGACGCCGTCGGCCCCGAGTTCGCGATCGTGTTCCGGTACTCGCAGTGGAAATCCAGTGACTACCGCGCCCGCATCGCCGCGAACCCCGACGAACTGGCCCGCGTGCTCACTCCGCTCGTCCAAGCGGGAGTCGACGTCCTGCATCCGTCCACCCGCCGCCATTGGGAGCCTGCATTCCCCGAACTGCCCGGCCCGGACGGCGAATTGGGCCTGGCCGGGTGGACGAAGAAGATCACCGGACTACCCACGATCACCGTCGGCTCGGTCGGCCTCGACAAGGTGTTCACTACGACCTTCACCGGTGAGGGAGATTCGAAGGTCACACGCATCGACCGACTGCTGGAGCAGCATGCCGAGGGTGAATTCGATGTGGTGGCACTGGGCCGTGCCCTGCTCGCCGACCCCGAATGGGTCCGCAAGCTGCACGAGGGCCGCAGTGACGAGCATGTCGCCTACCGGCAGGAACACCAGCAGACGCTGACGTAGACCGCGCAGGACGGCCGTGCCGGGGGCAATGAGCTGCAGCGGAGGTGACCCTTCAGGCGAGGTTCCAGACCCCGCGGGCGAAGGTGTCGAGGATGCGGTGGTGGGTCTGGCGCGGCAACTGCCGGGTGCCCGGTTCGCCGAACGGCGTTCCGGGGCGTGCCGGAGAGTCTCCGAGTAGCCGGGCGAGCCCGGGCCGGGTCACCATCAGCAGCCCGTGCGTGGCTCGGGTACAGGTCACCGCCAACCGGCCGAATGCCGAGTTGAATTCGTCCAGCGCTACGGCCGAGTTCAGTGGATGCACCGCGATGGTGATCCCGTTGGTCTGCCCCTGCCAGGAGTCGACCGTCGATGCCACGATGTCGGTGTCGGCGAGGGAGTAGTCGGCGCGGAGCCGTTGCACCACATCGGTTGCGTCGTCGACGGCCTGGTTCCGGGTCGCCAGAATCGTGATCAGCGGATCGCCGCGGTGATCGCCCGGTGTCGAGTCGAGCGTGACACCGGTCGGAGTGCCGGTGCTGTCGTATTCGGCTTGTCGAAGTGAAAACCCGGCGGACAGAAGATCACGGAGCAACGACTCCACCGCCTGCATCAACGGAAGGTCCACATCCGCCGCCTCGGGATCGGGCAGTCCGTCGATCTCGAGTAGCGTCGGCACACCGGTTCCCACCTGCTGCCAGATCCGTGCGCTCGAATCCGGCAGACCCGCGCCGACCGCGAGGCCCCGATCCCCCGGGGCCGCAACACAATTGAGCTCGTCCCATTCGGGATAGAAGGCCCGCCACAGCTCCAGATGCCCGGCAGCAGGCCGCCACACCGCCGGAAGTTCCACCGACCAGGTGCGCTCGTCCGAATCGAAATCGGTGGGCCAGGCACGGTAAGGGTTGTAGCCGGGGTCGCCGCGCCAGGGATTGGTGCCGACCTCGAGCGGTGGCAGTTGCCCCACATCGCCGACACCGACGGTGATCGGCGCGATCTTGGCGACCTTGTCGAACAGATGGTGCGGCAGCTGCCACGCCTCGTCGACGAACAGGACGTCGAACACGAAATCCTCGTGCCCGGACGGCCCCAGATGTCCCTGTAACCGCTTCGCCTCACCCATCGCACCGAGCTTGTGCGAGGTGGAGATGACCACCACGGCCTCGGCCGGAATATCGGCGGTGCTGGTGGCCACGGTGGCATGTGCTGCGGCGTCGTCGGGAACGTCGGGCAGGCGATCCTTGGAGACGAACAGGCACACGCGGTCCCTACCGAGGCTGCGTCCGATCGATTTTGCCAGCGGGTGAATCTGCTTGTTGGTGAAGGCGACGATCGCGACCCGCACGGACCGTGGATGCGCGACCGCATCGGCCACCAGTTGTGCCAGCACGTAGGACTTACCGGCTCCCGCGGCAGCTTTGATCAGAACACGATCGATGTCCGCGGTGCCCGACAAGGCGTCGCGTAGCGTGGCGGCGGCTCTGTCCGCGACCGCCGCATTGCCCGCGGCCGCCTGCGCATGATGCACCCGCTGGCTGTGTCGTTGCGGCGGCTGCACGAATTCTGTTGTCATTCGAGGTCGTCCATCGTCATGTCCTCGGGGATCGGGACACTTTGTGCAGCAGTAACATTCGCGACGGGTGCGCCTGCGGCGGTCACCTCGAATGCATCCGCGTCGACCACCGGCGGCCAGATCTGCGGATTCAGTTCACCGTTCGCGCGGCGTTCGGCGAGCTGATCGGCCCGATCGGCCTCGAAGTTCTCGTGTGGCCGGCAGCAGTACTGGTGTGCCTCGGGATCCTCGGTGTAGAAGCCGGGTTCGCAGGTGGCCCTGGGAGAGGAGATCTCGTCGGCCTTGGGGCGGGTGACATTGAGGGCCTTGTAGGTCTTGTTGCTCGAAAACCACGCGAAGTCCGCGACCACCAGCCGATCGCCCACCGACAACGCCGGAACGCTCAGTGGTGTCCACTCGAACTGCTGGGGCGTACCGACGTCCGACAGCGGGCCGATCGCCAGCCCGGTGAACTTGAAACTGCCCTTCTGGACGGTCAATTCGATTCCCGGCTGTTCGACGCACGGATCACCGTTGACATGCAGCAGCACAATTTTCGACCCGTCTCCGATGCGACGCGATTCGACCCGCAGCACGATCGGATTCAGCTGCACGACCGTAGCGTTGACGATCGACCGCTCACCGGCCGCCGCGGCCCGGTCGGAGGCGGCCTGCGGATTCCCCAGCGCGAGTAGCTGATCCCGGCATCTACCGTCGCTTTCGATCACCGGCACCAGCGAATTGCGCCAGTACCGATAGGTGCGCCCGAACCGCACCAGATCGGAGGCGTGCAGGGCGAGCCGCCGGCGCCACACCGCCTGCGCATCACTCTCGATCGCCCGATGCACTTCGCGCAGAGCCGAGTCTGCCACCGCCTCGAGCACATCCAACCCGCGCTCGAGAATCGCGCACTTGTACCGCAACTCCTCGGTCACCAGCGCCTCGTACACCGCCGGATCCGCGGGCGCACCGCTACCGCCGACCAGCGCGGCATAGATGGAATCCGATCGCCCGCTGGTCAACCGAGCGCCCGGAGTGTGTTCGCAGGCTTCGATCCGGTCCTCGAATTCACGCGGGTCCAGCCGTTCTCCTTCGGCCCACCCCACCAGATAGTCCAAGCGTTGTGCCGCGACCGCGGGCCCACCGGCAACGATGTGCTGGGCCAGCGCTTCACGCAGATCGACGACGGGTGAGCGCAACTCCAAGGCGCGCGCCCGGTCCTCTTCGAGGAGGAACGACACCGCGGTCCGCGCGGTTTCGCGCAGCGCGGACGGGATCTCGGCCGGTTCACCGTCGAAGGTCAGGGGAGTACGTCCCATCGCTCGGTCGTGTTCCCAGCGCAACCGGCTGAGCTCGATACCGGCCAGATTGTCGGCGATCGAGGCGAGCACATCGGCCGTCGACGGATCCGGAACCACCAGATGCACCGGCGCGTGTGCGGGCCGCTGTTCGGCCATCGCCTCGCCGAGTTCGGCTCCGAGCAGGCGCATCACCTCGCGCCGGGTATACGGAGACGACTGCCGATCGCGAAAAACGGTGAGCTGCCACGGTTCCCGTCCCGCCGCGGTGACGCGCTGCAGTCCGATCCCGTGAATACCGAGCGCGGCGGTATCGGACTTGGCGATCACCACATTGATCGTGCCGGGCAGTCCCGCCGGGTCGATCCGCCGCTGCCCCGTCGACTGCGCGACCCCGTCCCGAGTGGCGGTCACATTCGCGACCACCGACGCAGGCGCCGACTCACCGCCACCGTCGCCGGTCACGACGCCGACCAACTGGGGACGCACATCGGCGATCCCGAGTTCGACCAGCAGGTCGGCCGGATCGCTCGAAGTGCGAAGTTCGTTGCGGCAGTAGGAGAACAGTGTGCACGTCGGACAGCTCGCCGGATCGAACGCCGACCGCAGGTGGCCGACGTAGCGGGTCAGCCCCTCCGACTCGTCGTAGGGTTGCCTCTCGGCCTCGAGCCTGCGCTCCGCCACCCGCATCCGTACCTCGGCACGGTGATCGTCGAGCTGCTCCACCAGCGGCTCGGGTTGCAGAAAGGCGTTGCGCGGCACCGCCAGCACCCCATGGGTGTGCACCGACATCCCCGCCGGCAGTCGCGACCACGCCTCGGCCGCCTCGGCGCCGAGCGCGACCTGCAGAAAACCCTTCAGCAGGCGGGCGTCCTGGATCCGGGAGCGCACCCGCTCGTAATCCTTGGCGTCACCGACGATCAGCCAGCTCCGCTCTCCGTCCGCGGCCGGCGCCACCACCGCGAAGTCGGGCTTGACCTCGGTGGCCTCATCGTTCTCGAAGCCGGGAAACGGGATGGCCGGCCCGTGAATCAGCGTGGCCGCGCCGTCCCGGAGCGCCCGGGCGTGGGCCTCGGCCAACAGTGCCGCGGTCTTGTCCAACCACACCAGCGCATTCGCGGTGACCACCGAGGTTGGCCGATCCAACCCCAGCCGCCCGACCGTAGTGGTGGCGATCTCACTCACGAACTTGTCGTCACGCACCAGATGTTCGAAGGTCATCGCGCGCATCCAGCGCGCCTCCGGAATGCGACCGGAATCGTCGGCGAAGCCGACATCGGTGGCGAGTGCACGGCGAGTGCGGCCGATCACCAGCGGATCGGTGCCGCGAAACCGTGCGCAGGCGGCATGCGCGGATGCCGCGACGGCACTGGACCCGCCGCCTGCATTTTTGCTCCCCATAGGAAACCCCTACCACACTTCCCTCGGCTATCGATGCTGGATCGCGGGCCGGGCAACGGGTGTTACGAGGAAGTAGCTCCCGGATCACGGCACGGCCTTTGCCATCATGCGGCACGTGCCCACACCAGCGGACGGTCAACCGGTGACATCAGTACAAGCCGGAACCTCCTCTGCGAACACAATCGAAAACCCGGTGCGACAAGCAAAAGCGTCGGGCAGACTGTCCGGAATGCAGCCGCGCACCGTCACCGAGTTGATCGACCTCCTGGATGCCGGTGCGCGGGTGCAATACCTGCCGTTCTGGGGCCACCAGCCGAGAAGCGACGGGTTCGTCGGCGCGGAATGCCTGAGCCAGTGGTGGCCCGCGGAGTTCACCCTGGACGACGTATCCTTCCGCACGGCCGAGCACTACATGATGTGGAAGAAGGCGATGCTGTTCGAGGACTCGGCGGCGGCCGAGCGCATCGTAGCGGCCGAAACGCCGGGTGAGGCCAAGTCACTCGGCAGGATCGTGTGCGGATTCGACGAAAAGGTCTGGGACGAACGGCGATACGCGATCGTGGTCGCTGCGAATACCGCCAAATTCGGTCAGCACGAGCGGCTTCGAGATTTCCTTGTCAACACCGGGGAGCGGGTGCTGGTGGAGGCGAGCCCGGTGGATCGGATCTGGGGCATCGGCATGACCGTCGACGATCCGCGGGCCGAGAGTCCGCGGGAGTGGGAGGGGCTGAATCTGCTGGGGTTCGCGTTGATGACGGCGCGAGATCGGCTGAGAACCGCTGCGCGGGCGGCCGGCCGGGATCTCCCCGGCGACCGATAGCTCAGAACTCCAGCTCGGCCCAAGGGATCCTGATCGGGAACGGGTGATCGATGGTGACCGCGTCGCTGTCGCCGGGGGACCAAGCTCCGGCGAGAATGTAGTTGGCGCGGTGCAGCACAGTGATGCCGGGGTCCGGTGGGTGTACTTCCGAGACGAGCGTGTAGGCATGAATGTGTGCGATTTCGCTGCGGTGCGTGGCCAGGGTGACTTCCCAGTACCACGGAATTCCGGCTCGGGCGTAGCGGGCCTTCTTCGCTTCCATGTCGGCATCGGAATTGGACGGTGAGAGGACTTCACCTACCAGGACCACCCCGTCGGATCGAACGTACTGGTATGGCTCGGGTTGACACTTGTAGATCATGAAGTCCGGGGTGACGAAATCCGACATGCCGGTGCGGCCGAAGAACACGTTGGTCTCGGTACCCACTCTCCAGCACCGCTCGAGATCTGTCGTCATTGCGGACTTGGCGCAGGTGCGCAGCCCGTTCCAGATCAGGTTCGTGAACTCTTGGTGTTCGTGGGGACCCCGACGTAACCAGACCACGCGACCGTCCCAGAGTTCGATCCGCTCGGCCACTTCCTCGGGCAGCGCCGACAGTTCTTCCCACGTCATGTACTCGGGGAGTTCGGGACGTTCCACGTCGGGGCACGACATGAGGTTATGGTAGTTCAACCACCGCGGATCCGGCCCTCACCTGTTGAGACCGGGGTATGTGGGCACCGACTGTGCGCATCTCCACTACTTCGCGTACTTCGGTCCGCCCCGACGTCTTCACCCGGCGCCGACCGTCCGGGGAACTGATGGCTCATGACGGGTGGGACGGTGGCCGGGTTGCCGGCCGAGGCGGCCGTGACCGAGGCGGTGAGGACGACAGCGCGTGAAATGGCGGAACAGCTTGTCAGGACGATCGAGAATCGTGCGGCAGCGCGCGCCGCGCAGACGGACCAGCGGACGGAACTGGAAGCCGCGGCGTAGTCGAGCGGTTCGACCTGCCGTGGTCGCCACATCGCCTCGGTCGCGGTAGTCGGGGAACCACCTCGGGGTGGGATCTCAACGCGGGTAAGGGCTGCGCATGTTCAACCACCGGATCTCGAGGTCCTGTTCGAGATAGTCCATCCGGTTGTCCCAGAACTCCTTCATGTGGGGTAGCGCCAGATGCTTGTCGAGGTCGGCTTTCGAACGCCAGACCTCGTAGAAGACGAACGTTCCGGGTTCGTCGCGGTCCTCGTGGAAGTGGTATTCGAGAGCGCCGTCCTCGGTACGTGTCGGTGCGACGAACGACAGCAACAACTCCCGAAGCTCTTCGGCACGTTCCGGTTTGGGGCGAGCAAAGCCGACCAGGGCATAGGGTGACGAGGCGATAGGTATGGTAGTTGCCATACCTATCGACGATAACGGTCGAAGAGGTACGATGCAATACGTACCTTAGGTGAGGAGGTGGCGGGGTGCCCGACAATGACGAACCCGTCGTGCAGGAAATGACCCTGGGTTCGGTGTTCGCGGCATTGGCCGATCAGCACCGCCGGCGGGTGATCCTCACCTTGCTGGCCGAACCCGAGGGAACTGAACGTCACTGCAGCTCCTTCGAACTGCCCGTCTCGAAAGCCACACTCACACATCACTTTCGAGTACTCCGCCGAGCCGGCCTGATTCACCAGGTCAATCGCGGAAACAGCAATATGGCTCAGCTGCGGCGCTCGGATCTGAGGCAACGATTCCCGGCACTGCTCGAACTGTTACAGGCCGAGATCGAGGGACGCCCTGGGCCGGGAGGTGAGCCTTGATCGCGATGACTTGCTCGGCACCGGAGACTGCGAGTCCGACTCACGGCCCGCGCTGCCGCCGATACCGTCGGGGATCCCGAGAACCACTGGCGGCCGGGTCGATCGGGAACTCCTTCTATAGTCGCAGCTGTGGAAGAGACCGCGATCGCCGACTCGAGCCGCTTCGTCCCGATATCTGACCCTCGACCCGACGATTCTT
Source organism: Nocardia vermiculata NBRC 100427 (assembly GCF_001613265.1). Classification (GTDB taxonomy): domain Bacteria; phylum Actinomycetota; class Actinomycetes; order Mycobacteriales; family Mycobacteriaceae; genus Nocardia; species Nocardia vermiculata. The sequence continues at coordinate 44,635 of NZ_BDCA01000026.1, forward strand.
TCTGGCCGGAACTGAGCTGGCCGGTTGCCGCCGGTACCGAGCTGGTTGGCGCTGAGCCCCGCCGACCCGGCAACCGACGCGGACGGCTTGTTCCGAGCGCTCGACCACGATGCCGTGTGGGGTGCATGTTGCCGGACGTCCCGGCGATCGGCAGCAATTCGAGGAGCTTCTGCGGGCATGGCAGGCGCGCGACGAGTGGCATACCTGGGTGGTTCGCATCCGACGCGCCGTTGCCGGCCTTCCCGCAGGTGCGGTCGTCGGGACTACGTCGTATCTCGATGTGAGTGTGCGCGATGCACGTTTGGAGATAGGTGCCACCCTCTACACGCCCACGGCGTGGGCAACCGTGGTTAACCCGGAAACAAAGATTGCCCGGCTCGGCGCCCGGCACGAAGGAACGTTACGGCGTCACCACCGACGCGCGGACGGCACGGTGCGTGACTCCGTGATGTTCTCTGTGGCTGCGGAAGACTGGCCTGATGTGCGGCAACGGCTCACTGCCCGCCTGCGATCCACAGGCTCGGATCGATGAAGCCGAGGTGACTCATCGAGTTCTCGGTTCAGGCGACCTTCCAGGTGCGGTCGCCGAGTGTGACGACGACGTCGACGGACCCGCCGAGGGCGGAGACATAGGCGCGGATCGTATCGATACCGGCCACCTTTCCTTGTTCGATCTTCGACACCCTGGCCTGCGAAATCCCTAGGATGCTGGCGAGTTTTGTCTGTGTCAGCCCGATCGACTTTCGGATTTCTGCGAGTTGGTGGCCGCGGAGGTAGGCATCGTGCCGCTCTCGGGCGTGCTCTCGCGCGGTCGCGCGCTCCGTTTCGGTGCGGCTGTCGGCGCTGCGCGCCTTGGCTTCGACCTCGCTCCATTTGGTGAGTTTTGCAGTCATGGCTGCTCCTCCAACGCATCCAGGTGCTCCGCGAAGCGCTTGTCGGCCAAGCGGATTGCCTCGTAGTACCACCCCTGCCAGTTTCCGGATTTGTCTCCGGCAACGAGGAATCGCCTCCCGTGCCGGATCGAATGCGAAGAGCATGCGCACTTCCGACCGTCCGGTAGAAGCTGGTCGGAGTTCCTTCATATTGTGGTAACGACTACCTTTGACCCTGTCGACCAATGGACGACCGGCCGCCGGGCCCTCCTCTGACAGGTGGTCGAGCGCCAGCTCGATGAGGTCGCCAGATTCAGGGTCGTCTGCACAAACAGCCAAGAACCACGACTCCACCTCCGGATGAAGACTGATCTGCCAGGCCACGGGAGCGAGTATAACCTTTTTGTTATGAGCAACGGAAGTGGCCAGCTTTTGTCGCTAGTTCAAGTACCGCAGCAAATCATCGTGCAGCAGCCCGTTCGATGCTGCTGCGCTGCCGCTGAGCAAGCCCGCGCTGCCGTCGAGACCGGTGAAGGTGCCGCCCGCTTCGGTGACGATGACAGCGTTCGCCGCCATCTCCATCGGTGACAGTTCCGGGTCGGCGCACATATCGACCACGCCTTCGGCGACCATCATGTACGGCCAGAAGTCGCCGTATGCGCGCGTGCGCCACACCGTGCGCGCAAGGTGCAGGAGGCCCGCCAGGCGGCCCTGGTCTTCCCAATCGATGAGGGAGGAGTAGGCGAGCGAGGCGTGGGGCAGCGCGGAGATCCGGGAGACGCGCAGCGGGGAAGCCGAGGAGAGGTTGCGGCCGGTGAAGGCGCCGTGGTCCTTCGCGGCCCACCAGCGACGCCCGAGTGCGGGAGCGGAGACGAGCCCGACGACCGGGCGGTATCCGCCCTCGGACAATTCCAGCAGGGAGATCTGCGTGGCCCACACCGGGACGCCGCGCGCGAAGTTCTCGAGACCGTCGACGGCGTCGATCACCCAGCAGCGAGGTCCGGTTCCCTCCAACCCTTCTCCCTCACCGAGGACCGCGTCGCGCGGGCGGGAACGCTGCAGCTGTCCACGGATGAGCTTCTCCACCTCCGTCTCGGCGTCGCGCGCCACATCCATATCAGGCTTCGTATCCAGCTCGCGGCCGAACTTCTTGAAGCGTTCGGTGCTCGTCGCGGCCGCAGTGTCGGCGATGACGTGGGCGAAGCGGAGGTCGTCGAGGTGGTCCTGCATGCATGCACGCTATCCAGGCCGAACCTGACAGTGCCAGTCCCGCTCGGTGCGAAGGCGGCATCGACAACGTCGCGCCGTAGGTCGTGGTGTTTCGATGTCGTGCGACTGCCCTGCACGGTAGTTTCCGGTATGGAGGTTCGCGTGGGCGAGTGGTCGATGCATCCCGGAACGGCACCTGCGTAGACGAACGTCGGTGTTGTCGGCGGTGGCGTCAGGGAGGAAAAGTCACAGTAGAACGCGCTTCAGATACGTCAATCTGGCGTCATTGGCGGCCTGGGATACGCCTGCATGCGGTACGAGACTGTTGAAGCCGTGGAAGCCACCCGGCCACACGTGGAGTTCTACCGGTATACCGGCATCCGACAGTCTCCTGCCGTAGTCGATCGCCTCGTCGCGGAAGATCTCGCTTCCGCCCACATCGATGTACGCGGGCGGAAGACCCGCAAGGTCCAGGGCTCGGGCCGGCGCCGCGTAGACCGATGCCTCCTCGGTCCCGGCAGCGTCACCCAGCAGTGCAGTCCACGCTGTGCCGATGGACTGCCGAAAACCGGCGCTGTCAGGGTCGGGCATATGAGTCGAGGGGGTTGCCATTCGATCGTCCAGCATGGGGCACGAGAGAATCTGGTGGCTCAGTGCGGGGCCG
>NZ_BDCA01000027.1 GCF_001613265.1 Nocardia vermiculata NBRC 100427
GCGCTGGAGCCGAAAACGATCAAGCGGTTCGGGTCGACGTCGAGGCGCTCCGCATTCTGTGCCAGCCATTCCAACCCCGTATAGCAATCGTCGATCGGGGCGGGATGAGGGTGTTCCGGCGCAAGCCGATACTCCACCGATACGACGACCACGTCCAGCGCGGCGACCCATTCGGCGAGCATCGCAGCGCTCATATACCGATCACCGGCGACCATGGCGCCGCCGTGGATGTGGTAGATCGCCGGTCGCGGCCCGGCGAACCGCGCAGGAGCCATCACCAGAACGGTGATGTCTGGCGAGCCGGCGGCGCCTGGAATCCGTTCCTCGCGGACCTGTACCGCTCCGTCGAGCATGAGATCGCTCATGGCCGGGCGCCCGGCAGCCACCATGGCGCGCATCTGATCGATGCTCATCGGTCCGGTCTCGGATCCGAACATGTCCGGAAGGTTGGTCAGTGCGACGGCCAACTCCGGGTCGTACGGTGGTCGGATCGACAGTGTCCGGTCGGTGCTCACACTCACGTGCACTCCTTCATCGGTGGGGCTCGGCACCATCCTCGACGAACGAGTCGTAGTGGCGCGACCGCCGACTGTCGGGATTGTCGGCGGTATCGGAGACGCGGGGTGGTTGTGCAGGCTCATCACGGTCGTACACGGTGGGGCAGTCGAGAAGACGAAGCGCGTGCAGCGTAATGGATGTGCGGAGCACACCCTCGGACGATCCGAGGTCCAGGCCCACTTTCTGCTCGGTTCTCGCGACGCGGGCGGCAACTGTGCTGTGATGCATGTGCAAGGCGACAGCGGCTCGGCGCAGCGACCCGGTTCGGCACAGGGCGGCCACCGCCGCGAGGTCCATACGACCGCTGTCGGTTGCGGCGTGCGTCGCGAGGGCCTGCACATCAGGGTTGGCGACCAGTCGGTCGGAAGGAATATCGGCAAGCAGTGCCAGGGCGCCGAGGTCGTCGTGGTCGACTATCGCGTGAGCCGTGTCGGCCACGGCGAATCGCAACGCCACCTGTGCCTGGAGCCACGACTGCCGTGCTCGGTGTGGCAATGCCGAACCGCCGACCCCGGCAACGATATTCGGATCCATTCGCGAACCGGGACCGGTGGCAGGTCGGCTCTGCGTCGGTGGGAGGACGACTGCCGCGATCGAACCTATCGCGGCCACCCGCGTTGTCGCAGGACGAGACGTGGCAACCAACTCGACAGCGGCTGTCGCCACGTCTCGCGCATCGGTGGTGGCTACGGCAACAACTCTGATCAATCGCGACGGGTCGAGTCCTAGAAGCTGCGCCGCCCGCGCACGATCTTCGGCGCAGTGCGAACCGGAGAGGAGAATCTCGATCAAGGCAGGGTCGGCCAGGTCCTGCGCCGCCGGCGGCGGAGTCGGCATCAGAATGCGCGCGGCCATGGCGAATCGCTCGAGAATGAGGTCGTCGAGGTCCCGTGGGGGACCTGATCGTTCCAGCCAGACAGACAGCCCTTCGCCCCAACGCAATGCCCGTGAAACGTCCGGGTGCACGCCGTCGAGCTGTTTCCCGTCCGGTCCGAATCGAACGACCGGATGGTGTGGGCGGCTGATGCCGGCCGCGCACTGTGCCAGTGCTGCGGTGGCCCGGGTCAGAGCCCCGAAAGGGACGCGTCTGTCGATCAGGGTGTCGTAGGAGGAGATGACTCGCACCGCAGCCTCCGCACCGGCATCGAGACCCGACAACTGCGTGAGCAGTTCATGCATGTGCCACCTCCAGCCGGGATCCCGAAACGCCGCCGTGACCACGCAGAGAATGAGCGTGAACGGCCGATTCTCGACGAGGGTGGCACAGATATCGAGACCGGCGCCACGGAGTCCCACGTACCGAGAGCGCCCGGACCTACCGGGAACCTACTCGAGCAAATTGCATGAACGCATTGCCCTTGCACCCAGCATGATTGGGAATGCGGCGCCGATGGGGTCGGGTATTCGGAGGTTCGCCCCCGTCGACTGTGCCGACAGGTCACGGTCGCATCGTGAATGAAACCTTCGATCGCCGTGCTTACCATCTCTACGGTTTGGAAGGGAATGTCGGAGTTGGTCAGGCGCTGCTGTGCTGCGATCTCCGGGGTAGCGTGCACGCGACCATCCAACGGGTGGGTGCACTACCGACTTTCGGTGCAGAAACCTCTGTAATTCAGGGATGACCACTACTTTGACCGGTCGGGAGTTGTTCCGGCGCAGCAGGGTGATGCGGCGGAAGGGCATCCTCTGGTTCCTGGTGCTGGCTTTCGCGGGCGCCTGGATTCCGTGGGGGATTGCCGGGGCGGCCGGGTATTCCCTCGACAACCCCATCGTCCAATTGCTCACCGGCGCTTTCACGCCCGCGCTCGCTGCGATCGTTGTGCGCCGGTGGGTCACTCGTGAGGGATTCGCCGATTCCGGCCTGCGACTGCACCTGCGCACGCAGTGGCGGTCGTATCTGATCGCTGCCCTATTGCCGCTCGGCATCCTCGCCGCTGCTCTCGCTCTTGCTGTGCTGCTCGGGATTTGGCACCCGGTGCGGGACGACTTCGGTTACGACACCGTGGTGCTCCTGGTGCTCGCCCCGCTGATCCCGGTGGTGGCGGCTCCGATCTTCTTCGGTGAGGAGTTCGGTTGGACCACGTATCTGCGTGACCGTCTGCTGCCGGGGCGCCCCGTGGCCACCACGTTCGCGACGGGCGTGATCTGGGGAATGTGGCACTGGCCGTTGCCGTGGGTGGGGTATCTGGGTTCCGGTGGTACGGCAGCAGATGCGTTCGTCGCGATGCTGTTGTGGCTGCCGTTGTCGATCGAGCTGGAGTTCCTGATCGGCTGGTTGTGGGGGCGCAGCCGGTCGGTGTGGCCGCCCGCAATTCTGCACGGTGGGAGCAATCTGGTGGTGGCAGTGGGGCTGGAAGCGTTCGCCGATTCCGCTGAACCCTCCGGCGCCACGACTACCCTGCTGATGTGTGCAGCGTATTTGCCCGTGGTCGTGTGGATCGTCGTGGCAGCGAGACTCGGGCGCAACGACCGGAGAACGGTGACGGCGACCGGGACGTCGCGATGAACGCGATGGGATCGGCGTTGCGGACCGGCCCGCGTTTCCTCTTCTCGTGGTGGCCGTGGCGTGCACTGTTCTCCCTGCTCTGGGCGGGTGTCCTCGGCGTGCTGACGGTAATCGGTGCGGTTCCGGTGCTCCTGCTCGGACTGACCCGCGATCTCCGGGCCGCGTTGTGGGAGCCGATGCTCCGGCTGCAGTGTGTCCGGCTGCGGCTCATCGATCCTGCTGTGGCCTCGTGCGCCGAGGACCGGATTCGGGAGTCGAGCCTCGCACGCCGGTTGCCTACCGCCCGGCACGTCCTCTTCCTCGCCGTCACCACCGTATTCGGCGGTGTCGTCTGCGGCCTGGCGGTCCTCGGGCTCGTCATTACCGCGATGCTGCTCGCCGCGCCGTTCGTCGTGCGCGACGATCACTTCGATCTCGGGCCGTGGGTGGTCGAGGAATCGACCCAAGCCTGGGTGACCGCGGGTGCGGGGGTCCTGTCCGCCGTGCTGTTACTCGTTCTCGCCGGCGCCTGGGCTGCCCTCGAGGCACTGGTGGCGCGCACACTGCTGACCCCGCGGTCCGAGCGTTGGCGCCATGAAGCCGCCCGGATCGAGAATTCCCGCTCCGCGCTGTTGGAGGCGGAGGGATTCGAGCGGGAGGTCCTCGAATCCGAACTGCACGACCGGGTACAGCACCGGCTGGTCGCACTGTCGATGACCTTGGGATTGACCGAATCCCAGGATGAGAACGGGCCCGCGGGCCGGGTCGCCGCCGAAGCCCACCGACAGGTCGACGAAACCTTGAGCGAACTGCGGGCCGTGCTTCGCGGGTTCTCACCTCGGGTGCTGTCCGAACGCGGGCTCGGCCCGGCGCTGACCGATCTCGCGGCGGACCTGCCACTGGATATAGACGTCGAACTCGATTCCGGTGGCCGCCTGTCACCGGCAGTCGAGCACATGTCCTATGTCCTTGTCGCCGAATCTCTCACCAACGTCGCTCGACACACCGAGGCGGACCGCGTCGAGGTGCACGGCATCCGCACCGGCATGCGATGGATAATGACCATTACCGACAACGGTCCCGGCGGTGCGCACATCGTGGACGGCCACGGCCTGGACCGGCTGCAACGCCGTCTGGCGGCCCTGGATGGAGTGCTCACGGTGAGCAGCCCGCCCGGTGGCCCGACGACCATCCGAATGGAGTGCGCAGTGTGACAGGTATGTCCGACCCGCTGCGGATCGTGCTGGCCGAGGACAGCCCGCTGCTACGAGCGGGGCTGGAAGCCGTGCTCACCTCGGCCGGCCACGAGGTGAGTGCGGCGGTCGGCGATGCACCGGGACTGCTGCACGCCTGCGCGGCCCACACACCCGATCTGGTGATCACCGATGTGCGGATGCCGCCGAACGGCACGGACGACGGGCTCCGCGCCGCCGCCGACTTACGTCGCCGAGACCCGCGGTTGCCGATAGTCGTGCTGTCACAGTATGTTTCGGTCGCCTACCTGGACGACCTCCTGGGCGAGGACTCCGCCGCCGGTGTCGGATACCTATTGAAGGAACGGGTGGGGCACGTGCGGCAGTTTCTCGATACGCTCGTGCGAATCGCATCCGGTGAGACGATCGTCGACCCCGAGGTCGTCCGGGCGTTGGTCAAATCCGGCCGCCACCGCACACCCTTGGCCGAGCTCACCCCACGCGAGCGGGAAGTGCTGGCACTGGTGGCGGAGGGCCGCACGAATTCCGGAATCGCGGAAATCCTGACCGTGTCGGAAGCTGCCGTGCGCAAACACATCGGTGCCATCTTCGCGAAACTCCCTGTCCACGAAGGCGACCGCCGCGTGCAAGCGACCCTTGTCTATCTGAGGTCACTCGGACAAACTCCGGCCCACTGAAGGACGTTCGTCCCGGCTCGGGTAGCGGGGCAGTGCGATCGAGAGTCTGCATCTTCGCGATACGTCGTCGGCGGGCGCGAAATCGGTGTCACAATCCCCTACATGATGAACCGGACACACCTCTCCGCTTATTGTTGGGGCATTGCTGTCGTGCTGAGTCTGCTGCTGCAGGGCGGTCCCGCTGCCACCGTCTCCGCTGAACCTCCGCCCGCCGCACCGTATCCCGTGCCCCACAATTTCCTGATCGACGCAATCGGTGGCGCACTCCAAGGTGGCGCCGCGAGTCCGCCCGGCACGAACGACTGGTCCTGCCGGCCGAGCGCCGCGCATCCCGAACCGGTGATACTCGTCCACGGGTTGCTCGCCAACCGCAACGACAACTGGCAAACCTACGGGCCGCTGCTGGCCAACAACGGCTACTGCGTCTTCGCGCTCACCTACGGAAGCCCCGGTGGGGACCCGAACGGCCTCATCGGCGGCGTGGCTTCGATGGAAGTCGGCGCGAGGGCGCTCGATGCATTCGTCGACCGAGTACGCGAAGCGACCGGCGCGCCGAAAGTGGCCCTGGTCGGGCACTCCGAAGGCGCCACCATGCCGTACTGGTACATCAAACTCGGCGGCGGCGCGGACAAGGTTTCCCGAATGGTCGGACTCGCCCCCGGCGTGCACGGCAGCGCCCCTTCGCCGCTCACCGATGTCGGTGAAGCCATCGGTCCGGAGGCCGGCGCCGTGCTGCTCGAGTTCGAGTCCAGCTCGCAATTCATGCGAGCGCTCAACGACGGCGGCATCACCGTGCCCGGCGTCGCCTACACCCAGATCGTCACCGAATACGACGAAATCCTTCCCTACGAGGGCGGTCTGATTCACGAAGCCGGAGCCACCAATCACATCCTTCAGGACCTGTGCCCTCAGGACTACTCCGACCACCTGTCCATCAACTCCGACCCCGTTGCCGCCCGTTTGGTGCTGAACGCCCTCGATCCAGCACATTCGGTACCGGTCGAGTGCACCGTCACCCTGCCCGCGATCGGAGTCCCGCCGAGCGGCTCGGGCGGGTAGCGGGGTGTTCGATCACGGCGGACGGCTCTCACCCATGTCGGTCGAGTCATTGCTCCAGCGACTCGGCCGCAGTGCTCACTTCTGTGCTTTGGACACGTACAGCGGTTCGCCGTCCAGGCCGACGGTGAGATATCCGGTGCGCGCGCCCTCCATGTAGATGGAGACCGAGGCATCCTTGTTGTAGCCCAGCGTGGTGTGTTCGATATCGAGGAAGCTGATGTGCGCCTGTGGGGCGCCGACGGTCTGAGGTGCACCGGCCAGCAGGGCGCTCAGTTCGGCGATGTCGATCGTACCGAGGTCGATCAGCTCGAGGTCCGGTTCGCGGTTCGTGGTCGATCGATCCTCGAATTCCCCTCGGTAGGAATATCTTTCGGACTTCGACGGATCGCCCGCGGCGGGCCGGACGATGGAGGCGTGTTCCGCATGGAGTGTCACCTCGTCGGCGAGGAGATCACCGAAATGGTCCCGGTAGGCGGCGAGGAACGCTTCGATGCCCTCGGTCGTCGTCATATTCGGCGGGGTCGAATCCGTGATCGGCCCACCCTCGCTGCTCGCCCACCCGCACAGCATGCCGATCAGTGCCGCGGCCACGATCGCCGCGCCGCCCACCAGCCATCGCCGCGACGGACGGCGCCGAGCCGGGGTGACCACGGGGGTGTCCACGAGGTTGGCGGGTATCTGCAGATCGTCGACGACGGTGTCCAGGTCGGCGAAGGTGCGTGCCTGCATCGCTGTGCGGGTTCGTTCGGAGTGCTGCGGCCCGGTCAACTGGCCGTCGTCGCGGGCGGCGTCGAGCAGTGCGCAGGCATCTACACGGTCCCGATCACGAACCCGCAGTGTGCTGTTCGCAGTTCGCGAAGTCTCCATCAACTGCCGCCTAATCACCGAAGGGGTGCGTGTCGATCAATTCACCGGAGGGGGTGGCCTCGAGGTACCCGCTCTCCTGGAACTCGTTGCCGACGTAGATGTTGATCGTCGGCACCTCGGTGATGCCGTCGATGCCCATACCGATATGACTGATCGTGCCGCCCTCCACGTTCGACAGCGCGACCGAGCGGTCGATCAGATTCCCCAGCGCCGATGCGTCGACGGTGGCCAGATCGAAGATCGGCTTGTCCGCGTCGCGGGTGGTCATCGCGCTGGAGGCCAGGAATCCGCCGCGAAAGTCGTAGTCCACCACCCGATTCGGCTGTGCTCGCGTGGTGCGATCGAACGAGGCGTATTCGGGAAACAGGGTCAGCTCGTCGAGCACGGTGTCGCCGAACTTCTGTTGGTAGAGGCGACGGAAATGGTCGAATCCCGCGCGGGTGGTGAGATCGGGGGTGTCGATCACCTTCGCTGTCACGGCTCGGTCCACGGGGGCCGCTGCCGGGGCGGGCGGTGGTGCGGAGGTGTGCGTCAGCAGGTATCCGCCCACGGCGGCGAGCGCCGCGATCACCGCCACCGCCGCGGCGAGCCCCGCAGTGCGAGGCCGCATCCGGCTGCGTGGATCGACCGGGGCAGCAACCGGCTTCTGCAAGTCTTCGGTCAAGCCGGCCAGATCGCCCAACGTCTGCGCCTCATCGGTCAGTTCGACGAGAGTTCGGTGTTCGTCCGCGGTGAGCTGTCCTTCGGCCCGAGCGGTGTCCAGGGCGCGGCGCGTGCGGGTCCGGTCCTCGGTACGGGCCCGGATGCGGTCGGGATACCGGCCGGCCCGCCGCGCCGCCGGATCCGATCGCGGCGGTTCGCACCAGCGCTCGACCCCTTCCGGCGTTTGCAGGTCCGAGACCAGGCCCCGCAGTTGCGCGATGGTGGCCGCCGCCGCGGCACGGTCCGAGCGATCGTGATATTCCGCCGCGGCGAGCTGGCCCTCCTCATAGGCGGCATCCAGCAGGGCGCGGGCGCGGACCCGGTCCAGGTCGCGAGCTCGCATGCCCTCGGTAGCCCGCTTCGGCGGATCCGGCATTCGGGACGAACGTGAGCTCACCCTTGGATGGTAGAGCCTCGGTGACCAGTACGTGCACCTGCCCGCCTGCTGCTCGCGATCCGGTCGGCCGCCGGTCATCGGACGGTAACCGGCGGGCTGCGCGAAGGCCGCTTACGCATCGTCGGCGAGTTCGTCGTGCAGTGCTTTCGGAGTTCGACTTCGGCCCAGGGGAGGTGTCGTGTGCAGGACGACCAGGATTTGCCGCGCAGTCGCCCTGTCTCGTGTGCGGGTGGCCGAGTGGGCTTCTCTCGTTCGTCGATCACTCGGTTTCGGTGACGACACGGTCGAAGTCGTCGACGAATTTTGTGATCAGGCGGGCGAATTCGCGCCTTTCGGTGGCTGTCCAGTCGTCGGTTGTGCGGGCGAAGACCGCCTGACGCGCCTGACGGGCGTGGGTCAGTGCGGTGCGTGCGTTCGGGGTCAGGCGAAGGATCACGCGGCGGGCGTCGTGCTGGTCGGCTTCGCGCCGCAGCAGCCCGTCGGCGACGGCTCGGGCGGTCAGGCGGCTGGCGCGGGGCTGGTCGATACCGAGCGCTCGGGCGATATCGCTGACCGTCGCTGCGTCGGTCGCGCCCTCCACCGCATCCAGCACGCCGAATGTCGTGGGGTCGATCGACGTACGGACGCCCTTGGCGCCCAATCGGTTCAGCGTGCGGCGAGTCTGGCTGCGCCGGATCGCCACCATGGCCCGTTCGATCGCTGCCACCGAGCTCGCGTCCTCCTCATTCATACTTGTCATTCTACAAACACTTGTTAAAGTACAAATAGATGTGAAGTGACAAGTACATGGAGGTTCACTCATGATCACGTCGCAGCCGTCGATGCACTCGACGGGTGGCAATGCCGTCCCGAAGCCACTGGGTTACTGGGTCAAGCGCATTCACAACGGCCTGGAAGGCAACCTCGACGCTCAGTTGGGGGGATTCGGTCTGAACCGGCGAACGTGGCAGGTGCTCAACACGGTTGCGTCGGGCCCGATCGAGCTGTCGGCGATCGAACGTGCACTCGAGCCGTTCCGCGACCACGGAGAGCCGGTCGCTGCGCCTTGCGTAGCGGCACTGTGCGAGCGGGGTGCGCTCGGGTCGGACCGCTCCGCGAGGTATGTGCTCACCGCGGCAGGTCTGACACTGCATCGATCCGCCGCGGACCGAGTCCATGCCGCACGTCGGGCCGTCATGCGTGGAATTGCACCGCAGGAATACGAGCAGCTGATCGATCTACTGCGGCGAGTAGCGGAAAACATCGACCCCGGTGCGCACGGGTGATCCGAGGTCTGGAAAGTCGGGACTGTCGTGGCGCCTGTGTGGGTCCTGGGTTCCCGTATGTTCCGGTGGCGCACTGATGGATACACGGTATCTGTCAACGAAACGGATCGCGAGCACGGCCGCGGGACCCGGTCGGCGACACGTGCTGGGGCGGGGCTAGCTGGAGGTCTGCCGAAGCCCGCCTTCTCGGCGCCGACATGAGGTTACGCTGGTAGCCATCGACCACCTGCGAAATCCGCCGCGCTCGACAGTTCACCTTCTGGAGTCACTCCCCTTGACCACGTCACGTTCTGATCTGCTCACAGGTCAGGCCCCTATGTCCGGACGTCCGGCGCCCAACATCGGTTCGCCGTTCGACAGTGACGGCCCTCGAATCCTGCTGGACACGCCGGAATTCGTTGCCGATCCGCACCGTGCCTATCAGGAGATGCGCGGCCGTTACGGCTCTCTGGTACCCATCGAGTTGTCGCCGGGGGTGCCCGCGACGCTGGTGGTCGGTTATCACACCGCGCTGCGGATCCTCAACGATCCCGAGCATTTCCCGGCCGACCCGCGGGCCTGGCAGGAAACCGTTCCCGAGGACTGTCCGGTACGCCCGATCATGCAGTGGTATCCGAATGTCTTACGCAGTGCCGGTGCCGTGCACGAACGGTACCGGCAGGCGTTCACGACCGCCTTCGAGGCCGTCGATCTGCACAAATTACATGCCACGGTCGAGAAGATCGCCGTCCCGCGGATCAACGAGTTCTGCGAGACCGGATCGGCGGATCTGGTGTCGCAGTATGCATTCCCGGTCGCATTCGAGGTGCTGAACCGAATGGTGGGCTGTTCGGCGGAGCTGGGACAGCGGGTGGCGACCGGGATGGCGGCGCTGTTCGACACGGTCAACGCAGCGTGGGGGATGGAACATCTGAGTCAGGCGTTGATGGAGCAGGTGCAGTTGCGCCGCACCACTCCCGCCGACGATGTCACCTCGCGGCTGGCATACCATCCGGCCCAGCTCTCCGACGAGGAGATGCTCTACAACTTGATCGTCTTCTACGGCGGCGGGATCGAACCGCAGCAGAACCTGATCGCCAACACGCTGCGGCTGATGATCACCGATGAGCGTTTCGGTGGCGATTTCCTCGGTGGCAGCCTGTCCACTCGCGACGCACTCGACGAGGTGCTGTTCACCGACCCGCCGCTCGCCAACTTCTCCATCACCTATCCGCGCCAGCCGATTCTGATCGAGAACGCCTGGTTGCCCGCCCATCAACCGGTGGTGATCAGTCTGGCCGCGTGCAACAACGATCCGGTGATCGCCGGTGGTGATCGCACCGGGAACCGGTCGCATCTGGCTTGGGGTGCGGGCCCGCATGCCTGCCCGGCGCGGTCGGTGGCCTACCTGGTGGCCCAGGATGCGGTCGACCAGCTTTTCGATGCCCTCCCGGAGATCCGGCTGTCGGTGGATCCGGGTGAGATCACGTGGCGTCCTGGACCTTTCCATCGCGCGATGACGGCGATGCCGGTCACCTTTCCGGCCTCACCCCGGCTCGACCTGGGCTGAGCTCTGCAACGACATCGCGGCGGATCACCTCTCGTTGCAAACTCTACTTACCATTTGTGGTGCATACGTATGTCGAACCTGAGAATATCATTTCCGAACCAGTGTATCGGCGGTGAGGGAAGAGATTCGATGGGCAAGCTACGCGTCATCCAGTGGACCACCGGGAAGGTCGGCACACTCAGCCTGCGGGGGATCTTGGACGATCCGCGACTCGAACTCGCGGGTGTCTACGCCTACTCGGCGGACAAGGCCGGTGCGGATGCCGGGACACTGTGCGGGCGACCCGAAACCGGAGTGCTCGCCACCGGCGATATCGATGAACTCGTCGCGTTGGGCGCCGACACCGTGCTCTACACCCCGTTCATGGCCGACCTCGATCACGCGGTGCGGCTGCTGGAATCCGGTCTCGACGTCGTCAGCACCAACCTGTTCCTCAATGTCGGTGGCATTGCGGGCGAAACCGAGCAGCGCCTGCGGCAGGCGTGTGAGCGGGGTGACAGTTCGCTGTACATCACCGGAATCAACCCCGGCTGGATCAACACCATGACCGCAGCGATGACCGCCGTCTGCCGCGACGTGCAGTTGGTGTCGATCTCCGAGTCGGCCGATGTGTCGGTCTACGAATCCGCGGAAACCTGGAAGGCGCTGGGAATGTCGTTCCCCGAGGCGACTCCAGAGGTGATCGACATCGCGAAACTGTGGTTGAGCACCTTCCGCGATGCTGTCGGCCGCATGGCAGCCGCATTACGGTACGAACTCGACGACATGGAGTTCTTCATCGAACATGCGACCGCCTCGAAACGGGTGGATCTCGGCTGGTTCTGTATGGAGAAGGACACCATCGCCGCCATCCGGGCCGGCTGGAACGGCAAGGTCGCCGGCAAGACCGTGGTGCAGTCCAAGGTCGCCTGGTACCTCACCAAGGAACTGAACGCAGACTGGGATTTTCTCGACGACCACTACCAGGTCGTGATCGAGGGGGAGCCCGAGGTCCACACCCGTATTCGCTTCGTCCCGCCCGAGACCTGGGGCAACCACGAGTGGGACACGATGACCGCCATGCCGGCCGTCAGCGCGGTCCTCGATGTCGCCGCTGCGCCCGCGGGGATTCTCGGTCTGCAGGATGTGGGCCTGCCGACCGCGCCCGCGGGCATCTGGTCGAACGGCTGACGGAATCGCGCCGGACGCAGTGGAACTCGCCCGGTCGACAGCGCGCCGGGCGAGGCGGCGCGGCTACAGGCCGGTGCTTTCGCGCAGATAGCTGTAGCGGCGCTCCAGGTCGTCACGGTGGGCACTGTCGGTGTCCTGCGCTGCACTCGTACTAGACGACCAAGGGATCTCGCACGGACCTGCATGTTCGGGATCCGGGCACAGTAACGCGGTGAGTTCGGTGACTGCACTCCCGGCGGTACCTTCGGTCGCCAGGATCGCCGAGCGAAGCTCGAAAACCTCTCGGGTGCCGGGATTTTCGCCGGGATGTTCGATACTCCATTGTTCCGGCAGCTCGCTGTAGAGTTCCGCGACCGACATCCGGTCGGAGTCCCCGGCGCCGGGCTCCGCGTCTGTGGTGGCGTCGAAGCACTCAGCCGTCGAGCTCGGGTATCGGTCCGCGAGCGTCCGGCGGGCAGCAGTGAGTACCTCCTGCATCGCCTCCGGGGTGGCGAAAATCCCCAGCCGTATCTCGTACAAAGCGAGGTCGGAGCTCATCGGGATGCTTCTTCCAGTCGTTCCGGTCACCGCGTCGGGCGCCACGATAGCGGGGCCATCTCGGTCCCGGCATGTCATTTACGGGCGGTTCGTCCCTGTCCTCGTGTCCCTGGAAAAGGGGAACGCCGCAAGGCGGTGGTCCTTGCGGCGTTCACGCTGAGGTCGACGTCCAACATGCGCCTCTCGGCGTGTGGTCGCTCGTAGCGACAAATGGGGTGGGGCCCGGGGCTGTCCGGACGCCGACAGTCGGTTCAACCGTGACCGGGGGTGGAGCATTCCCGCGCCGTGTGTGATGCGGGCTACGCCTGCTGCCGGGTCTCGGCTGCGACAGCGTGGCGGGTCCGCAGTTGCGTGCCGTCGGACAGTGAACACACCTAGGCTCGACGTGTGCCGACGTTGCTGATCATCCACCACACGCCGTCCCCATTCCTGCAGGACATGCTGGAGGCGGTGATCTCCGGCGCCACCGACCCCGAGATCGAAGGGGTCGAGGTGGTGCGGCGCGCCGCGTTGGAGGTCACCGCCACCGATGTGCTGGCCGCCGACGGCTATCTCTTGGGCACCCCGGCCAACCTCGGCTACATGTCGGGTGCGCTCAAACACGCGTTCGACACCTTCTACTATCCGTGCCTCGACAGCACCGGAGGCCGCCCGTTCGGCTACTACATCCACGGCAACCAGGGCACGGAAGGGGCCGAGCGCAGTATCGACACGGTGACCACCGGAATGGGCTGGCAGCAGGCCGCTGCGCCGGTGATCGTGACCGGGCCGCCGGACAAGGACCAGCGGGAACGTTGCTGGGAGTTGGGAGCGACGGTGGCGGCGCAGCTGATGCAGTGAGTTCGCGGCCCCGATTTCTGGTGTCTCACACCTAACTCGTCGAGCCAGTCATACTCGACGTCAGAATTGTCCGTCCGCGCCGGTGCGCAGGCGGTGAGGTGTTCGGGTTTCGGGAAGGGTGAGTGCCATATGACGCCACCGCGGCGGATCGGCCTGGTCGAGGATCACGAGTCGGTCGCGCTC
The DNA here is from genome assembly GCF_001613265.1 of Nocardia vermiculata NBRC 100427. Taxonomy (GTDB): domain Bacteria; phylum Actinomycetota; class Actinomycetes; order Mycobacteriales; family Mycobacteriaceae; genus Nocardia; species Nocardia vermiculata. The sequence continues at coordinate 13,504 of NZ_BDCA01000027.1, forward strand.
GGACTGGCCAGCATGCTGGCCGGCGAGAGTGATTTGGAGTTGGTGCTCACCGCCGGGACGGTGGCGGAATTGCTCGCGGCCGCACCGGAGCTGGATCTGGTGATTCTCGATCTGCGGCTGGCCGACGGGTCCACCCCGGAGGACAACGTGCGGGCACTGCGCGATCGAGGGCTCGAGGTGCTGGTGTTCACGGGCGCCGACAACCCGTTCATGGTGCGTTCGGCGGCCCGCGCCGGAGTGCTGGGTGTACTGCGCAAGTCCGAAGACGTACAGACCGTGGTTGCTGCGGTGCGTGCCGCGGCGAGCGGTGAACAGGTGGTCACCACCGATTGGGCGGCAGCCATCGACGGGGACCCGCAGCTGCCCGATGTGGGCCTGAGCCCGCGGCAGCAGGAAGTGCTGACGCTGTACGCGTCCGGTGAGAAGGCCTCGCGAGTGGCGCGGCTGACGGGGCTGTCCGAGCAGACCGTCAACGATTATCTGGGCCGGATCCGGCAGAAGTACGCCGATGCGGGGCGCCCCGCGCCGACGAAAACCGATCTGTACAAGCGGGCGGTGGAGGACGGGTGGCTGCCGGTACCCGAGCGCAACAACCGTCCGTGATCACGGTCGACGAGCCCGGAGTTCTGGCCCGTGCCGTCGCGGCCGCTCGCGTCCTGATCCCTGACCGCGTCGACACCCGGCCCGGTGCGCCCGCCGTGGAGCGCATCCTGCGGCGCCTCGGCGTGTCGGTCGGCGTCGGCGGGATCATCATGGGCCTGGCCGACGTTCCCGAGATCGCCGGGCAATCGCGCTTCACTCCGATCTGGTGGACACCGGTCGCGACCGTGCTGGCTTTCGGTTTGTTTCCGGTACTCGCGCTGGTGTCGGTCCACGCGCGGCCGCGCACGATCCGTATCGTATCCGGCTGTGCCGCAGTGAGTTTCCTGTCCGCAGTGGCTACCATGCTGATCTGGCTGGACACCCACAGCATCGGCGCCAACTCGGTGTGGCTGTATCGGATGTTGCCGCTGGGGGTGCTCGCCGCGGCCATGGCATGGCCGTTGCTCGCCTCGGCCGGCTACCTGTTGATCGGTTCGGCGGCGGTGGCGCTGACCAATATCTATCTGGCGGAGGAGTTCACGGCGGCGTCGGTGTCGAGCGCCTTCGCGCGGGCGCTGGGATTGTCGGCGCTGTTCCTGTGGTGTGTGGTCGCCGCGCTGTGGGCGGCGGCCCGGGTGGATCGCGAATCGGTGGCCGCCGGAGCCCAGGCCGCCGAGGCCGCCGCCGCGATCGCCCGGGACAACGAGAGTGCCCGCTTCGCGGCGCTGATCCACGATGCCGTGCTGTCGACCCTGCTGGACGCTTCACGAGGGAGCGAGCCGTCGAACGTGCTGCGCCGCCAGGCCGAACGCACTCTCGAACAACTCGATGAGATCCGGGTGGAATCGCCGGAGCCCGACGTACTCGACGCCGGTGCCGCGGTCGGGTTCCTGCGCACCGCGGTACACGAGGTGAACCCGGGAATCCGCTTCGCCACCCGCACCTGGCCCGGCTACGACGACCTGCGCATGCCGGTATCGGCGGCGCGGACCGTGGCCGCCGCGCTGGCCGAAGCGGTCCGCAACAGCCTGCGCCATGCGACGGTGCCGGGCCGGCGGATATCGCGCACGGTGACCTGCACGATCAGTGCGGGAAGTATCCGGGTGACCTTCCAGGACGACGGTGCGGGGTTCGATGTGGCGGCGGTGTCCGCGGACCGTCTCGGGATCTCGGTGAGCATTCTGGGGCGAATGCGGCAGCTGGCGGGTGGCGCCGGATTCGTCGAATCATTACCGGGGGAGGGGACGACGGTGACGCTGGTCTGGGGCGGCGACGGCGACAACTGCGGCGGACCGGACGGTGGGCACGGCGCCGAGCCGCATCAGCATTACTGCAGCGCGCCGCACGGTGACCGCATCGGTGGTTCGCGTGGTGGGTCCGGTGGCGGCGCGTGAGTGTGAGTAGCGAGACGGGCGGACTCGTGGACGCCGTGCGCAGAGTGATGGGTATCGGGGCGCAGCGCGAAGCCGACTTCGGTCTGCGGGAATTGCTGGGACTGCGCGGCGGGACCGTCTGGCTGTTCCTGGTGCTGCTGGAGCTGACCATCGTCCTGTACATGGTGCGCAACCTCGATATCGCCGAGCCGCTGCCGGCGGTGAGCGCGCTGATCGTGATGGTGCTGGCCGGGGCACTGGTGCTGGTGGTGCCCGGGGACCCACTGCCCTGCCCGGTGACGATATTCGTGGCCCTGGCCGGTCCCGTGGCCACCGCACTGACCACCGCGAATCTGAGTCTCCCGCGGGCCCACCACATGGTGTGGACCACGTTCGCCATCTCCTATCTGCTGGCCGTACTGGTGTTGCGCGGCCGGATGGGCTCGGCATGGGCGGGGGTGGCCGGTGTCGCGGTGGTGATCTCGGTCGACGGAGCGCGGGCCTGGCTCACACCGGGCGCCATGGTGGCGGCATTCGTACCGATCGGGACGGTGATTGCGATCTCGGTGTTCGCGCTGATCATGCGGCCCACCCAGCGTTCGCTGCGGCTGTTGCGGGAGGAGTCGACCGCGCAGGCGGCAGCCGAGGCGACGATGGTTGCCGAGAACGCCGAACGCGTCCGTCAGCTGGCGCGCCTGGATCGGGTGGCCCGGCCGATCCTGGAAAGAATTGCCGAAGGCGCGGCGCTGAGCGTCGCGGAGCGCGAACAGTGCCGTCTGCTCGAGGCGGAACTACGCGACGGACTCCGCGCACCCCACCTGGTCACCGAGGAACTCAGCGGTGCGGCCCGGGGTGCACGGGCGCGCGGGGTCGAAGTCGTGCTGCTCGACGACGGCGGTTTCACCGACGCCCCGCAGTGGTTGCGCGAGCGCGTCGTCGAGGCCGCGACCCGAGAACTGGATGCGGCCAACGACGGATCGGTGACCGTGCGCATCCTGCCCCCCGGCAGGCGGGTACTGGCCACGGTGCTCGCGCAGGCGACCGACGGGGATCGGCGCACCGAGATCGATCCCGCCGGCGCGGTCACGGTGATGGACTGACCCGGCAGTGTTTCGGTGCCCGGCGCGACCACGGCCGGACGCAGGCCGGTACGTAGCAGGTCGGCAGTGCATCCATCTGGAATGCCCGCACCGGGCCGGGTCAGCTCTCGTAGGGGCCCGGTTTGCGCATCTGGTCGCGCAGCGCGCCCTGCACCGCGGTGGACAGCCAGGAGTTCAGTGATTGACCGCTCTGATTGGCTGCTTCCTCGGCACGCGCTTTCAGATTCTCGACCATGCGCAGCGTGACCCGGCTGATATCGCCGGTCATCTCCTCGAAGGTGGCGGCCGGATCCTCGGTGCGGCTGCGGCGGACCTCCACATCGGCATCGGTGCCCGACAGTGACACGTGCACCGTGCGATCACCGAGGGTTGCGTTGACCTCACCGGCCAGATCCGTCAGTGCCGCGAGCAGCGTCAACCGCACCGAATTCTCGGTGGCGGCGGCCAGTGCGGCGGCCGTGGCCTGTGTCTGCTCGTCCCCGAGGGCAGCGGCGGCGACCAGGTCCGCACGCAGCCGGTCGGTGTACTTGTTCAAATCCATGACATCAGTATGGCGTCACGTATGCCGTCATAACAAGGGGTTCATGATGTCTCCGGTGATGTCATGGTGGGAATGTGACCGGAATGGCAGGCCGATATGACGGACGACGGTGCGGAGCGGTGCCGACGACCGGGTAGCCTTTCTGACCATGACGAACGGTGAATCGACGCGAACGGAGCTGCGCGCGTCCGGCACGGTCGGCGTCGCGATGGTGACCCCCTTTACCGCCGAGGGCAAGCTCGATGTCGATGCCGGCGTTGCCCTCGCGTCGCGCCTGGTAGACCGTGGCGTCGATCTGCTCGCCATCTCCGGCACCACGGGAGAATCGCCGACCACCACCGAGTCGGAGAAGTACGATCTGCTGCGCGCCGTCGTCGACACCGTGGGGCACCGCGCCACCGTCATCGCGGGCGCCGGTACCTACGACACCACGCACAGCATCGAACTGGCGCGCAATGCCGAGCGTGCGGGTGCGCACGGTTTGCTGGTGGTGACTCCGTACTACTCGCGCCCCTCCCAGGAGGGTCTGCTGGCGCACTTCACCGCCGTCGCCGATGCCACCGACCTGCCGGTCACCCTCTACGACATTCCGCCGCGCTCGATCGTGCCCATCGCGCCCGATACGCTGCGCCGGCTCGCCGAGCATCCGAATATCGTTGCGGTGAAGGACGCCAAGGGCGACCTGGGCGCCGGCGCCGAACTCATCGCCGACACCGGACTGGCCTATTACTCCGGCGACGATGTGCTGAACCTGCCGTGGCTGTCGGTGGGTGCCGTCGGTTTCATCAGCGTCATCGGCCACCTGGTACCCGAACGGCTCGTGCAGTTGCGCGATGCCTATGCCGCGGGCGAGGTGACCCTGGCTCGTGACGTGAATGCCAGTCTGTTGCCGGTGAACCGGGCGATGGCGCGGGTCGGCGGGGTAGCGCTGATCAAATCCGCGCTCCGGCTCCTCGGCATGGAGGTGGGTGAACCGCGCCTGCCGCAGCTGATGCCGGTGGGTCCGAATCTCGATCCGATCGTTGCCGAATTGCGGCTGGCGGGAGTGCTTGCATGAGTGAACCGGTTAATCGTCGTCCACGTCGGTCTGCGAGCCGCGCCGCGGGAGCCCCGAAGCCGGCGCCTGCCACGGCGCCCGCCGAGGCTGTGCGGCCTGCGGCCGTGCCAACGGAGACGGCCGGTGCCCCGCGCCCGGCGACCACTGCCGCCGCGCAGACCGAGCCCGCTGCGACGCCGCCGGAGCCCGCTCGCGCGGCGCAGCCGGAGCAAGCTCAGGCCGCGGAACAGGCCGGTGGGCGCTCGGGTTCGGGACGGCGTGGCGACGCCGGCTCCGACCGCGGCCGGTCCAGGCGTTCGGGGCGCGGGCGTCAGTCCGGTCGCGGACGCTCGGAGCAGGCTGCGCCGCAACCGATGTCGCCGGCGCTACCGGCGAACCTGCCGCCCAAGCTGCCCAAGCAGGGCCTGCGGGTCTTCGCGCTGGGCGGGATCGGTGAAATCGGCCGCAACATGACCGTGTTCGAATACGGCGGCTCGCTGCTGATCATCGATTGCGGTGTGCTGTTCCCCGAGGACCAGCAACCGGGCGTCGACCTGATCCTGCCCGACTTCCGCCCGATCGAGGATCGCATCGACGATGTGGCCGCAGTGGTGCTGACCCACGGGCACGAGGACCACATCGGCGCGGTGCCGTTCCTGCTGCGGCTACGTCCCGACATTCCGGTGGTGGGCTCCAAGTTCACGCTCGCGCTCGTCGCCGCGAAATGCCGCGAACATCGGCTGCAACCCAAACTGGTCGAGGTCACCGAGGGGCAGTCGACCACGCACGGCCCGTTCGGCTGTGAATACTTTGCGGTCAACCATTCGATTCCGGATGCCATCGCCGTCGCGATCCGGACCCCGGCCGGGCTGGCGTTGCACACCGGCGACATCAAACTCGACCAGCTGCCACTCGACGGCCGGCTCACCGACCTGGCCGGGTTCTCCCGGCTGGGCGACGAGGGTGTCGACCTGTTCCTGGTCGACTCCACCAACGCCGAGGTACCCGGATTCGTCACCCCGGAACGCGAGATCGGCCCGGTGCTCGACAATGTCATCGGCAAGGCGACCGGCCGCGTGATCGTGGCCTCGTTCGCCAGCCACGTGCACCGCATCCAGCAGGTCGTCGACGTTGCCGAACGGCACGGCCGGCGCATCTGCTTCGTCGGCCGCTCGATGGTCCGCAACATGCAGATCGCCCAGGACCTGGGATATCTGAACCTGCCCGAGGGCATCATCGTCGATCTGGATCAGGCCGCGAACCTTCCGGTGCACAAACTGGTGCTCATCTCGACCGGGTCGCAGGGTGAGCCGTTGTCGGCGCTGTCGCGGATGGCCCGCGGTGACCACCGGCAGATCAACATTCGCCCCGACGATCTCGTGGTGCTGGCTTCCTCGCTCATCCCGGGCAACGAGAACGCGGTCTTCACCGTCGTCAACGGCCTGGCCCGGCTCGGCGCGACGGTGGTCACCCAGCAGAGCGCGAAGGTGCACGTCTCCGGACATGCCTCGGCCGGTGAGCTGCTGTACCTGTACAACGCGGTGCGGCCCACCAACGCCATGCCCGTGCACGGTGAATGGCGGCACCTGCGTGCCAACGCCGCCCTCGCCGTCGCGACCGGCGTACCCGAGGACCGGGTCGCGCTCGCCGAGGACGGCGTGGTGGTGGATCTGGTCGACGGCATCGCCACGATCGTCGGCCGCTATCCCGTCGGTCAGGTCTACGTCGACGGTCTGTCGGTCGGTGATGTGGGTGAATCGACGCTCTCCGACCGCCTCGTCCTGGGCGAGGGCGGCTTCATCGCGATCACCGTTGCGGTCGACGCGACCACCGGTAAAGCGGTCAGCCCGCCCGAAGTCAGCGGACGCGGATTCTCCGATGACCCGGGCGCGCTCATGGGAGCGCGTGAACTGGTGGAAGCCGAGCTGCTGCGACTGGCCGGTGAAGGCGTGACCGACACCCACCGCATCGCACAGGGGGTCCGCCGGGTCGTCGGCCGCTGGGTTGCCGACACCTATCGCCGCCGCCCGATGATCGTCCCGACCGTCATCGGAGTCTGAACCCAGCCGACGCTGCGCTACCGCCTCCGCGCCTGTCCCATTACGCTGTGCCGAATTGGAGCGTAATGGGGGCGCTGCGTGGTGACGCTGCGCTACCGCCTCCGCGCCTGTCCCATTACGCTCGGCGGCATGAGTATGGCTCAACGGGAACGCCGGGCTCTGGTTGCCACGATGACGGCGGTGGGGCCGGGCGCCCCGACGCTGTGCGGGACCTGGACCGTGCAGGATCTGGCCGCGCACCTGGTGGTACGGGAGCGGCGGCCCGACGCGGCGCCCGGGATCCTGGTGAAACCCCTGGCCGGTTATCTGGAATCGGTGCAGGCCAAAGTGGCGCAGCAGCCGTTCGCCGAGCTGCTGGAACAGATCCGCACCGGACCGCCGTGGTGGTCGCCGCTGAAACCGGTCGACGCCGTGGCCAATCTGACCGAGATGTTCGTCCATCACGAGGACGTGCTGCGGGCCGGGACCGAGTGGGAGCCGCGCCTGCTGACCGCGGGTGACGAGGCGAAACTGTGGTCGGCGACGCGGCGGATGGCCCGGATGGCCTATCGGAAGTCGCCGGTCACGGTGGTCCTCGCGACGCCGGACGGGGAACGCGTGACCGCCCACAATGTCGGTGGTGACGCCGTCGTCCTCACCGGGCAGCCCTCGGAGTTGCTGCTCCATGCCTTCGGCCGCAACGAGGTCCGCATCGACGCCTCGGGTGACGCCGCGGACATCGAGGCCGTATTCGCCACCGACCGTAGCGTCTGACCTGCGGTTCGAGGTGAGGTGCGGCCACCGGTCCGCGTCGTTCGCTGCGCGGACCACGGCCACGCCGGTCCGGCACGCGGTTCCGGGGCGTTTCAGGGTCTACTCGGTCGCGCTCTCGCAGTGCCCAGAGCACCGGATTCGGCCGTTGACGGCGCTGTGAGGTCGGCAATGATGCGGCCGGTGTGGGTGTTGCGGATGGTCCCGATGGGGCTGTTGCGGCTAGCCTGAGGTCATGGCAGGTAAGTCCCGCGGCACCACGGCATCCAGTTCGCGGGCGGGATCCACCAGGGGGCGGGCGCAGCCACGGTCTCGCTCCGGTGGCTCTCGCGCCCGTTCGGCGCCGCGTGCCCGCAAGGCCCCTGCGCGCAGGCCGGTGCGCCGGCCACCACCGGCCGCACCGATGACGGTGATCGGCCGCGGTATCGGCAACAGCTGGTCGATGCTGGCGCGCGGATTCGGTGCCACCACCCGAACCATCAGCCGCGCGGGGGAGATCGAGCACGGGCACCGCCGGGACGGTATCGCGCTGGCACTGGTCGCTTTCAGTGTGATCATCGCTGCGGCGGTCTGGCTGTCGGCGGGCGGCCCCGTCGGACACGCCGTCGACACCGCCGTGCGCGCGATCGCAGGGTCGGCCGCTGCGGTGCTGCCGTTCCTCGCCTCGGCGATCGCGGTGATACTGATGCGCACCGAACCACATCCCGAAATCCGTCCACGCCTGGTCCTCGGCGGCCTGCTGATGGGTCTGCCCGCCCTGGGGGTCTGGCATGTGCTGGCCGGTGCGCCCGCCGATGCGCACGGTCGTGCGCACGCGGCCGGGTTCGTCGGCTTCGTGCTGGGTGGGCCACTGACCAACGGACTCACCGGTTGGCTGGCGGTGCCATTGCTGTTGCTGGCCATGGTCTTCGGCTTGCTGCTGCTCACCGGAACGACGGTGCGCGAAGTGCCGCACCGGTTCCGGGAGCTGCTGGGTGTGCCCGACCCCGAATACGACGACTACGACGGGCAATACGGGCTCTACGACCCGGAGAACTACGACGACGACGGCTTCCCCGCGCACAAGCCTCGCTCGGGACGCCGTGGCCGGACTCCGTCGGAGAACTATCCGGCCGACGAGTTCGGTGCCGACGCGGCCACCGAGGTGCTCGGCGAACCGCCGCTGCGTGCGGCCAAGGACATCGGTGCCGACCAGCCCGAGGAGCCGGCGGCCGCACCGAAACCCAAGCCCCGCAAGGCGCCCAAGGTCGTCGATCAGACGCCGGAACCGCCACCGCAGCAGCAACTGGAGTTCGTCACCGACCGCGAGGTCGACGGCGACTATCAGTTGCCGCCGCTGTCGCTGCTCACCGATGGCGACGCCCCCAAGAAGCGCAGTGCCGCCAACGAATCGATGATCGAGGCCATCACCGAGGTGCTGGTGCAGTTCAAGATCGATGCCGCGGTCACCGGATTCGTGCGGGGCCCGACGGTCACCCGCTACGAGGTGGAACTCGGCCCCGGCGTGAAGGTCGAGAAGATCACCGCGCTGGCCCGCAATATCGCCTATGCGGTGGCGACCGAGAATGTGCGTTTGCTCGCCCCCATTCCGGGCAAGTCCGCGGTCGGTATCGAGGTGCCCAACTCCGATCGTGAGCTGGTGCGGCTCGCCGATGTGCTCAAGGCCCCCTCGACCCGAAACGACCACCATCCCTTGGTGATCGGTCTGGGCAAGAACATCGAGGGTGAATTCGTCTCCGCCAACCTGGCGAAGATGCCGCATCTCCTGGTGGCCGGTTCGACCGGTTCCGGTAAGTCGAGTTTCGTCAATTCGATGCTGGTCTCGCTGCTCGGGCGTGCCACACCCGATGAGGTGCGGATGATCCTCATCGACCCGAAGATGGTGGAACTGACGCCCTACGAGGGCATCCCGCATCTGATCACGCCCATCATCACCCAGCCCAAGAAGGCGGCCGCCGCCCTCGCCTGGCTGGTGGAGGAGATGGAACAGCGGTATCAGGACATGCAGGCCACGAAGGTCCGTCATATCGACGACTTCAACAAGAAGGTGAAATCGGGGCAGATCACCACGCCACTGGGCAGTGAGCGGGTGTACCGGCCCTACCCCTACATCCTGGCCATCGTCGACGAGCTGGCCGACCTGATGATGACGGCGCCGCGCGACGTGGAAGACGCCATCGTGCGCATCACCCAGAAGGCGCGTGCCGCCGGAATTCACCTGGTGCTGGCCACGCAGCGGCCGTCGGTGGATGTGGTCACCGGTCTGATCAAGACCAATGTGCCCTCCCGGTTGGCCTTCGCCACCTCGTCGCTGACAGATTCGCGCGTCATCCTCGATCAGCCGGGCGCCGAGAAGCTGATCGGCATGGGCGACGGGTTGTTCCTGCCGATGGGCGCCTCCAAGCCGACCCGCCTGCAAGGTGCGTTCATCTCCGACGAGGAGATCGAGGGTGTCGTCGACTTCTCCAAGAATCAGGCCGAACCCGACTATCAGGAGGGCGTCACCAGCGCCAAGGCCGGCGCGAAGAAGGACGTCGATCCGGATATCGGCGACGATCTCGATGTCTTCCTGCAGGCGGTCGAACTGGTGGTCAGCTCGCAGTTCGGATCGACATCGATGTTGCAGCGCAAGCTGCGGGTGGGTTTCGCCAAGGCGGGCCGGTTGATGGACCTGATGGAGACGCGTGGCGTGGTCGGTCCGAGCGAGGGCTCCAAGGCACGGGACGTGCTGATCAAACCCGACGAGCTGGACGGGTTGCTGTATTCGATTCGCGGCGGCGGCGACGCGGAGGAAGCGGCACCGGCCGAAGCCGAGGTGTGACCGGCCGGGTCAGGCCCCGGGGTTCTCGCGCTGGATCTGTTCGGCCGCTTCGGCGCTGATGCGGTCGAACTGCGCACCCATGGCGGCGGCCAGGGCGTTGGCCGCCGACAGCGGGCGGACCATCACCATCAGGTCGTCGATGAGACCGTCGTCGTCCACATGGATGAAGTCGCAGCCGCTGACGGTCTTTCCGTCGACCTTCGCCTCGAACAGCAGTGCCGAATCGCGGCCGTCGGTGATCTCACGGACGTAGCGGAAATCCTCGAACACCCGCATCACGCCGCGCAGGATCGCGGCGGTGATCGGGCGTCCCGGATAGGGCTTGAACGCCACCGGACTGGTGAATACCACGTTGTCGGCCAGCAGCGCTTCGATCGCTGCGGTGTCTCGTGCCTCCACGGCCTTCCGGAATGCCTGCATCGCCACCTCGCATATGCAACTAGTTGAGTATGTGGTGGATCGTAACTCCCGAACCGTCAGGACACGAAGGCACCCATCACCGGCGTCCACTCGGTGAACTGTTTGCGCTCGATCAGGTCGTGTTCGGCGAACGGGTCCGCGGTCAGCAGTTCGGTCATCGCCGCGTCGTTCTCGGCACGGAACAGGATCAGTGCGCCGGACCCGTCGGCATAAGGGCCGGTGGCCAGCACCACGCCCCGGTCGACCAGCTCCGACAACCAGGCGCGGTGGAGCGGACGATGCCCGTCGCGGGCGGCGGCGGTCGCCTCGGAATAGGTGTACTGGACTGCGAAGATGGGCACGGGATCTCCCGGGGAATGTCGGAGCGGGCGAGGGAGTAGCGGTCGATGGATGCAGGAATGCCCGGCGTGAACGGGCGAGCCCTCACAGGGTCAGCAGCATCCGGGTGTTGCCGAGGGTATTCGGTTTCACGTAGCTGAGATCGAGGAATTCGGCCACACCGGTGTCGTAGGAGCGGCACATTTCCGCGAAGACCTCCGCGGTCACCGGGGTGCCGTCGATCTCGGCGAAGCCGTGCCGGGAGAAGAACGGAACCTCGAAGGTGAGTACGAACAACCGCTGCAACTGCAGTTCGCGGGCGGTGGTGATGAGCTGATCCACGAGCACACGCCCGACGCCGTGGCCCTTGACATCGGGATGTACCGCGACGGTGCGTACCTCTCCCAGGTCGGCCCACAGCACGTGTAATGCGCCACATCCCACGATGCGCGCGCCGATCTCGGCGACCCAGAACTCCTGGACCGATTCGTAGAGCGTGACCAGATTCTTTTCCAGCAGAATCCGGCCCGCATAGACGTCGATGAGGCTTTTGATGGCGGGCACGTCCGAGGTTCGGGCACGTCGGACGCGTACGGTGCCGGGACTGGTGGCGCCGATCGAATCGCTGTGAGGTGCCCGCGTGGTCATGGGGTGCACAGTAGTCGGGCCGGCAAACGATAGTCTGGTGGAGTGCCGCACATCTCCTCTGCCCGCTCGTCCCGACCTACCGGGGTTCGCGGCTGCGTTCACTCCGGCCGGGGGTGCCGGTGAGCGTGCAGAGCGACGATATGGACAGATCCTGGAGCGAAGCCGGTAGATCCCGGGCGAAACTCGTTTCCCCGCAAGTGAAGCGGACGGTCGAGCCCTCGGCGGTACCGCTGATGAACATCGCCAATATTCTGACGATCCTGCGCATCCTGATCGTCCCGGTTTTTCTGCTGGCACTGTTCGCCGCGGGCGGGCACGACACCGGTTGGCGCGTCGGTGCCGCCGCTCTGTTCGCCGTCGCCGCGATCACCGACCGCATCGATGGTCAGGTGGCGCGCAAGTACGGGCTCGTCACCGACTTCGGGAAACTGGCCGACCCCATCGCCGACAAGGCATTGATCGGATCCGCGCTGATCGGGCTGTCCGTACTGGGAGACCTGCCGTGGTGGATCACCATCGTGATCTGCGCCCGCGAGATCGGGGTGACGCTGCTGCGGCTGGCAGTGGTGCGGCGCGGCGTGATCCCGGCCGGTCGCGGCGGGAAGGTCAAGACCCTGGTGCAGTCGGTCGCGATCGGTGTGCTGCTGCTCCCGCTGGCCGGCGCCTGGGCCACCACGGGGATGGCGCTGATGTATATCGCCCTGGTACTGACCGTGGTCACCGGTCTCGACTATGTCGTGCAGGCGGCGCGATTGTGGGCCCGCCCGGCCGAGCGGCGATGACCGCGGCGGGCACCGGCCGGCCCGATCCCGCCGATCCGCTGGCCGCGGTTCCCGAAACCGCCGCCCTGGTGGCGCGGCTGACCGAGCGCGGGTACACGGTGGCCACCGCCGAATCGCTGACCGCGGGCCTGCTCGCGGCGACCGTCGCCGGGGTGCCCGGGGCGAGTACGGTGCTGCGCGGTGGGGTGATCGTGTACGCCACCGACCTCAAACAGAGCCTGGCCGGCGTGAGTGAGCACACGCTGGCCGCGGACGGGCCGGTCGCCGCCACCACGGCCGAACAACTCGCGGTGGGCGCGCGCACCGTATGCGGGGCCGATTGGGGCGTCGGGCTGACCGGTGTCGCGGGGCCGGATCCGCAGGACGGCAACCCGGTGGGCACCGTTTTCCTGGGGCTCAGCGGCCCGGGGTGCACCGAGGTGATGCGGTTGCACCTGACCGGGGATCGGTGGACGATCAGGATCGGTGCAGTACGCGCCGCGGTTGTGCAACTCGCGTCCCGGCTCGGTACCGGAGACACTGGTGGCGAAGATCCCGGTGTCGCGGACCCTGCAGTCGGTTGAACGGGTTTTCCGGTTCGAGCCGAGGGGAATTCACCCGGACGGGAACCAATCGGGTGCCGTACAACGTTGGCACGGGTAGACGGTAGGGGTGCGTCACGCTCGACGGCGGTCGCGCTTCGGCCCGGTGAGCCCAGAACGTGAGGAGAACGAGATGACGCTGCTTCGAGAGGCCATCGGCGAGAGTCTGCGGCGCGCTCGGATCGCCCAGAGTCGGACCCTGCGCGAGGTGTCGACGTCGGCGCGGGTGAGCCTGGGCTATTTGTCCGAGGTCGAACGCGGCCGCAAGGAAGCGTCGAGTGAACTGCTGGCCGCGATCTGCCAGGCGCTCGACGTTCCGCTGTCGGAAGTGCTGGTCGATGTCAGTGCCACCATGGCGGACGCCGATGTGGCGCCGGTCGCCGAGACGGCCCCCGCCGAGACCGGTGCGGGCGTGTCGGCCGTGGCGGCGCGGGCTGGTCTCACCGGCAACACCCGGATCGTGATTCCGGCCCCGAAGGCCGAGAAACTGGTATTGGTGCAGGCGAAGTGAGCCGCCACGCGGTGGCGAACGCCGGTGTCGGTCTCGGATCGGCACCGGCGGGCTGTGCGACCGCGCGGAAACCGATAGATTCTTACTAAGCGTCGGTGACGGGCGATTCGGTGGCCGGACATCGCGCGGTGGAGGATGTAAGGGACAAGGGGTGCGTGACGGTCGCGCACCGCCGCCGTGCTGGGGCGCGGCGCAGTCAGATGGAGGCGGGATCAATCGATGGCTAATCCGTTCGTGAAGGCCTGGAAGTACATGATGGCCCTCTTCGATTCCAAGATCGAGGAGCATGCGGATCCGAAGGTGCAGATTCAGCAGGCTATCGAGGAAGCCCAGCGTCAGCACCAGGCCCTGTCGCAGCAGGCCGCGTCGGTGATCGGCAACCAGCGTCAGCTGGAGATGAAGCTGAACCGCCAGCTCGACGAGGTCGAGAAGCTCAACGCCAACGCACGCCAGGCGGTCGGTCTGGCCGACCAGGCCACCCAGGCCGGCGATACCGACAAGGCGATCCAATACACCAACGCCGCCGAGGCGTTCGCGGCCCAGCTGGTCACGGCCGAGCAGTCGGTCGAGGACCTGAAGGTGCTGCACGACCAGTCGCTGCAGGCTGCTGCCCAGGCCAAGAAGGCCGTCGAGCAGAACGCCATGCTGCTGCAGCAGAAGGTGGGCGAGCGCACCAAGCTGCTCAGCCAGCTGGAGCAGGCCAAGATGCAGGAGCAGGTCTCGGCCTCGCTGCAGCAGATGGACTCGACGCTGTCCGCCCCCGGGAGCACTCCCAACCTGGACGCGGTGCGCGACAAGATCGAGCGCCGTTACGCCAATGCGCTGGGTTCTGCGGAACTGGCACAGAACACCGTGCAGGGTCGCATGATGGAGGTGCAGCAGGCCAGCGTGCAGATGGCCGGTCACAGCCGCCTCGAGCAGATTCGTGCCTCCATGGCCGGTGACGCGCTGCCGTCGGGCGGTTCCGCCGCCGGTACGCCCGCCCCTAATCCTGCCCAGCCGCAGGCCAACCCGGGTCAGGCCGCGCAGCAGTAGTACGTGGCGGCGGGTCGATCGGAAGGCTGTGGTGATGGTGAGAACGCGGGCACGTACCGAGCCCGCCTCGAACCGTGCACGACGGTGGTCGCGATCGACCCGCATCGGTGCCGACGCCCCCGCCGAGGCCTCCGCTACGACGGGTCGGAGCACCACGATGTCCGTCGACCACCCACGCGGCCCGGGAGCTCTGCGAGATGTGGGGGGATACGCCCTGCAATCGGTGCGGAAGTGGGCCGATCCGCGGGAGCGGGAACTTCGTAAGCGGCGGCGAGTGCGTCGGCGGAGCGTGCGCTGGGGCGCTGCCTCCGGTGTGACGGCGGTGGGAACCGCCGGCCTGGTAGTGATGTCGGCACCGGTCTGGGCGGTGATCGTGGTTGGTGGCGGTGCGGTAGCCATGGTGACCGGCGCGGCCGTCAGCACGCGTCGCTATCTCGAACTTCGGCGAAATCCGTTGCCGCCCGCGGCATTCGTCCCGCGTAAGCTGCCCGCGATGCGCTCTGCGGCGCGCACTCCGATCGCGCGCCTGGTGCGTGCGGAACGGGCCATGCACGCACTCGGCGCCAGGATCTCCCGCAGCGGCCGGTTGCCTGCCGAAGATCTCGGCGACACCCTGGCGACCGCAGCGTCCGCCGCCGCCGCACTGCACGCGCTGGCGGGCGATATCGCCGCGATGGAGCAGACGGTCGAGATCGTAGCGGCATCGCGCGAGGCGCCACACCTGGCCGGACAGCTGGAGTCGATGGTGGAGCGGCTGGAATCCGGTGTGGCGGAATACGAACAACTGCTGGATGCTACCGGCCGGATCCTGGCTGCTACGGCCGGAACCGCTCCGGACGTCGCCGCGGGCGAATTCGATTGGGCGATGTTCACGCTGCGTGAGGCCGCCGATCGGCTCGACGGCTGGGCCCAGGCCCTCACCGATCTGGCCGACCGGCGCTGACGCCGGTGTGGGTGCCGGAGTGCCGTTCTCTCTCGGGGTTCACCCTGAGATTTCCCGGATATCGGTGCTGACCTGGTGATTTTCCGGCTTCGAGTTGAGAGTATGGAGAAGTCGGATCGCGTTGACGGCGGTTCGGAAACCTTCGGGAGGAATGGACATGTTCTGGAAGATTCTGGGCGTCGTCGCGCTCGTGTGGCTGGCGCTGATCGTGGTCGGTGCGCTGGTCAAGGCGCTGTTCCCGATCCTGATGATCAGCGTTGTGGTCTTCGGTCTGTACCTGCTGTACAAGGCCGTCTCGGGCTCGAAGAAGACGACGGTCGGCAAGCTGTAGCGACCCCTCGGTGCGGGCCGCCCGGGTACTGCCGGGCGGCCCGCCGTGCTGTCTGCTGCCGTGCGGGCCGCCGGGCCGGAATCCGGCTTGTCCGGTGTGAATCGGCTCCGCCCGCGCGATGAATCGGTCCGCCCTGCGCGCGATCCCGGCTCCGGCCGGTGTGGCAGGGTGGGGCCATGCGAGTGGCTGTTGTCGCGGGACCGGATCCGGGTCATGCTTTTCCGGCGATCGCGCTGTGCCTGCGGTTTCTGCGGGCGGGCGATGATCCGGTGTTGTTCACCAGCCCACGCTGGTTCGATGCGGCCCGCTCGGAGGGGATCGCGGTACGCCGGCTGAAGGGCTTGGCACCGCGGCCGGAGGACGACGACGGCGACGCGGGGGCACGCATCCACGAACGCGCGGCTCATATCTCGACCGAAATCCTGCCCGAGCTCAGTGCGATGCTGCCGGAACTCGTGGTGTCGGATGTGCTGACCGCCGGTGGTGGGATGGCCGCGGAACGGCTCGGGGTGCCGTGGCTGGAGTTGTCGCCGCATCCGCTGTACCTGCCGTCGCGCGCCCTGCCTCCCATCGGGAGCGGGCTGGCGCCGGGGGAGGGGTTGCGCGGACGGATGCGCGATACCGTGCTGCGCGGGCTGACCGCACGCGCGATTACCCGGGGGGAACGGCAGCGCGGGGTCGCGCGCGCGAGTGTGGGTCTGCCCGAGGTGGATCCGGGCCCCGATGCCAGGTTGATCGCTACTCTGCCCGCCCTGGAAGTGGAACGGCCGGATTGGCCACAGCATGCCCATGTGGTGGGGCCGCTGCTGTGGGAGCCGACCACCGAGGTACTGGCCCTGCCTCCCGGCGATCGCCCGCTGGTGGTGGTGGCACCGTCCACCGCCCACACCGGTGTCGGTGATCTGGCTTCCGGTGCGCTGGAGGCACTGGCCGACAGTGGTGTGCGCGTGGCGATCTCGATGCTCGACGCACCGCCGCAGGAGCTGCCGGCCTGGGCCACAGCGGGTTTGGGGCGACAGGACGAACTGCTGCGCCACGCCGCGGTGGTGGTCGGTGGGGGTGGGCACGGACTGCTGGCGAAAACGCTGCTAGCGGGCGTTCCGATCGTGACCGTGCCCGGCGGTGGGGACCAGTGGGAGCTTGCCAATCGCGCTGTTCGCCAGGGGAGTTCGCGGCTGGTGCGGCCGTTCACTGCGGCGGCGCTGCGCGGTGCGGTGGAGGCGGTGCTCGAGGACGAGTCCTATCGTAAAGCGGCCACGGCCGCAGCGGAAACCGTCGCCGATGTCACCGATCCGGTGGCGGTCTGCCACCAGGTCCTGGACGGTGCTCGCGCGGGCTGAGTGGCGCGCGCTCGGCCAAAGGAGGGACACGGGAGGGTGCGACCGTGAGAGGGCGGCTCGGTCGGCAGGTGCGTCACCGGTACCCTCGGCACGGTGCGGTTGACTGAATTTCAGGAACTCTTGCATACCGAATTCGGTGTTGTTCGCGGTGATCTGCTGCTGTCGGATCATGTGCTGCCCATGATGCGCGGCCGGACCGGGGCACAGGCGATCGAGGACGGCATCGACCCGCGTGAGGTCTGGCGGGCGTTGTGTGCGGAATTCGATGTCCCGAAGAACCGATGGTGACGGCGCGCTGCGGTGGATGATGCCCGGTTCGCGGGGAACGGGGTGCGGTTGCGCGGCCGTTGCGACGTGTCGTAGGCGCGTCGCTTGCCTCGAACATCTGTTCGTCTAAGCTTGCGGGCAGAACTTGTCGGTGCCGCCCTCTACCGTGGGCGCCAACCACACAATGAGACTGACCCGTCAGAAGGGGAACAAGACGATGGCACCACAGGCTTACGACCGGGACAAGGCGCTGGAGCTTGCGCTGGCGCAGGTCGAGAAGAGCTTCGGCAAGGGCGCGGTCATGCGCCTCGGCGAGGACTCCCGCCCGCCCATCTCGGTGATCCCGACGGGGTCGATCTCCCTGGACGTGGCACTGGGTATCGGCGGTCTGCCGCGCGGTCGCGTGGTGGAGATCTACGGTCCGGAATCCTCCGGTAAGACCACCGTCGCGCTGCACGCGATCGCCAGTGCGCAGGCCAACGGTGGTGTCGCGGCATTCATCGACGCCGAGCACGCACTGGATCCGGAATACGCCCGCAAACTCGGGGTCGACACCGACGCCCTGCTGGTCTCCCAGCCCGATACCGGTGAGCAGGCCCTGGAGATCGCGGACATGCTGGTTCGCTCCGGCGCACTGGACATCATCGTCATCGACTCCGTCGCCGCGTTGGTGCCGCGCGCGGAAATCGAGGGCGAGATGGGCGACAGTCACGTCGGCCTGCAGGCCCGCCTGATGAGCCAGGCACTGCGCAAGATGACCAGCGCACTGAACAACTCCGGCACCACCGCGGTCTTCATCAACCAGTTGCGCGAGAAGATCGGTGTGATGTTCGGTTCGCCCGAGACCACCACCGGTGGTAAGGCGCTGAAGTTCTACGCCTCGGTGCGTCTGGATGTGCGCCGCATCGAGACACTGAAGGACGGCAGCGATGCGGTAGGCAACCGCACCCGCGTGAAGGTCGTCAAGAACAAGGTGTCGCCGCCGTTCAAGCAGGCCGAATTCGACATCCTCTACGGTGTGGGCATCTCCAAGGAGGGGTCGATCATCGATATGGGTGTCGACCAGGGCTTCATCCGCAAGTCGGGCTCCTGGTACACCTACGAGGGCGATCAGCTGGGCCAGGGCAAGGAGAACGCCCGAAAATTCCTGCTCGAGAACACCGACGTGCGCGACGAGATCGAGAAGAAGATCAAGGAGAAGCTCGGCATCGGCGCCGATGTCACCGCAGACGCGGGTGCCGAGGCGCCCGTCGACTTCTAACCGATGCCCGACCGGGAAGCGCCGAGGTCGACACCCGACCCCGGCGCATCTCGGCTCGAGGCCGTCGAGCGTTTGCGGCGGCAGCTGGAACAGATCGAATCCCGCACCCGCTCAGCGGGGAGCAGGGATAAGTCCCCGGCAGAATCTGTTCGCCGAGACCGGAGTGGTGGTGCCGGGCACCTGTCGTCGTCGGCCCCGGACAGCTGGGATGCGACGGGTAGTACGCCGGACCCCTACGGTGGCGCCGCCGAGTGCAGACCGGAAGTTATCGGCCAGGAGACCCGGGCCGCTCGCAAGGAACGGCGCCGCGCTTCTCGTCGCCGCTCCCCGGAGGACGAGTCCGGCTCGGCGGAGCGGTCGGCCGGTGCGGGCCGGGGCGATGACCGGCGGACCGGTGAGCCGGTGGGGGGAACCGAGGCGCAGGCCAAGGATGTCTGCCTGCGGCTGCTCACCGATCGGGCTCGTAGCCGCGCCGAACTGGCGGACAAACTCGCGGCCAAGGGATTCACCGCGCATATCGCCGAGCGGGTACTGAATCGGCTCACCGAGGTCGGTCTGGTCGACGACGCCGCCTTCGCGGAGCAGTGGGTGCATTCGCGGCACACCTTCTCAGGCAAAGGCAAGAAGGTGCTCGCGCAGGAGTTGCGCCGCAAGGGTGTCTCCGACGCGCATGCCGAGCCGGCCCTCGCCGCCATCACCCCTGCCGACGAAAGCGCGCGCGCCGCCGAACTGGTGCAGCGCAAACTGACCACGCTTCCGGCCGACCTGCCCCGCGACAAGGTCGCGGCCCGGCTTGTCGGCATGCTCGCTCGTCGCGGCTACCAGCAGTCCATGGCCTATGCCGTGGTCAAAGACGAACTGGACGCGTCCGATCGTGAGCCGAACCTCCCCGACCCGACTCGGCAGCCCCTGGAGCTCCTGGATCGACAACCACCCCGTCCGCACTATGCCCGCTCGCAACGATCGACCGGCGTCGAGCGCCTGCCGCAGGAGGACGATCCGGAGCAGCCGAGCGGCGGCCCGGAAACAGCCCGGATGCGGCGGACGCCCACACCCGTGCTGGACGAGGAACAGGCAGCGGAACTGGTGCGCCGGAAATTGCGCAGCATGTCACCCGATCTGCCGACCGACAAGGCGACTGCGCGTCTGGTCGGCTTGCTCGCCAGGCGCGGGTGCCCGCAGTCGCTCGCCTACGCCGTAGTTCGAGCCGAACTGGCACACCGCCCCACCGATCTCGCTTCTGCGGGCGCCGCTTCGCCGCAGGAGCGCATCGACCTCGCCTCCGCCGATCCGGTCGCCGAGGACGAGCAGGCCCGGGAGCTGGTCCGCCGGAAACTGCGCACCATGCCCGGGAAGCTGACGCAGGACAAGATGGTCAACCGTCTCATCGGTATGCTCGCCCGCCGCGGCTACGGCAGCTCCATCGCCTACACAGTGGTGAAAGAGGAGCTGGCGGCGGCCGATCTCCTGTGAATCACCGGTGCTGCGGCGTCGGCATCCGCGAGCGTTGGACACCATTCCCCGGCCGCCGTGAGTGGCGTGGACGCGGCGACCGGGGTGGTGCCTGTTCAGCATCGGACAGTGTGAACTGTGCAGCGAGGGTTGTGCTCGGTGCGAGTGGAAATCAGGGGCCCTTGGCGACGTCCACGCCCGGTGCGGCATC
The DNA here is from genome assembly GCF_001613265.1 of Nocardia vermiculata NBRC 100427. Lineage (GTDB taxonomy): Bacteria > Actinomycetota > Actinomycetes > Mycobacteriales > Mycobacteriaceae > Nocardia > Nocardia vermiculata. The sequence continues at coordinate 33,867 of NZ_BDCA01000027.1, forward strand.
GGTGAGGACCGAGTTCACGCCGAGTACTGCGCGTCCGCGCCGGCGGGCCCGCAGGCGCTTCTCGATGCGGGTGGCCAGGAAGGTCAGCGCCCAGTTCAGGATGATCATGATGATGGCAACGACGATCAGTGCGGGCACCGTGTTCTGTTCGGCCGCGCCCAACTGCTGCCCTTGGCGGACGATCTCCTGATAGGTGATCTGGTAGCCGAGCGCGGTGTCCTTCAGGGCGACCACCATCTGCGAGATCAGTGCGGGCAGCATGGCCGTGATCGCCTGCGGGAGCAGGATCAGCCGCATCATCTGGCCCTTGCGCAGGCCCAGGGCTTGGGCCGCCTCGGTCTGTCCCTGCGGGAGCGAACGGATCCCCGCGCGCACGATCTCGGCGATCACCGACCCGTTGTAGACGGTCAGCGCGATGACCACCGCCGCCAACGCCAGCTTGTCGGAGACGAAGAGATTCTTCACCGCGAACCACTGGAACAGGAAGATCATCAGGATCAGCACCGGGATGGCGCGGGCCACCTCGACGATCGCCCCGGCCACCCAGCGCACGATCCGATGATCGGACAACCGCAGCAGCCCGAACACCATGCCGATCACCATCGCGAAGACGATCGACAATGCGGCGGCGACCAGTGTGCCGCGCAGACCCGGCAGGATGTAGGTCTCCCACACCTCGGGCTGGATGAACGGTTTCCACTTCTCCGCGGTCAGTTGCCCTTTGTCGGCGAAGGCCTGCCACACCAGCCAGCCGACCGCCACGACAGCGGCCAGCACCAGTACCGAATACACGGCGTGCCGGCGGCGGGCCTTGGGGCCGGGGACATCGTAGAGAACCGAGGCGTTCGCACTCATCGCTTCACCTCGAATCGCTTGGCCAGCCAGCCGAATATCAATCCGGTGGGCAAGGTGAGAATGACGAAGCCGATCGCGAAGATCAGGCCGACGACGAGAACTTGCGCCTCGGTCTCGATCATCTCCGCCATCAACGCCGCCGCCTCCGCCACGCCGATCGCCGAAGCGATGGTCGAATTCTTGGTCAGCGCGATGAACACGCTGCCCAGCGGTGCGACGACCGACCGGAAGGCCTGCGGCAACACCACGTGCCGCAGATTCTGGCCGAAGGTCAACCCCAGCGACCTTCCCGCCTCGGACTGTCCCAGCGGCACGGTGTTGATCCCCGCCCGCAGTGTTTCGCAGACGAACGATGCGGTGTAGACGCTCAATCCGAGCACCGCGAAGCGGAAGTTGTTGGTAGGAAGGAAATCCAGCCCCGAACTCTCACTCGCGAGGGTGATCCCGAGCGTGGTGTAGAGCCCCAGTGAACAGAACACCAGGATCAGGGTCAGCGGGGTATTGCGGAAGATCGTCACATATGCGGTGCCGATCCACTGCGCCACCGGGATCGGCGACACCCGCATCGCCGCCACCAGGGTGCCGATGATCAGCGCCCCGATCGCGGAGAACACGGTCAGCTTGATGGTGACCCAGAAGGCCTCCCACAGCCGGGTGTCGTACTCCGATATCAACTCGAACACGGTGGCGGCGTCCCTTCTCGATCAGTAACGGTCGACCTGGGGCGGGGCGGGAATGGTGAAGTCGGTGTTGCCGAAGTTCTGCTCCAGCGCCGCCTTCCAGGAACCGTCCTGGATCATCGCTTCGATCGCGTCGTTGATCATGTTGCGCGACTCGGTGTCACCCTTCTGCAGGCCGATGCCGTAGTTCTCCGTGGTGAACGGCTGACCGACCACCTTCAGCTGCCCCGGTGACTGGGCCGCGTACCCGGCCAGGATGATGTTGTCGGTGGTGACCGCGTCGACCGCACCCGACTTCAGCGCCTCGACACACAGTGAATAGGTGTCGTACTCCTGCAGTTGCACATCCCCGGCGAAGTTCTTCTGGATGTTCTGCGCCGGTGTGGAACCCTTCACCGAGCACAGCTTCTTGCCGCCGCGCAGTGAATCCGGTCCGGTGATGTCGTTGTTGTCGGCACGTACCAGCAGCGACTGGCCGGCGACGAAGTACGGCCCGGCGAAATCGACCTTCTTCTTGCGCTGGTCGTTGATCGAATACGAGGCGACGATGTAGTCGACCTGACCGTTCTGGATCAGCGTCTCCCGCTGTGCGGAGGGCGCCTCCTTGAAGGTGATCTTCTCCGGGGGCACACCGAGTTTGCCGGCCACGTACCGTGCCACGTCGACATCGAATCCGGAATAGTTCCCGTTGCGGTCGCGGAGACCGAGCCCGGGCTGATCGAATTTGATACCTATCGTCAGTGAGCCTTCGGCGGCGTGCTGGGTGGCCGTTTTATCACTGCCACTACCGCATCCGGTCGCGACGACCGCGAGGGCCAGCGCGCCGATTCCGAATCGCAGTGCTCGGGTGATCCTCATCGAATGCCTTCTCTCTCGTACCAGGTGACGGGAAGCGGTCAGTGGCTCAGGATTTTGCCCAGGAAGTCCTTCGCTCGCTCGGAAGCGGGCGCGGTGAAGAAGGTTTCCGGCTCGGCGTCCTCGACGATCTGGCCGTCGGCCATGAACAGCACGCGATCGCCGGCCCGGCGTGCGAATCCCATTTCATGGGTGACGACCAGCATGGTCATCCCTTCCTTGGCCAGCGACACCATCACCTCGAGCACCTCGTTGACCATCTCGGGGTCCAGGGCGGAGGTGGGCTCGTCGAACAGCATCACCTTCGGGTTCATCGCCAGTGCCCGCGCTATGGCCACCCGCTGCTGCTGGCCACCCGACAGCTGTGCCGGGTATTTCTGCGCCTGTTCGGAGATCCCGACCCGATCGAGCAGTTCCATCGCGCGTTCGTGGGCCTGCTTCTTGCCGATCCGGCGGACCTTGGTGGGCCCGAGGATCACGTTGTCCAGGATCGTCTTGTGTGCGAAGAGGTTGAACTGCTGGAACACCATGCCGACGTCGGCACGTAACTTCGCCAGTGCGCGGCCCTCGGACGGGAGTTCCACACCGTCGACCGCGATGGTGCCGGAGTCGATCGGTTCGAGTCGGTTGATGGTGCGGCACAGGGTGGATTTGCCGGAGCCGGACGGGCCCAGCACGATCACCACCTGACCACGCGGCACCTCGAGGTTCACGTCGCGAAGTACGTGCAGATCACCGAAGTGCTTGTCCACGTTGCGCATCGCGATCATCGGCGGTGCGGCAGCGGAAGCGGTCTCGCCCCTGGTCGCGTCGGCGGCATCGGTCATGAGAGTCGACCCTAGAGTGGTCGCGCCCCGAATGCGCACTTTTGGCGCGGGCGTCGTGCTGTTGCCGCCGGGATTTCCCCGGGTGGTTACCCCGAAAGAGAACGGACGTGACCGTTGTCACCCTGCCCTGGGTAGCGCACACCGGGGTGAGCGCCGGATTTCGTGCAGCGTCTACCCTGGACACGTGAATTCGTCCATGCAGGTTGCGGCGCATTCGGCTGCGGGACGCGCCTCCGGTTCTACCGCCGAATCGTCGTCGCAGCGGACCTACGAAGTCCGCACCTACGGCTGCCAAATGAATGTGCACGACTCCGAACGGCTGTCGGGCCTGCTCGAGGACGCCGGATACGCCCGGGCGGCCGGTGGCGAGACCGCGGACCTGGTGGTGTTCAACACCTGCGCGGTGCGCGAGAACGCCGACAACAAGCTCTACGGGACACTCGGGCATCTGGCGCCGATCAAGGCGGACCGTCCCGGTATGCAGATCGCCGTCGGCGGCTGCCTGGCGCAGAAGGACCGCGACACCGTGGTGCGTAAGGCGCCGTGGGTCGATGTGGTGTTCGGCACCCACAACATCGGATCGCTGCCGGTGCTGCTCGAGCGTGCCCGCCACAACGAGCAGGCCGAGGTGGAGATCCTCGAATCGCTCGAGGCGTTTCCGTCCACTCTCCCGGCGCGTCGCGAATCCGCCTACGCCGGCTGGGTGTCGATCTCGGTGGGTTGCAACAACACCTGCACCTTCTGCATCGTGCCCGCACTGCGCGGTAAGGAGGTCGACCGACGGCCCGGCGATGTGCTGGCCGAAGTACAGGCATTGGTCGATCAGGGGGTGCTGGAGGTGACCCTGCTGGGGCAGAACGTCAACTCCTACGGCGTGAATTTCGCCGAACCCGCATTGCCGCAGCATGATCCGGCCGGCTTCACCGCCGAGCGGCGCGACCGTGGTGCCTTCGCGAAACTGCTGCGTGCCTGCGGTGATATCGACGGACTGGAACGAGTGCGGTTCACCTCGCCGCATCCGGCCGAGTTCACCGACGATGTCATCGAGGCGATGGCGCAGACCCCGAACGTGTGCCCGCAGTTGCATATGCCGCTGCAGTCCGGTTCGGACCGAGTACTCAAGGCGATGCGGCGTTCCTACCGAAAGGAACGCTTCCTGGGCATCATCGAGAAGGTGCGCGCCGCCATGCCGCATGCCGCCATCACCACCGATATCATCGTCGGCTTCCCGGGCGAGACCGAAGCGGACTTCCAGGAAACCCTCGATGTGGTCCGGCAGGCCCGCTTCACCAGTGCCTTCACTTTCCAGTACTCGATTCGTCCCGGCACGCCGGCGGGCACCATGGCCGATCAGGTCCCCAAGGCGGTGGTGCAGGAACGCTACGACCGGTTGATCGAACTGCAGGAGCAGATCTCGCTGGATGCCAACCGCGAACTGATCGGTACCGAAGTGGAACTGCTGGTGGTCGAGGGCGCGGGCAAGAAGAACGCGGCGACCGCCCGAATGAGCGGTCGCGCGCGCGACGGGCGGCTGGTCCACTTCCGGCCCGGCCCGGAGGCGTCGATCCGGCCCGGCGATATCGTGACCGTCGATATCACCGAGGCGGCGCCCCACCACCTGATCGCCGACAGTCCCGTGCACACTCATCGCCGCACCCGCGCCGGTGACGCGCACGAGCAGGGGATGCTGCCCAAGACCGCACCGATCGGTGTCGGGCTCGGTCTGCCCCGGATCGGGGCCCCCGAGCCGGGGCAGACCGAACCCGCGGCCTCGGCGTGTGGTTCCGGCTGTGGGGCCTGAGATGTCCCGACGCAGAGACGAGCAGCCGGACCGTTCCTCCGGCGCGGAACAGCCGGAGCCGGAGCGTCCGGACGCCGAACCGCAGCCGCAGGCCGAACCCACCGGTGCCGAGCCGAACGAGGAGAGTATGAACCCCACCGAATCGAAGGCGTTCGAACAATTCCGCGGCGACCTCGAGGCCGTCGAACGCAAGATCGCTGGTGAGATCGATCCCGGATCGCGGGCCCTGGTAGTGGCCGTGGCGGTCTTCGTGCTGCTGCTGTCGCTGGTGCTGCCGCACGCCGGTGACGCCCGTGGGCTGGACGTGGTGCTGTACGACGGCAACGCCCAGGCCGAGCACATCGGCCTGCCGTCGCGAGTCTTCGAGTGGTTCGTCGTTGTCTTCGGGATCGGATTCTCGTCCCTGGCGCTGATCACCCGGCGTTGGACGCTGGCCTGGATCGCGGTGGCCGGCTCGGCGGTGGGCAGTGTGTTCGGTGTCTTGTCGATCTGGCATCGCCAGACCCCCGGGCTCGGCAACTACGAGGGCGCCGGGCCGGGGGTCGGCCTGATCCTGGCCGCGATCGCGATCGTGGTGCTGACCTTCCACTGGATCCGGGCGGTGTGGAGCCGAACCGCGCTGCAGTTGGAGGCCGAAGAACAGCGCCGGAAGGCCGCCGCCGATCAGGAGGAGAGCAACCGCCGTCACCTGTTCGGCGAGGACCAGTAGCCCCGCCGCTCAGCGCCGGCTGACAGCGCCCTCGGCGGCGTCGGCCCATTCACGCCACTGTGCGGCCTGTTCGAGCGCCTTTTCGGCGTCGCGCCTGCGGCCTGCGGCCTCGGCCTTCGCTGCCTGCTCCTCGAACTGCGCGACCCGTTCGCGGAACTGGGCTGCGCGGGCCATCGCCTCCGGGTCGGTGCGGCGCCACTGCGCATCGGCGGCCTCACGCACCCGCTTCTCCAGACCACGGAGCTTGGCTTCCAGATCGTGCATTCGGTCCCGGGGGACCTTGCCGATCTCGTCCCACTTCTGCTGCAGTTCACGCAGCGCGGACCGGGCGGCATCCAAGGTCGCCGGATCGGATCCGACCTGTTCCGGAATCCGGTCGGAGTAGGTGCGCAGCAGCTCGTCCTTGGCGGCCGCATTCTCCCCGAATTCGGCGTCGCGCTCGGACGCGGCGGCGTTGCGCGCCGAGAAGAACACGTCCTGAGCACTCTTGAAGCGGCGCCACAATTGCTCGTCGGCCTCGCGTGGCGCGCGCCCGGCGGCTTTCCACTCGGTCAGCAGATCACGGAAGACGGCCGCGGTGCCCACCCAGTCGGTGGAGTCGGACAGTTCTTCGGCCCGCACACACAGATCTTCCTTGCGGGTCTTCGCCGCGGCGCGTTCGCGATCCAGTTCGGCGAAATGCGCGCCCCGGCGCCGGTTGAACGCCTCGCGGGCCTTGGAGAAACGCCGCCACAGGGCGTCGTCGACCTTACGGTCGACGCCCCGGATGGTTTTCCACTCGTCGAGGATTTCACGGAGCCGATCGCCGGCGGCCTTCCACTGGGTGGACTCCGCGGAAATCTCCTCGGCCTCGGCGCAGAGCGCTTCCTTGCGCTCGGTGTGCTCGTGGCGTGTTCGTTCCTTCTCCTCCTTGGCGTGGGCGGCCGCCTCGTCGGAGTGTTCGATGATGGCCTGCAGGCGCTGCTGCAACCCGTCGAGGTCGCCGATGACCGCGGCCGTCGGCAGGGTGTCGGCGAGCGCGACGGCGGCCGTCTTGGTCTTGCGTGCGTCGGTGCCGGCCGCCAAGCGGGCCTCCAGCAGGGCGACCTCGGTGGCGAGATCATCGAATCGGCGGCCGAAGTGGGCCAGGCCTTCGGCGGCGTTGCCGGCCTGCCACGATCCGATCTGCCGCTCGCCGTCCGCGGTCTTCACCCACGCGGTGCCGTCCTCGTCGACCCGGCCCCAGGCGCTGGGGTCGCTGACAGTCGGCACCACCACGGGGTGGGGGTGTTCATGGGCGGGGCCCGGGGCGGGAGCGGGTTTCACGTGATGGGCCGAGGTGGGCTTGGGTGCCCCCGGTTTGGGTGCTCCGGGCTTGGGGCCGCCGGGCTTCGGCGCGCCCGGTGTGGGCCCGCTCGACGGCCGCGCGCCGCCTGGTGCGCCCTCGGCCGGAGTCGGACGCTTCCCGGCGGGATTGCCGGTCTGCTGCGCTGCCCCGGATTCCGGTTGCACTGCCTTCTCGGTACCGCTGTTGTCGGTCATCGCTCCTCATCCCTGCCGCGCGTCACGGCCGCCTGGTTACGCCCTAGCAGATCCCATTCAACCAGCCAGGAGGCAGAATTGCCCTCTCTTGTGGGCGGTGGCGTGCAGCGAGTGACGAGTGTGAGTGGTGGGGACAGGTTCGGTGCTGCCGGGGCAGCGTCTGCCTCGGCGTCCCACAGCGGTGACGCGGCGGCCGTGAACCGCACCCGGAACCGGCGGTGCCGGGCGTGATTCGCCGGGTCCACCGCATCGGCGGATTCGCCGGTGCCGCTACCGTTGACCCCGTGTTTCGTGTCGCCGCGTTGATTCCCTCGCCGCTCGTGCTGATTCCCGAATTGGCCGGTGCGGCGCCGCTGACCGATGCGGACCATCCGGCGGCGCAGGTGCCGCCACTGCGTGCGGCGGTCGTGCAAGCGGGGCGGCGGCTGGGGGAGTACGCCCGGAACTGGACGGTTGTCGGCGCCGGGACCGGGTGTGTGGCCGGTGTCGGAACGCTGCGCGGGTTCGGCGCGGACGTCCGGATGGCGCTCTCGGACGAGGAGCTGAGGACCGGCGCCGAACCCGATCCGCGGTGGCCGGTACCGCTACTGGTCGGAGCCTGGTTGCGTGGGCAGGTCAGCGGGTCCGGGCGGGATGGCCGGGGACCGGATCCGATCGAGGCCGAGGCGCTCGCGATCGATCCCGATACGGATCCGGACGGCTGCGCCGAGCTCGGAACCCGGTTGCGGGCGCGCCTGGACGGCGATGCGACCCCGCGCGGGGTACTGGTCGTGGCCGACGGTGCGGCGACCCTGTCCACCACCTCGCCGGGATATCTGGATCCACGCGCCGAGGCCGAGCAGCAACGTATCGATGCGGCGCTGGACGCCGGTGACCGCGCCGCGCTGGCCACCCTCGACGACACGTTGTGCGGTGAGCTCGAGGTGGCGGGGCGGCCGGGCTATCAGGTGCTGGCGGGCCTGTTCGAGCGGGACGATGCCGATCCCGAGGTCGAAACGCTGTATCGCGCAGCGCCGTTCGGGGTCGGCTATCACGTCTCGCTCTGGCATCCGGCGGGTACGCGATGATCGCGCCGATCGCGGTCATCGGCCCCACCGCGACCGGAAAATCGGACCTCGCTCTGGAATTGGCGCAGCGGCTCGACGGCGAAATCGTCAATATCGACGCGATGCAGCTGTATCGCGGGATGGATATCGGCACCGCGAAATTGCCCCCCGACCAGCGGCGCGGGATCGTGCACCATCAACTCGACGTGCTGGAGGTGACCGACACCGCGACGGTCGCCGCCTATCAGAGCGCGGCCTGTGCGGATGTGGACGACATCCGCGCCCGGGGTCGAGTACCTGTCATTGTCGGCGGATCGATGATGTACGTGCAGGCGCTGCTGGACGAGTGGGAGTTTCCGGCCACCGACACCCGGGTCCGGGAGAAGTGGGAGGCGGTGCTGGCGCGCGACGGCGTGGCGGCTGTGCACGCCGCCTTGAACGCGGTCGACCCCGTCGCGGCGCAGACCATTCTGCCGACCGACGGCCGGCGTATCGTGCGGGCGCTGGAGGTGGTCGAACTGACCGGGCGTCCGTTCGCCGCCTCCCAGCCACAGCGCGGCACCCCGCGGTGGGACACCACCATCATCGGCGTCGACCGCGACACCACCGAACTCGGCATCCGCATCCGAGCCCGCACCGACCTCATGTTCGAACAGGGATTGGTCGACGAGGTCCGCGGTCTGATCGGCCGCGGCCTGCGCGACGGCGTGACCGCGCGCCGGGCGATCGGCTACGCACAGGTCCTGGACTACCTGGACGGTGCATACGATCTGGACCACGCGCGCGAGCGCACCTTCATCGGTACCCGCCGCTACGTTCGGCGGCAACGGTCGTGGTTCCGCCGCGATCCTCGGGTGCACTGGGTCGACGGTGCCGACCCGGCCATGGTGGATGAAATCGTGGCCCGAGTGGGTTCCACGGACGGGACGGCGAGGAGTGTGGGACGGGTGCAGGAGCGAGAGCGATGAACGAGCAGAGCGGGTCGGTGCGGGCCGATATCGAATTCAGCAAGGGCCACGGCACCCAGAACGATTTCGTGGTGCTGCCCGACCCCGAGGCGCGGCTACGCCTGGATCCGGCGACCGTCGCCGTGCTGTGCGATCGCCGGCAGGGGATCGGTGGCGACGGCGTACTGCGGGTCAGCCGTGCCGGGGCACTCGTCGCGGGTGGTGAACTGCGCGCGTTGCCACCGGGCGTCGGACCGGACGACTGGTTCATGGACTATCGCAACGGTGACGGCTCGATCGCCGAGATGTGCGGCAACGGGGTGCGGGTTTTCGCCCACTATCTGATGGCGACCGGTATGCAGGCGGAATCGGAATTCGTGGTGGGCACTCGTGCGGGTGCGCGGCCGGTTGTCGTGCACGGTTTCGACGACGTGGTCGGCGACGTGACGGTCGGTATGGGAGAGTTCCGCCTGCTCGGCGAGTCGACGGCCACCGTGGCCGGCAGCGCGTTGGCCGGGGTGGGGGTGGATGTCGGCAATCCGCATCTGGCCTGTGCCGATCCGGCGCTCACCGCCGAGGCGCTGGCAGCCCTCGACCTCAGCGTGCCGCCCGGGTTCGATCCGGAACTGTTCCCACACGGGGTCAACATCGAGATTCTGACCGGCCTCGGGGCCGACGGCGCGGTCGATATGCGGGTGTACGAACGTGGTGTCGGTGAGACGCGATCCTGCGGCACGGGCACCGTCGCCGCGGCCGTTGCGGCGTTGGCCGGCGCGGGAATCTCCCCTGCCGAGGAATCGGCCCAGGTGCGGGTACGGGTGCCCGGTGGCGCGGTCACCGTGGGGATCGATCACGGTAGCGCCTGGCTGCGCGGGCCGTCGGTTCTGGTCGGGTCCGGTCGCCTCGCCGGTGCTTGGTGGGCCGGCGCCTGAATCCGTGTGAGCTGCGTGTCCGGGGAAATAACCGGGTGCGCCCGACGGTTGAGCCGTGGGAACATGGAGGTGTATGAGGAAATCAGAGACGTACGAGTTCACTCCGATCGACCGATCCGATGCAGAGCAGGACGGCTACGCGGAGCAGGACGGCTACGTGACCCAGAACGACGCAGCCGACGACGCCGGGGCGGACGCGGTCGGCGGCAGCGATGTCTACACCCGCCTGCGCGAACGCGGCTGGACGACCGAGCCCACGGTCGGCGAACTTCAGCTCGACGAGCGCAGCGCGCTACGCCGTGTAGCGGGCCTGTCGACCGAACTGACCGATGTCACCGAGGTCGAGTACCGGCAGCTGCGCTTGGAGCGCGTGGTGCTGGTGGGGGTGTGGACCGAGGGGACTGCGGCCCAGGCGGAAGCCAGTATGGCCGAGTTGGCGGCGCTGTCGGAGACGGCGGGATCGCAGGTGCTCGATGCGCTGATTCAGCGCCGGGACAAACCGGATCCGGCCACCTACATCGGTTCCGGTAAGGCCGAGGAATTGCGTGCGGTGGTGCTCGACAGCGGTGCCGACACCGTGGTCTGCGACGGTGAACTGACCCCGGCGCAGCTGACCGCGCTGGAGAAGGTCGTCAAGGTGAAGGTCATCGACCGCACCGCGCTGATTCTGGACATCTTCGCCCAGCACGCCACCTCCCGCGAGGGTAAGGCGCAGGTATCGCTGGCGCAGATGGAGTACATGCTGCCGCGGCTGCGTGGCTGGGGTGAGTCGATGTCGCGCCAGGCCGGTGGCCGGGCCGGCAGCAATGGCGGCGTGGGTCTGCGTGGTCCCGGTGAAACCAAGATCGAAACCGATCGGCGCCGGATTCGTGAGCGCATGGCGAAGCTGCGCCGCGAGATCCGCGAGATGAAGACCGCGCGCGACACCAAACGCTCGCGCCGCACCTCGAGCGGTATCCCGTCGATCGCCATCGTCGGTTACACCAACGCCGGGAAATCGAGTCTGATGAACGCGCTCACCGGCGCCGGCATCCTGGTACAGGATGCGTTGTTCGCGACCCTCGATCCGACCACGCGTCGCGCGGCGCTCGACGACGGCCGCGAGGTGGTCTTCACCGATACGGTCGGTTTCGTCCGTCACCTGCCGACCCAGTTGGTGGAGGCATTCCGCTCCACGCTCGAGGAGGTCACCGGCGCGGACCTGCTGCTACACGTGGTCGACGGTTCCGATCCACTGCCCGATCAGCAGATCAAGGCGGTGCGCGAGGTGATCACCGATGTGCTGCGCGAGCAGGGGCAGCAGGCGTCGGCGCCACCGGAACTGCTGGTGGTGAACAAGATCGACGGATTGGACGGGACTGCGCTGGCACGTTTGCGCGCCCAGCTCCCGGGAGCGCTGTTCGTATCGGCCCGCACCGGCGAGGGAATCGAGGCCTTGCGCGAGCGCTTGGCCGAGATCCTCGGCGGACTGGATGTCGAGGTGAGCGTGCTGCTGCCGTATACTCGGGGTGACGTGCTCGCGCGCATTCACTCCGACGGCCGGATCATCAGCTCCTCGCACGAGGAGGGTGGCACTCGGGTGCGGGCCCGGGTTCCCCGGTCCCTGGCGCCAACCCTGTCGCAGTACGCGCACGCGAGCACCGTCGGCAGTGCGGATGCAGCGGGGCTTTCACACTGAATTATTCATAGTCGGTGTGCCACAGCCGTTCACGGCGCCTTCGCGTGACCATGGACGGCTGCAGGGAGGGTGCAGATGTCCGAAGACCAGTTCACGCCTGTCGATGTCACCGCCGAGGGGGCGCCGGTGATACTCAGCGATGGCGCGCCTTTGCAGATGACGTTGTCCGCCAACGACCTTCGCATGTTCGACGTGTTGACGGCATCGGTGCGGATGTGGAACAGCCCGGTGTTCCACGGTCTGGAAAATATCCCCGAGACCGGCCCGGTGATGCTGGTCGGCAACCACACTCTGCTCGGCGGTGTGGACGGCCCGCTGCTGGTGCACGAGATCTATCGCCGAACCGGACGTGTGGTACGAGGGCTCGCCGAGAACGTCCTCATGCGGGTGCCGCCGGTGCGCGAGTTGGTGCACTGGATCGGTGCCGTTCGGGGTTCCCGGGAGAATTGCCGTGCCCTGCTGGACAACGGCCAGGCAGTCCTCGTATTTCCGGGCGGTGGCCGGGAGGCCATGCGTCGCAAGGGAGAAAAATATCAGCTGAAATGGGAGGGGCGTACCGGTTTCGCGCGCATGGCCATAGAGACCGGCGCCACCATCGTGCCGACCGCGATGATCGGTGCGGACGATGTGTTCGACGTGGTCTTCAGTGGTGACCATGCGGTGCTGCTGCCGTTGCGTCGCACGGTGGAGGTGCTGGGGATTCGTGGCAATCTCACCCCGCCGTTGATGCGTGGCATCGGGCCTACCGTCGTGCCACGGCCGGAGCGGTTCTACTACTCTGCCGGCACTCCGATCGAGACCACCGCGTGGCGCGACGCTACCGATCCGGACGCCGCGGCGGCGGAATTGCAGCAGGTGGTGCGCAAGGCGCTCGAGGAGGAGATCATCCATCTGCTCGCCGAGCGGGAACGCGATGCGGGCCGCACCCTGTGGGGCCGGGTGCGCGGCGCGGTCGGGATCTGAGTCAGGTTTACCCGGGTTCAGGGTGTGCCCACCTCTCGTTGATTGGCTTTCTGCACAGGTAGGCGACTTTTTCTGGATCTGAAGTGAACCAGGATTCCACTTCCGGGTACCGTAGTGGCAGGCGAGTTGCCACTGTGGTCACTAGGAGGTTGGCGTGGAGCGCACCCTTTTCGAGCCCGAACACGATTTGTTCCGGGAGTCCTACCGTAAGTTTCTGGAGCAGCACGTGGCGCCCAACCACGCTCGCTGGGAAGAAGCCGGCGTGGTCGACCGCGAACTGTGGTTGGAAGCCGGCAAGCAGGGGTTCCTGGGGATGGCCGTACCCGAGGAGTTCGGCGGTGGCGGCGTGAAGGATTTCCGCTACAACGCCGTGATCACCGAGGAGACCAGCAAGGGGCAGTACTCCGGGCTGGGCTTTCCGCTGCACAACGACGTCATCGCGCCCTACCTGGTGGAGCTGGCCAACGACGAGCAGAAGCAGCGGTGGCTGCCGGGGTTCTGTTCCGGTGAGCTCATCACAGCGATTGCGATGACCGAGCCGGGCACCGGCTCGGATCTGCAGGGCATCAAGACCCGTGCGGTGAAAGACGGCGACGACTGGGTGATCAACGGGGCCAAGACCTTCATCACCAACGGCATCAACGCCGATATCGTGATCGTCGTCGCGCAGACGGATCCCGAGAAGGGGTCGATGGGCTTCTCGTTGCTGGTCGTCGAGCGTGGTATGCCCGGTTTCGAGCGGGGCCGCAACCTCGACAAGATCGGCCTCAAGGCGCAGGACACCGCGGAACTGAGCTTTACCGATGTGCGAGTGCCCGCGAAGAACCTGCTGGGCACCGAGGGGATGGGCTTCATCCATCTGATGCAGAACCTGCCGCAGGAGCGGATGTCGATCGCCGTGATGGCGGCCGCCGCCATGGAGGGCTGCCTGGATACCACCATCCAGTACGTGCGCGATCGCAAGGCGTTCGGCAAACCGATCGGCGCGCAGCAGAACACCCGGTTCGTCCTCGCCGAGTTGGCTACCAAGACCACGGCTGTCCGGGTCATGGTCGACCGCTTCATCGAGGAGCTCAACGCCGGCAAGCTCTCGGTCGAAGATGCCGCTATGGCCAAGTGGTGGAGCACCGAAGAACAGCTCGACCTGATCACCAAGTGTCTGCAGCTGCACGGTGGATACGGCTACATGCGCGAATACCCGATTGCCAAGGCGTACATGGATGCACGGGTGCAGACGATCTACGGGGGCACCACCGAGATCATGAAGGAGATCATCGGCCGTTCGCTGAAGCTCAGCTGACGCGCAGTTCGCCGGTGGTATCGACCGGTGTCGGGTGACGCCCGCGCCGGCCGCCTCGGAATCCGGGGCGGCCGGTTGCTAGGTCGTTTCGGCCAGATCGGCCGCTGCCACGGTGAGATCGCCGACGAACTCGTCGTAGGCCACGGCGCGATCGGGGGACCGCAGTACCGCGGAGGGGTGGACGGTGGCAAGGGCGTGATGCTCGCCCTGGACGATCACGCGCCCGCGTTCACGGCTGATGCGGAAGTCGGTTCCGAAGACGGCCTGGGCGGCGATCGCGCCCAGGCAGACCACCAGCTGCGGCCGGATCGACCGCAGTTCGGCACCGAGCCACGGCGTGCACGCCACGATCTCGGTGCGGCCCGGCCGCTGATGGATACGGCGCTTACCGCGCTCGGTGAACTTGAAGTGTTTGACCGCATTCGTGAGATAGACGGCGCCGCGGTCGATTCCGGCATCGGTGAGTGCGCGATCGAGTAATGTCCCGGCCGGACCCACGAACGGATGACCGGTCAGATCCTCACGATCGCCGGGTTGTTCGCCGATCATCACCACCCGGGCGTGTTCGGGTCCCTCACCGAAGACGGTGCGGGTGGCGCGCCGATGCAACGCACACCCCTGACAGCCGCGCGCAGCTGCACGCAGCTGTGCGAGATCGGACGTGTGCGGTACGAATTCCTCCGCACCCGGGGCTCTCACCACAGTGTGGTCCGCATCAGCCGACGCCCAGATCGCCGGCGATCGCACCGCAGAAGGCGTCCAGATCGTCCGGCTTACGCGACGTGATGAGCGACCAGCCGTTCTTCGTGCGCGCCACCTGCTCGTCGTGCCATTGTCCGCCGGCATTGCGGATATCGGTCTGCAACGACGGGTACGACGTCATGGTCTTCCCACGCACCAGGTCGGCCTCGACCAGCAGCCACGGCCCGTGGCAGATCGCGGCGATCGTCTTACCGGCGCCGGCGAAGGCTCGGGCCAGTTCGACGGCGTCCTCGACGGTGCGTAGTTTGTCGGCGTTCACCGTTCCGCCGGGAACCACCAGCGCGTCGTAGTCGTCGACGGTCACCGAAGCCAAGTCGGTATCGGGGGTGACGGTGGTGTCGGGGGCGGTGTCGTGGACGAATGTCTGCACCGGATCGGTGGACGGTGCTGCGTGGGTGACGTGGATGCCCTTGTCGCGCAGCTGCTTCAGCGGGGTGAGTAGTTCGTCACGTTCCACGCCGGTCTGTGAGGTCACCACCAGCACGGTGGGGGTGTGGTCGGGTCGGTTCATCTCGTCTCCCGGAGAGTGGTGGTGGCGGGTCAGGCGCCCTGTAATCGGATCAAGGTATTGAGAAGCTCGGCCTGTTCCAGTAGTTCGTGCTGATCGGGGTGGGCACCCACCCTGTCGGACAGGTCCGCCCGCCGGATCAGCTCCAAGCCTTCTACCGCGCCACCGGTCTCGAGTCGGACCTGTCCCTGCACCAGGACGAGGCGCGTACCGTCGCTGCCGGTGTCCAGCAGCATCCGTAGGTCCTCGGCCGTGACCTGCGGATGTGCATGCCGAGTCTGTTCATCTGGTGTCATATGCGGCGAATGCCCGGCGTCGGCGGGGCGAAACACCCGCCGGACGAGCGGGGCAGCGCCGGTGCAGCCGCGTCCGGACGGGCCCGGGTTCGGGCTCCGGATACGGCGGCCCGGGTTCGGGTGGCGGCGGTGGTATCGGACGACCGGGGTCTGGGGTCGGCGGGCTCGGCAGCGGGTCCGGGGCCGGTCCCGGAATCGGGCGGCCGGGGTCGGGCGGCGGGCCCGGTACCGGATCGGGTTCCGGAATCGGCGGGCGCGGGTCCGGGTCGGGTACCGGGACCGGCGGTTCCGGAGTGGGGTCCGGGACCGGCTGCGGGGGTCCGGGGTCGGGGATCGGGGGCGCGGTGCACCGGGCCGCCGGTGCGGCACGTCCGGTGTACACGGGTCGGTACATGGCGACTCCTCGGATGCTCGTCGCCGCGGCCGAGAGCAGCTGGCGGCTCGGTCGCGCTGCGGGATGGTCCCTGTGCTGCGCGTACCCGCGGATCGCACGCCGAATCCGAGGTGGCGCGCGGCCCCGGCGCTGCTTCGGCCCGAGCCGATCGGACGAATCTCGGGGCAGGCATCGGATCCCGTATTCCGGCCCGGATTCACGTCTCGAGCGGGAACGCAACCGGGCGCGGAGGGCCCGTGCGCCGGTAGAGTAGTTCGGGTCCGGCGCACCGCCGGATCTTCAGGAGGTACAGGTGGACGCGAAATCGGCCGTGCGTGGTGTCAACTCGGTGGTGCTGAAGCTCACCCGGGCCCCGGTCGTAGGCCCGTTGATGCGCAAGGGCTTCGTGGAGATCAGCTACACCGGCCGGCGTTCGGGGAAGACGTTCAGCACGCCTGTGAACTATCGCCGATCCGGTGATTCGATCCTGATCGGGGTGGCACTACCCGACCGTAAGAAGTGGTGGCGCAACTTCACCGGCGAGGGTGGTCCGATCACCCTGCATCTACCCGGCGGTGACCGCACCGGCCATGCGGTGGCCGAACGCAGCGGAAGCACCGTGACGGTGCGGGTGCGACTGGACGGCGGCCGATAACCGCGGCCGGTGGGGTGGTGGCGGTGCCCGCATACGCGGGCACCGGATTCAGCGGCGTCTAGGCCGGTATTCGATCGGTCAGTTCGGTTGCGGCGCTGCTGTGTTCGGCCGTGGAAAAGACCGGTGTGACGAAACGGCAGATGTCGAACTCGTTGGTTCGTATGCCGTGGTGGAACGCGTCGAGTTCGGCGCGGTCGAAGATCAGCTCGACCTCGGCGGTGCTTGCGCCGAGCTCACCGGCCTCGCTGCGCAGGGTGTAGCGCCCATCAGGGCGTGCCTGATGGGTGATCGGTAATCGTTCGGTGTCCCCGGCTCGGACGCCCGCCTGGTAGCTGTCGAACTGTTCGTCGGGCAGCAGCAGGAGTTCGGCCGTCGTCAGCGCGGTGGTGGCGGTGGTGGTGCCGGTGGCGCACTTGTCGTCCCAGATGGCTGTCCATCCGTGTTTACGGGCGACGCGCACGCAGTTCTGGTGCGGGGAACTGGCTGAGGCTTTGCGGAATTCGCCAACGGTGAAGGTCGGTGGCCGCATCATCGGATGCCCTTTCTACGGAGTAAAACCGCCGGCGCACCGATGCGCGGACCGCCGCGCCGACCATGTCGGCTAAGGCTTGTAGCCGACCGCCGCGAAATTACACGGCCGCGCCGGATCCGCCATGTCCACCGGTCCGTTGGGCCGCCAATCGGGTGCATGCACGATCCCGGGGGCGAGCAGTTCGAGGCCGTCGTAGAAGGCGGCGAAATCGTCACGCCGCCGCAGAGTGGCCGGGTCGGAGGTCTGTTTGTAGAGTTCGGTAGCCGCGGCCAGCACGCGCGCCACCTCGTCGGAGGCATCTTCGGAGCTCGCATGGGTCATCGCCACATAGCTGCCGCGGGGGAGCCGGTCGCGCAGCTGGGCCATCAGTTGATACGGACGGTCACTGTCGTGGACGAAGGGCCACACGCTGATGATCAACAAGCCCAGCGGCTGATCCAGATCGATCAGCCGCCGGGTCTCGGAATGATCGAAGATGTCGTCGGGACATCGGAGGTCACCGTCGACGACTGCGGTGATGTCCGTCGCATCGGTGCCGTGCAACAACTCCAGGCCACGCAGCACCGCCTCGGTGTTGTTGTCGACGTAGACGACCCGGGCCCGGGGGGCGCGCGCCCGGGCGATCTCGTGGGTATTGCCGGAAGCCGGCAGGCCGGCACCGATATCGAGAAACTGCCGGATCCCGCGTGAGGCCATGAAACTCACCGAACGGCGCAGGAATTCGCGATTGTGTCGCGCCCAGGTCCCGATCTCGGGAAACATCGCGAACATGCGCTCACCGAAGATCTTGTCGACGTCGACCAGCGCCTGACCGGTCAGGTAGTAATGATACAAACGCGCCGCCGAAGGGCGGGTGGTGTCGATCTCGATCGGTGGAAAGTCGTTGTCGCTCATGGCTGCCCGGCACTCCTTAGGCTATGCAGATTACGGACGGTCGGTCACGTCCGGGTGACGCTCCCGCGTCGGAACGAACGCGCGATCCGATCGATGAACGCATACGACCGATCGGGATCTTCTGCCGCCGTGGATAATCGGTCCCAGACGGTTTCGCGTGCGCGCACCGCAGGTTTGTGGTCTATGTAGCGGATATCGCCCTGGCTCTCCACGATCGCTATGTCCAGGTCGCCCGCGGCTCCGGGGGAGGGCACCCGGACCAGCGTGAAGCGGTCCTCCATTCCGGCGCCACGAGTGGTGGTGGCGAACGGGAGCACCTGCACGGTGATGTTGGGCCGCTCGGACAGGGCGAGGAGATACTCGAGCTGTTCGGCCATCACCGTGCGACCGCCGTATTCGCGCCGCAGGCACGATTCGGACAAGACGGCATGGAAATGTGGTGCATCGGTGCCGGCGAGGACGTCCTGGCGAGCCAGTCGTGCGCGCACCGAATCGTCGACGGTCGTTGTGCGGTCGATTCCGGCAGTGCGGGAGCCCGGCGGCGGCTCGTGCAGGGCCCGAATATAGGACTCGCACTGGATCAGGCCGGGCACGATCTCGGCCTCGGCCACCCGAAGCAGGCTGGCATGTGCCTCCAGGTCCACCAGTAGCCGTAACTCCTCGAGGTAGGCCCGGCGATGTCCGGTATTCCAGAATCCGCGTTTGTGGTTGTCGCGGCGCAACGTTTCGAGGCTGTCGAGATACCCGGGATCGGAGAAGCCGAGTGTGACCGCGAGACGCTCGAGGTCTCCGACGGTAATCGAGCCCGCACCGCCCAGCAGCATCGCGATACGGCTCTGGCTGGTATCGATGATCCGGGCCGCCTCCGCCTGGCTCACCCCGGCCGCGCTGATCATATGTTCGATCTCGCGGCCCAGCAGTAGTTTGCGCGCAGTGCGTAGTCGGGCTCCCATGCGGGCCAGCGTATCGGCGTGCGGGGCGTATCGGGAGGCCGCCGAATCGAAACACTGCTGAGTGGTGATCATAGTATCGACGAAATCTTTTCCGCCCCAGTCGCTTTCATCGCACGATAAAGCGTGATTATCACGCTAGCGTTTATCACGTTCAGGCTATCACGGCTCACCGTCTCGGGGCGTGGTGGCCGGACATCGAGTAGCCACGGCTGCAGCGTATTTGCCGGGGCGTAGGGCGAATATCGGAGGAATTCAGGGCATCTCACAATCACGGGTGCGTGGCAGCGCCGTCGGCAGGCCGTACGGCGCGGCCGGAACGGCGACGGAATGCGGTGCTGCGACCTCCTGGATCGGGGTGCTCAACGCGCCGATCGTGACGGGAGACAGTGAGTCGTCACAGTCCGGTGGCCGGCTGCGACAGGGCGGTCAGCTCGCCGGAATCACCGGTCAGTAACCGTTTGAGCACCTTGCCCGTCTCGCCACGAGGCAGCGACGGCAAAAAGGTGACATCGCGCGGCACCGAGAACCGGCTGAGCCGATGACGGATATAGGTGCGGATCATGTCCGGGTCCAGACCCGAGCCCTCGCGTTTGACGATGAACGCAGCGAGGCGCTGCCCGAACTCCCGATCGGGGACCCCGACCACGGCCACGTCGGTGATCTGCGGCAGATGTGCCAATGCCTCCTCGACCGGTCGGGGAAAAACGTTCTCACCACCGGAGATGATCATCTCGTCGTCGCGGCCCGCGATGAACAGGCGCCCGCTCGCATCCAGGAACCCGAGATCTCCGGTGTCGAGCATCCCTGCGGCTTCTCGCGGCGGAGGGGCGTTGACGTAGCCGTCGAACAGCATGTGATTGGCCACGTAGATGCGTCCGGTGGCGCCGCGCGGCACCGGGGTGTGGTCCGGTCCCAGTACCGCGATCCTGGTGCCGAGCGGTGGCCGTCCTGCGGTCGCCGGCGCGGTACGCAGGTCCTCGGGAGTTGCGATCGTGGCCCAGGAGACTTCTGTGGAGCCGTAGACGTTGTAGAGCACATCCCCGTAGCGATCGGCGAAGCGCAGCACCGTGGCGGCGGCCAAGGGGGCGCCACAGCTCGCAGCGATACGCATGCTGGAGGTGTCGTGGCGAGCGCGCACCGAGGTCGGCAGATCGAGAATCCGCTGCACCATGGTCGGCACCAGAATCACCGTGCCGACGCGGTGCTCGGCGATTCGACGCAGCGTATCCCCGGCCTCGAACTGTGCCGGTAGCACCACGGTGGCGCGCAGCGCGGTGCTCAACTGCAGTGCCGCCAGGCCCCAGGTGTGAAACAGCGGCGCGGGGATCAGCATGGTGTCGTCCATCCGCAACGGGATCCGTGAGAGCAGGGCGGCGACGGTGGCGAACCCCTTCGGATGCGGCCGCCGCGCACCCTTGGGAGTGCCGCTCGTCCCCGAGGTCAGCACGACCAGGCGTCCCGGCCGGGCCGGTCTCCGGAACCCCGGGGTACCCCGGGCGATCAGATCCTCGATTCCGTCTCGATCCGGGCCACCGCCGTCGGTGGAGATCCGGACGACGGCCGAGGACAGGTAGTGGATCAGCGATTCCAGATCGTCGTCGACGAATACGTGCGTGAGCCGATGCCGCTGCACGATCTCCTCGATCCGGCGCGCCGACAGGCCGGCGTTGAGCAGGATGACGTCGACACCCAGCTTGCCCGCCGCCACCATCGTTTCCACCATGCCGCAGTGGTTTCGGGCGAGCAGTCCGACCGCGTCGCCGCTGCGTAGACCCAGTTCCGCCATCGCGGCGGCCAGCGCGCTGCTGCGCCGGTCGATCTCGGCGAAGGTGCGGGCGCCGCGATCGTCGACGACCGCGACGCGATCGGGAGAGTGCGCGGCGGCGGCCGCGTAGCCGCCGGCCAGATTGAAGCCCCATCTGTTCAGGCCGCGCAGCTGTCCGATACTGCGATCCGGGCGTGCCGTGCGCACGATCCCGGTCCGCAGCATGTGGCGGGCCACATCCGCGTGTCGTCGCAGCGGTGCGCCCTCGCCGTTGGCCACCACCGAAGTCGGCGCGGCCGTGGTCAATTCACGGAGCCGGCTCAGGCCCGCGTCGACCCACGCGCGCGCGGCGCCGGTCGACGCGGTGTCCACCACCGAATGCAGGCTGCTGTCGGCGAAACAGGTGACCGCGACCCGGATGCCTCCCTCGGCGTCGTGCAGGCGCACGGCGGCGAAGCTGCCTGTCACCGGGCAGGACAGATCGGCGTCGTGCCCCGGCCGCACGACGCGCATGGTGAGCGATATGGAGCGGACCTCCGTGCCGGCCGTACCGATGCGCAGTCGCCACACGGGCGTGCCGGCGATGGTTTCGACCCGTTCGCAGGCGCCGATTCCGGTGAAAATGCGCGGATACAGCTGCGGGTCGACCAGCAGCTCCCAGACGGCGCTGCGGCCGACGGGCAGTTCGACGGCGGTGTCGAAAACCTGGATAGTCACCTTCGTACACTTCTCGCGGGCCGGTTGTTCGAGCGCACCGGCGGGTACTCCTTTGTAACCGGGATCGATACGCGCAGAAGGTGTTTTGTGACAAGTCTCGAAGCGGTGGACTGTGGTGCCGTGCCGGACGGCCGGTGACGAGGCGATGTCACCACCCCGGCCATCGGCGATGATGCGCGCGGCGCACCGGCGGACGATCACCCTTGGCGTGGCCTCAGGCGCAGCCGACGGACCGGAACCTGTCCTCCGGGGCACCGAGAAAGTCCGCGGTCGTGATCCGGACGGCGGGAGTGATCACGGCGGTGCGTACTTCGACCGATAGCCTGCGGTTCGGCAGGCTCGTGGGTGCCGTAGCGATCTTGGTGCTGCAAAATTCGGGCTGCAATTCCCGGCGTTGTGTGGTGTCGTCGACCGTCGACCGTCGGCAGCCGGGGTCGGGACAGCTTGTCGTGCACGACGCCGATTGCCTTGATGGATCGGCCGTCGTTGGCGACGGTGCGGATAACGCAATTCCATGTGAACCGTCCCGGAACCTGTGACCAGCAGTTCTTCGTGTAGATGCCGACGCAATTCGATGCGATCCGAGATGTATCAGTTCGGTGACGTCACTCCGTGAGCGGATACTCACGGAGTGCCATCGAGCATCGCGCCGAAGGCCGGATCGACATCGATCACGCGGCGCTCGGCATCGCCGATACCGAGGGCGATCGCCGCATTGTCGAATACGGTGGGGAATCGTGCCGCGGCGGCATTGCAGGCTTCGCCATCGCTCCGAGCAACATTTCCGATGTGTGCTCGGATAGCCGGCAATTCCTCGGTATATCCGCGGTGGCGTTACCGCGGCGATCACATGAGCTCCCGGAAACCGGCTGGTGGCGCCGGTAGCGTGGCGAGGCACGAACAGTCTCCGGAGCACGTCGGCCAGGCGCTGTGTCGCGCGTGTGTATCGACATCGGAGCGAGCGCGTTGTCGTGTACTTGCCGTGCCGGAGAACTGCTTGCAGCACCGAGCGGGCCCGCACTACCACGGCTGTCACGTGATACTGCGGGCCCGCTCGGTGGGAGTGGTACGCCGGTCGAAAGAAGCCGGCCCTTGCTACTTGCTGGCTTTGTGATAGGCCGCGACAACTTCCGAGGAAATGCGGCCCCGCGCGGAGACGTTATAGCCGTGTTTCTTGGCCCATTCCCGGATCGCCACGGTCTGCTCGCGGTCGGCTGCGGACTTCGCGCGGGTGCTGCCGCCCACCTTCAAACGGCCGACCTTGCGTGCCTTTTCCGTCCACGGTTCGAGGGCTCCGCGTAGCTTCCCGGCATTCAATGTCGACAGGTCGATTTCATACGCCACACCGTCGACAGAGAACTGTACGGTCTCGTCCGCTTTGGACTTACCGTCGTAATCATCGATGAGGGTGACGGTGACTTTCTTGGCCATGATCGAGCCCTTTCGCACTGACACGGAGCAACTGGGATTCTGTATACCGTACCGTACCGGGGGCACCTTGGTGAATCCGGTGCTATTCGGGCGTTTCAGAGGTGGGATTGTTCCCGGAATGTCGAAAAGAATCGCCGAACATGCAAATAGCGATCCGAAGCAATGCGTTATCGCCAATCTCGCGGACTTCGGACACTACTCGCCGGTCGGGTTCACGGCATCCGGAAACTGTGCGGTCCCGGAAGGGTGTCCCGTCTCGGGATTGCATACATAGCGATGTATGCATAGTCTGGCGAGGACAGAGAGGAGCTTCTCGCATGGGTGCCGGACATTCACACGGCTCGGGGCAGGTGCATACACATGCCCACGCGACACCGAACAGCGACCGGCGCTGGCTCGCCGGTGCGCTGGCCGTCATCGTCTGCTTCCTGCTCGGTGAGGCGGTGGCCGGCGTCCTCGCCGGCTCACTGGCGTTGCTGTCGGATGCCGCGCACATGCTGACCGACGCCGCCTCGATAGCTTTGGCGCTGTGGGCCATTCGTCTGGCCGCGCGCCCTGCCGCCGGACGTATGACATTCGGCTGGAAGCGCGTCGAGATTCTCTCGGCGCAGGCCAACGGCTTGACGCTGCTGGTGTTGTCGGCGTGGTTGTCATACGAGGCGATTCGGCGCCTGATCGATCCGCCGGCGGTGTCGGGCGGCCTGGTGCTCGCCACCGCTCTGGTGGGCGTGGTGGTGAACCTCGTTGCCACCTGGATGATCTCGCGGGCGAACCGGAGCAGTCTCAATGTCGAGGGCGCATTCCAGCACATTCTCACCGATCTGTACGCATTCCTCGCCACGGCGGTCGCCGGTGTGGTCGTCATGTTCACCGGTTTCGAACGTGCCGACGCCATTGCGACGCTGGTCGTGGTTGCGCTGATGGTGAAGGCCGGGGTCGGCCTGGTGCGGGCGGCGAGCCGCATCTTCTTGGAGGCGGCGCCGGCCGATATCGACCCCGATGTGGTGGGGGCCGGAATGGTTGCGCGCGATGGCGTGGTCGAGGTGCACGACCTGCACATCTGGGAGATCACTTCCGGATCGCCGGCGCTGTCGGCGCATGTGCTGGCCGAGCCCGGCCGTGACTGTCACGCAGTGCGCCAGGATCTGGCGCACTGGTTGTCGGAATCCCATCACATCGAACATGCCACCCTGCAGCTCGATCATGCACAGCCCGAACTGATCGAACTGGGAAGTGTGGTCGGTGCCGGGCATTGCGAGCAGTCACACGGCCCCGCGCACCGACCGCACGGTGTGGCCGGCGCGCGAGGGTGAGGCAGCTGAGGTCGCTCAGACCTTACGAATCACGGTGACGACCTTGCCCAGGATCTGCGCGTCGTTACCGTCGATCGGGTCGAACAGCGGGTTGTGCGGGATCAGCCACACCTGGTCGCCGGTCCGCTTGAAGGTTTTGACGGTGGCTTCGCCGTCGATCATCGCGGCGACGATATCGCCGTTCTCCGCAACGTTCTGCTGGCGCACCACGACCCAGTCACCGTTGCAGATCGCCGCATCGACCATCGATTCGCCGACGACCTTCAGCAAGAACAGGGAACCCTCGCCGACCAGTTCGCGCGGCAGCGGGAAGACGTCCTCCACCGCCTGCTCGGCGAGGATGGGACCACCGGCCGCGATCCGGCCCAGTACCGGAACGTAGGTGGGCTCGGGAGTCGATTCGGACCCCTCGGTGGCCACTGCGCGCAGTGTGGGGGCCGCGCCGGTGGCACGTACGGCCGTCTCGTCCAGGCCGCGGACATCCACGGCCCGAGGGCGGTTGGGGTCGCGGCGCAGGTAGCCCTTGCGTTCGAGAGCGCGCAACTGGTGGGCTACCGACGAGGTGGAGGTGAGTCCGACGGCATCGCCGATTTCCCGGATGCTCGGCGGATAGCCGCGGTCGGTGACCGAGGCGCGGATGACCTCGAGAACTCTGCGTTGCCTGACCGTGAGTTCCGCTCCGGTACCGGAATTCTCGGCACCGCCTGCGGGCACAGTCGCCGCACCGGCCGCGGGCGTGCCGCTCGCGGCCGTCTTCTCGTGTCCGACCACCGTACGTTCGCTCACGCTCGCCGTCCTCCGTTCGTGGATGTTTGTTGCGTCCTGCCGGCGCCGCCGGACCGCGTGCTTCGAATGTAGTCCGTGTCCGGTCAGGTTTCAAACATCTGTTCGACCTATGTCGGCGCGGCGGGTGACTTCGTCGCCTCGGCGTGATACTAATTCGAACATCAGTTCCTCGAACACATGATCGAATACGTGCCGGTGCTCGCAGCCCGAGATCCGTCCGCCCGTCATTCATGGAGGTCGTCAGATGCGTACCGCGGTCGATGAATTCAGCTCCATCGGTAGCCGATCCGGTGGCAGCGCAACGCTTTCCGGTGCGGCCACGCGGCCCCGCCGTCCCCGCCCCGGTGTTCGCCGCCCCGGTGCTGTGGCTTCTCGTCGCCCCGGCGGCCCGCATCGGCC
>NZ_BDCA01000028.1 GCF_001613265.1 Nocardia vermiculata NBRC 100427
AACACACCGAACTCCCGTCTCGAAACCAAGGCTTCGAGACAGCCGGTCTACAACCGGTCTATCTAGAAGACCTCGGACCCCTCGTCAGGCCGATCCGATGCTGCACCGTCAGTGATCATGCTCGGAGGCTTGCGGGTGAAAGCCGACGAGGGCAGCTCTCCGCTCGTGACGCCCAGATCGTCGCGGGCACTTGCGTAGAACGCGCCCCGATGAATGCCTATCGACACCACCAGACCGGCGAACTCGGTATGGCTGGCCTCCCGGCCCTGCGCGATGTGCCCCAGCTGGACCAGTTTGTCGAACCACGCTCGTCCGGCCGTGACCGCAGTAGGGGACCCGAGCAGCATCACGGCCTCCCGCAAGCCGCCCGCTCGGAATGGAAGTCCCGCGAGGCGTGACGCCCCAACATCGGGATCCAGTGGCTGGCTGATGGTCTGGTAACCCCGCGCAGCCGAGAGTCGGAAGGCGACATCGGAGTATCGCCTCAGGACCTGCGCGTAGTCGTTGTACGCGGCAAGCCGCTTGTCATCCCACCTCGCCGCCTGGGATCGCCTCCACTTCGTGCGCTCGGTGATCATCGTCGCTGCATAGGTGGCGCCGGCTCCGATGACAACGCCGAGGATGGCGACCATCTGCTGTGCAATTGCAGTCATTCGGGATCGAAACCTCTTCGGTCATCTTGGTGTGGGCTGGCTGGCTGAATAGCTTCTCCCTCTCGATGTCAGCAGTCCGGCTGGAACGGGTAGCACCCTGCTGGGAACTGCGATGTCGGTGCTGCCGCCTCCTCGGTTGGGGGCAGTAAGGCGGCGGGTGACGGTTCGGGCGAGGATGAAGGCTGCGGTGTCTCCTGATTTGTCACCTGGCTGACGTCGGCGTGCTGGTTGGTGTGTGTCACCAGCCATGTGCCGCCACCCAGTGCGGCGACCGCCAGCAGGGCCGCCGTCACCCATATGCCGACGCGTGACCTTCCTGGTGCCGGCGTTGGCCTGGGCGGTTGGCTGGAGGCCTGCGCGACGAATTGGCTGGGAGTACGTCCGACGTCACCGAACCGGTGCTCGGCCGGGACTACTACTGGGCCGGAAACCGGTTCCGGTGCATGTGGCTGCTGCAGTTGGGGTGCTGGCTTCGAATCCAGTGGCTGGGGGCGGGGCGTCGGTGGTTGCGTCCGTTCGGTGGTGGGTTCCGGTGCTTCACCGTCGGGGGCGCGTAGGCGGATCTGGCCGCGAGTGATGGTTACTTGCTGGACCTCGGTTTTTTCGGTCCGAACGAGAGTGGTTCGCCCGGACCGGTACCAGTCGCTGTGTTGGCCGATTCCGCCGTGGTCTTCACCTCCACATTTGCAGACGCATTTGAAGACCGAGCTGGGATCGGCATCTTGGCAGTTGGTGTCGCACACCATCGTTCGTGAGAACTCGATCCGCATCTCGATCTCACCGTACTTGTCTGCCATCGCCGCCGCGAGCGGCAGCATGTGTCTGCGGCCAAGTCTCCACACGGTCAGGCCGTGGCGTTGAACGGGCTTGAGGTGGATTCGGTTACTGCCCAGTGCCCGCCTGAGCCATCTCCGATTCGAACTGCCCTCGTATGGCAGATATGCATACAGCGCGGTCGTGCCCGTCTCCGGCTCGATCGCGCGTTCCAACCATGGGTGGCTCGACATTGCTGTCCCCCTTCGGTTTGCGTCTTCCGGCGCTGGTTTCGAATCCAGTGTGAAGGCGGGGA
Organism: Nocardia vermiculata NBRC 100427; assembly: GCF_001613265.1. Lineage (GTDB taxonomy): Bacteria > Actinomycetota > Actinomycetes > Mycobacteriales > Mycobacteriaceae > Nocardia > Nocardia vermiculata. Next base: position 1,723 of record NZ_BDCA01000028.1, read on the forward strand.
CCGACAAGGTCGCCGCTGATCATGACGGGATGCGTGACCGTGTCACGGCTATCCGTCATGATCACGAAGTCTTTCGTCGTGGCGCTGGCGGTAGTCGCGTTGTCTGCACGTGGGCGAACAGTGCCGGGCGTCTGCGCGCATGCCCGGTGCTCCAGGGAAGATCTGGTTGCCACACCCCGGGCACACGATCCCAGCACCAGCATCCAAACGCTGACCGGTGGTGCGTAGACGCTCGCAGGGTGTGCCGAACCGCTTCCTGAATCGGTAGGCGCGAGCGACGCAGGCCGACGAGCAGTACCGGCGCCGCGGATGTGCGCTAGCGGGCAGCATCACCGCACATGCAGGGCATCGACGACGTACGCGATGACGGTTCATACATCGATGGTCCTTGGGTCGGAACGTATCTGGTTGGAATCCAGCTACAAGGGGCACTCACAGTTCCCGACACGATGTCTCGACATCTGTATCCCGACTCCACCTGGCATCCAGCCCGCTTCGATCGAGGTGTCTAGAACCGACTGATAGGCCAGGGATGCAATCAATTTCGTTCGGTTCGTGCTGGCCTGTGGCACCATGAACTGATGGCAGCAATAGGGGGTGCCGCTGCTGCGGCTGGCCTTCAGTTCCAGTACCTCTACACGCTCTCGGTTCTACTGGATATGGTGCGATCGGACGGTCAGTCCCGAGACCGCATCGTAGCGGTCGAGGATATCCGTGAGGTCGACTCTGTGCGTCGGGCAATGGATTTCACGGTCCGCGACGCCGCTGTTGACACTGACTTGCGGCTCGTTGAGGTGAAGTACACGTCCAGCCGCAGTACGGGCATCGGGAAATTGCTGAGCGGGCTGCTGCGGATGGTCGAATTCGGCGACGCGTCTGAGTACGAGTTCGTCGTCAACACCGCGCCGACCGCTGATATGGAGGCAGTCAACGCGGTGCTGGAGTCCACCATCGACGATGCTGAATTCCGGGGCGCACTCGTGGCTGTAGCGGCGCGGTCGGTCGATGTTGCTGGACAACTTCGAGCAGCCGATGCGAGCAGTCTGGCTCGACTGCGGCGGTGCCGGATCGTGACGGTGGACGCAGATCTGGACGAATTCCACGATCGCGTCAAGGATCGGGTGCGCCAGTGGCGCCGCGAGCATGGTCTATCGCTGGGGGAACGGTCGGCTGAGGTGTTGATGGGAAGGCTCATCGCGGCCGTGTTCGGACTTGCCGCTCGGTCGCCGAAGTCTCAACTGCGCCGCGAGGACTTCAGCGACCTCCTGGCGACAGGGCCGTTCGTGCTTGCGCAGGTGGCTGGAGTCGTCGATAGCGGGGAAGGAATCGCGCAGGTACCACCGCCCGGGACGACGATGCGGGGCGCCCTTTTCGAAAAGCTGACTGCCACGTTGAACGCCGGAGTGTGCACCGAGACGGTACAGCGGTGTGTCGTGAGAGGGCGATCCGGCATCGGGAAGACCCGGCTGGCGGCCACCTATACCCACGCACACCGCCACGCCTACGACAGGATCCTGTGGCTCAACGCTGTCGACGACGACGCAGTATCCGCTTCGATCCTGGCTCAGGGCGGACTGCTCGGCTTCGACGACCCGGGCTCGTGGGCTCGGAAACGGTTGGCTACCGAGTTCCGCGCTGCGCTGGCCAGGTTCCCCGGGACGTGGCTGATCGTCCTGGATGACGCCCGATCAGCTCGAGCAGTGCAACAGTGGCTGCCGACGGCCGGATGGGGGCATGTTCTGGTCACCACCCTGGATCGTGGCGGCTGGCCCGAATTTGCTCCAATCGATGTCGACATTATGGAAGGCGATGAGGCCCGGCACCTTCTCAGTACCCGCCTCGGCTTCGAAATCGAGACACTGGATGCCGAGCAGATCGAACTGCTGGATACTCTGGCACGCGAGCTGGGTCGCTGGCCATTGGCACTCGAGGTTGCCAGCGCCTACCTCGGATCCAACAGCGATATCACCGACGCTGTGCGCAGCTATGTATCCGAGATCAAAACCTATGCCATCGGTGATATCAGCCTGGAAATTCCCCACTATCCGCGTCCATTGCTGGCAGCGATCGGTATGTGCTTGGACCGTATCGACAGCCTCGCGGCGAACCACCGTCCGGCGGCCGTGGCCCGGAACATGCTATCGGTCGCCAGCATTCTGGCACCGCGCGACCTTCCTGCGCACCTGACGTATGTGTGCGCGATCAGCAGTGAAGAAGACGCCTTCGCCGACGCGAAAGGCTCGGTCTTGCCCGCCAGGCGCGATCCTGCCGCTCCTCATGCGGCAGCGCGCAGGGTGCTCGAGTCGGTGTCGTTGGTCGATTACTACCGCAGTCCTCGGGCGCACGTGCCGCCGGAACTACGGTTGCGTCTGGAAATCAACGACATCATTCAACAGATCGTGCGATCGAGATATGACCACGACCAGGCGATGAAAACGACTGCGGTGCATTTGGGTACCTGGTTCTGGGTGCTCGCCCGCGACGGTGACTACGTCTCTGTTGCCCTCGTCGCCCACCACGCGGCCACCCTGCTGCGTCATATCGGGGACAGCGGGCCCGCTCCGTGGCAGATCGCCCCGCTGCTCGGCAACCTTGCTCACCTCCACCAAGTTCGTGGCCAGACACAGGATGCGATCCCTCTGCTGGAGTATGAGGTCCGGCTGCTGATGCACCACCAAATGGAACCACAAAACCTACTGGAATCGGTGGCCCAACTAGCCCAACTCCGGATGCAAAACGACTCGCCAGAACACGAGATCATCGATGCCGTCACTTCCTGCCTGGACATCGCCGACTCAGCGGCAGGGTATGTCTCAGCCGAGACGCTGACCAAGGCACGGATCGCGGCGACCACCGTCGCCGATGTTATGCAGCGCACCGCAGCTAAACGAGACCAGCCCACCGAACTGTATGACGGGCTCGTCGAACGCGGTCGGCAGGCGCTCTCGTCTGACTGTGTGGCACCCTACGTCGACCTGTTCGAGATGAATCGTGAGCTGGAACATCGTTTCGAATCCGATGCTCGTGACGACGAAGTCGACTTCGCACACCGCTACGTGGTCGCCCACGATCCCCGAGATGTATACAACGGGATTATCTCTCGAACCCAACTCGTGCATGCTCTGGCCCGCGTGCTCCGGTATGCCGAGGCATGTGACGTGGTCGCGGACATCCGTGAGCTGGTCGAACAGCAACCCGATCTCGTGCTGGGGGTTGCCGAACGACTGCTCGTGGTGGCCATGGAAATCCCCATGCGCACCATCCATGCTGGGTACAGTGCGTCCGTCCCGCTCATGGCATCATTGAGTGAGCTTGTCGCCCTGTTTCCGTTGACGGAGTATGAGCGCTACCGGCACATGATCGCCACCGGCCTAGCGTGCGCTATGCGCGGTGATCTAGCCGGCGCCACCCATTTGTCCGCCCTGATCGCAGCCGCCAACCGGCCATCGTTGCCGAGCATCGTCGTTTCCTCGTATGTGATCGATCTGGCTGAGCAATGGCTCCACCACTGGGTCGACTCGACCGCTGCGGGCATCGAGCCACTCTTCATTCAGGCCCTCGATGTCGTTCACGCGAGCGGTGGCGCTACAACGGGCTCGGTCCGCCCGTTATTGCTGATGACGGTCGCTGATGACGACTACACCCGCTTGCTCGACTGCGTGGAATCTTGGCGATGCGGGTGGCAAATCGCCGACACTGGTACTGCGGTGCCCGCCCTCGTCCAATTGATCAACATATCCGGCGAGCCTGTCGCGGCGATCATGGTGCTCGGATATCAAAAAATTCAGGGCCGGCGCTCCGACAAAATGATGATCCGATCTTTTTCCGACCAGTGCGCGCAGGCCGAACCTGGTCCACACCTAGTCAGCACAGGAATCATTGCCGATCCCATCCCAATTTCCGAGGACTGAGCAGTTACATGTAGGAGACCGGTTTCGTTCCCGGCGAGACGGTCCTGATCCAAGGGGCCACCGGTGTCGCCGGCCGGCTCGCGGTCCAAGTGGCCCGTCTCCTCGGTGCGGGGCGGATCGTCGCGACGGGCCGGGACGACGATCAACTACGCAGTGTGCGGGCTCTCGGAGCTGACGCCGTGATCAATACCGCCGTCGGCGACGACGAGTTGGCGCGTGCGTTCACCGATGAGGCGGGAGACGGCTACGACGTCGTGGTCGACTACCTGTGGGGACGGCCGACCGAGATCCTGTTGCGCACCCTGGTGCCCGAGTCGTTCGCGTTCGGCAAACCGACCCGCTTGGTCCAGGTGGGAGAGTCCGCCGGTCGCGAGCTCACCCTCGCCGCCGACAGTCTGCGCACCTCCGGAGTCGAGATCTACGGCGCGGCCAAGGGGCTCGACGCGCAGCTCATCGGCGCCGTGTACGAGCAGATCGTGCAGTGGGCCCGGGTCGGCGAGCTCGTCTTCGACCTGGCCGCGATCCCGCTGAGTGACATCGAAGCCGGGTGGCAACGCACCGATCTACGTGGAAAACGTCTGGTCGTGCTGCCATAGCTCGGCGCCTCCCACTCGTCGGGAGGATCCCGCGACAGCCCCGGTGGTCGATGTTGGGATGGAACTCGGCGTTCCGATTGTCGAGGGAGAAGTAGATGTCCGATACTCCGGTGTCCGTGGTCGATAGTGCAGCGCTACGTGCGGTGATGAGCAATTTCTGCACCGGTGTCGCGGTGGTGACGGCGTGGGACGGGACGCAGCCGCTGGGTTTCACCTGCCAGTCGTTGGTTTCGGTGTCGCTGGAGCCGCCGTTGGTGTCGTTCTGTCCGGCGAAGTCGTCGACCACCTGGCCGCGTATCCGGCCGCTGGAACGGCTGTGCATCAATGTGCTCGCGCACGACCAGCGCGATCTCTGTTTGTCGTTTGCCAAGAGCGGGGCGGAGAAGTTCGACGGTATCGAGTGGTCGGCCGGCGGGAACGGTGCTCCGGAGTTGCACGGCGCGCTCGCCTATGTCGAGGCCAACGTGGTCGCCGAGCACGAGGCCGGGGATCACACGATCGTGGTGGCGGAGGTGACCGATCTCCGGACGCACGTTTCGGATGCACCGTTGGTGTTCTTCCGCGGTGAGTTCGGTCTGCCCGATCCGCTGCAGGCGCGGTAGTAGTACCCGCAGCACAGAATTGCGGCTGTTTCGGTCGAGCCCGGGGGGTCGACCGAAACAGCCGTCGCAACACCGCGACTCCGGAGCCGTCGCCGTGCAGAATGCAGCGGCGGGGTCCGGAGTCGCTGTTGTCGGTGAGGGTTATCAGCCCTTGGCCCACGACCATTCGTGGCCCCAGTAGCTGTCGGCGGTGATCTCCTCGGCGGAATAGGTGGCGTTGTCGACGATCATGCCGCCGGTGCCGAATTCGAGATCCCAGCCGCCGGGCGTGCGGGCGTAGAACGAGATCATCTTGTCGTTGGTGTGCCGCCCGAGCGTGGAGGACAGGTGGTACCCACTACCGACCACCCGGTCCAGCGCCCGGCCCACATCGTCGAGTTCGTCGACCTCGACCATGATGTGGATCAGGCGCGGTGCGCCCGGATCGGGCAGCGGCATCAGGGCGAGGGTGTGATGGCGGGCGTTGCTGCTCAGGAAGCGGATCCGCATCGGTCCGGCCTCCGGCGGCGCCTGCATACGGAAGGCACCGCGGGAAGCGAATCCCAGCACCTCGGTGTAGAAGTCGCTCGCCGCGCCGACGTCGCCCACCGGGATGACGATGTGGCCGAGACCCAAACTGCCCGTGACGAATCGGTGGCCGTGCGCGGTCACGACCGGGCTGTGGTCGAGCTTCGGACCGTGGAACACCTCGAGCGGGGTGCCGCAGGGGTCCTCGAAGGTGATCACCGCTTCGACCCCGCGTGCGTCCGCTTCGGCCTGCGACAGGGTTTTCACGGTGGTGCCGGCCGCGGTGACGGCGGCGGCGATCCGGTCCAGGGCCGCACCGTCGCGCGCCTGCCAGCCGACCGCCAATACCTGATCGACGGTTCCCGGGGTCAGCTCCAACCGGTGACCGTGTTCGTCCATGCGCAGGTACAGCGCATCCGGATCCGATCCACTGCCCGTGCCGAAGCCGACGGTGTCGATCGCGAACTTACGCCAGGCGTCGATATCGGTGATCTCGATCTTGACGTACCCCAGCGAATGAATATCGCTCATTACTGTCCTCTCTGTGGCGGCGGGCCGCCGAATGCTGTTGTCAGGCCGATGAAATCGCGGACTGTGCCTGCACGATCGTCAGCTTCCCGTCGAGCACCGCGTCGTGCACGGCGGCGTCGAGCCGGGAGCACCCCGCGAGGGTGGGGCCCGGCAGGGGTGAGGTGGCGAGTTCGTGGCAGGCGGCGCGGGCGTCGGCATTCCACTGGATGCTGGTCTGGTCCGGGCTGGCCTTGCGTACCAGCACCCGGGCGGCGCAGGCCTCGCAGGCGACCGATGTCATCGGTACGTCATCGAGGCGATTGTCGGTCCGGGGCGCACTCATGTCGCGGATCCGGAGGCTTGTTGGGCTTGCTGAGCCTGCTTGGCGATGTTCTCGGCAATCTCTGCACGCCAGACCTTTTGGGCCTTGGTGATATCGAGTTCGTATTCGAATCGATCCACCATTTCCGGCTTGACGTCGGCGGCGTCGACGTAGAACTGCTCGTACCAGCGACGCAGCTGATAGACCGGCCCGTCTTCCTCACACAGCAGCGGATTGTCGATGCGCGCCTTGCGCTTCCAGATCGCCACGTCCTGTTCGAAGCCGAGCTTGATGTAGTCGCCGAGCGCGATGGCGGCCTGAGTGGCGGCTTCGCGGGGCAGATCCTCGGAGATCTTGCCGATGATGCCGTACATCAGGACGAACTTGTTGGAGCTCACCGGATAGTGGCAGTTCAGCAGAACCGTGTGCTGGTCGCCGGTCTCGTAGTGATAGGTCAGGTCGTCGATCATGAACGAGGGGCCGTAGTAGGACGCCACGGAGGTGGACCCGAGCATCTTGGGCTGTCCTTCGGGTGCCGGGTAGTCCTCCCGGGCAACACCGTTGAAGTACTGGGTGGCGATATGACCTTCGAAGACGTTCTTGAAGTACGACGGCATCGAGCCGTGGATGTAGTAGAAGTGCGCCATATCCACGACGTTGTCGATGATCTCGCGGCAGTTGGTGTCGACCACCGTGGTGTACCAGTGCCAGTCGGTCCAGTCGTCGCTGTCCGCGCCTTCGATCCGGGGAATCGTCACCTCGTCGGTGGGTTTGCCGCCCTCCGGATCGTGCCAGACGAACAGCAGACCGTCCTGGGCGAGCGTGGTCCAGCCGCGGGTGCGGGCCAGCGGGGGAACGCGGCGGGCGTAGGGGATCTGCTTGCACTTGCCGTCACCACCCCAGCGCCAGTCGTGGAAGGGGCAGGCGATCTCGTCGCCCTTGACCTCACCGTCGGAGAGGTCGCCGCCCATGTGGCGGCAGTAGGCGTCGAGGATATTGATCTTGCCGCTGGCGCCCTGGAAGACGACCAGCTTGGTGCCGAAAGCCTCGACCGTGTGCGGTTTTCCGTCGGTGTAGTCGCGGAGCAGTCCCAGGCAGTGCCAGCCACGAGCGAATCGGACCGGCGCCGCCGCCGCTTCGATCTCACGGATGTCCTGGTCTGATTGCAGCGATGTCATTGCGCCCTCCTCGGAGCAGATATTCGATGGGCTGTCGTGGGTTGTTGTTCGGCTGCGTCGGGGCTCAGATCATGATGCGCAGCGGCCCCTCGGGGACCTCCACGCCCAGCGACGACATGGCGGCCGCGTGATACGTGGTGCTGGTGACATGGATCGCGTGATGCAGACCGGCGTGCGCATCGCGCCAGAAGCGTTGCAGTGGCTTGTCCATGCGCAGGGCGTTACCGCCGGCGCGATCGAAGATGTCGTCTGCGGCACGGACGGCACGCCAGGCGGCGCGTGCCTGGTCGCGGCGCACCTGCGCACGGGTCGCGAAGTCGATCTCCTCGCCCCGGTCGACCTTGTCGAAGATGCGGTCCACATTGGCCAGCAACTGCTGCCGGGCGGCGTCGATCTCGGAGGCGGACTCGGCGAGCGAATGCAGCACGTACGGGTCGTCCTTGACCAGGGTGCCGGTGGCGCCGACCCGGTTGCGCTGGTAGTCGATACCGGCGGCGAGCAGGCCCTCACAGATGCCGATCGTGGCCGAGGTGATGCCGAGCGGGAACATGGTCGACCACGGCATCTTGTACAGGGTTTCGGTGACACCGTATTCCTTGGCCGCGGTGCCGTCGATGACCTTGTCCTGCTCCATCACCCGGTAGTCGGGGATGAAGGCGTTGCGCACCACGATGTCCTTGCTGCCGGTGCCGCGCAGGCCGACCACGTCCCAGGAGTCGGGCACGATCTCGTAATCCGAGCGGGGCAGGATCACGTGCAGGGCCTGCGGCGGCATCAGCGGCTTACCGTCGGCGCCACCGACCATCGCGCCCAGGAAGATCCAGTCGCAGTGATCGGTCCCGGAGGAGAACTGCCACCGGCCGTTCAAGATGTAACCGCCGTCGCCGGGCACCGCGACACCGCCGGGCATATAGGGCGAGGCCTGCCAGGTGTTGGTGTCGGTGCCGAGAATCTCGTCCTGCACCTTGGGATCGGCGAAGGCCAGCTGCCACGGGTGCACCCCGACGATGCCGCCGACCCAGCCCGCGGAGCCGTAGAGGCTCGCGGTCTTCATGACCGTCTCCGCGAATTCGCGCGGATGGGCCTCGTATCCGTCGTACTTCTTGCGCTGCAGCAGACGAATCAGGCCGGCCTGCTTCAGGCTCTTGGCCATGTCGTCGGGGAGCCGACCCAGCGACTCACCCTCCTGGGCGCCGGCGCGGATCTCGTCGGCGATCGCCACGATGTTGTCGAGTACTGGGTTCGGCATAGGGGCTCCTGAACTGTCGAGAGGGGTACGGGTCGGTTGCGACCTGCTGGGTGAGCGGGCTGAAGGTCGCTACCACAACGCTGGATTCGCCGTACCGAATAGAGCTTGGCAAGTATTGACGACGCTGTGACGTTCGTCTCCTGGTGAGTGGAACAGAACTTTTTCCGAGGGGTCTACCAGGCGTTATAGCCGCTCGGTGGACGCCGGATCACTGGGAGGTGAAACCGCCGTCGGCGACGAACTCCGACCCCGTGCTGTAACTCGACTCGTCGGAGACGAGGAACAGCACCAGATTCGCCAACTCCTCGGGCTTGCCGGGACGCGCCAACGCCTGATCGTGGAACATGGAATTGGACCGCATCGAATCGGCGGTCATCTCGGTCACCACGACACCCGGATGGACCGAATTGACCCTGATCCCCATCGGCCCGAACTCCTGCGCCGCGGTCTTGGTCATTCCGCGCACGGCCCACTTCGAGGCGGCGTAGCCGAGAATGTTGGAGAAGCCGATGATGCCGCCGACGGAGGAGATGTTCACGATCGACCCGCCGCCGGCCCGGCGCATGGATCCCACGACGGCCTTCATACCGAGGAATACGCCGACCTGATTGACGTCGATCACCTTGCGGTAGTCCGCCTCGGCGAGCGTCTCGATCGGATCCACATGCACGATTCCGGCATTGTTGACCAGGCCGGACACCGGACCGAAGGTCGATTCCGCCTGTGCCACAACAGTGTTCCAGGATGTTTCATCGGTGACGTCATGGGTGGCGAACAGCGCCGAGTCCCCCAGGCGTGCCGCGGTCCGCTGGCCCTCCTCGGTCAGGACATCGGTGATCACCACCGAGGCACCCTCCTCGACCAGCCGTTGCGCGAACGCCGCACCCATCCCGCGAGCGCCGCCGGTGATGATGACCGTCTTGTCGGTGGCCCTGCCCATATTCACTCCTGCTCCGTGTACTGAACCCCGTGCGTGCTGTTGCCGCCGGTCTCCTGAACTCGGCGTGCCGGAAATCCTGTTGTACCGACCGGGGCGCGGGGCTCGGCGTCGCCCGTTCCGGTCACCGGAAACGAAAACGCCCGTGGTTGCCGCCCGGTATAGCCTCCGAACAGGTGTAAGCAGGGCGATCACCGGCGCTGCCGGCGCCTGGTCTTCGTCGCTCACAGCCGTTTCGGCTGCCGTTCCGCGCTCGGGCCGCGTGCCGCCGCGGACCCCTGCCGGACTGCCTCTTCCATGGATCCACGACCAGTAGAGAATCGGAGACGAAGCATATGAGCGGACGTTTGGCCGGCCGGGTTGCTCTCATCAGCGGTGGCGCTTCGGGGATGGGTGCGGCCCACGCCCGGGCCTTCGTCGAACACGGAGCGAAGGTGATGCTCGGCGATATCGCCGACGACACCGGGCAGGACTTGGCCCGCAGCCTCGGTGACGCCGCGGCCTATGTGCACCTCGACGTCACCCGGGCCGAGGACTGGGCCGACGCGGTGCGGGCGACCGAAGAGCGGTTCGGTTCACTGAATGTGCTGGTGAACAATGCCGGCGTCCTGGAAGGGGGACCGCTGGGAACCTATACCGAAAAACAGTGGCGGCGCGTGCTCGACATCAACCTGACCGGGCCGTTCCTGGGGTTGAGCGCGGCGCGTGACGCGCTGGTCGCCGCCCGGCCGGCCGCGGTGGTCAATATTTCGTCGGCGGCCGGGATCCAGGGGCATTCCCCCTATCACGCCTATACCGCGTCGAAATTCGGTGTGCGCGGCCTGACCAAGTCGGCGGCACTGGAACTGGCGCCACACGGAGTGCGGGTCAACTCGGTCCATCCCGGTGGCATCATGACGCCGATGACGGGTCACGCCGATACCGGCACCGTCGACCGCGGTGACAATGTGCGCGCGAGGTTCGGTCTTCCCGAAGAGGTGACCGATGTGGTGGTCTTCCTGGCGAGCGTCGAATCCAGCTACTGCAACGGCGCCGAGTTCGTCGTCGACGGCGGGATGACGGCCGGCGCGGCGAACTGATCCGGACGAGCCGGAGGAGGGCGGAGCGCAGCACGTGCCCACCCGTTTCCGGTGGACGCGCTGATATAGTTACACGCTGTAATTAATTTCAGTACTTGGCAGGGGAGAGCCGTGGGAAGGTTACCGAGCCCCGATAAAGTCGCGGCTCAGCCGACGAATCGGCAGCAGGAACTGCGGCGCCGGCGGCTGCTGGATGCGGCCGCCGAACTCGGCGAGCGTGACGGTTTCGAGGCGGTGCAAACCAACGAGATCGCCAAGGAAGCCGGGGTCGCGATCGCGACGCTCTACCGCTACTTTCCGACCAAGACGCACCTGTTCGCCACGGTTCTCCATGAGGAGATCAAGCGGTTCACCGAGGTGTGGTTCCCCACGCAGCGACCGGACCGACTCGCGGAAGTCGGGGATCTGCTCGTGGCGCTGGCGCAGCAACTGATCACACGACCTCGACTGGCTGCCGCGATGGTGCACAGTGCCACCGTGGGGTACGCGCCGCCGGTCATCTCCGACGTCACGCTGATGCAGATTCGGGTGCGGGACTGCATCCTGGGCACGATCGGCGTCGCCGAACCGGACGACGAGGATCTGTACCGTGCCAAGCTGCTGCAGTTCGCCTGGTGGGGCGTTCTCGTGTCGATGATCGACGAGCAGGTCTCGAATGCCGACGCCGAGAAGGAAATCAGAGCCGCTGCCCGGCTGCTGCTGACCTCGTGTTCGTGCTGGCGCGCTCCGGCCGGGGCGCTCTCCGGCGCCGATGAGGCGGGCGGCAGCTGACTCGGCCCGAGCCTCGCCCCGCTGTCGCGCTATCCGACATCGAGCCTGGTCCAGGCGGGTGCCTCGTCGGAAACGGCCGTCGTGGATATGGGCACGGCGTGTCCTGACCGCGGGGTGCCGGGCCGGTGGGCCGTTGCCCGCGGGCCGGCGAACAGCTGGTTGGAAATGGCATTGGCGGCGCCGGCCAGCTGGGGTGCGAGCCGGGCGAGTGGGGCATCGGTATCGCTGGTGAGCGAGATGGCGGCCACGGGCTGGTCCGGGCTGCGCAGCGCGATGGCGGCACAGATGATCCCGGGGTACGTTTCGCCGGTTTCGTAGGCGATGCCGTGGTGGCGGCGGATGTGGCCGAGTTCGGTGTGCAACCGGGTCAGGTTCAGCGGCCGGGTGTGGTCGGGAGCATGTGCGTATTCGTGATCGACATGTTCGGGTAGGTGCCAGGCGAGAATGGCCTTGCCCAGTGCTGTCCGATGTGCCGGGACGCGGCCCCCGACTCGGGAGGGAACGTGCAGGGCGCGCCGGCCGCCGATTTTGTCGAGGTAGTAGACCTCGGTGCCGTCGAGAATCGCGAGGTGGACGACGAGCCCTGTGTAGATGGCGAGCTGGTGGAGCACGGGGGCGGCCGCGGCACGCAGGGCCCCGTGCCCGATCTCCCGTCCGCCGAGTGCGAGTGAGCGGGGGCCGAGGCGATAGCTGTCGTCGACCCGTTCGAGCCATTGCATGCGAACCAGCTGGTCGAGGATGCGATGGGCCGTCGACCGGGGGAGATGGGTGAGCCGGGCCACCCGTTCGAGGGGTAGGCAGATGTGTGGCCGGTCGAACAGATCGAGGATCAACGTCATCCGCTCGACCATCGAGGCGGGCAGCGTCTGCTGCTCGATCACGGACTGGGCATTGCTGCTCGACGTCGAGACCATGCCACACACCTCTTCCACAGAAACTGAAATCAATTCTGGTATTCGACTATAGCGGTGATGTGGGTCACGGTGAAAGGCCTCCCGTGGAATTCGGTGTCCCGCTCACCAGAAGGGCACCCCGCGCAGGGGGGTGCGGACGGGCACCCTCTACGCCGAGGAGTACGGGACGACGCACCGCATACGGCACGGCCGGTCCCGTCGGATCAGCGCTGGGAAGGGAACCCCATGGGCGGACAACGTCGTTCCGATCTGCACCCGGAAGTCGAAGCAATGCTGAAATCACTGGAAGCTTTCCCGGATGTGACCCGGTACGAGGCGGCGGAGTTGCGGGAGCTCATCCGATCCAGGAGGGCCCCGCTGACCAGGCAGCCCGCCATGCGAGTGGCCGAGGATCGGGTCATCGCCGGCCCCGGTGGCGACCTCGCCGTCCGGATTCTGGCGCCGGAGCAGCAACAGCCGGGGCCGCTGCCGGTGATCGTCTTCGGCCACGGCGGCGGATTCGTGTTCTGCGATCTGGACAGCCACGACGAGTTCTGCCGGTCGATGGCCGACGCGGTGCAGGCGGTGGTCGTCTCGGTCGATTACCGGCTCGCGCCCGAACATCCCGGTCCCGCGGCGATGGAGGACATGTACGCCGCGCTGAACTGGGCCGTCGAGCACGCCGCGGACTACGGGGGCGACCCGGACCGGGTGGCAGTGGCCGGTGACAGCGCCGGCGGCAACCTGGCCGCCACCGTGAGTCTCGCGGCACGTGATCGCGGCGGGCCGCGGATCGCCGCGCAGATCCTGATCTATCCGGTGATCGACGACGATCTGGACACCGAGTCCTACCGGCGCTACGGCGAGGGGTACTACAACACCACCGAGGCCATGCGCTGGTACTGGGCTCAGTACGCACCCGCGGGCACCGACGATCCGTACCTCGTTCCCACCCGCGCCGACTCGCTGGCCGGGCTGCCGCCCGCGGTGGTCGTCACCGCGGAACTCGACCCGCCCTGCGCGGCCGGCGACGACTACGCCCGCCGGCTCGCCGCGGCCGGAGTAGCGGTCGACGCGCACCGGTTCGACGGACTGTTCCACGGATTCCTGACCTTCCCGTCGCTGTCACACACCGAGCCGGCGCGGCAACGCCTGTGGCAGATGACGCGCGAGGTACTTGCCGGATAGTCCGGCCCTTTCGCCCCCAACCCGAAGTGGAGTTCCGATGAAGAAGAAGATGCCGCCGTTGGTGCCGGCCCACGACGAGACCGTCGACCTGCTCGTGATCGGAGCGGGCACCGGCATGGCCGCCGCGCTCGCCGCGCACGAACGCGGCCTGTCGGCCCTGATCGTGGAGAAGACCAGCTACGTCGGCGGGTCGATGGCCCGGTCCGGCGGCGCTTTCTGGGTCCCGGGCAATGCGGCCCTGCGCGAGAAGGGGCCCGCGGCGCGTGAGGCCGCCGAGATCTACCTGAAATCGGTGGTCGGCGATTCCGCGCCCGCCGAACGCAGCCGCGCATTCCTCGCGCACGGCCCGGCGGCCATCGACATGCTCGGGCGGACGACCCCGATGAAGTTCTTCTGGGCGCAGGGCTACTCCGACTACCACCCCGAGGAAGCCGGTGGGCGTGGTGAGGGCCGTACCTGCGAATGCCGTCCGTTCGACGCCTCGGTGCTCGGTGACGAGCGACCCCGGCTGCGCCCGGGAGTCATGGCCTCACCGATTCCGATGCCGGTGACGGGCGCGGACTACAAATGGATGAACCTGCTGGCGCGCAAGCCCGCCAAGGCGCTGCCCCGCATCGCCAAGCGGCTGGTCCAGGGCCTTGGTGGCATGGTGATCGGCCGGGAGTATCTGGCGGGTGGTCAGGCATTGGCGGCCGGCATGTTCCAAGGCGTGCTCGCCGCGGGGATTCCGGTCTGGACCGAGACCTCGCTGGTGCGGTTGATCCACACCGGCGATCGGGTGACCGGGGCCGTCCTGAATCAGAACGGCCGCGAGGTCACGGTCACCGCTCGGCGTGGCGTCGTCCTGGCCACCGGCGGATTCGACCACGACGCCGAGGCCCGGCATCGGTACCAGTCCGAGCGGCTGCCCGCGGATGCCAGCTTGGGTGCCGAGGGCAATACCGGCGACGGCATCAATGTCGCCCACGAACTCGGCGCCGCGACCGCACTGATGGATCAGGCCTGGTGGTTCCCGGCCTTCGCGCAGAAGTCCGGTCGTCCCCCGGCGGTGATGCTCGCCGAGCGCTCACTGCCCCGATCTCTCGTGGTGGATCAGACCGGAACCCGGTTCATCAACGAGGCCACCGACTACATGACGTTCGGCCAAACCGTACTGGCTCGCGAACGCGACGGTGATCCGGTGCAGGACATGTGGATCGTGTTCGATCAGCAGTACCGGGACAGCTACGTGCTGGCGGGCTCGGTCTACCCCCGCCAGGATCTCCCCCGGTCCTGGTACGAGGCCGGGTTCGCACACCGGTCGGAAAACCTCGCCGACCTGGCACGCGCCATGGGGGTGCCGGCGGAGAACCTGATCGAATCGGTGCGCCGGATCAACGAATACGCGGATGCCGGTCACGATCCGGAGTTCGGCCGGGGCGACAGCGCCTACGACCGCTACTACGGTGATCCGACCGTGGCGCCGAACCCGAATCTCGGTGCGCTGCGCAAGGCGCCGTTCTACGCGGTGCGAATGGTGCTCAGCGACTTGGGGACCTGCGGCGGCCTGGTGGCCGACGAGCATGCCCGGGTGCACACCGAGGACGGCGCGATACTGAAGGGCCTGTACGCGATCGGGAACACCGCGGCCAACGCCTTCGGTGCCAGCTACCCGGGTGCGGGAGCGACCATCGGTCAGGGCATCGTCTACGGTTACATTGCAGCGAAACATGCTGCAGAGGAACTAGTTTCGGCCTGACAGGTCGAAACGGGTGGTCCCGCCCGAGTGATCGGGCGGGACCTACCTCAGATGAGCTCGAACCCCTTGTAGCCGGAGTCGGCCACATCGGCGATGATCTGCCCGTACACCCCGAATCCTCCGACGAAGGGCATGAAAACCCGTGGGCGGCCAGGGATGTTCGCGCCCAGATACCAGGAGTTCGCGGCCGGCATCAGGGTCCCCGCGGCCCGCTCGGACAGTTCCCGCACCCAGGATTCGACGGCCTCCTCGGTTGCCTCGATGCCCACCGCGTCGTGCGCGGCGATGTGAGCGATCGCGTCGGCAACCCAGTCCACGTGCAGTTCCGAGTGCAACACCATATTGGCCAGCACCGAGGGGCTACCCGGACCGGTCAGATTGAAGAAGTTCGGGAACCCGTGGGTGCCCAGGCCGAGATAGGTGCGTGGCCCGGCCTGCCACGCCTGCTGCAGTGTGACGCCACCACGGCCTACGATGTTCACCTTGTCGAGCGAACCTGTCATGGCGTCGAAACCTGTTGCCAGCACCAAAGCATCGAGTTCGTGCAGTGTGTCACCGGTCCGCACGCCGGACGGTTCGATCGCGGTGATCGGGGTGGCGCGCAGGTTGATCAGCGAGACGTTGTCGCGGTTGAACGTCTCGAAATAGTGGTCGTCGGTGCAGATCCGCTTCGCCCCGATCGGATGGTCGGTAGGAATCAGCAGCGCGGCGACCTCGGGATCGTCGATGACCGCGCGCACCTTCTCCTCCCAGAACGCGCGGGCCTCGTCGTTGGCGGCGCGGTCGGTCAGCTGGTCGACGAACGTCTTCGAGAACAGGACACCGCCCAGTTCCCAGCGCTTCTCGAAGGCCGCGCGGCGCTCGTCCGGCGACACGTCCAGGGTCGGCGTCGGGATCGCGTTGTGCGGGGATCCGCCGCCACTGGCGAAGGATGCGCGCCGCCGCTCCGCGTAGTCCTGTTTCTGGGCCCGTCGATCGTCGGCGGTGAGCGGCCGGTTCCCCGCCGGCACACTGAAATTCGGGGTGCGCTGGAACACGGAGAGATGGGTGGCCTGCTCGGCGACCTTCGGCACCGTCTGAATGCCCGATGATCCGGTCCCGATCACGCCCACCCGCTGCCCGGTGAAGTCCACACCGTCGTGCGGCCATTGCGAGGTGTGATAAATCGGGCCCACGAAATCCGAGAGTCCCGGAATGGCCGGAACGTTCGCATTCGACAGCGGACCGACGGCGGTGATCACATACTGCGTGTCGATCCGTTCGCCGGCATCGGTGTGCACCGTCCACCGGGTGCTCGCCTCGTCGAGGACGATATCGGTGACCCGGGTGCCGAAGGTGATATCGCGGCGCAGGTCGTAGCGGTCGGCGACATATTCGGCGTAACGCAGGATCTCGGGTTGCGTCGCGTACTTCTCACTCCAGTCCCAGTCCTGCTCCAGCTGCGGATCGAACGAGTACGAGTAGTCGACACTTTCGACGTCGCAGCGGGCACCCGGATACCGGTTCCAGTACCAGACCCCGCCGACCCCGCCCCCGGCCTCGAACACGCGTACCCGCAGACCGTCGCTACGCAGCCGATGCAGCGCATACATGCCGGCGAACCCTGCACCGACGACAACGACGTCGAGGATGCCGGCGGATGCGGATGTCCCGTCGTTCACGGTCCCGCCTTTCGTTTGACGAACAGTGCAGGACCGACGGTAAGTCGGAACGAGCGTACGGCCCGGCCCGCTTTCCGCTGATCGGAAGGGGAGCTGGGATAGAGTTCTGCCGGTCAGCGGGTGCTGTCGATCACCCATTGCTGATAACCCGGATGCGTGTGGACGGCCGCGGTGGCGATCACCTGTGGCGTTTCGTCCGGGTGATGTTCTGCCATGAACGCGAGGATGTCGTCCACCCGCGACCGGCGGGTGTGCAGGACCGCCAGCGTCTCCGGATCGTCCTGCACCGCACCATCCCACCGGTAGATGCTGCGTACCCCGGGGATGATGTTGCCGCACGCCACCAGCCCGGAATCCACCATGTCGCGGACCAGGCGCGCCAGGAGCTCCGGATCGCCGGCGGTGATCGAAACATCTACGACTTGTTCAGGTTCGGCCATGTCTTCAAGTGTCCCTGAGTGCGGGCCATGTCGCGGATCAGGGCTTCGCTCGTGGCGCGCTCTCTCGCCACAGCGCACCAGCCGTGAACGACCGACCCGACATAGGACTGTCCGGCCCACATTCCGCGCATCATCTGCCCGTGAGGATGCAGTTCGAAGTACAAAGTCCCCTTCGACCGCACCGAACCGTCCGCTGCGACATACCAGCCCATGAATGCTTCGGAGTCGTACAGCTTCATCTCGCCGGTCCACGCGTATGAGCCTTCGGCCACCGGACGGGCGCGGGCGCCGGCGAGTTGGAGCCACTGCCCATCCTGTTCGATACGCAGCTCCAGCGAGTCGATTCGCTCGGCCGTATCGCCGAACGCTTGTCCCGAGTACCACCAGTCTCCGGAGAAGTCGAGGCCGCTCGGGGTTTTGCCTGCCAGGGTGTTGAGCGAAACATCCAACACGTCCGACAGGCGAACCAGCTCCGACACAGTCGGCTCAGATTCGCCTGTCTCCCAACGAGAAACGGTCTTCTGGTCGGTGCCGACCAGCTTCGCCAGCTGGGCCTGCGAATAGTCGCACGCCTTCCTTCGCTGCCGGACGACGTCCCCGGTAACGCTCACCGTCGAAACCTCTCGTCGGGGTGGTGTGGAATGTCGATACTATCGTCAGACCAATATGTCTGACTAGACAGTGGTGACTATGAGGTGCATCATTGCGCTACGTCCCGACGCCAGGTTGGGAAGAAGTTTTGCGGCGCCGAGCGCGAACCCAACCACTCTCGGACCTGGGAGGTCGACGATGAGGGCAAGACCAACAGCTCTCGGCTGGATCTCCGACGAGGTCAGCGACTCGCCGCGTTGGGATGAGGCGCAATTGCGGCGCCTCGCGCGGTACCTCGGTTATGAACTCGTCTGGCCGGCCGCCAGCCTGCTGCCACTCCCAGATCTGGTGCGCGAGGCAGATGTCGACGCCGTGCTGACCCCGTCGACTACGCACCTGGACGCGCTCACGCTCAACGCGGTGATGGCCCTGGTGGATGTGGAGACGGTGCTGCCGCGGCTGTCGTTCGCGAAGTGGCCGGACCTCGAGCACCGAGGGGGCATCGGATGTCGGTCTTCTGATCCTCGCGATCTTGCTGTCGGTGGCCGTGTACTGCGCGATCACCTACTGGCCGCAAGGGTAGTTGCCGCAGCAAATCGAGAGGTTGAAGCTGCCGGGCCGGCTGGTTGTCGGCGCGATCCGGCGCCTGCTACCTCCGTCTATGCCGGAGGCCGGGACTCGGGCGGTCGTGCGCTGCCCCGTGATGGTGTTATCGAGGTGGGACAGTTTCGGCTCGACACCTTCGAGGAGTTGCCGGTGAAAGTCAATCTGCAGGTCGATGCGAATCCGCGGAAGGTGCTCGACGACACTCGGGTGCTCAGTGGGGCGGGCGCGGACGGGTTGTTCACCTTCGAGGGGCAGCACGATGTGTTTCTGCCGCTGACGGTGGCCGCGGGGAATTCCTCGGCGAATGTGATGACCAATGTGGCGATCGCGGGTCCGCGTAGTCCGCTGCATCTGGCGCACGCTGCCTACGATCTGCAGGTGTACAGCGAGGGGCGGTTCCGGTTGGGGCTGGGGTCGCAGATCCGCCCGCATATCGAGAAACGCTACGGCGCCACCTGGGGTAAGCCGGCGGCCCGGATGCGGGAGACCGTGGCGGCAGTCCGAGCGATCCTGACCGCGTGGGAGGGCGAGCAGCCGTTGAACTTTCGAGGGGAGTTCTTCACGCACACGCTGATGCCGCCGACATTCGATCCGGGGCCGAACCCGTTCGGGCCGCCGTCGGTGCTGCTGGGCGCGCTGGGGCCGATCATGACGCGGACCGCGGCCGAGGTGGCCGACGGGCTGCTCGTCATGCCGTTCAACAGTGCACGTCATCTCGCCGAGCGGACCCTGCCCGCCGTCGCCGAGGGGCTGCGCAGGTCCGAGCGCGATATGGCCGACTTCGAGGTCATTCCCCAGGTCATGGTCGCGATGGGCCGGACGGACGCGGCACTGCGGGCCGCGATCGACGGAGTCGCCTCGCTGATCGGCTTCTATGGATCGACGCCCGCGTATCTCCCGGTGCTCGAGGTCGAAGGATGGGACGGCGTGCACGCCGAGCTCAACGCCTGCACCAAGTCGGGGCAGTTCGCGCGGATGCGGGAACTGGTCACCGAACCGATGGTTCGCACGATCGGGGTGGCGGGGACGCCGCAGGAATGTGCGCACCAGATCTACGACCGTTTCGGAGCCGTGGCCGCGGAGGTCTGCTGCTATTTCCCCGGATACGATCCCGCCCTCGACGATATCGGCGAACTGATCGCGGCGCTGCACGCGGCGGGAGAGTAACGGTGAGCCCCGATCTGACAGTCGACATCGACGACGGCGTCGCCGTACTGACCCTCTCCCGCCCACAACATCGCAACGCCTACACCGCCGACATGGGCCGACTACTCAGCGCCGCCTACCGCGACTGCGATGCTCGCGACGATATCCGCGCGATCGTGCTGACCGGGGCCGGTGACTGCTTCTGCGTGGGCGCCGACTTGAGCGTCGGCTCCGAACCGTTCGACGCCACCGGCGCGGATTTCACTGCCTCCCCGATCGATCCGCCGGCCTTCGAATTGAGCACTCCGGTCATCGCGGCGGTGAACGGCCACGCCATCGGTATCGGTCTGACCATCGCCTTGCAGGCCGACTTCCGGATCCTGGCAGCCGACTCCAAATACGCTGTGCCGCAAGTGCGTCGCGGCGTCGTCCCGGATTGTATGTCGCATTGGACGCTGATTCATCTCGCCGGTGTCGCGGCGGCCACGGAAGTGTTGCTGACCGGCCGCACCTTCACCGCGCGAGAAGCACTCGAGCTGAAGATCGCGACCCGGATCGCCGACAACGGTGCGGTACTGGACGAGGCCATGACTCTGGCCCGCGATTTCGCCGAGAACGTGGCGCCGACCTCGGCGGCGCTGACGAAAAGATTACTGTGGGACACCACGATTCGCGGTTACACCCCACGGCAGGTCGCCGAGCGGGAGACCGAGATGCACCACCAGGTGATGGGTTCGCCGGACGCCGCCGAGGGGGTCGCCGCATTCCGGGAGCGCCGCCGGCCGCGATGGACCGGGGCGCCTGCCCGGGACTAGAGCCTCAGTCCAGGTGAGCCTGTAACAACCAGCCCGGCACCGAGGTTCGGCCACCCGGCTCGTCACGGACGTCCTCGAAGCGGAACGGTGCCTGGTCGTCGCGGGGCAGGTTGTTGCCGTGGATGCGTGCCGGGCGGATGTCGTCGACGACCCAGTATTTCGACACCACCTCGCGCAGTTCGTCTTCGGTGACCGGGTTGGGGCCGAACCCCTCCGGTGGATTCGGGAGGGCCTTGCGGTCGAAGACGAGTACGAAGTAGGAGGCGCCCGGGGCGGCGGCGCGGACGATCGATTGCTGATATCCCTCGCGCTGGTCGACCGGGATCGAATGGAAGAGGGTGCTGTCGACGATGGTGTCGAACCGGCCGTCGTATCCACTGAAGGCTGCGATGTCGGCGACCTCGAAGGAGGCGTTGGTCAGGCCACGCCGGGCTGCTTCGGCGCGGGCCAATTCGATGGCGGTCGGCGCGGAGTCGAGCCCGACCGTCGTATGGCCGTGTTCGGCCAGGTAGAGCGAGATCGCTGCCTCGCCGCACCCCACATCGAGCACATTCCGGCCGAACTTGCCCTGCTCGATCAGCGCCCGCAGTTCGGGTTGCGGCTCGCCCAGGCTCCAGGGCGGCTTGGCGTCCTGGAACGGGCCATCCCCGCCCTGGTACGCATTCTCGAATGTGAAGTCGTTCGGTTGTGTCATATGTTTACCTCCGGCTCGGCCCGCGCGGCACCCTGGTGGCCCACAGCGCCCAGACTACGAGCACCGGCTGGAACAGCAGGCGAAGGAACCGCCGCCCATCGGTATTCAGGCCGAACCCGTCCTGCTTGTTTAGCCATTGCGCGATATTGCCCGGGAAGACGGCGACGAAGAACGCCGCCGCGATCCTGCCGAGCAGGACCCGATCGCGTGTCAGGACGGCGAGACCGGCGCCCAGCATGATCTCCACACCACCGGAGGCCATCACCACGCCGTCCTTGTCGAGCGGGATGGAGTCCGGCACCTGGGCACGAAAGGTAGTGCGGCCCCAGAAGATATGGCTGAGTCCGGCGAAGACGAGTCCGCCCGCGAGGGCGAGGCGGGCGATGGTGCGGGGGCGTGTGGTCGGGGGTGGCGCCGGCAGTTCGCTCATCACGGCACCGCGATGACGAGTTTGCCGGCGTTGTGGCTCTTGTCGAGTCTGCGGTGAATGTTCACGATGTCGTCGAGCGGCATGGTTGCCGCGATTTTCGGTTCCGCGAGACCGCGTTCGAATATCGGGGTCATCTCGGTGAGGCGGCGCCGTTCCCGTGTGAGGAAGATCCCGTAGAGGGTTTGATTGCGCTGGTAGAGGTCGTCGAGTCGGCCGTCGGGGGCGAGTATGGTGGCGATTCGCCCGCCGTCGCGGGTGGCTTTCGAACTGCCGCCGATATTGGCGCCGCCGACGGTATCGAGTACCGCGTCCACGCCCAGACCGTCGGTATGCGCGCGGGCCACCTCGACGAAGTCCTCGCTCTGGTAGTCGACAGGGGTTGCGCCCAGTTCACGCAGCAGCTCTTGATGGTCGGGCCCCGCGGTGGACAGCACCGCCGCCCCGGCGGCCTTGGCGAACTGGACCGCGAAGCTGCCGACGCCACCGCTGCCACCGTGTACCAGCACGGTCTGGCCGGGCCGCACCTCGAGCCGCCGCACGATCGCTTCCCAGGCGGTGCCGCCCGCGAGCGGTATCGCGGCGGCCTCCTCGAAGGACAGCGACGGTGGTTTCGGGGCGACGATCGAGGCGGCGGCGACGTGGTACTGCGCATACGCGCCACCACCGGTGGCCAGTTCCGACGTGTAGTACACCTCGTCGCCGGCCACCACATCGGTGACACCGTCACCCACCTGCTCGACCACTCCGGCGACATCGCTGCCGATGATGGTCGGAAGCGGCAGGGCGGGATTGGCCATACCCTTGCGGATCAGGCCGTCGACCGGGTTCGCGCTGGAGGCACGGATTCGCACCAGCACCTCGCCGGGCCCGGGTACCGGTGCCTCGACCTCTTCGATGCCCAACTCCTCCGGATCACCGAACTCTCGTAGAACTGCTGCGCGCATGCGGTGCCTCCCATCCTCGATGAGCCGGCCGGCCCGCTGACGAAGCCGACCGCGCTGGTGAACGCGGCTCAGCCCGCCACCGCGCCGGACGTGCTCTGATCCGGCAGGGTGCGGATCAGCTTCCGGTTGGCGAAGCCGAACATCCCCAACTCCGACAGCTCACGGCCGAATCCGGACTGCTTCACGCCGCCGAAGGGGAGATCGGCCTGCGTGGAGGTCGGCTGGTTGATCCACACCATCCCGCTGTCGATCCGCTCCGCGACCGCGCGGGCACGCTCGATATCGCTGCTGTAGACCGTGGCGCCGAGACCGTATTTCGACGAGTTCGCCAGGTCGACGGCCTCGTTCTCGTCGGCGACCCGGTAGACCACCGCCACCGGTCCGAACAGTTCCTCGGAGTAGGCGCGCATCTTCGGGGTGACGTCGGTGAGCACCGTCGCTTCGACGAATGCGTCTCGTTTTCCGGGCGCGGGCACGTCGGGCTGCCCGCCGCCGGTCACCACCGTCGCACCCTTGTCGCGGGCGTCGCGAACCTGCTCGAGCAGGTCTTGCGCGGCCTTCGCCGAGGACAGCGGGCCCAGGGAGGTCTGTGGATCGCCGGGATCGCCGGGGCGCAGCGCGGCGAAGCGTTGCGCCAGGCCGGCCACGAAGTCGTCGCACAGATCGTCGGGGACGATGAAGCGTTTGGCGGCGACGCAGCTCTGACCCGTGTTGGCGAGGCGTCCGCTCGTCGCCGCATCGAGGGTGGCGTCCAGGTTGTCGCCGTCGAGCACGATGAACGGGTCGCTGCCGCCGAGCTCGAGGACGCACTTCTTCACGTGCCGTCCGGCGATCTCGGCGACCGTGGCACCGGCGGCGTCACTACCGGTCAGCGACACCCCCTGCACCGCCGGATGGGCGAGCACCCGCTCGACGTCGGAGTGCCGCAGGAACAGGTTGTTGTAGACCCCTTCCGGGGTGCCGGCGTCGGCGAAGATCTTCTGTATCTCGAGGGCGGTCAGGGCGCAGTTCTTGGCATGTTTGAGCAGGATTGTGTTGCCCAGCACCAGGTTCGGTGCGGCGAAGCGCACCACCTGGTACAGCGGGAAGTTCCACGGCTCCACGCCCAGCAGCACACCCAGTGGCGCGTTGACGATCTGTGCCTCGCCTTCGTCGACCTCGAGCGGGGTGGGCTGCAGGAATCGCGGGCCGTTGTCGCCGTAGTACTGCAGGATGCTCGCCGCCAGGTCGACTTCCCATTCACTTTCGGAGAGCCGTTTCCCCATCTCACGGGTCATCAGCTGGGCGAGGTCGTTCTTGCGGGCACGCATCAGTCCCGCGGCGTCGGCGACGATCCGGGCCCGCTGCTCCACCGGGGTGTCACGCCACGACCGGTATGCCGCATGTGCGCGCTCGAGCAGGGCGTCGAGCTGCGCGGTTTCCAGATACGGCAGTTCGGCGAGGGTGTGCCCCGTGTAGGGGTCGACCGTTTCGAAGGGCTCCGCATCGGGGCCGGAGGCGCTCATGGGCTGGACATTGGTCGATGTCATCGCGCACCACTCCTCGTACGACGTGATCCGGTGCCGGTGTCCCGGCATCGAGTGGTGGCTACCCGCGTACGGAGAATGAAACCACGTTCGCCGCGAGCAGGTGGAACGACGGTCAGCGCACTCGCACCGTGCGGGAATGCCATCCGGTGGCGCCGTCCGGTACGGGTGGGCGGCGTTGCTCGGTTTGGGTCGCCCCGGTGGTATCGGTGGCGCGGACGTGGAGGGTGTGCGTGCCCGGTGTCGCGTCCCAGCGGTAGGTCCACTGCCGCCAGGTGTCGGTCGAATATTCGGCCGTGAGATCGGCGGGCTGCCAGGGGCCGTCGTCCACCTGGATCTCCACCTTCTCGATCCCGCGATGCTGCGCCCATGCCACGCCGGCGACCGTGACCGGGCCCGGTGTCAGGGTGGCGAAACCGGCGGGGACGTCGATCCGTGAGGCGGTCTTGATCGGTCCGAGCTCCGACCAGCCCCGTGTGGTCCAATATGCTTGGGCGCGATCGAATCTCGTCACCTCGAGGTCGACCACCCACTTGGTCGCGGACACGTAGCCGTAGAGTCCGGGGACCACCATCCGCGCCGGGTAGCCGTGGTCGAGCGGCAGCGGTGCACCGTTCATGCCGACGGCGAGCAGCGCGTCGCGACCGTCGGTGAGTGCCTCGAGAGGAGTGCCCGCGGTGAAACCGTCGGCACTGCGCGACAGCACCATATCGGCATCACCGTGGATGCCTGCCTCGCGCAGCAGATCGGCCAGGCGGTAACCGGTCCACACCGCATTACCCGCCAGGTCGCCGCCGACCTCGTTGGAGACGCAGGTGAGGGTGACCATGCGCGAGACCGCCGGGCGGCGGCGCAGATCTTCCATCGTGAATTCCACAGTGCGATCCACCATTCCGTGGATTCGCAGACTCCAGTCGGCACTGCTCACGGCGGGGACCTGCAGCGCGGTATCGATCCGGTAGAACTCGTCGTTCGGGGTGACGAACTCCGTCAGGCCCGGCACCGCGCGGGTCATCGCGGGAGTCGGTGCGGGCGCGGGCGAGACCGCCTGGGGGACCAGGAATTTACCGCGTTCCTCGGCCACCGAGCGCAACGTGGCCGAGAGGTATCGCCCGACGGCCGCGGCGCCGACCGCGACGACTCCGACCCCGACGGCGATGCCCATGAACCGGCGACGCGACAATGCCGGTGTCGCGGCAACCTCGGCAGGCGGCGTCGTATCGTGTTGCGGCAGTTCCGGTGGAGCACCCGAACCGGGCGTCGATCGAGATGCCGGGCTGTCCGTCACGGGACTTCGGACCAGCAATCGCAACGCGATCAGTCCCGCGACCACTCCGAATATCGTCGGCACCACGAACCATCCGGTGGCCGCCGGACGCTGCAGTGCCGCCACACCTATCGCGACGCCGAGTACGACGAACAACGCACTTCCGATCCGCCACCGCCGCTCCAGCACTCCGCTCAGTGCGGCGAGGATCAGCATCACGATCCCCATCGAGGCGAACAGCACATCCTTGTCGTGGGTGCCGAAACGCCGGATCGCCGCCTCCCGCAGCCCCTGCGGCGTGTGGTCTACCACGGTCGAACCGGCCACGAAGAACGGCGAGGCGTCCGGATCGACGAGCGCGGCCACCAGCTCGCCGATGCCGAGTACCGCCGCCCCGGCAAGGACCCCGGCGAGGGCGGCCGCTGCGAGCCCGGATCGGCCCTGGCTCCACGCGTGCGCCTCGTGCGCCGGCTGCCCGGTATCGGTGTCGGTATCGGCCATGTCTCCTCGATTCCACCCTGGTCGGGTGAGGAATTCGTGCCACCGGCCGGTCCGGACGGCTCGAACCCACCTCGGTTGTACCCGGTCCGCCGGCATGGACCGACCCGGGCAGGCGCCGCCGCCTGCTAACTCATCGGCATGCTGCCGATCGGGTTGGTCGTCGGAGCGGGCGAGCCCCCAGCGGGTTCGACGGTGACCGCCAGCGTGTCACCGCCGGTATAGGTCGCCACCATCGGTGCGGAGTCGGTGGGCATCTGGTCCATCACGCCTGCCGAGCGCGGGTCGCCGTTCGCCGGAACCACCCACAGCTGGTACACACGCCCCTCCGGAGCGGGTGGGGTGTTGTCGAATGCCACTGTGGCAGCGCCCATCTCGGGCGAAGCGTGCACCATCAGCATGCCGCCGTTGTCCAGCGGTGCCTGCGCCGTGTGCGAATCGGGGTCCGCGATGATCTGCGAGGCGCTCGGCGGGCTCGGAATCTGGCTGCCGTGCTGTTGCGCGATGATCCCGCCGGCGACTCCGGCCGCCGCCACCACCGCGGCGGCCGCGGCCAGCCAGCGGATGCGTGGCCGCCGGGTGGCCCGGGTGATCGGCACCGCCGCTGCGGGATCGCCGGGGCGAGCTCGGTCCAGTGCCGCGAGAATTCGTGCTTCCAGTTCCGGTGCCGGCTCGGTCGCGTCGAGGATCGACAGTTCACCCATGGCGTCGTGCACATCGCGCACCACGCTGGTGAACGCCTGCTCGATCTCGCGATCGGCCACGGTCACCCGTTGTTCGATTGCGGTGCGCTCGGCCTCGCTCACCGCGTCCAGCGCGTAGGGATAGGCCAGATCGAGTAGATCGTGGTCGGATGTGTCAGGCATGGGAGGCAACCCCTGAAAGGCAGGTTTGGAGCCGCTTCAGCGCATCCCGGATACGGCTCTTGATGGTGGGCAGCGGAGCATCGAGATGTTCGGCGACCTCTCGATAGGTGCGCCCGCTGTAGTAGGCCAGGGTTATCGCTTCCCGCTGCGTCGCGGTCAGGGTGTCCAGGCAGTGCAGCACCGCCTGCTCCTCCAACCGCTGGCCGACCGTCTCCGAGACGACGTCGTGGTCGCGCCCGAGATGAGCATGACCGTAGACCTTGTCCCGGGTCGTCGACGATTCCTCGGTGCGCACCCGGTCCACGGCACGACGGTGCGTGATCATCATCAGCCAGCCGATCGGGCTGGCCAGCGCGGAATCGTACTTCGCGGCGGAGGTCCAGGCTTGCAGGTAGACCTCCTGGGTGACCTCCTCGGCGGCGCTGTGGCTGCGCAGAATGCGCAACGCCAGACCGAACACCCGCGGACTGGTCGCGCGATAGAACCGCGTGAACGCGTCCCGGTTGCCGGTCGCGGCAGCGCTCAGCAGGGTCGCGAGCTCGCGCTGTGCCGCCGCCTTGTCGCCGGTACCGCTCGCCGGGCACGACGGTGCGTCGATGCCGTCGGCGAGGCGTATCGGGCTGGATTCCGGATCACCTGTCATATCGCCGTCCCTACTCGCATAAGAAGAGTTTCGACATGCACAGAGTGCCGGATGGGTGCGAATTCCTACCGGTTTTCGCACCCATCCGCCGGAACGCGCGGGAAGCGGGACCGCTCTCAGGCGGGCGGCATCAGCACGGAGTCGATCATGTAGACCGTGGCGTTGGCCGTCTTCACACCACCGCAGACCACGGAGGCGTCGCCGACCTTCAACGCGTCACCGGATCCGGTCACCGTCACGGTCTGCCCCTCGACGGTCTCGTGATCGCCGGCGATGGCGTCGGGCGCGATCTGCCCGGGCACCACGTGATAGGTGAGGATCTTGGTGAGCATGTCGCTGTCGGTCTTCAGCTTGTCGATCGTCTCCGGCGGCAGCTTCGCGAAGGCGTCGTCGGTGGGGGCGAAGACGGTGAACTGCCCGCCGTTGAGCGTATCGACCAGGTTGACCTGGGGATTGAGCTGCCCCGACACCGCGGAGGTGAGCGTGGTCAGCATGGGGTTGTGCGATGCGGCGGTCGCCACCGGATCCTGCGCCATTCCCTCGACCGAACCGGAGCCCGAGGGCACCTGCTCGGCATAGGCCTTACAGCCGGGGCCGACCAGGCCCGCCATCGCATCCCCGGAGTTTTCTGGCGCCATCTCCCCGCCGGTCGTCATGCTCGACGTCATTCCGGCCGACATGCTGGTCGACGAATCGGAGCCGGAGTTGTCGTCGGAGGAACACGCCGACACTCCCAGCAGGGCCGTGGTCGACAGCAGGGCTGCGGCCACCACGGTGCGCTTCATACTTTTCATCGGTTGCATCCATTCCCTCTCCGACGACCTCGCGGTCGTGCGGCTCGTTGTTCGCGGTACGGAATTCGCCTTGCTCCCCGCCGCGGATGGAACGAACCCATTCCGGGATGCTGTGCGGATGCGGATGCCCGCGACGCGCTTACTAGGCTGACCGCCGTGCTGCTTTCCGATCGCGATATTCGTGCCGAGCTCACCGCCGGGCGGCTGGGCTTGGAACCGTTCGACGAGAAACTGGTGCAGCCGTCGAGTATCGATGTGCGGCTGGATCGGATGTTCCGGGTGTTCAACAACACCCGTTACACCCATATCGACCCCGCCGAGCGGCAGGACGAGCTGACCAGCCTGGTCGAACCGGGGGAGAACGAGCCGTTCGTGCTGCATCCGGGCGAATTCGTACTCGGTTCCACGCTCGAGGTGTGCAGCCTGCCCGACGATCTGGCCGGGCGCCTGGAAGGTAAATCGAGCCTGGGCCGGCTGGGGCTGCTCACCCATTCCACGGCCGGATTCATCGACCCGGGATTCAGCGGTCACATCACCCTGGAATTGTCGAATGTGGCGAATCTGCCGATCATCCTGTGGCCGGGAATGAAGATCGGCCAGCTGTGCCTGTTCCGGCTGAGCAGCCCGTCGGAGAATCCGTACGGTAGCGCGGCCGCGGGCTCGAAATATCAGGGTCAGCGCGGGCCCACACCCTCGCGGGCGTATCTGAACTTCCCGCGGCCCGACGACGCGCAAGCATCACCTGTTACTGCTGAGTAACACCCGGTGACGTGGTCTTACGTCGGCTCCGTTTACCGTAGTGCATGACCTCCGACGTGACCGCGAAGGTGAACGGACCCGGTCCGAGCGCCGCTGTGCGATGCT
Organism: Nocardia vermiculata NBRC 100427; assembly: GCF_001613265.1. Lineage (GTDB taxonomy): Bacteria > Actinomycetota > Actinomycetes > Mycobacteriales > Mycobacteriaceae > Nocardia > Nocardia vermiculata. The sequence continues at coordinate 30,989 of NZ_BDCA01000028.1, forward strand.
CACCGGGCGATCGACTCCGCTCCTGGGGCGGACTACTGCTGGCCGCCCTGCCTTCGGCGGCGGTGCTGACGGTACTGCTCTACGGGCTGGGACTCGCGATGGGTTTCGCGACGATCGGCGTTATCGCCATCGCCTGGCTGGTGGTCTGCGTCCTGGTCGGCCTCGGCTGCTTCCTCGGTGCGGGACGGGGCTGGTCGGCGGCATTGTTGGGGGTGCGGGCGCCGAGCCAGGCGGAGCGTCCCGTCCTACAGGCCGACTGGGGGCGGGTCGCCCGCCGCGCGGGGATAAGCGCCGAAAGCTACTCGCTGTGGATTCGCGTCGCCGAGCGTCAGTTCGCGCTACCCAACCGCATGATCGCGGTGACACCGGATTCCCTCGCCATGCCGGGGCCGGAACTGGAGGCGGTGCTCGCCCAGAAATTGGGCCATCGCACTCAGGGCCGCACCTCACTGCTGCAATTCGTGCTGTGGCTGTACAACCTCCCGCTGACCTGGTTGGAAAGTGTCTTCATGTCCGGTCCGGCGGCGGTGGGCAGCTGGATCACCGCGCGGCTGGCGCCACCGGCGGCCCGCGTCTTCGGCATCGGCTGGGATGCGATCAGCCGGGTACTCGTGGCTTGCCCGGTGATCGCCGCCTCGACCGTGATCGTCGGGCTTCCGGCGGCCCTGGCGCTGCGCCTGGCGCCGGAGGTTGCGGCGTATCTGCTGGTGCCGATCGTGCGCCGGATCGAGTTCCGGGCCGACCGGGCGGCAGTGGACCTGGGGTACAGCTCCCAGCTCATCGTCGCGTTGCGGGATCGGCCGACTGATCCGGAGTCCGCGGCCCTGTACAGGCTGTCGGTGTCGGCGTGGGCACCGCGTGTCTCGGTGGCGGAACGCATTCGTCACCTGCGCGATCGGCTGGACGAACTGGCCCGGATCGGCCGGGTGCCGGGGCCGCCGCTGCCGGGAGGTGGTGTGCCGGGCGGCGGTGGCGCGCCGGGGTGAGATACCCGCCCACGGATGCGGATTCGTGCGCTGTGGACGGGGTCAACAGTTCTCGAATGCCGCTTCGACATATGCCGCTGTCTGATACAGGTACTGATAGGCCCACCGGCCGATACCGATCGACGGCCGGGCATCGAGCAGGAGAATTTCTCCGCTCCAGCATTTTCCGAGGATGTACCGGGCACGGGAGATATGCGGGGTGAAAGTCACCACGATGACGCGGTGCCAGCCTTCGGCCTCGGCGCGGGCGGCCAGCTCTCGGCCTTCGCCCCTGGTCGTTCGCGGATCGGGGTCGAAGCAGCTGACCCGGAAGCTGTAACCGCCGTGACAGATCCGATTGATCAGCGGCGAATGCTCATAGGGGTCGGAGAAGACCACCTGCGGTGCGTACCCGTCGCGGGCCAGCCGCAGCGCGAGTTCTTCACGTCCGTCGTGTGCGCCGCCGAGCACCACGATCGCGTCGGCGGGCTGCGGGCGGTCGGTGCGCGGCCGCACATACACCGGCCACAGGGCCGCGACGGCCACGGCGAGCACAACCAGCACACCGGCCGCGCCACGAACCCACCGTTTCCGCACTCTGCGATCGTAGATGTGCTGCTGGCCGGTGGTTTCGGTAGAGTGACACCACCCTGCGGGAGGAGTGCAAGACCGGTTCACGGTGGTCCGAGTACCCTCGAACGACATCCGCGAAGGTCGCCGGGAGGACGGCTGGGCAGTACCGGATGGAGAGCGTGGAACGAGATGGGCGGAAGATGAGTTCGGTTCTGGGAGTTTCGGTGGGGGCCGGCGCCGTTCGCGTTGCGATTCCACATCCCGGTAATTCCGCCGAGCGTTTCGCACCCACCGGATTCGATGTGCAGACCGTGCCGGTCGGCGAGCAGCAGTCGATGGACGATGCCGCCGCCGAAACCGTCGGCGCGGTACACGGATCCACCGCCGGCATCACCGCCACCGCCATCACTTACCGCAACGAACCGCACGCACACACCTTGCGCGGGGCCCTGGCCCGCCGGCAGCTGGTCGACTACGAGGCGATCCCCGAGGTCGCGGCGGCCCGGGAATTCCTGCTCCGCACCGGCGAACTGCACAACTACCGCACTGTCGCGCTCTACGACCTGGGCAGCTCCGGTCTCACCGTGAGCGTGGTCGATGTCGAATCGGGCCAGGTCAGCCATAGTGAACGCACCAGTGACATCAGTGGTGACTATCTGGACTCGCTGATTCGCGAACAGCAGATCGCCTCGGGACGTATCGAACATCCCGCGAACGCGCAGGGCCTGGCGGCATTGGACAACGTGTGCCGGCAGGCCAAGGAGAAGCTGTCGCAGACCGGTGCGGTGGCGGTGCCCTCCGAACACGGCCTGGTGCTGCTGTCGCAGGAGAACTTCGAAGCGCTGATCATGCTGGCCGTCGAATCCTCGGCCCGCATGACCCGCGATGTGATCACCCGCTCCGAACAGGCCGTGCAGGCCGTGTTCGTCATCGGCGGCTGTGCCCGCATCCCCCTCATCGCGCGGATTCTGGAGCGCTGGATGGGGATGCCCGTGCAGGTCCCCGCGGACCCGGACACCGTGATCGTGCGTGGTGCCGCACTGCTCGCCCGCCCCAGCCGGATGGCCAATGCGGCCCCCTCGCCCTCGCCCACCGACCTGAAGGCCGGTGACGACACCGTTCAGCTGGCCCCGGTCTGGTTGTCGAAGAATCCGCGGCGCGGTATAGCGAAGTCGCTGGGCGACAAGGTGCGTAGGCCCGCGTCGCCCGAGGGCCGCCGTCGTCAGCTCAGCGGCGCCGGCATCGCGGTGGGCGCCCTGGCTGTCGTCGCAGCTCTCGGGATCGGTCTGGGCTGGGGACAGTCGGTCGTGGGCGGCAGCTCGCAGAGCAACACCTCGGTCTCCACCTCGGCTCCGGTCCCGGCCGATCGCCCCGTCTCCGCCCCCTCCAGCGCCAAACCGCCGGAACCGACCAACGCCGCCGTCGCGCCCCCACCACCCGCATGGCAGCCCCCGGACACCGAGGCACCCGCGCCCACCCCACCCCCGCCGATGATCGTGGTCCCCGGCCTGCCACCCCTGGTGGTCCCGACACTGCCGCCCCTACTGCCGGGATTCCCCGCCCAGGCCGCGCCTGAGTAACCAATGGCGGATTTGCTTTGTTTGGGATGTGGCCGGACCGCGCGACGTCGAGATCGTCGACTACCACTGAAAGGAGAGTCTCATGGCTGATACAACACCGCTGCCCCCTACCTCTCCTGGCGAGATTCTTGCCGAAGAGTTTCTGGTGCCGTTGCAGCTCAGTCAGAATGCACTTGCGCGGGCGATTGGGGTCCCACCGCGTCAGATCAACCAGATCGTGCACGCCAACAGGGCGATCACACCGCGAACGGCGCTCCTGTTCGCCCGCTATTTCGGCACGACTCCGGAGTTCTGGATAAACCTGCAGACCCACTACGACCTGGTGCGAGAACGGGAAGACCTCGACGCCCTGGAGCGCATCACCCCGCGCCGAGCGGTGGCCTGCTGAGCCGCTTCGACCCACAGAAATCCCGGCCCACGGGCCTCCCGTAAATTCGTCGGCGAGATGATGATCTTTCTGTTGGCGCTGGCGGGGTTTGCGCTCCTCGATTCGCTGGATGTGTTGCTGGTCGGGATTACGACCGCGGTGGTGCTCGACAGTCGGCTGGGGCGGCGATCGCCCGTGCCCGGCGGGGTGAGTTTCATCGCCGGGGTTTTCGTCGTGACGACGACCTTCGGAATCTGCACCGTGCTGGGGTTGAATTTCATCGGTTCTCTGATCGATTTCGAATTCACGCCGACCATGCGGTTCTGGGGTGAGCTGGCGATCGGGATCGTGCTCGTGTTGCTGGGGACGGTGAGTTTGTCGGGTGGGGGCCCGCAGCCGCCACCGTGGGCTGTGCAAGCGCGCCGCAGGCCCTGGCTACTCGGCTTGATGGGCGTCGGAATCGGGCTCGGACAGGCACCCACCGCGGTGCCGTATCTCGCTGCGCTGGCCATGATTACGACCCGGGACCCGCGCCCGCACTGGTGGCCGGTGATCGTGGTCGTCTACTGCGCCATCGCCCTGATCCCACCGGCGTTGGTACTGTTCACCGCCACCAGAAGATCCCCACGAGCACAGCGTTTCTACCGCGCCCTGGTGCGACTACTCAGCCGCTTCGGCCCGAAAACCATTCGGATACTGTTTCTCATCTTCGGCATCGTTCTGATCGCCGACGCGGTGCGCGCCTATCTGGTGTCGTAGGCTCCGCGTTGGACCCGGTAACGCCGAGCGAGTGCACCTTTCGTGCGAACGTTGACTACAGCTCTCATCAGAGCAACTGAAGTTCGGCCATGCGCGCGTCCAACTTTCGAGCCGCTTCCGATCCCGGCGCCCGAATATGAACCAATGTGCGCGCATTCTGCAACTGGCTCGACACCCGAGCTGATCCGTTCGCCGCCTCAGCCTCCACGCCGTGGAGGATCGCACCGAGTCCGGCATCCAGATCACCGGCGTCGACGTAGATGGTTCCGAGCAGGATGTGCGAGGCAGCCCGGTCGCGAACCGCCTGCAACTTCAATGACTCGTGCGCGGCGTCGATCGCTGCGCCGATGTCCCCGATCTGGTGCAGCGCTTTGGCTCGCATTCGAGCGAGGTGACCCGCAGTGCAGAAATATGCCAGTGACTCGGCGGGCGTGCGCGGAGTGTCGACGTCGTAACGCTCCGCCCGTGTGAGTGCCTGCCGCGTGTCGGTCCGGTGGCCTGCTTTCGCCTGCGCGAGCGCGGCGATACCTGCCGTGTGCGCCTGCAACAGCGGATCGCCGGAACGCGCCGCCCGCGTTTCGGCCGCTGCCGCCTGGTCGGCAGCTACCGCGGGCTTTCCGATCTCCTCGGTCATTCCTGACCATTCCGCCATGGCCATTGCTCCCGCGGCATCGTCGCCGATTTCGTCGGCTACGTCCCGCGCAGTCTCGAAATGCTCCTCCGCCAAGCTGGTCCGTCCGAGATCGAACAACTGCCATCCAGCAGACGTCGAGATCTTGCTCCGCAGCGACTTCAAACGCCGCTCCAGCGGATCACGCGGTCCCGCCAACAGGGCTTCCGCGACATCAACTTGGGTAAGGGTCGTCCGTATCGCTGCCTGCGGGCCAAGCAGGTCATCCTGCAACCGCGCCTGATTCAGCATCGCCTCGACATTGTCCAAGACTGCCGCATCGGCACGGCGCGGTGTCGCGACTGCGCGGATCGTACGTTCGACCTCGTCGATATTGAGCGCCGCAGTAATGGCCGGCGCTGCTGCCGTAATGACGGCGATGGCTCTCATAAGCTCTCGACGCTGCACTTCGTCAACCTCCTCGCCACCCTCGTTCCAGCGTAAGGCAGCGTTGCTGGTAGTGCGCGAGGTTGGAGAGACGATTCCGCTCGAATGTGGGCCCAGATCATGGGTTTGATCGGTCGGGTGGCGCGCCGGACGCACCGAATCGATGCGGTGCTCGCCAGCTGTCGATCGACCAGTGACGCCTACCGCGCTCGGGCGGTGGGCGTCAGCACAATCAGGGTTGTAGTCGCCGCACCAATCGGAAGCGGTTACACCTGGGTGTCGAGCCTGCCACGCATCACGTTCGCGGTGAACGCATCCCACTCGTCCGGGCTGAACACCAAAGCCGGCCGGACGGGGCTTTTGAATCCTGCACTCCGACGGTGCGGTTGCGAAGGAATGCGACCTCTACGCACTGACCTCGGAGGCGCTTCGACTACTCTTGAACCACGGTGCATTGGAAGGGTTTTCGGACATACGGTGCTCCTCACGCATCGAGGTCTGCGGCTCAGCTCGAGGTTACGCCCTGTCGAATGTGCCCTCTTCGGTACCGGAGATGAAGGCGTTCCACTCGTTCGGGGTGAAGACCAGTGCCGGTCCCGAAGGGTTCTTGCTGTCACGGACGCCGACCATGCCTTCGTCGAGAAAGGCGACTTCGACGCACTCCTTGCCGCCTTGGCTACGGCTGCTCTTGAACCAGTTTGCGCCAGACAGGTCAACGCTCACGTTGCTCATGCTCCCTTGCTACCCGCCGAAGCAGGCTTCTGCTCATCGTCTCGTCCAGGGCCGCAGCCCTGATGCTCTCGTACCGCCGATAGTAAAGCTGCACGTCATCCTCCTTCTCAAGGTACATGTCTCCAACGGTGCCTTCGAGGAAGACCACAGGAGGCTCAGTGTGCTCACCGATATGTGTCTCGCCGAAGGTGAGAACGACGAATGGAGGCATAGACATGCCGCCGGGAAAGCCTGCGTCGTATCCGAGTACCCGTACGTTGACGTTGTCGCGCGTGCTGAGGTCTGCGAGATGTCGAAGTTGTGCGCTCATAATCGGGTGGTTTCCGGAGACGCGGCGGAGGGCTGCTTCACCGATGACGACATCGAGCGACACTGGTTGCGTCTTACGGGTCACGATGGCCTGCCGCTGAGACTTGATCTGTACCCGTTGCTGCCACTGCTCAGGAGTTTCGTCCGGCCAGATCAACTGGACGAGAGCGCGGTTGTAGTCCGGGGTTTGGAGCAGACCAGGGATCAGGTCCGGTTGATAGGTGACTATTCGAGTGGCAGCAGTCTCGAGGCCTACGTAGACATTGAAATTATCGGGGATCAGGTCTCCGTACTGGTGCCACCAAGACTTCACATTGGCTTGCTGTGCGAGCCCCTTCAATGCCTCCGTGAGGTCCGGCGGGACGCCGTAAAGCTCACAAATAGCTTGAATGACAATCGACTTGATCCGGCCCACCTCTCCCTTCTCCAGACGATTCAGGCTTGTCGCACCCATCTCCAGAAGCTGCGCCGCGCGCACCTGGGTGTACCCGGCCCTGGTTCGCCATTCGACGAGGTACCGACCCAGTTGCCTTCTGGGGAGCGTTGAGCCTGCAGTGCGTTGTGCATCAGCCATGGTGACCCCGTTTCGGTGATGGCAGATTCCCCGTTTCGGAGAAATTCTCCCACCTGCGGCGGAGGACGTGCAGGGGATTCAGAGAACTTGATTCGGAGACTCCGTTTCGGAGTGCCGTGCTCGCTCGCAGGGTGTGTCATGGGGGCGTGTTCGCTGGGGCGGAAGTTCTTCTCCGATAGCGGTCGTTAGCCGGTTGAGTCGGTATTCGAACTCGCAAGCGCGGTCCCAGGCATGCATCACCTCCATGAAATCAACTGCTATACAAAGGAGTTGGGAAGATGAATCTCTTTGTCTTGGTTGCCCTGTGTGCCGGAATTATCATTCTCGTCCGGGCTGGGGTTGGTGCCGCATTACCTCAGTCCTGTCCGCGCCGGGTTCCGTTGCCGATGCTGCACGGTGTGGATGTGCCGGCGCCGATCGGGGTGGATCGTATTCGGGAGCGGCTCGATCTCGAGGATCTCGGTTTGCGGTGGTGCCGTGATCGGTGTGGTGTGGCATGACGGTGCATATGACGCAGGTGGGAGGATTGCGCGCGACGTGGGTTCGGCAACGCGATGGGATTGCAATACTCAACGTGCACAATCTGTCTCGCACTTTCGACGAGGAGTTGCCGTCGGGTGTGGATCTGGTCGGCGCGCGAGAGATTCGACCGGATCTTGCCGTGTTGTGGGACCGGGTTCGGCGTGACTTCTGGGACGGGTATGCGTCCACGCCGGGCTCATCTGCCCCTGATGTTGCTCCGGAGAACAGCCGATGAAGAATGCGGAATTGTTCTCATACTGGGCGATAGTGACAATTGGGGATTCCTGTGAAAAGCATTCCCATGCTTGTCCGTCCGCGGTGTGGGGGCCCTACACGCGCCGTGAGGCGGAATACCTTGTCACCACGATATCCCCGGATCACCACCCGCACGTGGTTCCGTTCTGGGTACGCGAGGGGTACTGCGAGCTCCCACGACCAGAACAACCGAGCACCCGCGAGAATTCGGCGGGAGAATCCACAGTTGTGGTCCTCCAGCCGAATTCGCGACGATGCCGGCGCTGACCCTCACCCCACCATGGCGGGCTGCTGCGGCAACCGTGACACGAGCGCGTCGAGCTCCTCGCGCCACTGGCGGTGTACGTTCAGCCGTTCCGCGGTTCCGGTGGTGGGCATTCGGTAGAACACCTTGGACCACAGGGTGTTCAGCTGCATGTCGGTGAAGAAGGCCGTGCTGAGATGTTCGGCGCAGACGAAGGTCTGGGGCCTGCCGGTCCATCTGCTGCATTCGACGATGACGACCGACGTGTTGGTCAGCACGATGCAGTAGAACTTGCGGATGAAGATGGTGGCGAAGCGGACGTAGGGGATACTGTCCACCCACGGGCTCGGTCCGGTGATCGCCTGGAACGCGACCTGGATCTGCTCGCCGGGCGGGGCGAATTCGCCCAGCTTCTCGGCCATCTGCTTCTGAATCGTTGCTTTACGGATTGCCATTCGGCCCACCCCCGTTGTCAGAACCCCACCGCCACCGTGACGGTGGAATGCACGAACTGTAGCGGCCCTACCACCGGGACGACAACCCGGTCCACGCAAGTCGCGCAGGGTTGGTGGCGAAGGGCCCGATGGGCTGGGGGCGACATCTCGAGCTATCACCAAGCTATGACGTCCGCCTCGAGGTGGCGTAGTCCGTACCTGTCACCCGCCCGACACGGCGGTCCAAGCCCAGCGGGGGCTGATCCGCACCGCATTACTCGTCGTAACCCTTTGTCGGCCAGGATGTCCCGCTGGTCGGCCGCGGGCGGGGTCGCATCCCGGGGTTGGTTTCGGTGCCGGGAGCACGGGTGGGCCAGTTGCCGTTCGGCCGACCGGCTTCCGGGTGCGGGGGTAGGCGGCGTTGTCCGCCGGTGGTTCCGGCATTTCGGCGGTCGCCCCGGCGGCGCTCCCCGGTGTCGGCTCGGTCCGGAATGCGTGGTTGGCTGCCGGTGGTCGGTCGGGCGCGCTGCCTGTCGCCGGGTTGGATGCCTTGTCCGTCCCGAGGTCGGGTGCGTTGTCCGTCCCGGGGGCGCATGCGCTCGCCGCCGGTGCGCGGCCCGCTCGCGGGCCTGGTGCGCGGTCCGTTGCCGGGCCCGTTCGGTTGCTCGTCGTCGGCCCCGCGTTCTGGTGTGCCGTTCCGCTCGGAAGCCCGGCCCGCGCCCGCATTTTCGGCGCGTGCGGGGGTGCGGCGCCGGGCACCTGCGGTGGCGGGTTCGCGGCGCGCTGCCGCTGTCTTCGTGCGGCGCGGCGGCTCCGGTTCGATCTCGGCGCGCCGGCTGAACGGCCGGGCCAGCATGACGGCGATTGCGGTGGTGAGTGGAACCGACAGCGCCAGGCAGATACCGCCGACCACGGAGCGGGTGATTTCGATGGCTACCGCGTCACCGGTGAGGACGTTGGTGATGGAGCGTCCGGCCACCGAGAACATCAGCAGCAGCGGGAGTGCACCGCCCGCGTAAGCGAGGACCAGGGTGTACACAGTGCTGGCGATGTGGTCGCGGCCGACCCGCATGGTGGCGGCGAAGATCTCGCGGCGGGTGGCGTCTTCATCCAGGGCGGCGAGTTCGAAGGCGGCCGCGGCCTGGGTGATCGTCACATCGTTGAGGACACCGAGTGAGCCGATGATGAAACCCGCCAGCAGTAGCCCGGTGATACTGACATGGTCGAGGTAGGTCGCGACATTGGTGTTCTGTTCTTCCGACAGTCCGGTCACATGCGTGACTTCCAGCGCCACCCAGGACAGGACCGCGGCCAGCACCATCGAAGTGAGGGTGCCGAGCAGTGCGGAACTGGTTCTCAGATTGACCCCGTGCGCCAGATACAGCACGGCATACAGAATCAGCGATCCCGCGACCATGGCCACGGGGATCGCCGGTTTCCCGTCCAGCAGCGCGGGCAGCAGGAACACCACGAGTACCCCGAAGGCGAAGACCAGCCCCAGCACCGCTCGCAATCCGCGCCAGCGTGCCACCGCCGCGATCACGACCACGAAGATGAGCGTGAGGATCAGCAGCGGCATGCCGCGCGAGTAGTCGTCGAACGAATAGATGGTGGTGCCGCTGGGATCGGCCTGGCGCACCAGCCGGATGTGATCGCCGGCATGTAGATCGGGCTGCCCCGGCCCCGGTGCCAGCTCGAGCAGGGTGCTGCCGCCCTCGTCGGGTCCCGATTCGATGGCGACGATGCTGCGCTGGCAGGTGTAGGCATCGGTCGGCGGCAGGGTCGGCTGGTCGGCGAATACCTTCCCGTTGGAAGCACTTCCACACGCCCCGATGTCCTGCATGGTCACGGTCCCCGACTCCGTCACCATCGCCCCGCCGCCGGCGTTCTGCATGGGTAAGGGGATATCGACATGCTGATTACTGGGCCACAGCCAGATCATGGCCCCGAGCACGATCACCCCGACAGCAACCAACACCCCCACGACAACCCGAGCCGCGGTCGCCCCGATTGCCAGAGGCCCCGAATGATCGTGGTGGTGATGGTGGTGGTCGCTCACCGCGCCGAGCCTAACGGATGTCATTTTCAACATCAGGTTGTGGCGAGCGCGATCGGCCCGAGACTCAGACGACGAAGGCGAGCCAGTAGAAGACCCAGCACGACACCGCGGTCAGTGTCATGCCGATCGCCCCGATCGGAGCCCAGCGCCGGTGCCACGCGCTGTGTGCGCCCGGGCGCGGCGACCTGCCGAAGTTACGCATCGCCCGCACGATCACGACCGGCCACAACAGCACGGAAAAGACCGCGAAGATCAAATGAATGCCGAGCGCCGTCCATACCGCGGTGGACGCGGTGCCATCCACAGCACCGGCCGAGCGTTCTTCCCATCCGTTGAAGCGGACGTCCATCTCGAACAACACGATGGCGACCAGAAGTGCACAGCTCAGACCCAGTTGGAAGGCGCGATGCAGCTGAAAGCGCCGGCCGACCCTGACCTGATACACGCTCCATGCGAGGGCGAGCACCACCAGCACCATCAACGTCACCATCGTGTCCATGGCCAACGATGCCCTCGTGCCCAGGAAGCCGTCGATTCCGCTGTATCCGTTCATCGCCCTCGTACTCATGCCTTGAAAGTCGTCGACTTGTGCTGCGGCGTCCGGATGTTGCGTACCGGCCGAGTCACATTTTGGAGACAGGGTGTCTCCAAGAAGTCGACGCAGACCATAACACGGGCCTGGGCGGGGACAATCAGGTGCCGCGGAGCAGACTGGGGGCATGCCGAAGATCAAGGCGGACAGTGTTCGTGAGCACCGGGCGCGGGTGCTCGCGGCGCTGGTCGACGGCGCCGAGTTCTTGTTGACCTCGGGTGTCACCACGCTGACCGCCGGTGCGGTGGCGGCGCAGGCGGGGATCGCGCGCAACAGCATCTACCGCTATGTCGACTCCGTCGACGATCTGATCGAGATGGTGGTCACCAGGGGGTTTCCGCGCTGGACGAGCGCGGTTCGTGCGGCTGTCGAGGCCGAGTCGACGCCGTCCGCAGGTGTCGTCGCCTACGTTCGTGCCAATGTCGAGCAGGCTGTCGGCGGGGATCACGCCTGGCGGACCTCGCTGTCGCGGATGAATCTGTCGCCGTCCGCGCGCAAGCGGGTGGCCGCGCTGCACACCGAACTGTCCGACATTCTGAGTGGGCTGCTGAATGCCGCGGCCGTCGACAATGCCGCCCTGGTGGCGGAGTCGTTCCAGGCGGTGGCCGACGCGTGCGTGCGTCGAGTCGATGCCGGGGACGACCCGGCGATGGTCGTCGACTACGCCGTGCGTGTGGCGGCAGTACTGGCAGCGGAATTGGTGGAAGAGGTGTAGTCGCCGACCTGCCGGCCCGACGTGCACGAACCGGTGTCGGGCTCGGGGGCTTCGAGGGGGGAGGGGCGGCGGAGAGCAGGGGGATGTCTCCGCCGCCCGGAGGGATCCGGCGGCCCAGGGGGGTAGGCGGCCGAATCCGAGGGCCGAGCGGCCCAGGGGGGGTAGGCGGCTCGACCGGGCACTGTGAGTGCCGAGGACTACTGTACACAAAAGTTCGAAGTTTGCGCCAGTAAAGTCTTCAAAAGTCTTGTTTTCCGAACTTCTGGTCTGTTTTACCTAGTCGGACGGGTCATTACTGCCGGTAACTCGCGAGGAAGTTGCCGAACCGTTCGATCGCCACGGACAGATCCCGCGCCCACGGCAGTGTCACGATCCGCAGATGGTCGTGCTGCGGCCAATTGAAGCCGGTGCCCTGCACCATCAGGATCTTTTCCTGCAGTAGCAGATCCAGTACCAGCTTGGCGTCGTCGTGGATGTCGTAGACCTCGGGGTCCAGGCGCGGGAACGCGTACAGCGCACCCTTCGGTTTCACACAGGAGACGCCGGGGATCATGTTCAGCTTCTCCCACGCCACATCGCGCTGCTCGAGCAGTCGCCCACCGGGCAGGATCAGATCCTCGATGCTCTGATACCCACCGAGTGCCACCTGGATCGCATGCTGCGCGGGCACATTCGGGCACAGACGGGTGGAGGCGAGGAGATCGATACCCTCGAGGAATCCGGCAGCATGCTCCTTGGGGCCGGTGATCACGAGCCAGCCGGAGCGATATCCCGCCACCCGGTAGGCCTTGGACAGCCCGTTGAACGTCAAGCACAGCAGGTCGGGGGCCAGGGTCGCGAGCGAGGTGTGCTTGGTGTCGTCGTAGAGGATCTTGTCGTAGATCTCGTCGGCCAACAGCAACAGGTTGTGTTTGCGCGCCAGGTCCACCAGCTGCTGCAACACCTCCGCGGAGTACACCGCGCCGGTGGGGTTGTTCGGATTGATCACCAGCAGAGCCTTGGTCTTGTCGGTGATCTTGGATTCGATATCGGCCACATCGGGCTGCCAGCCGTTGGACTCGTCGCACAGATAGTGCACCGGAGTGCCACCGGCCAGGCTGGTCATCGCCGTCCACAGCGGATAGTCCGGCGCCGGGATCAGCACCTCGTCCCCGCTGTCGAGCAGAGCCTGCATGGTGATGGTGATCAGCTCGGAGACGCCGTTGCCCAGATAGACGTCGTCCACATCGAACTCCGGGAAGCCGGAGACCAGCTCGTAACGGGTCACGATCGCACGCCGTGCCGGCAGGATGCCCTTCGATTCGGAGTAGCCCTGCGCGACCGGCAGCGCGGCGATCATGTCGCGCATGATCACATCCGGGGCGTCGAAGCCGAACGGCGCCGGGTTGCCGATATTCAGTTTGAGGATGCGGTGGCCCTCGGCCTCCAGTCGTGCCGCATGTGCGTGTACCGGCCCGCGGATCTCGTAGAGCACGTTCTGGAGCTTGCGTGACTGTTCCAGAACCCGTGGGGGCTGATGCGGTGACTGACTGGTAGGGCTCACCTGTTCAATGGTGCCACCGCACCGCAAGACGATATTCGTGGCCCATACCGTCCTTGCTGCGAAGTTGCGGCCGTCACACCAGCTCAGGCGGGGCCGGGGCCGGGCAGCATGCCGGTCGAGGCGGTGGTTCCGCAGAATTCCTCGATCCGCTCGTCGAGGTGGCGGGCTTCGACCGCACCCTGGAATCGCGGCGTGGCGATGCGGCGCCGCAGACCCGTCAGCCGCTCCCCGAGCTGTGCGATCCGCCAATTCTCGGAGAGCTCGAGCACCGGGCGCAGGGCGTCCCCGGCGCCGTCGAGGCTGCCGTTGATGAGCTGAGCGGCCGCGTTGTCGACCCGGGCCAGCGCCTCGGCGCCGTAGGAACGCTGTTCCACCGGGCCGGCGCTGTACAACTCGATGGTGCGGGCGGTCTCGGCGAGCGCCGATTCGGCCTGGCCCAGATGGATATAGGTGGCACCGGCGTAGTAGTGGCTCTTGGCCTCCGGGAAGCCGAAGACACCACCGGTCTCGTCGTGCAGGACATCGGTGCCCGATTCGGCGCGGGCGGTATGTGCGGCCTCGATGCAGCGCGCGGCGTCGGTGGCGCTGCCCAGCTTGGACCAGATACGCGCCTCGATATTGTGCAGCCGCACCTTGGCCGTCACCGAATCCGCATAGAGATGCCCGTTCTGTGCCAGCTCCACCGCGTGCCGCGGATGTTCGGACCAGTATTCGATCAGCGCCTGCATACCCCGGGTCCACGCCCGTAAACCGTTGTGCCCGCATAACTCCGCATAGGCCCAGGCAGCACGCGCCTGTTCGCCCGCGGCATCCAGATGGCCGAGATCGGTACTGGCATTGGCCAGCAGGCCCGACAACGTTCCTGCCAGCAGATACAGATGGCTGGTATCCGCGGGCTTCTGCTGCCCCTCGAGCAGGCGATATACGCGCCGGCGCACCCGCAGCATCTCGACCATCATCGGAACCGGCGGCACGTGAACGTATTCCCTGGCGATGCGGGTGGCATCGGCGTCGAGTTGTTCCAATGCGGAGGCGCCGACATTACTTGCCTCGGCGCGACCGGCGTGCTCGCTGGCTTCGTGGGCAGCCGCCATGATGAGATCCCTCTCCGAAATTTCGGCCAACGCATCACCTCGCATCGCACCGGCGTCTACGAGTGCCAAGAGTTCAGCGTCGCTCGAATACTTGCTGTGCGCCGAATGGTGGTAGCGCACCTCTGAATCCGGTTCCGGCCGATCGATGACGGGTTGATCGATCATGACCGCGAACCGTGCCCGCACGACGTCGTCGGACCTGGCGAGTGACGTGTCCAGCGCGGCCTGGTTGACCGGCCGGGGATGCACTTTCGCGCCCCCGGCCTCCCATTTGGACACCAGGCGTTCGTGGACACCCAAATGGGCCGCGAATTCCCTGATGCTCATCCTTTTGGCATCGCGAAGGGCGCGGGCTTCTCTACCTGACCACTGCCTGACCACGATGTCATCCCTTCCGCGCGAACTGTTCTCCAGAGTACGAGCGGACCGTGATCGCAGCCACAACCGAAATCGAGCTGGTATCGGGAAAGGCGCTGGTCCCGGCCACAGGGGCAGTGAAAGGGCAGTGAAGAGCGCGTGTGGGGGCATTTCCAGGACCGCACAGCGGCGGGACCCTTGAAACGTGAATGCCATTGGGGCAGTGACGCCGAATGCCGTGGGGCAGTGAAGCCGTGAATGTCGAGAAGCTCAGGACCGCCGACGACTGGGTGATGTTCTACCGCCATCGAGCTGGTCTGACATGTATTCAGCGTGGTGGATTCGTCACGCTGCCGATTACCGGCACCGTAGGTGTGCTGAATGTGCCCACCGAACAGTCGGAATCGGTGTACCGGTCGCTCACCGAGCACGGTGCCTGTGGTCCGGTCCTGGCCCGCCGGGCGCGCTGGAGCTTCCTGGTCGCTCCCGATATCCGGCCGGGTGCACAGGTCTCGGAGTTGCTGAGCCGCCTGAAGATCGGCATTCCGTCGCCCGGTGGCGAAATCATGATGCCCACCGGCCTGGGTCGCCGGACCCGCGAAGGCTGTCACTGGATCGTGGCGCCCGCGCCGGGCCGGGAACTTCCACCACTATCGAGGGTCGTTACGACGGCGCTGGCGGTGGGAAGGGGTGGCGAGGACTGAACCCGCAGACCGGTCCTCGCTGCCGCCGGACCGGGTCCGCCTCGATGCCTGTCGGGGGCGGGCCCGGATTCGGGACCGTACGGCCTCCCGGTGTGACCCCGCGCCCCGACGCTGCCTGAGGGTTCGGCGGGTACTCGCCGATTCCGGTAGAACGGCTGTCATGGTCGGCCATCGGAGCACACAGCGGCGTGCGCCCGCGACGGCGCATGCTCCCTACCTGTGCCCGGGTTCGCAAGGTGTTTCCGGTCAGTGGGAGATGTTGTCCTCATTTCCGGGAGTCCGGCCGACAGATGATAGTAAGGAAGGTTCTGTGGCCTCGCCGCTCTCGCTGGAGATGTAGACGGTAGATGGTCGGTGCCGTCCATATGTTTGGCAGGAGTTGTAGTGTCCTTTGGCGAAAATCCGGATAGCGCGCGCTCGGGCCGAAGGAGTCCCCGCCGCGCGCGCCCGTCCCGAACGGCGCCCGTCCGGACCTTGCCCACTCTGCTGTCGGCGGCCGCAGCGCAGAATCCGGACGGCGTGGCCGTGGTCGACGGCGCGGTGTCGATGACCTATCGCGAGCTCGATCGGTGGTCGTCCCGGGTGGCGCGGTTGCTGATCGATCGCGGGATCGGTCCGGAAGATATGGTCGCGGTGGGGATTCCGCGGTCGCGCTGGTCGGTGGCGGCGGCCTGGGCGGTGACCAAGACCGGTGCCGCGTTCGTGCCGGTGGATCCGCGATACCCGAGCGACCGGATCGCCTACCTGCTCTCCGACTCCCGGGCCGTATTGGGACTGACCGTCACCGGCAGTGCGGAAAGTATGGCCGGGGAGCCGGATTGGCTGACCGTCGACACCGACCAGTTCGAGGCGGACTTGTCGCACTGGTCGGCCGAACCGGTGAACTTCGCGGATCGGGTGCGGCGGCTGCACGGTGCGCATCCGGCGTACGTCATGTACACCTCCGGGTCGACCGGGCGGCCGAAGGGCGTCGTCGTCACCCATGCCGGGCTCGCGAATTACTGTGTCGAACAACGTGACCAGTTCGCCGTGACGGATCGGTCGCGCACCCTGCACATCGCGTCGCCCAGTTTCGACGTGTCGGTCGGTGAATTCCTGCTCGCCTTCGGTGCAGCCGCGACGATGGTGATCGCCCCCGCCGACGTATTCGGCGGCGCCGAGCTCGCCGAACTGCTGCGGCGGGAGCGGGTCACCCATGTCACGATGACCCCCGCCGCGCTCACCACGGTCGACCCCACCGGCCTGGACGAGTTGCGTGTGATCGGCGTGATCGGCGAGGCGTGCCCACCCGAGCTGGTCACCCGGTGGGCGACCGAGATTCCCGGCGGCCGCCGCGAGTTCTACAACACCTACGGGCCCACCGAGGCCACGATCGTCACCCATGTCGGCGACCCGCTGGCCCCGGGCGCGCCGGTCACCATCGGCCGTCCGGTCCGGGGCATGACCTCGCGGATTCTGGACGACCGGCTGGCGCAGACGGCGCCGGGACAGGACGGCGAACTGTATCTGGCCGGGCCGGGGCTGGCGCGCGGATATCTGCGCCGACCGGATCTGAGCGCGGACCGGTTCGTCGCGGACCCGTACGGCCCGCCGGGCAGCCGCATGTACCGCACCGGAGATCTCGCCCGCACCACAGCGGACGGCCTGTGGGAATATCTGGGCCGCAACGATTTCCAGGTCAAGATCCGTGGTTTCCGAATCGAACTCGGCGAGATCGACAGTGCTTTGGTCGCCCATCCGGAGATTCACTTCGCGGTCACCATCGGCCGCCGGATGCCGTCGGGCGAAACGCTGCTGGTCGGCTATGTGGTGCCCGAACCGGGTGCCGCGCCGGACCCGGAACAATTGCGCGAGTTCGCGGCGCGCACGCTGCCGGTCCACATGGTGCCGCCGGTGATCATGCTGCTGGAGCAACTTCCGCTGACTCCGGTCGGCAAGCTCGATCGCACGGCGCTACCGGAACCGCCACTGGAGGTACAGGAGTACCGTGCACCGGAGACAGGCACCGAACAGGTCGTCGCAACGGCGATTGCGGGACTGCTCGGTCTCGAGCGGGTCGGCCTCGACGACGACTTCTTCGCGTTGGGCGGCAATTCACTGCTGGCGGTGCGCGCCGCCGCGTGGATCGGCGGTGAACTCGGAGTGCGGGTGCCGCCACGCACCTTCTTCACCGCCGATACCGTGGCCGAGCTGGCGGACGCGATGAGCCGGCTGACGGTGGCGGAACGACCACGGCTGATCGCACGGTCGCGGCCGGACCCGATGCCGGTCTCGGCGGCACAGCAGCGGTTGTGGTTGACCAACCAGTTCGACACCGCCTCGGCGGCATACAACATCCCGTTCGCGCTGCGCCTGACCGGTGCGGTCGATGTGCAGGCGTTGCGGGCGGCGGTAGCGGATGTGATCGAGCGGCACGAGCCGCTGCGCACGCTGTATTCCGATCACGACGGTGAACCGGTCCAGGTGGTCCTGCCGGTCCCCGACGCCATGCCCGAACTGGTCGTGGAAACCGTTGCTGCCGAACAGATCCCGGAACGCCTCACGGCCATCGCCGCCGCCGGGTTCGATCTCCGCTCGGACCTGCCGGTACGGGCGAGCCTGTTCCAGCCGGCCGACAACGAGTACGTCCTCGCCCTGGTGATGCACCACATCGCCTGCGACGGCACCTCCTTCGCGCCGTTGGCCCGTGACGTGGTGGCGGCCTATCAGGCCAGGACTACCGGCGCCGCTCCCGAGTGGCGCCCGTTGACGGTCACCTACGCGGACTACGTGCTGTGGGAACGTGAGGTGCTGGGGCCCGAGACGGACGAGGATTCGCTCGCCGCGACCCAGGCCCGGTATTGGCAGCAGCAGTTGGCGGCAGTCCCCGACGGACTGGAGTTGCCGCTGGACCGCCCCCGCCCCCCTGTCTGGTCCGGCCGGGGTGCCACCGTCGACTTCGAGCTGAACGCCGAGGTCACCGCGGGTCTGCGCCGAGTCGCCGATGAGCACGACGCCTCGCTGTTCATGGTGGTACACGCGGCGTTGGCCGTGCTGCTGGCCCGGCTGTCGGGCAGTGCCGATATCGCGATCGGGACACAGATCTCCGGACGTGGCGCCGCCGAACTCGACGACGTGGTGGGCATGTTCGGCAACACGCTCGTGCTGCGCACGGACGTCGACGGCGCTCAACCGTTCGGCGCATTCCTGGACGGCGTCCGCGAGACCGATCTGGCCGCGATGGAGCACGCGGAACTCAACATAGATCGGGTGGTGGACCTGGTCCGGCGCGGCAGCAACCGGGCGCCGCTGTTCCAGGTGTTGTTGATGCTGCAGAACTTCGAGCAGCCGCGGATCGACCTGCCGCAGGTGTCGATCGAGCAGTTGCAGCTCGATGTCGCTGTCGCCAAACTCGATCTCTCGGTGACGCTCACCGAACAGCCCGACGGGCAGGTGGCCGGGGTGATCGATTACGCCACAGACCTGTTCGACCACGCCACCGTGGCCGCGATGGCACGTCGTTTCGTCGCGATTGCGAGCGAGATCGGCCGCGACGAGACGGTCGCCGTCGGCGATATCGCACTGCTCACCGCGGACGAACATGCCCTGCTGGCCGCGCTGGCCGGACCGCAGCCCACATCCGGCACCGTGCTGGACGGCTTTCTCGCTCAGGTGTCGCGGACACCGCATGCACCCGCCGTGGTCTTCGGTGAACAGCATTGGAGCTACGGTGAATTCGCCGGCTGGGTGAATCGGCTGGCGCGACATCTGCTGTCGCTCGGCGTCGGCCCGGAGGTGCGGGTGGCGGTCGCGATGCGGCGGTCCCCGGACATGCTGGCAGCGATCTACGCGGTGCTGGTCGCCGGTGGTGCGTACGTGCCGCTCGATCCCGATCATCCTGCGCAGCGCACCGACTACATCCTCGATGTGGTGCGGCCCGCCGCCGTGCTGACCACGGGTGACTCGACGACCTCCGGTGATGCGGTGCGGTGCGACGAACTCGACCTCTCGCGGTACTCGCCCGAACCGGTGACCGATGCGGAACGGCGGCGCCCGCTGCGACCGTCGAATGCCGCGTACACGCTGTTCACCTCGGGGTCCACCGGCCGGCCGAAGGGAGTGGTGGTCACCCACCGCTCGGTCGTGAATCAGCTCGCGTGGATGCGTGAACAGTACGATCTCGGCCCGGCCGACACCCTGTTGCACAAGACGCCGGTGACGTTCGATGCCTCGGTGTGGGAGTTGTTGCTGCCGTTGGCGGTCGGTGCGCGGTTGGTCATCGCTCCGCACGACGGTCATCTGGACCCGGCCTATCTGGTGGACACCATGCACCGGTACCGGGTGGCGATGGTCGAGTTCGTTCCGTCGATGCTGGCGCTGCTGCTCGATGACGAGGCAACGGAATTCCCGGACGCGCTTCGATACTTCTCACTCGGTGGCGAGGAATTGCCGGTCGGCCTACTGGACCGGGTACGGCAGCGGCATCCCGCCGTGGTGGACAACACCTACGGGCCGACCGAGGCCACCGTGACATCGACGGTGTTCCGATGTGCCGGTGTTGTGGACGGGCGGGTGCCGATCGGTCGACCGATCCGCAATACCGGTGCTGCCGTGCTGGATTCGCGATTGCATCCGGTGCCACCAGGGGTACCGGGAGAGCTGTATCTGTCCGGCGTGCAGCTGGCGCGAGGATACGAGGGTGCGAGCGCGCAGACGGCGGCACGATTCGTCGCCGACCCGTCCGGCAGGCCGGGGGCCCGCAGGTACCGGACCGGTGATCTGGTGCGGATGCGCCGCGATGGCACCCTGGAGTTCCTGGGCCGCACCGATTTCCAGGTGAAACTGCGTGGCCTGCGGATCGAACTCGGCGAGATCGAGGCGGCGCTGGTGCGTCACCCGGCGGTGGCGCGCGCGGTGGTCACCGTGCAGCGACCGGAGCGGACGGGCGAGTTGCTCGCCGCCTATGTGGTGCCCGAGACGGGTGCCACGATCGATACCCTCGACCTGATCGAGCGGGCACGTAAAACACTGCCGGAGTACATGATTCCGCATCATATCGTGGTGCTGGAGCGGCTTCCGCTCACCCCGAGCGGCAAACTGGACCGCCGGGCGCTGCCGGTGATCGAGGCGGCCATCGGGACTCCGCGATACCGTGCGCCCGTCACGGCGGCCGAACACACGATCACCGCGGTGTTCGCGGAGTTGCTCGGTGTCGAGCAGGTCGGGGCGGACGACGACTTCTTCGAGCTGGGCGGCAACTCGCTGATCGGGATGCGGGTAGTGGCGCGGGTGAACGCCGCGCAGGGCACCGGATTCGGAGTGCGGGACCTGTTCGAGGCGCCGACGGCTGCCTTGCTGGGTGCCCGGGCCGACTGCACGGTGCCCGCACCGGTCCGGCCGCAATTGGCGACGATCACTCGGCCGCAACATCTTCCACTGTCCTTCGCGCAACGGCGGATGTGGTTCCTGAACCGGTTGGCTCCCGGATCGGCCGCCTACAGCATCCCGTTGGCGGTGCGATTGAGTGGGACGATGGACGGTGCGGCATTGGCCGCCGCAGCCGTGGATGTGCTGGACCGGCACGAGGCGTTGCGAACCCGGTATCCCTCCGGTGCCGAGGGCCCGTATCAGGATATCGTCGCCGCGGCTCGGGTGCCGTTGACGCTGGAGCCCGAGAACGTCGAGCCCGAGCAGGTGCCGACACGGATCGCCGAGATCGCCGGCGCCGGTTTCGATGTGACGGCGGAGGTGCCACTGCGCACCGCACTGCTGCGTCTCGCACCCGACGACCATGTGCTGGTGCTGGTCGTGCATCACATCAACGCGGACGGCTACTCGATGGGGCCGTTGGCGCGCGACCTGGCGCTGCGTTACGCGGCCCGGGCCACCGGGGACACGCCCACGTGGGCGCCGCTGCCCGTGCAGTACGCCGATTACACGCTGTGGCAGCGGGAGGTGCTCGGCGACGAGGACGATCCGGACAGCCTCGCTGCCCGCCAGATCGCCTACTGGACCGAGGCGCTGGCCGGAATTCCGGACCAGCTCGAGCTGCCCGCCGACCGGCCACGGCCGGCGGTGGCATCTCAGGGTGGGGCCGTGCACCGGTTCGTGTTGTCGCCGGAATCGCATCGCGATGTGAAAACACTGGCTGCCGAGCGGCATTCGACCACGTTCGCCGTCGTGCACGCCGCTTTCGCGGTGTTGTTGGCGCGGCTGTCGGGGACCGAGGACGTGGTGGTGGGCACCCCGATCGCGGGGCGTGGTGCGGCCGAACTCGACGATCTGGTCGGCATGTTCGTCAACACGCTCGTACTGCGCGCCGCGGTGGCACCCGATGCGTCGTTCGCCGATCTGCTGACCGCGGTGACCGGGACCGACCTCGCGGCCTTCGACCATGCCGACCTCCCGTTCGAGCGGCTGGTCGAGATCCTGGATCCGCCCCGGACGCAGGCGCACAGCCCGCTGTTCCAGAACATGCTGGTCCTGCAGAATCAGCAACAGCCGCGACTGGATCTGGACGGCCTGTCGATCGAACTGTTGCCCGCCGACACCGGGGTGTCTCCGTTCGACCTGTCACTCACGTTGACCGAACAGTTCGACGCTGCCGGCGACCCGGTCGGCATCATCGGCGAATTGACCTACGCCACCGACCTGTTCGACCACGGCACCATGGTCGCGCTGGCCGGACGCTACGAGCGCATTCTCGCTGCCGTCGGCGCCGATCCGCATCGGGTAGTCGGGGATATCGACGTCCGCACCGACGGTGAACGGCAGGCAACGGTGCTGCGTGGGCCGGACCAGGTACGCGGTGATCAGGGCACCGTGCTCGATCTGTTCCACGCTCGGGTGGCGACCGATCCCGATGCGGTGGCGGTGGTGGACCACGTGACCGGGCAGCAGCTGACCTATGCCGAGCTCGCGACGCGTGTCCACCGCTCGGCCCGTGGTCTCGTGGCCCGGGGCATTGGTGCTGAACGCCTGGTGGCGCTGGGCATGCAGCGGTCGCTGGATTTCGTGGTGGCCGCCTATGCGGTCCTCGAGGCGGGTGCCGGATACGTCCCGCTGGACCTCGACCAGCCCGCCGAGCGCATCCGCTACATACTCGAGACCGCGGCTCCGGCATGCGTGCTCATCGACACGGCCGGTGAGTTCCCGGTCGGTGGCGTGCCGATCGTGCCCCTCGCGGAGCTCGATTCGACCGGCCCGCAGGACAACCCGGGCGGACCGCTGACCGACGCGGAGCGGGTGGCACCGCTGCGGTCGTCGAATACCGCCTACGTGCTGTTCACCTCCGGTTCGACCGGACGCCCCAAGGGGGTCGTGGTACCGCATGCGGCGGTGCACGATCAGATCCGCTGGCTCACCGGCGAATACGGTATCGATGCCGACGACGTCGTGTTGTTCAAGACGCCGGCGACATTCGATGTGTCGGTGTGGGAGCTGTTCGGGCCACTCGCGGTCGGTGCCCGAATGATCGTCGCCGCACCCGACGGGCATCGCGACCCGCAGTATCTCGCGGAAGTGATATCTGCCGAGCAGGTCACGATGACGTCGTTCGTGCCCTCCATGCTGACGGTGTTCGCCGGCAGTGTCGCCCCCGCAGCGATCGCGTCGTTGCGGTCGGTGCTGGTGGCGGGTGAGGCGCTCACTGCCGATACCGTCGCGGCGTTCCGCCGGGTCGGGACCGCCGAGTTGTTCAACCTGTACGGTCCGACGGAGTTCACGGTGCACGCCACCCACGCCAGGGTCGGCACCGATGTCGCGGGCGCGGTGCCGATCGGTCGTCCGGTGACCGGCACCGAGGCCTGGGTACTGGACTCACGCCTGCATCCGGTTCCGGTGGGTGTCCCCGGCGAGCTGTATCTGGCCGGTGCTCAGGCGGCCCGCGGATATCTGGGCCGCGCTGATTCGACCGCGGCGGCGTTCGTGGCGAACCCGTATGCGGCCAACGGTTCCCGGATGTATCGCACCGGTGATCTGGTGCGGCGGGGCGCCGACGGGCAGCTCACCTATCTCGGCCGCACCGACTTCCAGGTGAAGCTGCGTGGCGTCCGGATCGAGCTGGGGGAGGTCGAGTCCGTACTCGCCGGCCACGAGTCGGTGCAGCGGGCGGTCGCGGTGGTGCGTTCGGATGCGCAGGCCGGCGATCGGTTGGTGGCCTATGCGGTGCCTGCCGTGGCCGGTGCCGAGCTGGATGTGGAAGCGCTGCGTGCACACCTGTCCGCCCGGCTGCCCGCCGCGATGGTTCCCGCCACGATCATGGAGCTGGCGGCGATGCCACTGACCGCGAACGGCAAGCTGGATCGAAAGGCGCTCCCCGCACCGGTGTTCGAGGCCGCGGTCTACCAGGAGCCCGTCACCGCGGTGCAGCGGGCGGTCGCCGAGGTGTTCGGCGAGGTGCTGGGTGTCGAGCGAGTCGGGCTGGGAGACAACTTCTTCGAGTTGGGCGGCACCAGCCTGATCGCCGGCCGCGTGCTGACACTGCTGGGTGAGCGGCTGCGGATCCGGCCACGGGTGCAGTGGATCTTCGCCGCACCCACCGTGGCGGGGCTGGCCGAGCAGCTGATCGACGCCGCCGGGCCGGATACCGACGGTGACGGTCTGGGGGTGCTGCTACCGCTGCGAACCGAGGGGAGCGCGTCGCCGCTGCTGTGCGTGCATCCGATGATCGGCCTGTCCTGGAGTTATGCGGCGCTGACCGAACAGGTCCCGGACCGGCCGCTCTACGGATTGCAGTCGCCGGTGATCAGTGAGCCGGACACACCCGCGGGCACCGTCGAAGAACTGGTCACCCGGTATGTGGCCGCGATTCGCCAGGTACAACCGCACGGCCCGTACCAGCTGCTCGGGTGGTCGCGAGGTGGTGTATTCGCCCACGCCATCGCCACCCGGTTGCAGGCCGAAGGTGAATCGGTGCCGACACTGGTGATGCTCGACAGCACCAGGCGCACCGATCCGGCCCGGTTCCGGGCCTTCCTCACCGACACGTTGCGTGAGGTCGGTATCGAACTCGGCGCCGACGACGAACTGGCCGCACTGAGCGACGAGCAGTTCGCGCTGCTCCTCGATTTCGTGCCGCGGGAGATGGTCTCGCTGACGCCGGATCAGGTGCGCCGGATGTACCTGGCGGCCGTCGCCTCGATCGAACGCGACTACCGGCCCGGCATCTTCGACGGTGACCTCGTCTATGTGACCCCGGAACTGGAGCCCGAGCCCGACGGTGACGGCCCGTCCGAATGGTTCGACTACGTGAGCGGCACCGTCACCGAGCACCACCTGCCGTCGACGCACTCCGGCATGCTCGACCCCGGTGTGGTGGACACCCTCGGCGCACTGCTGCGGGAGGTGCTGCGGTAGCCGGAACCGGCCCGGTTACCGGCATCGGCGGGTCCGCAGGCGCACCATGGAGGTCGGGGTGTGTGCACACTCCGAGCGACCTGCGGACCTGCGAGGAGCTGAATCATGGCGTTCTACCGCCGGCTCGGCGACATTCCGCCGAAGCGCCACACCCAGCACCGCGACGAGCACGGCACCCTGTATTACGAGGAACTGATGGGCGCGGAGGGATTCTCCTCCGACTCGTCGCTGCTCTACCACCGCCACATCCCGTCCGCGATCGTGGACGCGACCGTATGGACGCTGCCCGATCAGACGACCAGCCCGAATCACCCGCTGCGCCCCCGGCATCTGAAGTTGCACGAGCTGTTCCCGGAACAGGTGTGGGGGCAGACCGATGTCGTGACCGGTCGCCGGCTGGTGCTCGGCAATGCGGACGTACGGATCAGCTATGTGGTCGCGCTGCGGGAGTCACCGCTCTACCGCAATGCGGTCGGCGACGAGATCGTCTATCTCGAATCCGGTGCCGCCACGGTGGAAACCGTCTTCGGCACCCTCGAGGTCGGCGCGGGCGATTATGTGCTGTTGCCGATGGCCACCACGCACCGCTGGCTCCCCGCGGGTGGCGAGCCGTTGCGCGGCTACGTCGTCGAGGCGAACAGTCACATCGTGGCACCGCAGCGGTACCGGTCGCGGTTCGGTCAGTTCCTGGAGAACTCGCCGTACTGCGAGCGTGACCTGCACGGACCAACCGACCTCGTCCGACTCGACGACGACACCGAGGCAGAGATACTGGTCAAGCATCGGACCTCGGCCGGCATCGTCGGCACCCGGTACACCGTGCCCACGCACCCGTTCGATGTGGTCGGCTGGGACGGCTGCCTCTACCCGTACCGGTTCTCCGTGCACGATTTCGAGCCCCTCACCGGCCGGGTCCATCAGCCGCCGCCGGTGCACCAGGTGTTCGAGGCGGACAACTTCGTCCTCTGTAACTTCGTGCCGCGCAAGGTCGACTACCACCCGCTGTCGATCCCGGTGCCCTATTACCATTCGAACGTCGACTCCGACGAGATCATGTTCTACTGCGGCGGAGACTACGAGGCGCGTAAAGGGGCCGGTATCGGCCCGGGCTCGGTCTCGGTCCATCCCGGCGGCCACGCGCACGGACCGCAGCCCGGCGCGTACGAGCGCAGCATCGGGGTCGAAGCCTTCGACGAACTCGCCGTCATGATCGACACGTTTCGTCCGCTCGAACTCGGTGCCGCGGCCTTCGCCTGTGAGGACCCGAGTTACGCCGGAAGTTGGCATCGCAACCGAGGCGTGCGCCCGTGAGTAGTATCCCCATCCCGGCGGGCTCGCTGTTCGGGGTCGACAACCTTCCCTACGGCGTCTTCTCCACCCCGGACAGTGCACCCCGGGTGGGCGTGCGGGTCGGCGACTCGGTCGTCGATCTGAGCCGGATCTTCCCGGGCGATGACGTATTCGCCGCGCCGTCGCTCAACGCCTTCATGGCGCAGGGACGGCCCCGCTGGGACGAGACCCGTTCGGCCCTGGTCGAACTCGTGCGCCGCGGGGTCGCCGACGACGCGGTGTTTCCGGTGCCGGAGGTGCGGCTGCACCTGCCGATCGAGGTCGCCGATTACGTCGACTTCTATGCCTCCGAGCACCACGCCGCGAATCTCGGACGCCTGTTCCGGCCGCAGAACCCCGAACCGCTACTGCCGAACTGGAAGCATCTGCCCGTCGGATATCACGGGCGATCCGGGACGGTCGTCGTATCCGGAGTCGATGTGGTGCGTCCCTGCGGGCAGCGCAAGGGACCGAACGATGCCGCGCCCGTGTTCGGGCCGACTGTTCGCCTCGACATCGAGGCCGAGCTCGGTTTCGTCGTCGGTGTCGGCTCCGCGATGGGAGCGCGGATCGGTCCCGACGAATTCGCCGACCACTGCTTCGGTGCGGTTGTCCTCAACGACTGGTCCGCCCGCGACATCCAGGCATGGGAGTATGTGCCGCTCGGCCCGAACCTCGGCAAGTCCTTCGCCACCTCCGTTTCCCCCTGGGTCGTACCACTCGCCGCGCTCGACGCCGCCCGCATCGCCACGCCGCTCCAGTGCCCCGAACCATTGCCGTATCTGCGGGGCGAGCAGCAGTGGGGCCTGGACATCGAGCTCGAGGTGGAGTGGAACGGTCAGCTCGTGAGCCGGCCGCCGTACGCGCAGATGTACTGGTCACCGGCGCAAATGCTCGCCCACCTCACCGTGAACGGCGCCGCGACCCGCACCGGGGACCTGCTGGGCTCGGGCACTGTCTCCGGGCCGGGGGTGCGGCAGCGCGGCGCCTTCATCGAAATGACCTGGGGTGGCGCGAAACCGGTCCGGATCGGAGACGCACACCGTACCTTTGTCGAAGACGGTGACGAGATCGCGATCTCGGCGACCGCCCCCGGACCACACGGCACCCGGATCGGTTTCGGTGAGGTCCGCACCCGGATCCTGCCCGCAACCGGCGAACCATGATTCGGAACGATCGATCTTCAAATTCAGGCGCATTTGTGACACGCGACTGTTTAAGATTGCGGGATGAAGTTCCAGCGTCTCGCCGCCGTATCCGCACTGGTCATCGGTGCGATGACCGCCGGTATGACCGTCGTCCATGCCGATCCGGCCGCCGCTCCCGCGCCGATCCGATATTCCGTGAAACTCGTCGACAAGACCGTGGTGACCAACCTGCAAGGTGGCACCTTCCGGCTGTCGGACGATCACAAGTCCTACGACATCGCCGATTCGCGCGGTGCGACCGTGGTCTCGCTCCCGGCCGAATTCGAATTCGCCGGGGTGAAGATACCGCTGACCTCGGCGATCGAGCACGACGGCGCGATGCTGAAGCTGACGCCCGAGCGCACCTTCGACGAGGCGGACCGAGCCGCAGCGGTCCAGGCGGCGGCCGGTGAGCCGATCGCCGTGAAGCCGGTGGCCTCGGCGATGGAAAACGCTCGGGCGTTGTCGGACTTCAAGACCAACTTCGGTATCGCCACCGCCATCGGCACCTTCCTCGGCACCGTGGTCGGTGTGATCGCCGGCGGTATCACCGGCTGCCTGCTGGGTTTGCCGATCTTCGGTGTGACCTGCCTACCGGCCGCGGTCGCGGGCGCCGGCATCGGTGGTGTGCTGGGCACCATTCTCGTCGGTGGTCCCGCCTTGGCCATCACCGCTTTCGATGTGATCGGCACGCTGTCGGCCGCGCCGGGCACCACCAAGTGGGCCGACGACAAGGACGACAAGAAGTACGACAAGTAGGTGCCGTTTCGCGGTCCGCAGCGATGCGGTGCGAGCTCGGGCGCCACCGTGGGTCGGCAGCACCGAGCTTCCGGCGATCTGATCGCCGACCGGGTCCGGATATGACGAAGGCCGGTTGTTCGATTCGAACAACCGGCCTTCGCCGCGAGGTAGTAGTCCTCGTTACTTCTTGCGGCCCGGTGCCTTGGCTCCGGACTTGAAGCCCAGCCCGCCGGGCTTGGCGCTCGGGGGTTGCACTGCGCCGTTACCTTCGGTCGCCGGTGCCTCGGCTGCGGATGCCTCGGTGGACTCCGCGGCTCCGTTCGCCGCACCGTTCCCGGTCTCCTCCGGGGTCTCGGGCGCCGGGGTCTCGGGCGTTGGGGCCGATTCCGCCTCCGGCGCGGGCGCGGCCGGCTTGGCAGCGCCCGGAGCCTTCGGGCCGGGACGCTTGAAGCCCGACTTCATCGCCAGACCCTTCGGCGCCACGGTCGGCTTGGTCTCGGTCGGGCCCGCAGCCGGAGCCGATTCCGCCGCACCGCTTTCCGCGGCCGGAGCCTCGGTCTCCGGTGCTGCGGCAGCGGTCTCGGCCGGAGCGGCTGCTTCCGGCTTCGCGCCCGGTGCCTTCGCCTTGCCCTTCATGGCCAGGCCCTTGCCGCCGGGTGCCTTACCGCCACCCTTCATCGCGAGACCGCCGGGCTTGGCGGTCGGCGCGGCCGGGGTGCCGGCCGAGTCGGCAGCTGTGGTCTCGGCCGATTCGGTCGCGGCGGCATCCTCGGCAGGCTTCGGCGTCGCCTTGGCGCCCGGTGCCTTCGCCGCACCCTTCATGGCCAGGCCCTTGCCGCCGGGTGCCTTACCGCCACCCTTCATCGCCAGGCCGCCGGCCTTGGCCGTGGGTGCTTCGGGAGCCGACTCCGTCTCCTCGGCGTCCGCGGGTGCCGCATCCGCCTTGGCGCCGGGCGCCTTCGCGCCGCCCTTCATCGCCAGACCGCCGCCGCCGGGTGCCTTACCGCCACCCTTCATGGCCAGACCGCCACCGCCGGGTGCTTTACCGCCGCCGGGCGCCTTGCCGCCGCCCTTCATGGCCAGCCCCTTACCGGCAGGTGCGGCCTTCGCGGGCTCCTCGGCGGCCGGTGCGGCCGCTTCGGTGGCGGTGGACGCTTCCGGGGCTTCCGGGGTCGCCGCGACCGGCTCCGGAGCCTGCTTGGGCGCCTGGACGACCTTCAGGTTCTCCGACAGCGTGGCCGGCTCGACCCGCTCGATCGAGTTCAGCATCAGCTGCGCCACATCGACGACCTCGACACCCTGGCCGACCTCACCGGAGTCCTTGCGTGCGGTCACACCGTCGGTGAGCATGACGCGGCAGAACGGGCAACCGGTCGCGATCATGGACGGTTCGTTACCGCCGCCGAGTGTCGCCAGCGCCTCATCGGTCCGGTCCAGGTTGACTCGCTTGCCGAGTTGCTCCTCCATCCACATGCGGGCACCACCGGCACCACAGCACATGGACCGCTCACCGTGGCGCGGCATCTCGGTGACCTTCGCACCGGAGGCTGCCATCAGCTCACGCGGCGCGTTGTAGACCTTGTTGTGCCGCCCCAGGAAGCAGGGGTCGTGGTAGGTGACGTTCTCCGTCACCGGCTTCACCCGGACCAGCTGTTTGCCGCGCACCAGGCGATTCAGCAGCTGAGTGTGGTGGACCACCTCGTAGTTGCCACCCACCTGGGGGTATTCGTTGTTGAGCGCATTGAAGCAGTGCGCACAGGTGACGACGATCTTCTTCTTCGACTGCTCGACACCCTCGAATACCGAATTCAGGGTTTCGATGTTCTGCATCGCCAACTGCTGGAACAGGAATTCGTTGCCTGCGCGGCGAGCCGAATCACCGGTGCAGGTTTCCTCCGCACCCAGCACCATGAACTTCACGCCCGCGGTGGCCAGCAACTCCGCGACCGCCTTGGTGGTCTTCTTCGCGCGATCCTCGTAGGCACCGGCGCAGCCGACCCAGAACAGGTATTCGTAGCCTTCGAAAGTTTCCGCATCCTGACCGAATACCGGAATATCGAAGTCCAGCTCGGACATCCAGTTCAGGCGATCCTTGGCATTCTGACCCCAGGGATTGCCCTTGTTCTCCAGATTCTTGAACAGACCGGCCAGCTCGGACGGGAACTCCGATTCGATCAGCACCTGATAACGGCGCATATCGATGATGTGGTCGACGTGCTCGATATCCACCGGGCACTGCTCGACACACGCACCACAGCTGGTGCACGACCACAGCACCTCGGGGTCGATCACACCACCCAGGCTGTCGCCGTCGCCGGGGCCGCCGACCAGCGGGCGCTCGGCCTCGGCGCGGGCCGCCTCGGAGATCTTCGCGAGCGCGCCCTCGTCGGGCTTACCCTCGGCATCGACCAGGCCGTACTCGTCGCCACCCATATCCTTGCGGCCACCGGCCAGCAGATACGGCGCCTTGGCCGCACCGTGGTCGCGCAGCGACATGATCAGCAGCTTCGGCGACAGCGGCTTACCGGTGTTCCAGGCCGGGCACTGGCTCTGGCAGCGACCACATTCGGTGCAGGTGGTGAAGTCCAGCCAGCCCTTCCAGGAGAAGTCCTCGATCCGGCCGGCACCCAGGGTGTCGGTGTCGGGATCGACGTTCTCCATATCCAGGGCGCGCCCCTTGGACATCATCGGCTTGGCCGCACCCAGGGCGACACCACCGTCGTCCTCACGCTTGAAGTAGATGTTGAAGAATGCGGAGAGCCGGTGCCAGGCCACACCCCAGGTGATGTTGCGGCCGACGAAGTACAAGAAGGCCATACCGGAAACGAGCTTCACGAACGCGAAGATCGAGACCATGGTCACGTTGGCGGGCAGCAGCGTGGAGATCGGTCCGGTGAGGAAGTCGGTCCAGTGGTATTCGCCTTCGAGCGCCAGCACACCGGCCTTGACCATGATCATGCCGATGCCCTCCATGATCACGATGGCCTCGATGACGTAGGCCGGCGCGAACTTGGAGCCGCTGAACCGGGAGAGCCGCTGCGGAACGCGCGGGTGGTTGAGCTGGCGAATGATGATCAGGGCGACGATGCCGACCACGGTCGCGATACCGAGGATCTCGTCGCCGAGGTGGAACCACCAGGTATTACCGATGATCGGCCAGGCGAAGGTCGGTTTGAATGTCTGACCGTAAGCCTCGAACCAGAACTGCATGCCTGCGAGGAAGCCGATCATCACCAGCCAGTGCGCCCAGCCGACGGTCCGGAACTTGTTCATGCGGGTATGAGCGATGAACTCGATCAGCATCTGTTTGAAGCGCGGGAAGAACGGCCGCCAGCGATCCGGTGCGGACTGGCCGACCCGGATCGCGCTTATGATCTTCCACGCGCCGCTGATGAACGCGACCCAGGCGACTACGCTGAGCAGCGCTCCAATCGTGCCCAGTGTCACTGTCAGGGCATTCATGTCGCGACCTTCCTTCGGTTCCACGAGCATTTCGGTGACGGTCCTGATGTCACCGTTGGTTGCTCGTATCGTAACGGGCAGTAAGTTACCCGCCGGTAACTTATCTGTCCACCGTATGATCGCGACCGGTGCTTTCCTGCTCGAGGGGCGTCGATCGCGGCTACAGTGTGACCGGACTCACGCATTGTGCTGCATCTTTGGTGTGGGCGGAGTCGCTTGACACGGTAAATCCCGGCAAATCCGGAGCTGAACCCAGGACAGGCTTACTCGAACGCGGGATGACTCGGCAGGAAACTTCTCGCGAATTGTTAGGACACATAACAATTCTCGCTTTCTGTCGGGGAATTCGACTAAGCTCACGGCGTCCTGCTTGCTGTGTGCACCTTCACACTGCTCGGGGAGGTCTGTCGGGTTTGAAATCGGGATACATGGCCTGATGGATGCGTGGGCTCTCGCGGAGAAGTTGCGTGCGGCAAAACCTGATGACGGATTGGAAAACCGAATGAAGCTCCGCAGAGGTACTGCGGTCGCCGCTATGGTCATCGGCGCGATGACCGCGGCACTGGGTACCGCTCATGCCGACCCTGCTCCGGCTCCGGCCCCCGAAGCCGAGGCTGCACAGCCGGGTATCGACTACTCGGCCAAGCTGGTCGACAAGACGGTGGTCACCAAGCTCAAGAACGGGACGTTCGAGCTTGTCGAGAAGCTCGGCGCCACGCCGGATGTGAAGCAACAGGTCATCGACGTCAAAGACCAGGCCGGCAATGTCGCCCTGGAGATGCCGATCGACTTCAGCATCGCGGGTGTGCAGATCCCGATCAAACCGGTGCTGGAGGAGGCCGGCACCGTTCTGAAGCTGACCCCCGAGGTCCCGAAGGATGTCGATCTGACCAAGCCGGTCGCCGCGGCGCCCGTAGCGGCGGTCGAGGACACCAAGGCCGACCAGAAGACGCCGATCGAGGCCGGTAAGCCGGTCCTGCTCAAGGATGTCGCCTCGCCGATCGAAGATCAGCGTGCGATGAGCGACTTCGCCACCAAGTTCGGCCTGGCGACCGCGATCGGCGGATTCGTCGGCACCGCGATCGGCGCGGCCATCGGCTGCGCGGTCACCATCGTGGCGGGTTGCATCCCCGGCCTGGTCACCGGCGCCGGCGTCGGCGGCATCGTCGGCACCGTCGCGGCGGGCGGTCCGGCCCTGGTGGCGGCGGGCGTCGAGCTCGTCAACACCATGCAGGCGGCCGATGGCACCACCCAGTGGTCGGATGCGGCCATGGCGGCGGCCAGCGGCCAGGCGCAGCAGCCGGCTGCGGACCAGCCGAAGTAAATACGCGACGCATAACCGAACGGCCCGCCTTCCTCGGAGGCGGGCCGTTCGTCTGTTCTCGATCAGTCGCCGAGGGTACCTGTGAAACGCACCTCACCGAGTGGTTCGCCGAACTCCGCGAAGGAACGCTCGGCAATCATGTAGCCACCATCCTCGCCGATCAACAGAACTGTGCTGCACCGCGTTCCGTGCCAATCGTTGGCGACGAAACGGGACGAGACCGCCCGCTCCTGGTCGAACGGAAGCCCGGTCTGCGGAAGTTCGATATCCGGTGCCACGGTCCGGTCGGCCAACACATCGAAATAGTCGTCGATCTCGGCCGATCCGGCGACCGCAGCAAGGGCCCGCACCCCTTCACGAACCTTGGGCCAGGCGGCTGCCCCCGTATCGGTGACCACGTCCTCCACCGGGCCGTGGCGCCCCGAACCGACCGGTTCCAGCCGCCGGGCACCGGCCGCGTCGAGACCCGCGGCGCCCGGCGATGCCGAGCCGAGCAGCGCCGCATTGGACAGCCCGTGCAGCCCGGGCGATAGCTCCATTGGCGTGGCGGTGGTGCGATTGCTCTGCCACCACAGCGATTCCAGATCCGAGACCACCAGGTTGTAGCCGTTGTAGTCGTCGCTCCGGCCGGCGACGGTCCGGACGAACGGTTCCGGCGCCGTGGATCCGGTCAGGTAGTCCATCAGCAGCGCACCACGGGAGCGGGCATCCGGCCGTGCCTCGTCGGGACCCCGCACATTGGTGACGGTCGCAAAGCGACCTGCTGCCGGGAGCAGACCCAGCCAGGTCCCCGGAACGCCGTTCACCGAGCCCAGATCACGTCCGGCGAGCAGTCCGGGGCGCTCCGGCCACCACTCGATCGGTGCGGTCGGCCGGGTGTAGTACTCGTCCCGATTGGCGGCCACGATCAGCCGATATTTCGGATGCGCGCGCCACCCGATCAACACCAGACACATGACTCAAGGATGCACCCGCGGGAGCCGGGGGCACCGCCGGGCCCGGACCCGGAAATGCGTGAGGGCCCGGCGGATGTCCGCCGGGCCCTCACCACAAGGGGAAATCCACTCAGCTGGTGCGTACCCGCAGGCCCGGATTGTCCGAGAGCACCTGGTTCACCGGCTGCGCGAACAGCTGCGGTGCATCGCCGGTCAGCGCGCCGATCAGATCGGGAATCACGCAGATCGGATAATCGGCCACCGAGGAGGCGCTGGAGATACCCAGGGCCATGGTGCCGGTGACGATCGGGCCACCCGAATCGCCCGGCAGCGCGCAGATGTTCGCGGAGAACGACTGGGTCAGCTCACGATCGCCGACCTGCACGGTCTG
Organism: Nocardia vermiculata NBRC 100427; assembly: GCF_001613265.1. Classification (GTDB taxonomy): domain Bacteria; phylum Actinomycetota; class Actinomycetes; order Mycobacteriales; family Mycobacteriaceae; genus Nocardia; species Nocardia vermiculata. The sequence goes on from NZ_BDCA01000028.1 coordinate 65,129, forward strand.
GTCCACCGCGTTGACCACACCACAGCTGAAACCGGTGCGCGAACCCGACTTGCACACCGGAGCGCCGACCACCGGGTTCGCCACCCCGGTGATCGCGATCGGGGCAGCGCCCGGCACCCGCACCAGGTTGTTGGCGAAGCGGTCACGGCTGCCCTGATCGATGGCCACGATCGAGTAGTCCTGATTACCGAGCACGGACTTCTCGAAGGAGCCCAGCTGGTTACCGAGGTGATTGCCCGGCAGCAGTTCGAACATGCCCGGAGCATTCGCGGTGCCTGCCGCCGCGAGATTCGGATTGCAATGCCCCGCAGTGATGTTCACCGCGTTGCCGTTGCGGTCCTCACCGTTGAAACCGGAGGAGCAGACCAGCTGCATCTTGCCGGCCACGGACGCGTAGGAATCACCGGCCGCGCGCGGCGCGTTCGGCTGCTCACCCGCGATGGACTGCGCATCGGACTCCGGCGGGCCGACCGGGGGTGCGGCCATGACGATGACATGCGCCGGGTCGACGAAGCCCGGCATCGGCACGCCCGCCTTGTCCACCCGGACCGCGATGCTGTTGTTCACGGTATCGATGACCACGCCGCGCACCGCCTGCACGACCGGGTCCGGCTGCCCCGACAGCCACTGCTGGAAAGCGTTCTTCTCACTGCGCAGCACGCTCTGGCTCTTGGCCACGTCCCGGACGCCGAATCCCGCGTCGGTGACGGCCGTCTTCGCCTCGTCCATGCCCTTGCCGGGGGCCAGCGCCACGACGGCCTTACCGGCGTCGTCGAGCCACGCGCCCGCGAACACCTGGGGGAACTGCCGCTGTGCGGTGGTCGCGAAACCCGCCAGCTGCTGCGCCACATCCGCGCGATGCACGTATTCGTCCGGCGAGATGTGCAGATCCCGCTGCACCGCGGCGGCCAGTTCGGCGGGCAGCTCCGGAGCGGCCGGGGCCGGGTCGGCGGAGGAGACCGCAGCAAGCGGACCGAGGGTCAGGATCGCCGCCGAGGCGGCGATGGCCGCGCCGCGGAGGCGAGTGCGCGGGGCACGTCCCGCGCCGGAGGAACGGCGGATGCGTGGCAGGAGCATGAGGCGACTATATGGGGTTTGCACGGCTATGCCTACTTGTCGCGGAGTTTGGCCGGACTCACACCCGACATAGCGGACCTCAGCCGAGGTTCGGGCGGGTGCGGACGGTGATTCCGGAGCCGAGTCCACCACCGGAGGAGGCGTCCACGGCGCTCAGGATTTCCCGGATCGGGATACCCAGCGAAGCGGTGCCACCGAAGGCGGCGAGATCAGTATTGGCGGCCTTGCAGTCGGGCGCATCGGCGGCGTTGGAGCCACTGGTGATGCCCAGAGCGAGCGTGCCGGACACGATCGCGCCACCACTGTCACCGCCCAGCGTGCACGCCGAGCTGGCGAAACCGCGCACCGTCTTGGACTCGCCCTCGGAGGTGAACAACTGCGTCTCGACCCGATCCGCCACCACGAAACCGCAGGTGAAGGTGGACGATTGACCCGACTTGCAGACCGGGGCGCCGGTGATGGGCTGGGCGGTACCGGTCAGCGTGAGCGTGGTGCCGTTGGCGCCGCGCACCGAGGGCTGATCCATCCCGGCGTGGACCGCGCGGTCGTTGAGCTTGATCACCGAATAGTCCAGTCCGGTGGCACCGCCCAGATTCGCCTTCACGAAGGTACCCAGCTGCGGGCTGGCCTTCAGATTGCGCACATCCGGGAGGTAGACCCCGGCCTCGCCGTTCCCCTTCTCCAGGTTCGGATCGCAATGTCCGGCACTGATATTCAGCGCGTTGCCCGCCGCGTCGACGCTGTTGAAACCGAACGAGCACACGTCCACCGACTTGAGTGCGGAGTTGTCGAGCGAGGTGGGCGCGCTGATGTAGGTGTCACCGCCCATCGGACGATGCTCGACCGGGCCGCCGCCGTCCGGCGAGAGCACGACCTTGATGTTGGCGATGAGGGTGGGCAGATTCAGCAGGTGCCCGGCCGGAGTGTTGGCCACGCTCAGCACCAACTGGCTGTTGAGGAAGTCGATCGCGACCGAGTTGACCGCATTGGACAGATCCGACGGCAGTCCGCTGATCCAGGTCATCAGCTGATCGAGCGAACTTTCCAGATTGTCGGCCGAAATCGGCGCCAACCGGGTCTGATAGCCGGCCGAGTTGGCGATCTTCGCGGCATCGAGCGAGGTGACCGCCATGATCGGCTTACCGTCGGCGCCCATCCAGGCGCCGGCGAAGCCCTGCGGATGTTCGGCACGGAAATCGCTGGCGTAGTTGCGCAACCGCTGCGCGTCGGCCGCGCGTTCGAGATACTCCGCCGGCGACATCTTCAGATCGCGGCCGATCGCCTCGACGAGGCCCGGGGGCAGCTGATCGGAGGCGAGCTGAACCGGCGCCGGATCGGCGACCGCGGGCGCGGTGGTGACCCACGGGCCGATCAGGACGGCCGAAGCGCAAGCGACAGCAGCTGCTTTCACCGATGCGCGCGCCACCGACGCGCGTCCGATCATGGCGCGACGCGCCGCCAACTTGCGCATGGAGTCCCTTCGTCGGGCACGAATACGTGCCGGCCACCCGTGGGCGGAAACCATTGGGTGGCAACGCCCTCGACCATCGAGCCGGACATCGGGTGAAACCGCGACGACCGGTCAGCGCATCACTTTAGGCCACAGCGGCGTGAGTTTCGCTACGAAACCGTCACGAAGTTGATCACCAGCCGAAGTCCGAGTCCGTGGGGATCTGCAAACCGGGCACCGGTCCCAATTTGGGACGCTCGGTCGTGGTGGGCGCCGTCGTCCGTGTGGGCGCCGGTGGTGTGGTCGATTCCTCCGTCGTGGCCGTCGGTGTCGGCGGGGCGCTCTCGGCCGGCTGTGGAGGGGGTGCGGGAGCGGTGGTCGTCGTTTCCTCCGGAACCTCGGTGTACTGCTGCACGGGTGGTTCCGGGATTTCGGTGCTGGGCGGTGGGGTTGTCGCCGACGTGGTGCGGGCATCGGCCTGGCCGCTCTCCGACGCCGGTTCCGGAGGGGAGGTGTCGTTGCCGAGCAGAATCGCCGCGACGATCCCACCGATCACCACTCCGGCGAGGGCAGCTCCCGCGGCGATCAGTAGCGGGGTCCGCCGGCTGCGCTTCGGTTCCTCGGGTGGCACCGCCGGTGCCACCTTGGTCGGCGTCGCGGGCGCGGGCCCGGGCTCCGGTCCGGCCACCGGGATGGCCGCGGAGTACGCCTGGGCAGCCTCGGAGGCAGCGGGCAGTGCGGGCAGCACATCGGTGGACTCCAGCGAGTTCTCGGCGCCGGCCGAGTCCGGTGGGGTCGACCCCGCGGGGGTGGACAGCACCGACGCCAGGGCGGCTCGGGCCGCATGGCGGGCCGGGCCGCGGGCATCGGCGGCGACACCGGGGTCGTCGGTCGCAGGCAGATCGGCTTCGCTGACCAGATTGACCGAGCGCAGACCCAGATAGTCCAGTGCCTCGCGCAATCCGCGCACATGGTCGGCGGGCCAGTCGCCGGGGTGGGTGGCATAGAACTCGGCCGGGCCGTTCAGGTGGTCGGCGGCCAGGTTGATCAGGCAGAAGATCGCCGTGGCCACCAGATCTTCGGCGCGGTAGGCCTCGCCCGCGTCGACGGTGATACCGGCCGGATCGCCCACCGCACCGACGAACCCGGTGATCGAATGGGTATGGCCCGGCGGCGCGGTACCGCCCAGCGCGGTGTCGCCGTCGTCGGACATGTGCAGGACCGACTCACGTGTGATGTACAGGGGTTCGGCTGATGTGTCGGCGTCCCCGCCGTCGGTGACGATCGCCGCGACGCATTCGTCCTCGGTGATCTGCAGGCCCACCCCTGTGGCCATTTTCGATACCTCGCTTCGGTGTTTCGGACGGGACCGCGCGAGCAGCGATGTGTCCCGGTGACGCAAAGTTCGACAATAACTCTGCTCGTGCCGGGTCCTTCGATTCGATGCCGGGAACCGCGCCAGACGATGCTCCATTGTCTGCGGACGGTTGTACAGAGGTCCGTCCGATTCCGGAGGCTCCCCTCCGGTGGCGAGCGGACGGTGCCGCACCGGCCGTCCGGTGTCGCTACCATCCGGAGATGCGCGCGCGATGGTCTGAAATGCCTGGTATGCGAGCAGCTCGTGGATAAATCTGCGAACAAGGGGCGCCGGCCACGCGCCGCGGAACGGCTCGCCACCCGCCTCCGGCTCGACGCCGCGCGGGACGCAGGACGGCTGAGCGAGACCGACCACGCCGCCCGCACCGCTCGCGCGACCCGGGTGCGCACGATCGGCGACCTGCGGGCCCTGACCAGCGACTTGCGCGATGCGCGCGCGGCCGACGAGGCCGAGCGCCCCGTCCGCCCGCCCGGGCCACCGCCCACCGGCCGACCGAGCCCCTCCGGTGTCCAGCCCACCGAACTCGGACCGAGCGCCGGCTCGTCCACCCCCTGGTCGGTGGCGGCTGCCCCTGCTTCGGCCGTGTCGGCCACCGCCGGCTCCACGCCGAGTGGCCGCGGGGAAGCCGGTACGTCCAGCGGTGAGCCGACAACGAGCGGCCGTGGTGAGCCCGTCGGTGAGGGTGCGCGAGCGGAATCCGCTGCGTCCGTCGCGGACCCCGTGCCTGTGCGGTCGGACGGTACGTCCGAGGGGCGGGCGTCGTGGGTACGTGGTCCTGTCGGTGTGGTGGTGGCCGTGCTGATCGCGATCGTGGGGGTCTGGGTGATCGCTACGAATCCGTTCGCCGCCGACGAGACGTCCGCGCGACCGGAACTGCCGGATATGACGACTGCCGCGGGTGTCGACTCGTTCCTCGGTGCCTATCGGGAGCATTTCGGGGATCTGCTCGCCGACGAGGTGACCTTCCATCCGACGCACGTGTCGATCGTGCGGGCGGTGGCCGGTGACCCGGCACAGGCCGAACGGTATTCCTACGACGGTGAGTTCGATACCTGGTCGAATCCGGACGACCGCGATCCGGAGCTGGCCCCGATCGATCTCGGAGTCATCGATATCGCGACGCTGGGCACCATGCTGGCCGACGCCCCACGGACCGTCGGCGCACCGGGGACGACGCTGAGCCACGTGATTCTCGAGCGGTCGCCCCTGTCGCGCGACCGGGAGCCGCTGTTCGTGATCTATCCCGCATCCGGTGGATTCTGGATGGTCACCACCGCCGGAGAGTCGGTGTATGTCTCGAGCTTCGGGTCCTGACGCGGCGCAGATCACCGTGGTTTCACCGGTGTGCTGCGGGTAAGACGAACACCACGGGGCCCTGACCTCCCGTGGCGGGACGAATCCGGCCGGGAACAGGGCCGAACCAGACTTGGGAGAGCGAGGCCGGTATGAGCGCTGGTGAGAAGCGGGTCGCGCGCGAACTGCTCGAATGCGCCGGCACCACCTATGCCCGGGAAGCGGGGATCTCCCTCGCCGACAAACCCGCGCCGCTGTTCCAGCTGCTGATGCTGGCACAGTTGCTGAGTACCAGGATCTCGGCCGAGATCGCGGTGTCCGCGGCGAAGGAGCTGGTGGCCGGCGGGTTCCGGACCCCGCAGCGGGTGGCCGATGCGGATTGGCAGGACCTGGTCGATGCGCTGGGCCGCGGCCACTACCGGCGCTACGACGAATCGACGGCGACCCGGCTCGGCGAGAACGCGCGGATGCTGCTGGATCGCTACCGCGGTGATCTCCGTCGGCTAGCCGACGAGGCCGGGCACGATCCGCGCCGCACGGCCGATCTGCTGCAGGAGTTCAAGGGGATCGGCCCGACGGGCGCCGAGATCTTCCTACGTGAGGTCCAGGATGTGTGGACCTGGCTGCGGCCGCGGTTCGACGACCGAGCGCGACATGGTGCGAAGCTGCTGCATCTGCCCACCGATCCCGGTCACCTGGACGAGCTGAGCCGCTCGGGGCACGATGCCGAGCTGGCAGCGGCATTGGTGCGGGTCGGCCGCGACCGTGAGCTCGCCGACCGGGTACTGGCTGCCGCGCACTGAACAGCACGGGCTGTGGTGGGCTGGAAAACACCGGCTGCCGAGGATCGAACGGCACCGACGGGTGCGCGCCGAAGATTTTTCCGTCGGGCGGGAATGAACCTCAGCACCCGCTCGTTGAGCCGATAGAAGCAAGGTTGAGTGAACATGGCTCAAGTCCCCGGTTGACTCCGATGCGATCGGAGTGCAGGATTGAGCCGACCACGCTCAGTGTTGCTGAGGGCAGTGCTCCGTGAGGTGTCAGGGGCGAGTCCCTGCGTCATCCACAGTTCCATCAGTTTCATCACCTAGGAGGAATCACTATGGCTCGTGCGGTCGGTATCGACCTCGGGACCACGAACTCGGTCATCGCCGTTCTCGAAGGCGGTGAGCCGGTCGTCGTCGCCAACTCCGAGGGATCGCGCACTACCCCGTCGGTCGTCGCATTTGCGAAGAACGGCGAAGTTCTGGTCGGCCAGCCCGCCAAGAACCAGGCCGTCACCAACGTCGACCGCACCATCAAGTCCGTCAAGCGGCATATGGGCGAAGACTGGAACGTCGAGATCGACGGCAAGAAGTACACCCCGCAGGAGATCAGCGCGCGCACGCTCATGAAGCTGAAGCGCGACGCCGAGTCCTACCTGGGTGAGGAGATCACCGACGCGGTGATCACCGTGCCCGCGTACTTCGAGGACGCGCAGCGCCAGGCCACCAAGGAGGCCGGTCAGATCGCAGGTCTGAACGTGCTGCGCATCGTCAACGAGCCCACCGCGGCCGCGCTGGCGTACGGCTTGGACAAGGGCGACAAAGAGCAGACCATCCTGGTCTTCGACCTCGGTGGCGGCACCTTCGACGTGTCGCTGCTGGAAATCGGCGAGGGTGTCGTCGAGGTCCGCGCGACCTCCGGTGACAACCACCTCGGTGGCGACGACTGGGACAACCGGATCGTCACCTGGCTGGTCGACAAGTTCAAGTCCAGCACGGGCATCGACCTGACCAAGGACAAGATGGCCCTGCAGCGGCTGCGTGAAGCCGCCGAGAAGGCGAAGATCGAGCTGTCGTCGAGCCAGTCGACCTCGATCAACCTGCCCTACATCACCGTGGACTCGGAGAAGAACCCGCTGTTCCTCGACGAGCAGCTGACCCGCTCGGAATTCCAGAAGATCACCTCCGATCTGCTGGACCGCACCCGGCAGCCGTTCCAGTCGGTGATCAAGGACGCCGGCATCTCGGTCAAGGACATCGACCACGTCGTGCTCGTCGGTGGTTCCACCCGTATGCCCGCCGTGACCGAACTGGTCAAGGAGCTGACCGGTGGTCAGGAGCCCAACAAGGGCGTGAACCCGGACGAGGTTGTCGCCGTCGGCGCCGCCCTGCAGGCCGGTGTGCTGCGCGGTGAGGTCAAGGACGTCCTGCTGCTCGATGTCACCCCGCTGTCGCTGGGTATCGAGACCAAGGGTGGCGTGATGACCAAGCTCATCGAGCGCAACACCACCATCCCCACCAAGCGGTCGGAGACCTTCACCACCGCCGACGACAACCAGCCGTCGGTGCAGATCCAGGTCTTCCAGGGTGAGCGCGAGATCGCCTCGCACAACAAGCTGCTCGGCTCCTTCGAGCTGACCGGTATCCCGCCGGCTCCGCGTGGCGTGCCGCAGATCGAGGTCACCTTCGACATCGACGCCAACGGCATCGTCCACGTCACCGCGAAGGACAAGGGCACCGGCAAGGAGAACACGATCAAGATCCAGGAGGGCTCCGGCCTCTCCAAGGAAGAGATCGATCGGATGGTCAAGGACGCCGAGGCGCACGCCGCCGAGGACAAGGCCCGCCGCGAGGAGGCCGAGACCCGCAACCAGGCGGAGTCGCTGGTCCACCAGACCGAGAAGTTCATCGCCGACAACGCCGAGAAGGTGCCCGCCGACACCAAGGAGAAGGTCGAAGCGGCCGTCTCCGAGGCCAAGGAGGCGCTGAAGGGCACCGATATCGCCGCGGTGAAGTCCGCGGTCGAGAAGCTGGCCACCGAATCGCAGGCCCTGGGCCAGGCGATCTACGAGGCCTCCGCGGCCGAGGGCGGTGCCGCCGGCGAGGGCGCACCGGGCGACGGCCAGTCCACCGATGACACCGTCGTCGACGCCGAGGTCGTCGAGGAGCCGGAGAAGAAGTGACCGAAAAGAACCCACAAGAGGAACCGGTCACCATCGTCGACAACCGCAAGATCGATCCCAACGGCGAAGCCGCCAAGGGTGAGGTGAACGAGGCCGCGGCGGCTGCGGAATCCGAGGAATCCGCCGCCGCGGGCCCGGGCGCGGACACCGGCGAAGGTGTGCAGTCCGAATTGGCCGAACGCACCGCGGATCTGCAGCGGCTGACCGCGGAATACGCGAACTACCGCCGCCGCGCGGAGCGCGACCGCAAGGCCGCCACCGATGCCGCCAAGGCGACGGTGGTCACCGAGCTGCTCGGTGTGCTCGACGATCTGGATCGTGCTCGCTCGCACGGCGATCTCGAGGCCGGGCCGCTGAAGTCGGTGGCCGACAAGCTCACCGACGCACTGCAGAAGCAGGGCCTCGAGGAGTTCGGCGCCGAGGGGGAACCGTTCGACCCGACACTGCACGAGGCCGTGCAGCACGAGGGCGAAGGACACAACCCGGTGATCGGTTTGGTGATGCGTAAGGGTTACCGCCTCGGCGACCGCGTGCTGCGGCACGCGATGGTCGGTGTGACCGATGCGGTAGCGGAATCGGCGTCGGCGCCGGATGATACGAATACCGCCCGCGATGGCGACGGTGCCGAGTAACACACGGCCGCCGGCCGCTGTGCGCGACGTGACGGAAGGAGGGAATGCCCGGTGAATCGGGAGTGGTTGGAAAAGGACTTCTACAAGGAGCTGGGCGTTTCCTCCAGCGCGACCCAGGACGAGATCAAGAAGGCCTACCGCAAACTGGCCCGGGATCTGCATCCGGACAAGAATCCGGGAGATACCAAGGCTGAGGAGCGCTTCAAAACGGTCAGCGAGGCACATACCGTGCTCGCCGACCCGGAGAAGCGCAAGGAGTACGACGAGGCTCGGCGCCTGTTCACCAGCGGCGGTTTCGGCCGCGGTGGCTATGCGCCGGGCGGCGGGTACACCGGCGGGGGCGGATTCTCGAACGAATTCAACCTGGGTGACATCTTCGGTGGTGCCGCGGCCGGTGCCGGCGACGGCGGACTCGGCGATATTCTCGGCGGTCTGTTCAACCGGGGCGGCGGTGCTCCCCGGACCGCCTCCCGGCCGCGCCGCGGTAGCGATGTGGAAACCGAGACGACTCTCGGGTTCCGGGAGGCCGCACAGGGAGCCACCGTTCCGCTGCGGATGACCAGCCCGTCGCCGTGCACCACCTGTCACGGCAGCGGCGCCAAGCCGGGTACCAGCCCGCGAGTGTGTCCGCACTGCAACGGATCCGGTGTGGTCAGCCGGAACCAGGGCGCCTTCGGGTTCAGTGAACCCTGCGAGGACTGCCGTGGCACCGGTTCGATCATCGACGATCCGTGTGTGGATTGCCGCGGTACCGGCGTGCAGAACCGCACCCGCACCATCACCGTGCGTATCCCACCCGGGGTGCGTGACGGTCAGCGGATCCGGCTGGCCGGACAGGGCGAGGCCGGACTGCGCGGTGCCCCGTCGGGCGACCTGTTCGTGGTCGTACACGTCAGTCAGGACAAGGTCTTCGGCCGCAACGGCGACGACCTGACCCTGGTGCTTCCGGTGAGCTACAGCGAATTGGTACTCGGGACAACGGTTTCCGTCCCTACCCTGGAGGGTAGAGTCGGAGTGAAGGTGCCACCCGGCACCGCCGACGGCCGGACGTTGCGAGTGCGCGGGCGCGGAGTGCCCAAGCGCGACGGCGGTGGCGGCGACCTGCTGGTCACTGTCAAGGTCGCGGTTCCGCAGAAGCTGGACGACGAAGCCGCCGAGGCGCTGCGAAGCTACGCGGAGGCGGAGAAGGCCGCGGGGTTCGACCCGCGGGCCGGCTGGGCAGGTGCGTAATGAACGGTGATCCGACGAATCGGCCTACCGGCACCGAGTATTTCCTGATCTCGGTGGCGGCGCAGCTGGCGGGTATGCATGCGCAGACACTGCGTACCTACGACCGGCTGGGATTGGTCACACCGCACCGTACTTCGGGCGGTGGGCGGCGCTACTCCTCCCGCGATGTGGAACTGCTGCGCGAGGTGCAGCGGTTGTCGCAGGACGAGGGCGTCAATCTGGCCGGCATCAAACGGATCATCGAATTGACCAATCAGGTCGAGGTATTACAGCAGCGGGTCGGCGAATTGACCGCCGAGGTGGACAACCTGCGAGCCGGGCATCGTCCCGATCTCGCTCCGCAGCGCAGCACTGCACTGGTGGTGTGGCAGCCGCGCAACAAGCGGCGGTAGCTACCGGCCGGTGTGAACTGCCTACTGCGAACAGCGCTCCCGGGTGGGGGCGCTGTTCGCGTCTGCGCTGGAGTACCGCCCGCTCAGAGCCCGTCGAAACGGATGGCTTCCGGCGGGGTTCCGGTGGCGACCAGACGTTCCAGCGTCGCCTGGGTCATCCCCGGCGACCCGCAGACCAGAACCTGGTGGTGCAGCAGTGGACCCATATCGCCGACCACATCGGCGAGGGTGCCCTCCAGCATCTCGTCGACATCGAATCCGATGTCCACCCGGGAATTCTCGTGGTAGGGGTCGGGCCAGTGCGGGTCGGCGGCATTTTCCACCACCGGAACGACTGTGAGCCAGGGGAGTTCACCGGCCAGCAGATAGAGCATGTCCGAGGCGTACAGATCGCGCGGGCTGCGTCCGCCGATGAACAGATGGGTCTGCGGCGGCTGTGGGCGGCGGGACAGATCCAGCAGCAGGGAACGCATCGGCGCCAAACCCGTTCCGCCCGCGATCATCACCAGATCGGTGGTGTCGTAGTCGACCTTCAGCCAGCCCGCCGGTGCGCTGATCAGCCATTCGTCGCCAGGCACGGTGTCGTTGACCAGCGTTCCACTGCACCACCCGCCGGGGACCGTGCGCACGTGGAATTCGAGCTTGCCGTCCAGTGACGGCGGCAACGCCGGCGACAACCGCCGCCGCATGCCGGGATGATGCGCGGTTCGGATCTCCACCGACTGGCCCGCCTCGAACGGGACGAACTCGCCGATCAACCGGATCACCGCGAGATCGTGGCGCAGGCGGTGGTGCCCGACCACCGTGGAGGACCATTCGGTCTGCCCATCCAGGCGAATCTCACCGGTCTCGTCCGGACCCAAAGTCACCGTGCCTCCTGAAGTTTGCGGGACACCCGCACCCGGTCGGCCCGGTGAGCCGCTGCGCGATTGTCGCTCACCGTGCCTCCTGAAGTTTGCGGGACACCCGCACCCGCACCCGAATCACCACGCTACCTTCACACCGGGTCCGAGCTGATCACGTAGTCCGGTGTGCCGACGGCGAGCAGGGCGCGGGTGGTGTCGCTGATCATCTGGGCCGACCCGGCGATCTGGATCTGGCGGTCCGCCCACGAGCCGAAGCTCGCCACCACCGCGCCCAGGTTCCCGATCAGCCGCCGATGCATGCCGAACGGCGGATCGGCGGGGGGATGGGGATGCCAGTACGGATTGGATTCGCTCTCGCACACCGGAACCACGGTGAGCCACGGATTGCTCAGCGAGAGCTGCCACATGTTCTCCACGTCGTAGAGGTCGCACGGATAGCGACCGCCGATGAAGAAGTGCACGCGAGGGTTATCGCCGCGCCGGCCCATATCGATCAATTGCGCACGCAGCGGGGCGATTCCGGTACCGGAGCCGATCATCAGCACATCGCGGCGCGAGGTCGTGTCGACGTGTAGAGCCCCCAGCGGTCCGGCGATCCGCCAGATATCGCCCACCTGGGTCTCCGCGACCATGCCGGGACTCACCGCGCCGTCACGCACTCCGCGGATGTGGAATTCGATCTCGCCGTACGGATTGGTGGGGATCGCGGGAGACAGATACCGCCACATCTTGGGGCGCTGCGGGACGCAGACCGGCACGTACTGGCCGGCCAGATACGGGATGGGTTCCTCGGATTGCAGCCGCACGATCGCCAGATCGTCCAGCACGCGCCGGTGGCCGACCACCTTGGCTTCCCAATAGGGTTGCGAGCTGTCGGAATTGGCACCGATCGCCATCGAGGCGGAGATCAGGATGGCGATATCGCGCCAGCCCTCCTCCAGATCCCGGGTCCACAGCGGGCCGTTGTAGGTATGGAAGGCGGCGAGTAGTGCCCGGCCGGCGATATCGAAATGGCTCGCCTCGACGCCGTACTTGCGATGGTCGACCGCCAACTGTTCGAGGAACCCTTGCGCCTGGTCCCAGCGTTCCAGATGGTCGAGCACGTACTGGATGGCGCTGACCATCCGTTCGTGCTGCAGCTCCATGCTGGGCGGGAACAGCTCGCGCAGCCCGGGAGCCTCAGCGAAGAGATGACTGTAAAACGCGCTGATCAATCGTCCGGATCCGTGAGGAGCCTCGAGGATCGACCGGAAGTTGGCGCGGACCAGCGCAGCCGAACGCGCATCCACGACGTCGAGCTTCCTTTCCTGTGTGAACTACCCGACCGGCGATATGCGCGATCGGCCCCGCGAACCAGTATCCACGAAAACCGGTGGTGGCTCCGACCCGGGCGGGCCGACTTTACCCAGCCTTGTTGTCGGCGAAACGTGTCAACCTCATCCACTGGGATGTCCGCGCGCGTAGCGTTGTGATCGCCTGGTGAAAATCTCGAGAATTGCCGAACTTGAGCGGAACAGACTCAACTCCTACCGCGTTGAACTGTCAAGAAGAGTACGAGCGGTGACCGCCCGGATCTGACCGACACTCACGCGACACGACACGTAGGAAGGTGATTGTGGACTCGTTCAACCCCACCACCAAGACCCAGGCCGCCCTGACGGCGGCACTGCAGGCGGCCTCGGCCGCCGGGAATCCGGAGATCCGGCCGGCTCACCTGCTGGTGGCGCTGCTGGATCAGACCGACGGCATCGCCGGCCCGCTGTTGAAGGCCGTCGGTGTCGATCCGGCCGCGGTGCGCGGCGAAGCCCAGGACGTCGTCGAACGGTTGCCCCGCGCATCCGGTGCGACCACCCAGCCCCAGCTGGGCCGCGAAGCCCTGGCCGCGATCACCGCCGCCCAACGCCTGGCCACCGAACTCGGCGACGAGTACGTCTCCACCGAACATGTGGTGGTGGGGCTGGCCGAGGGCGACTCCGACATGTCCCAGCTGTTGCTGAAATACGGTGCGACCGCCGACGCGCTGCGCGAGGCGTTCACTGCCGTCCGTGGCAACACCCGGGTGACCTCGGCCGACCCCGAGGGCACCTATCAGGCGCTGGAGAAGTACTCCACCGACCTGACCGCCGCCGCCCGCGACGGCAAACTCGATCCGGTCATCGGCCGCGACACCGAGATCCGGCGCGTGGTGCAGGTCTTGAGCCGGCGCACCAAGAACAACCCGGTGCTGATCGGTGAGCCCGGCGTCGGTAAGACCGCCATCGTGGAGGGTCTTGCCCAACGCATCATCGCCGGAGATGTGCCCGAATCGCTGCGCGGGAAGACACTGGTCTCCCTCGACCTCGGCGCCATGGTGGCCGGGGCGAAGTATCGCGGCGAATTCGAGGAGCGTCTCAAGGCGGTGCTGGAGGAGATCAAGTCCAGTGCCGGGCAGATCATCACGTTCATCGACGAGTTGCACACCATCGTGGGCGCCGGCGCGACCGGCGAATCGGCGATGGACGCCGGCAACATGATCAAGCCGATGCTGGCGCGCGGTGAACTGCGCCTGGTCGGTGCCACCACACTCGACGAGTACCGGCAGCACATCGAGAAGGACGCCGCCCTGGAGCGGCGGTTCCAGCAGGTGCTGGTCGGGGAGCCGACGGTGGAGGACACCATCGGCATCCTGCGCGGACTGAAGGAACGCTACGAGGTCCACCACGGCGTGCGGATCACCGACTCCGCCCTGGTGTCGGCGGCCACCCTCAGCGACCGCTACATCACCTCCCGGTTCCTGCCCGACAAGGCGATCGACCTGGTCGACGAATCGGCGTCCCGGCTGCGCATGGAGATCGACTCGCGGCCGGTGGAGATCGACGAGGTCGAACGTGCGGTGCGCAGGCTCGAGATCGAAGAGGTCGCACTGGCGAAGGAGACCGACGAGGCGTCCAAGCAGCGCTTGGAGAAGTTGCGTCAGGAACTCGCCGACGACCGCGAGAAGCTCAACCAGCTGATGGCCCGCTGGCAGAACGAGAAACAGGCCATCGACTCGGTGCGCACCGTCAAGGAGGAACTCGAGACGCTGCGCGGCGAATCCGAGCGCGCCGAACGCGACGGCGATCTGGGTAAGGCCGCCGAACTGCGCTACGGCCGCATCCCGCAGCTGGAGAAGCAGCTCGCCGAGGCCGAGAAGCAGGCCGGTAAGTCCGGCAGCGGCGGCATCGAGGACGAGGTCATGCTGAAGGAGGAGGTCGGCCCGGACGACATCGCGGAAGTGGTGTCGGCGTGGACCGGGATCCCGGTCGGCCGCATGCTCGAGGGCGAAACGCAGAAGCTGCTGCGGATGGAGGAGGAGCTCGGCCGGCGCGTGGTCGGCCAGCGCGAGGCGGTTGCGGCCGTATCGGATGCGGTGCGCCGTGCCCGTGCCGGGGTGGCCGACCCCAACCGGCCCACCGGCTCGTTCATGTTCGTCGGACCGACCGGTGTCGGTAAGACGGAGCTGGCGAAGGCGCTGGCGGACTTCCTGTTCGACGACGAACGCGCCATGACCCGCATCGATATGAGCGAGTACTCCGAGAAGCATGCGGTGGCTCGCCTGGTCGGTGCTCCGCCCGGATACGTCGGCTACGACCAGGGCGGGCAGCTCACCGAGGCGGTGCGGCGACGCCCGTACACGGTGGTGCTGTTCGACGAGATCGAGAAGGCCCATCCGGATGTCTTCGACATCCTGCTGCAGGTCCTCGACGAGGGGCGGCTCACCGACGGCCAGGGCCGCACGGTGGACTTCCGCAACACCATCCTCATCCTGACCTCCAACCTGGGGGCGGGCGGTGACAAGGAACTGGTGATGAACGCCGTGCGCTCGGCGTTCAAGCCGGAATTCCTCAACCGGCTCGACGACGTGGTGATGTTCGCCCCGCTCGACGAGGCACAGCTCGAGCACATCGTCGACATCCAGCTGGCGCAGCTGCAGAAGCGGTTGTCGCAGCGCCGGCTGAAGCTGGACGTCAGCGATTCGGCACGGTTCTGGCTGGCGGTGCGCGGGTACGACCCCGTCTACGGCGCCCGCCCGCTACGGCGGCTGATCCAGCAGGCCATCGGTGATTCGCTCGCCAAGGAATTGCTGGCCGGCGAGGTCGCCGACGGTGACCTGGTGAAGGTCAACGTCGCCGCCGACGGGGACGGACTGATCGTCGGACGGTGATGTGAACCGGCGTACGCGGCGGGTGAGCCGACAGCTCACCGGCCGCGTTGCCGTGTGGGCAGGTGCGGGCCTCGGTACGGCTGTGCTCCCCGTTCTCCGCATTTCGTGAACGGGAGCCCATCTGCACCTACTCTGGAGCGCATGACGAATCCGAGCGACCCGTGGGCGCAGCGACCGGATTCACCCGATACGCCGACCGAAAAACTCGGGGCGACGGGCCGAGATCCGGGCGAGACGCCGACGCACACGACGGAATACTCGGAAGCCTACGGCGAGCACCCCGACCCGTACGAGAGCACGCGGCCCTACGGTCACCCCGGCCCGTACGAGCAGACCTCGCCCTATGAATTCCCCGCGCATCCCGAATATCAGGGCGGCTATTTCGATCAGCCACCCGGCCCCAACGCCACCCGCGAACTGCCGCCCTACGACAGCCAGTGGGGCGCCTACGAGTCCGGCCACGGTGCACCCGGCGGCTACCCGTACGGCGCCGAGCCCGGTGGTCCCGGCGGGCCCGGTGATGCTCTCGGTCCCACCGGACTGCCGGTGGAGGAACCCCGCCGCAGCCGCACCGGTCTGTGGCTCGGCCTCACCGCCGTGGCCTTTCTGGTGGTCGTGCTGGGCGGCATCGCCGCCGGGCTGATGCTCGCCGGCAACAACAGCGACTCCACCACCGCGGCCACCGGTCCCTCGGCGCCCCCGATTCCGGTGGTCCCGCCCGAGGGCAGCGGCCCGCAACCCGGCACGCCTGAAATGCCCGGCCTCGGCGGAATCGATGGCATCGGCGCCACCATGGGCACCGTGAGCACCAACGACGGCACCACCCTCGTGGTCCAGTCCCTGATGGGCGACTCGGTCACCGTGCGCACCGACGGCGACACCGAGGTCATCTCCATGGGATCGGGTCAGGTCGCCGACCTGAGATCCGGCGACATGGTCGTGATCCAGGGCGACAAGTCCCCCGACGGCTCGATCCTGGCCAAGATCATCATCGCCACCCAGCTACCGCGATAACACCCGACTATCCGAGTAACAGGCGCTTGGTTCACCACGCGCCGGACTTCGCCCCCAATTTCCTCCTCCCCGAACCGAGCGAAGGCCCACCGCGAAGCACACCTACTCGAGAGTGCTCCTACCCCGCCGCAGCGGAGCGGAGGCAGATAATACAGAAACGCTGACTGTGCGGGCGCGGGCAATTGCGACCACACCATCTAGACTCGGGGGTGATGACAGCAGCAATCTGGTTCGGCCTCGCGGCGATCGCACTGGTGGGTGCGATCGTACTGCTGTATTTCGATCGCGTGCAGCGGCAGCGGACCGGACACGTACGGCAGGTCTGGGCCAAATCCCAGGGGTATACCTACGTTTCGGTCGAACCGTCGCTGGCATCGACGTGGCGGCGTGGGGCGATGGCCAAGCTGGGGTATCTGTCCGCGATCGATGTGGTGTCCGGTAATCGCAAGGGCGAGAAATTCGTTCTGTTCGATCTGGAGGATGCCGCGACGCTGGTGGCGGTGCGCCGCCAGATCGGCTCCGATATCGATATCGATCTCCGGCTCAAGACCGCGGCCCCGCCCAAGGATGTCGATCTGGAACTGCTCGGCGCCATCGGCGACCGCGTGGTCTTCGCGACCAATCCGGATATCGCCCGCCATGCGGTGGACCAGCGCATGGTGCACTTCATCGAAACGCTGCCGCATACCGTGCAGCAGCTGTGGAGTGAGGGCAACTGGACCTTGGGTCTGCTGCCGGTCGGTACCACCGCCAAGGAGTGGGAGACCGCGATCGACGCCGTGCTCCGGCTGTCGGGTCTGCTGCACGTGCTGCCGCCCATCACCGGCGGGGAACGCTTCCTGGACGAGACTTCCGTTCCGGTGCGCCGCGACGAGGGTGACCGCTACGACGACGACCCGCGTTTCGACGACCGGGAGCCGGTACGTGAGCGTTTCGACGACGGTGACGACTTCGCCTTCGGTGCCTCCGACGTCCGTGACGACCGCCGTGCCGACGATTTCCGCGACGACCGCGGAGCCGACGATTTCGATGCCCGTTTCCAGGACGACCGCTTCGAGGACGACCGTTTCGACGACGACCGTTTCGACGACGACTTCGAAGGCGGCAACCGTTTCGAGGACGACGCCCGCTTCGACGGTGTCCGTTTCGACGACGACCACCGCGAGAGCCCCCGTTTCGAGGACGACGACTTCGAGCCCGCATTCGGTGACGACGCCCGCCGGGCCGACGACCCCACCGGCCCCGATGTCCACGATGACCGGGAGCTGTCCGACCGCCCGGACCGCGACGACGACGGCCGGGGTCCCGACACTGCGCGAGCTGCCGATACCACGGACCGGGAATCGGGCGTGATCGGTGGTTCGCTGGTCAGCGATATCGCGGGTGAGCCCGAACCGAAGCCGTCGCGCCGCCCGGCGCTGGCGGTCGTTCCGGACCCGCGTAATCGGGTCCGCCGCAACTGGCCGCCCGCCGAGGAGTACGTCGAGGACGACGAACCCGAAGCCGTCGCGGACGACCTCGATCGACCCCGTGACGAGGACGAGACACCCCAACGCCCGGGTGGTCCGTTCCATCCGGGATTCCGCCCTTATCAGGGCCCCGCACCGCGGTGACCGGTCCGGTTCGCGAACCGGTGTCCGGGCGCCGGAATTGCCAGCCCGACATCAGGTGGTTGACGACCCATGGCCGATAGCCCGCGCCCCGAGGACCCGATTACCGCCCGGCTGCCCGGCGCCACCCGTCCGGTAGCGCTGGTGACCGGCCCCACCTCGGGTATCGGCAAGGGGTACGCGCACCGGCTGGCCTCCCTCGGCTACGACCTGGTGCTGGTGGCCCGCGACGAGGTGCGGTTGCGGGCTCTCGCCGACGATCTGCACCGGCGATTCGGCGCGAACGCCGAGGTGATGCCCGCCGACCTGGCCCAGTCCGCCGCCCGCGAGACGATTGCCGATCGGCTGTCGGAGGGGGTGGATTTCCTGGTCAACAACGCCGGCTTCGGTCTCACCGGCGAATTCTGGACGGTGGAACCGCAGGCGTTGCAGGCCCAACTCGACGTCAATGTCACCTCGGTGCTGCAATTGACCCGTGCCGCGCTGCCGCCGATGATCGCCGCCGCCAAGGGATCGGTGGTCAATGTCGCCAGCGTGGCCGGACTGGTTCCGGGACGCGGATCGACCTATTCGGCGTCCAAGGCTTACGTCATATCCTTGACCGAGGGTCTGGCCGGTGGTCTGGTCGGAACCGGGGTCCGGATGCAGGCGCTGTGTCCCGGATTCGTACGAACGGAATTTCACGAGCGCGCCGGAATCTCGATGTCGTCACTGCCGAAGCCCCTGTGGCTCGATGTGGATCAGGTGGTCTCCGGCTCGCTGGCGGATCTGGAGTCCGACCGGGTGATCAGTGTGCCCGGACTGCAGTACAAGGCACTCACCGCCGCCGCCGGATTCATTCCGCGCAGCCTGGTGACCCGGATCAATCGAGGCTTGTTCAACGCACGGGGAAGGACATGAACCCACATGATCGCAACCACCACCGATCGCGACAGATTGGCAGAGCTGGTCAGGAAGCTCGCCGTCGTGCACGGCCGGGTGACACTGTCCTCCGGTAAGGAGGCCGACTACTACGTCGATCTGCGCCGAGCGACCCTGCATCATCAGGCGGCGCCGCTGATCGGCACGCTGCTGCGGGAACTGGTGTCGGACTGGGAGTTCGACGCTGTCGGCGGTCTCACCATGGGTGCCGATCCGGTGGCGCTGGCGATGCTGCACGCGCCGGGGCGTCCGCTGGACGCGTTCGTCGTCCGCAAGGCCGCCAAGACGCACGGGATGCAGCGGCAGATCGAGGGCCCAGACATCGTCGGCAAGCGAGTGCTGGTCGTCGAGGACACGACTACGACCGGAAACTCGCCGCTCACCGCGGTGCGGGCGCTGCGCGAGGCGGGAGCCACGGTGGCCGGGGTCGCCACGGTCGTGGACCGCGAGACCGGTGCCGACCAGGTGATTGCCGCCGAGGGCCTGGAATATCGCTCGATCCTCGGGCTGAAGGATCTGGCTCTGGGGTGATATCTGCCCCTGGGTTAGCCTGGACGCCGGTTGTGTCGGAAGTGTGAAGGGTCGAGTGAGTCACCAGTGGTGAGCATTGCAATCAATGAGGGTCGCAGGAACGTCGCGATGCTCGGCATCGGCGCGTACCGCCCCCAGCGCGTAGTCAGCAACGCCGAGGTGTGTGAGGTCCTGGATTCCACGCCGGAGTGGATCTTCGAGCGTACGGGTATTCACAGTCGGCGCTGGATCAGCGGTGACGAGACCCTGCGCACCATGGCCGTGGCCGCCGGTGAACGCGCGATCGCCAGCAGCGGCATCGACAGCTCCAAGATCACCACGCTGATCCTGGCCACCTCCAGCTGGCTCAAGCTCACCCCGCACGGCGCCCCGTCGGTGGCCTACGACCTGGGGATGAACGGTATCTCCGCATTCGACCTGACCTCCGGCTGCGGCGGCTTCGGCTACGCACTCGGGGTGGCCGCGGATCTGATCCGCGCCGGCTCCTCGGAATACGTCCTGGTGATCGGTGCGGAGACGATGACCGTCGGCCTCGATCCCAAGGACCGCGGCACCGCGATGATCTTCGGCGACGGTGCCGGTGCGGTCGTGGTCGGCCCGAGTGAGCACAACGGCATCTCACCGACGGTGTGGGGCAGCGACGGCGAGAGCGCCGAGGCGATCTCTCAGGACGTCGACTTCCTCGAGTTCATGAACAAGGCGCAGGCGCTGCAGGGCACCGATCCCGAGGTGGAACCCGTGGGCCGGATGTCGCTGCGCATGGAGGGCCCGCGGGTGTTCCGCTGGGCCGCGGTCACGCTGCCGCGTGCCCTGTCCACCGCACTCGAGGTGTCCGGGGTGGCCAAGGACGAGATCGAGGTATTCGTCCCGCATCAGGCCAATGCCCGCATCAACGAATTGATGAAGAAGAACCTGGGCCTGGCCGAGGACATTCCGATGGCCAACGACATCGAAAACACAGGGAACACATCGGCCGCGTCGATCCCGCTCGCGATGGAGGAGATGCTGGTGACCGGTAAGGCCAAGGGTGGTCAGCTGGCACTGCTGCTCGGTTTCGGTGCCGGCCTGAGCTACGCCGGACAGGTCGTCACGCTGCCGCCCAAGCCGCTCGAACCCAGTTTCTGAGCCGAGAGTACGGCCGGACACCGGCGGTCTGCGCTGAACCGGCCGCCCGAGGAGTTGAGATGGCACGACCGTTTCGGGCCGCGTTCGCCGGAGCTGCCCTGGTCACAGTCGCGGGTGCGGCGACCGGGCGGGACCGTTGGCAATGGGTCGCCAAGCCACTGCTGATGCCGTTGCTGATGGCGGATGCGGTGCACCGCGATCGCGCTGCCGGCCGTGATTGCGGCGCAGCTGCGGGCGACAGTGGTGTCGCTACGGCGGACACGGCCGCATGTGGACGCCGGGACGGCGGCGCAGCTGGGAGCGAGGCGCTGTCCGGTCCGGACCGGCGGCTGTTGTTCGGTGCGCTGACTGCCGCGACCGTCGGTGATGTGCTGCTGATCGATCCCGACGACGATCGGCGACTGGTCGCGGGTGCGTCCGCGTTCGCGGTGATGCAGACCGGATATTCCGTGCTGTGGTGGCGCCGCGGCGGCCGGCCACGGATATCGGTCGCCGTTCCGCGCATCCTCGCCTGGCTGGGCGCCGGGGCGCTGCTGGGGCTGCGTGCACCTCGCATCGCGGTTCCGCTGACCGCCTACGGTGCGACGCTGGCCACCGCCGCCACCCTCGCCGCGGATCCTGCGCTGGCTCCCGAGGCGAAAGTCGTTGCCGGAACGGTAGTTCCGGGACGCGATCCGCGTAGCCGCCTGGCACTGGGTGCGCTGCTGTTCACCATGTCCGACGGCCTGATCGTGCTGCGCAGGCTGTTCGCCCCCACGACCCGCTCGCGTCGTGCCACCGAGGCGGTCATCCTCGCGACCTACGCGGGGGCGCAGTACCTGCTCACCGATCCCGCCCGCTTCGACCGGCCCTGAGCCCGGCGGGCCCAGGACACTAGGTCTCGTGCGCGTTCGTTCACCCGCGCAGTCTGAGCACCGCCATGACTCTGCGGTGATGGGTTTCCGACGGTGGCAGATCCAACTTCGCGAAGATGTTGCCGATGTGCTTTTCCACCGCCCGTTCGGTCACCGTGAGGGCCCCGGCAATGGCGGCGTTGGTCAGGCCCTGAGCCATCAGTTCGAGCACCTCGCGTTCGCGCGGGGTGAGTCGGGCCAGCGAATCCTGTTGTCGTGCAGCGCCGAACAACTGGCTCACCACCTCGGGGTCGAGGGCGGTGCCGCCGGTGGCGACCCGCACCAGGGCGTCGGCGAATTCGCGGACGTCGGCCACCCGATCCTTGAGCAGGTAGCCGACACCGCCTGCCCCGCCGGCGAGAAGTTCGGTGGCGTACCGGGTTTCGACCCATTGGGAAAAGACCAGCACGCCGACCTCGGGAAATTTACGCCGCAGTTCGATCGCGGCCAGTAGCCCTTCGTCGGTGAACGACGGCGGCATCCGGACGTCGACGACCGCCACATCGGGCCGGGTCTCGGCGATGATCTCCTCGAGCCGGATCGCATCGCCGACCATCGCCACGATCTCGTGCCCGCGATCGGTGAGCAGCCCGGCCAGACCGTCGCGCAGGATCGCGTTGTCCTCGGCGATCACAATGCGCAGCGTCGGGGCGGACTCGCCCGGCGCGCTCATTGCGGGCCCGCCGTCGGCAATGTCATGGTGACCACCGTGGGGCCGCCGACCGGGCTGTCCACCGTCAGCGCGCCGTCCACGGCGCGGGCGCGTGCGGCCAGGCCGGTGAGTCCGCCGCCGACCAGGCGTTCGGTGGGTGCTTCGCGGTCGATCGAGGCAGGTGTGGAAACGGGCAGGACCGGCTCGCGCACCCCGCCGTGGCCGTTGTCGCGCACGGTCACCGCGATGGTCGAGCCCCCCGTCGGAGCGACCGATACCCACGCGGTGCTCGCACCCGAATGTTTGACCACGTTGGTGAGCAGTTCGGCGACCGAGAAATAGGCGATGGCCTCGATCGCCGGATGGGGTCGCTGCGGCAGGTGCACCCGCAGTTCGACCGGTATCGCGCAGCGGGCGGTGAGGGTTTCCAGCGCGGGCTCCAATCCGAGTTCCAATGCGGGAGGGTGGATCCCGCGCACCAGTTCGCGTAGTTCGGTCAGCGCTTCCTTCGACGAGTCGCGGGCGTCGGCGATCAGCTCGTTCGCATCGCCGCCGTGCACCATGCGTTCCTCGGCGCGCCCCAGCGTCATCGCGATACTCACCAGCCGGGCCTGGGTGCCGTCGTGCAGATCCCGTTCCAGCCGTCGCAGCGTCGCCGTGGAATCCTCGACGGCCGCTCGCCGGCTCTCCCGCAGTTCCACCAGCTGCCGGTCCCGGGTGGTCGGCGTCAGCAGTGCACTCATCAGAGCCCCGTGGGCCCAGCACACCGCGCGCACGATCCACGGCAACACGAAGACTCCGACGATGCCGATCGCCGCGAATCCGAGTACCCGCGGCCAGGTGTCGATGTAATAGTCGTCGAACTGGACCATCGAATGCCGTTCGCGGCCCATCTCGTCCACGTTCGTCGGATGGAACAGGGCCCAGGGGATGGGGGAGATCGCGACGAATACCGTCATCGCGACGGCGAGCAGCACCCAGTAGCCGACGAAGACCCCGAGCACCAGCTCGGCGACGAGAAAGACCAGGGCCCGCCAGGAGGTCCGGTCGGTGAAGGCGCTGCGCAGCCAGCCGAGGAATCCGGGCCGTGGCCGAAACGGCGGCGGCGCGGGCAGCTCCAGGTGCAGCAGCGCCGATCCCACCGCGCGGTAGACGCTGCCCCAGATCCGGCCGCCGAGCAGGACTCCGGCCAGCAGCGGAACGCCCAGCAGTAGCACGATCACGCCGAACAGGCCCACTCCGTACCCGATGTACAGATAGGTCATCGCGAGGCCGCCGAGGATGCCGGCCGCGATCAGGAAGGCGAACTCCCGCCAGGTTCGGGCCTCGAACGGCGCTCTGAGGAAGGCCAGGACACCCGTGAGCACACCGGGCGGACGGGAGTCGGGACGTTCCATGCTGAGGGTCGGTTCAGCGTAGGTCTCGGTCATAGGTTCCATGGTGGTCGGCGTGGAGGGGCCGGACGAGGGAGCAGACCGGCGAATTCATGGTGTGGACAGCACCACCTTCGGGCCGAGATTACCTGTGCCCACCGATATCGCGGGTGCGCAGCTCCGCGGTGCCGTCGCGCCGATGCGGCGGCGCGACTCCCCAGGGCAGGCGCGGCGGACGCCGGGCTCACGGCGCGGCACCTCGGTTTCGCGGCGCGGATACGATGGCCCGCGTGAATTACCCGCCCCCGCCGCCCGGCTACGGCTACGGCTACGGCTACGCGCCGTATCGCGCGCCGGACCACCCGCAGACCAACACCGTCCTGGTGCTCGGCATTCTCAGCTTCTTCTGCGCTGTGGTCGGTCCGGTGGCCTGGGTGATGGGGCGGCGGGCGCTGCGCGAGATCGATGCTTCGAACGGGATGGTAGGTGGTCGGTCCCAGGTGCAGGTGGGCTACATCATCGGCATCGTCACCACGCTGCTGACCGCGGTGTCGCTGGTGCTGGTGGTGTTCTGGTTCGTCCTGGCGATCGTCCTCGGTGTGGCGGCAGCGTCATGAGCGAGGAACACCCGTCCGGGCCCACCGAATGGGGTGAGCATCCGCACGGCCTGGGTCCGTGGGTCGCGGAGTACGGGACCGAACCGCCGCAGGACCCGCGGCTGGATCCGGAACTGCTCGCCACGGGCGATCGCCGCAATGTGGTCGATGCCTACCGGTATTGGACCCGCGAGGCGATCGTCGCCGATATCGATAGCCGCCGCCATCCGCTGCATATCGCGATCGAGAACTTCGGGCACGACGCGAATATCGGCACCGTGGTCCGCACCGCGAATGCCTTCGCCGCCGCGGCCGTACACATCGTCGGGCGCCGCCGCTGGAATCGCCGGGGCGCCATGGTGACCGACCGCTACCAGCACCTGGTCCATCACAACGATGTCGGTGAACTGCTGGATTACGCCGAACGTGAGAATCTGACCGTGGTGGCCGTCGACAACGTGCCGGGTTCGGTTCCGCTGGAAACCGCTGTGCTGCCCCGTGATTGCCTGTTGCTGTTCGGTCAGGAAGGCCCGGGCGTGACCGAGGCGGCGAAGCAGGCGGCGGTCATGACGGTGTCGATCGCGCAGTTCGGTTCGACCCGCAGTATCAATGCCGGGGTCGCGGCGGGGATCGCCATGCACGCCTGGATAACTCAGCACGCCGACCTGAGCCGAGCCTGGTAACACATAACAAATCGGGCGCGAAATCGTGGTTCGACCTGGCACCATGTACCCATGAACTCGCGGAGCGACGACGTGGAACCACGTTCGCATCTGCGGCGGGGGCGCGCACGAGTCGATTCCGCTGCCGATCCGAGCGCCGAAGTCTGGGCATTGCGTGCGGATGCGGCCGAATCTGCCGTGGTGTCCAGGCATCTGCAGCGGCTGTGGCTGCTGCCCCGGACCGGTCTGGGGGTGGTCGGCTGGCCCGCGAGCCTCCCGGAGCGGTTGTTCTTCACCTGGAACTACTGGTGGCAGGCCCATCTGATCGATTGTGCGATCGATGCCGCCAGCCGGGCGCCCAGCCGTGACCGCACCGGCCGGATCGAGATCATCGCCCGCACCCATCGGCTCCGCAACCTCACCGGCTGGACCAACAACTATTACGACGACATGGCCTGGCTGGCGCTCGCGCTCGAGCGGGCGGAGCGTACCCAGGGGCTCACCGATGTCCGTGGTGGCCTGATCGCGCTGGAGCAGCAGCTCATGTCGGGGTGGCAGCCGGAGATCGGTGCGGTGCCCTGGCGTAAAGACGACGACTACTTCAACGCCCCCGCCAACGGCCCCACCGCTGTCGCGCTCGCGCGGTTGGGGCATGTCGACCGTGCGGCGGGGATCGCGGATTGGATCGATGCCACCCTGCGTGATCCGGAGACCGGACTGATCCTCGACGGCATCCATCTGCCCTCGCGCCGGATCGAGCGGCCGACGTTCACCTATTGCCAGGGGGTGGTACTCGGGCTGGAGACCGAGTTGGCCGTGCACAGCGGGGACGCTCGTCATGCCGACCGGGTGGTGAAGCTGCTGGCGGCCGTCGAGGAGCAGATGACCGTCGGCGGTGTGATCGCCGGCGGTGGTGGCGGAGACGGTGGCCTGTTCAACGGCATTCTGGCCCGCTATCTGGCGCTGGTCGCGGTCATGTTGCCGGGGGAGGAGACAGCGCGGCAGCGGACCCGCACCCGCGCCGCCTCGCTCGTGACGGCCTCGGCGCGCGCCGCCTGGCACCATCGGCTCCAGGTGGAGGGCGAACCGTTGTTCGGACCCGACTGGTCGCAACCGGCACGGTTGCCCAGCGGAACCGCCGGCGCCGGCCGTCCCACCGGGGGCGGATCGGTCAGCGCGTCGCGCACCCCCGAGCGGGACCTCTCGGTGCAGCTGTCGGGGTGGATGCTGATGGAAGCAGCGCAGGTGGTGGCGGCCGCCGGACTCTAGTGGATACCCGTGCTGCGGTGGTCAGTGCCGTGGGTCGGTCCACACGATGCGGGTGCTCACCCGTGCGGGCCGGCGGACGGTGCGCAACGGCACCGTATCCGCGTAGTCCTCGGTCGGGAAGTCATCGATGTCGAACTCCTCGGCCGGTTTCGACATCTCGGCGCGGTACTGCCGGATCCCGATCACGGTCCCGACGAGGAGCACGACGACGAGCGAACCGGTGACCATCGGCATCAGCCACGACACCTTCTTCAGGTATCCACCGGTGTAGAAGCCGAGCAGCAGCAGAATCGGCGCCCAGATCACCGCGCCGATCGAACTGGCGATGGTGTAGCGGCGATGGTCCATTCCCGCGGCTCCGGCGACCATCGGGCACAGCGTGCGTACCCACGGGATCCAGCGGGCGATGAGCACCGCCACGAATCCGTGGCGCTGGAGCAGATCCGAGACACGGTCCAGATTCTCGGTGTTGATATATCTGCCGTTCTTCCGAGCGACCAGGTTGTGACCGGTTCGGGAGCCGATGACATAACCCACCTGGTTGCCCGCGATAGCGGCGACCATGGTGCCGATCACCAGCCCCCAGATCTGGACATGACCGGTCTGATGCGAGGCGAAGATGATGCCCGCGGTGAGCAGCATCGAATCGCCGGGCAGGAACAGGCCGATGATCACCGCGCACTCGAGAAAGACGAAGACCAGGACCACGGTCCACACGAGTGCCGGGCCGGCGGAATGCAGCGGATCGAATCCGCCCAACGCGAGGGGTAACGGTGACACAGGCAACGGCGTCAGCGGGTGGGCTCGTTCGTCGGCACGGCCATCTCCGCCTCGTCGACCTCGAGCACCGGCTCGTGATTACGGAGCTTCTTCGCCACCGAGATGATCGCCGGCAGGATCGAGACGAACACGATCAGCAGGAAGATGGCTTCGATGTGGTCGCGGATGAAGGCCACGTTGCCGAGGAAGTAGCCGAGGATCGTCACCCCGCCACCCCACAGGATGCCGCCGAGGATGTCGAAGGTCAGGAATTTGCGGTAGTCCATCTTCGACACACCCGCGAGCACCGGCATGAAGGTACGCACGATCGGCACGAACCGCGCCAGGATGATGGTCTTGGGGCCGTGCTTCTCGAAGAACGCGTGCGTCTCGGTGATGTATCGCTGTTTGAAAAAGCGCCCGTCTTCCTTGTGGAACAGGGCCGGCCCGATGGCCCGCCCGATCCAGTAGGCGCACTGATCACCGGCGATCGCGGTGAGCGCCACTGCGGGCAACAGCACCCAGATCGATACCGGCGGATGCTCGGTGGCGGCCAGCAGACCGCCGGTGAACAGCAGGGAATCGCCGGGCAGGATCGGGAACAGCAGACCGGTCTCGATGAAGACGATGACCAGGATCGCCGGCAACACCGCATTGCGCAGCCATGTCTCCTGCAGCAGGTACATGGGGTCGAGCAGGTGTTTGACAGAGAATCCGTCGGCGAGAGTGTCGGTGATGGCCAGCAAGGTCACGGGCCCCACAGTACCGGTCACGAGGCGATCACACCGAACCTCACGGCAACCTCTCAGGTGCCGGTGTTTTTCGGGGCCCGGTTTCGGGTTTCCGCCAGGCGCCGGCCGACCGGAAACAACGGGTCGAATCCCGCCGAGCAGATCCCGGCTTTTGCGACAACAGTCCCGGAACTAGGCTGGTGCCGACAGATTGTTGTTCGCAGCACACTACGGAGGTCACTCAGTGCCCATCGCGACTCCGGAGGTCTACGCCGAGATGCTCGGTCGGGCCAAAGAGAACTCCTTCGCCTTTCCTGCCATCAACTGCACCTCCTCGGAGACCATCAACGCGGCCATCCGCGGGTTCGCCGAGGCCGGTAGCGACGGCATCATCCAGTTCTCCACCGGTGGTGCCGAGTTCGGTTCCGGTCTGGGTGTGAAGGATATGGTCACCGGTGCGGTGGCGCTGGCGGAGTTCGCCCATGTGGTGGCCGCCAAGTACGACGTGACCGTCGCACTGCACACCGACCACTGCCCCAAGGACAAGCTGGACGGCTTCGTCCGCCCGCTGCTGGCCATCTCCGCCGAGCGGGTCAAGGCCGGGCAGAACCCGCTGTTCCAGTCGCACATGTGGGACGGTTCGGCGGTACCCATCGACGAGAATCTCGAGATCGCGAAGGAACTGCTGAAGCAGTCGGCTGCGGCGAACATCATTCTCGAGGTCGAGATCGGTGTCGTCGGCGGTGAAGAGGACGGCGTCGAGAACGCCATCAACGAGAAGCTCTACACCTCGTCGGCGGACTTCGAGAAGACCATCGACGCGCTGGGTGCGGGCGAGAACGGCAAGTACCTGCTCGCCGCCACCTTCGGCAATGTGCACGGTGTGTACAAGCCGGGCAATGTGAAGCTGCGTCCCGAGGTGCTGGCCGACGGGCAGCGGGTGGCCGCGGCCAAGCTGGGCCTGGGCGACGGCGCCAAGCCGTTCGATTTCGTCTTCCACGGCGGTTCGGGCTCGCTGAAGTCCGAGATCGACGACTCGCTGAAGTACGGCGTGGTGAAGATGAACGTCGACACCGACACCCAGTACGCGTTCACCCGTCCGATCGCCGGACACATGTTCGCCAACTACGACGGTGTGCTGAAGATCGACGGCGAGGTCGGCAACAAGAAGACCTACGATCCGCGCAGCTACCTGAAGAAGGCCGAGACCTCGATGTCCGAGCGTGTCGTCGAGGCGTGCAACGACCTGCGTTCGGCCGGTAAGTCGGTCAGCGCGAAGTAGTCCGCGAATCGGATACGCGAGCAGGGTGCATCGGCCGCCGGTCGGTGCACCCTCGGTGTATCCGGGGAAAGTGAGCGCGGATGTCCCGCATCGCGAAGATCACCGGCCCGGATGCTCGTCTCCGGTTGTCCCGGGCGGTGGGGCGCGAGATGATCGTTGCCGTGAACACCAGGGCAACCGATCGGAACCACCGGCACTCCGGCCGGCGTGAGGCGCGGATTCGGTGAGCAATCCGACCGGCCCCCAACTCCTTCCAGGTTCGCCCGGCCTCGACGTCCGCGTGCTGGGCCCGGTGCGACTGCTGGTCGGCGGTGAATCGGTCGCGGTCGGCGGGCCCAAGCCGCGGGCCCTGCTCGCCGCGCTGGCGGTCAACCGGCGGCGCGCGGTGTCCTCACAGGCTCTCGCCGATATCGTCTGGGACGAGGATCCGCCGGATTCCTACCAGGCCAGTTTGCAGGTGTTCGTCTCCAATATCCGTAAGGCGCTGCGAAATTCGGGTGTGGATCCGGTAGCGGTGCTGCGCACCGAGTCGTCCGGCTATCGGCTGGAAGCGACCGACGACGAATGCGATCTGGGCCGATTCGAATCCATCCGCAAGTCCGCGGCGGAGGCTACCGCCGCGGGTGATCACGAGACCGCGTCGCGCCTGTTCGCCGCGGCGCTCGAACAGTGGAGCGGCCCGGCACTCGACGATCTGTCCGGGGCCCGGTTCGCCGACACCTTCGCCACTGCGATGGGCGAAGAACGACTGCTCGTCGCCTCGGCTCGGATCGACGCCGAAATCGCCTGTGGGCGCGCTTCTTCGGTAGTGGGCGAACTGGTGTCGATGACCGACGCCCATCCGATGCGGGAACCGCTGTGGGTGCAGTTGATCACCGCGCTGTACCTGTCGGGGCGTCAGGCCGACGCTCTGGACGCATGCCGCCGGGTGCGCGCGGTGTTGGCCGAGGAACTCGGCATCGATCCCGGACCGGCCCTGGCCGAACTGGAGAAACGGGTACTGCGGCAGGAACCGCTCAACACCATGGCCATCGCTCAGGTGGAGCGAATGGCGAAGGCGATGACCGAAACCGTCACCGAGACACCGCGGAGTGCACGGTCGGGCAGATTGCGCATGGCCGACGGCCGGATGATCCCGATCGCCTCGAGTGGGTTGAAGATCGGCCGCATGACCGATAACGATCTGATTCTCGACGATCCCAAGGTCAGCCGCTATCACGCACACCTCATGCCCAGCCGCGCCGGGATGCTCGTCAAGGATCTCGCCTCGGCCAACGGCATCTATGTCGACGACCAATTCGTCGACGGCGGCACCGTACTTGTCGGCGGCGAACGGATTCGGATCGGTTCGACACTGATGAGTTTCGAGGCCGGCGCCGAATAGACACCGACTCCGGGCTCGCGGCAGGTATGGTCTGCGCCGATGCTGCCCGCAGGGCGCGCGGGTAGACCAGATCCGATCGGTCCGCGAGGGGTTGTGTATGGGTGTGCGTGTGCCGGCTTCCGTCGGTGTGGTGGTGCTGGGTGCCGGGCTGCTGGTCGGCCTGCCGGGTACGTCGGCCGTTGCCGACCCCGGAAGAGGTTCCGCGGCAACGGTACCCGGTACCGGACCGTGCGCGACCGACCCGGTACCGGTGCACGAATCGGTGGTCCCGGACACCCTGGAGGTGCCGGTCCCGTATCCGGTGGTCACCGTGGACCAGCCGCCGCCCCCGCAGGCCCCGGTGCGCACCGATATGGAACTTCCGGCGGACCCGTGCACGAACCCGTGCCCCGATCTCACCGACGGCCCCACACCCCCGCCCGGACCGCTGCAGCAGCTGGGTGTGCCGGAGGTGCAGGTGAAGCCGAAGCCGTTCTATTTCGCGCTGCCGCCGGGCCCCTCGCCCGATCCGGGCACGCCCCCGCCGCCGCGGATGCAGCCACCGACCCAACCGGCGCCGCAGGCCGACGTGCGGCCCGCGCCGAAGATCGGTGCGGTACGCGAGGTCGCCAAGGAGACCGGCGCGAATTCGGTGAACCGCACCGATAAGCGCTGGCAGGTCGACGGCACCGATCTGGGCATCATGTGGGAGAGCGCGCCGGGGGAGATCGCGACGGCGTTCGGTGACACCGTCGGCCACGGTTTCCATCCGCCGGGCGGGATGGGGGAGGACTGGCGCAGTAATCTGCTGGCGTTCAGCACGAATCGGGATCTGGATCGCGGCATGATCATCGATCGCATGGTCACCGACAGCCGGTGCCATGCCGCGGAGGTACTGTCCAGCCGCAAGAAGGACAATATCGAGATCACCACGATCCCCACCTCGGGTTTCGCGCTGCCCCACCGTGGTTCGGCCGACGGTATGCGGCAGTACCTGAGCTACATGTCGATTCGTACCTGGAACAGCATTCCTGGCACCTTCTACACCAACTACGGCGGCATCGCCTACTCCGACGACCACGGCCGCACCTGGACCAAGGACCCGCACGCGCACTGGGACAACATCTTCGGACTCGCCAACTTCCAGGTGTCGGCGATGGTTCCGCAGGGCGGCTACGTGTATCTGTTCGGGACTCCCAACACCAGGCTCGGATCGGTCGGTGTCGCCCGGGTGCCGCAGGATCAGGTACTCAACACCACGGCCTACCAGTACTGGCGGGACGGCAACTGGACTCCGGTGGGCGGGGCCGCTGCCGCTACGCCCATCGTGGACGCACCGGCCGGTGAGCTGTCGGTGCGCTACGACAGCGAACGCGAGGTCTGGCAGATGAGTTACCTAGACACCGCCAAGGCCGCCATCGTGCTGCGCGAATCGGATTCCCCACAGGGGAACTGGTCGCCGAGTACCCCGACCGTGCACGTGTCCGCGCAGTATCCGGAGCTCTACGGCGGTTTCATGCACCCGTGGTCCACCGGATCCGATCTCTACTTCACCGTCAGCACCTGGAGTGACTACAACGTCTACCTGATGCACGCACAACTGAAATGAATCCGGCGGCAACCGGCGTCAGGACAGCTGGACCTCGGCCAGGGCGCGACCGAACAGCTTCTTGCCCTCCGAGGTCGCGGTGAGCAGGATCGTCGCGACCTTCCGCTCCGGGTGCAGGGCCTTGACCTTGGCGGTGAACTCGATCTGGGCCGGCGAGAAAGCCTGCACCGGAACGAATCCGGAGAACCGCACGCTGTAGGTTTCGACCGCGGCCGGATCGCCGAGCCACTCGGTGAGATACCGGGCGCCCAAGCCCATAGTCAGCATGCCGTGTGCGACCACGGTGGGTAGGCCGGCCAGTTCGGCCGCCCGGTCGCTGAAGTGGATGGGATTGGGATCTCCCGCGACACCGGCGTAGTTGGTCAGATCACCGCGAGACAGTTGCATCGTCGCCGCGGGGAGCTGGTCGCCGACGGTGAGTTCCTCGAAGTGCGGACCGGTGTCGACGGTGAGGTCCCGACGCGACTGTGCCCGCTCGGGTTCGGGCGTCGCCTGCTCCGCGGGAATCGGGACGAGCACCTCCGGTGCGGCGGAGCCGACCTCGCGGCGACGCATCACCACCCCCTCGACCAGGCGCACGATATCGGCATCCACCTCGGCGCCCAGCCGGGCCACCAGAGTGGTCGAACCTACCTGGACGACAGTGCCTTCGGCGTCGAGGACGGTGGCCTTGACCGAGATGAAATCGTTGCCGCGCAGATGACGGATCGACTCGATCTCGGCCTCACTGTGCAGGACGTCTCCGGCCAGAATCGGGCGGTGGATCCGGAAGGTTTGATCGGTCTGCAGGATCTGCGACAGATCGTATTCACTGAGCACGCTGTCCAGCAGTGCCTGTGTGGTGGCCATACCGATGACGGAAGCGAACGTCGGCGGCGCCACGATGGCATCCCAACCCAGCTTGGCGGCATCGGCCTCACAGTGATGGGCAGGATGGTGGTTCTGCACCGCTCGCGCGAATTCGCGGACCTTCTCGCGTCCCACCTCGTAGCGGTCGCGAACGCGATAGTGGCGACCGGTCAGTGCTGCTGCTGCCGCCCCATCGGGTGCCAGCTCCGGCATGTCCCTGCTCCCTGCTCGTTGTTTTACCGTGTAAATGACAGTGTCGGACGTCTCGAAGATCTCGGAGATCGGATCTGGAGGTCTCGGAAGTTACTGTGCTGCTCCCGCGGGATCACACACCTTCCAACTGCCGTCGGTCTGCTGCAGGTCGAAGGTCCGGGCGGACGCACGCCCGGGATCGGAATCGGTGTAGGTGTAGGCCTGTGCGACGGCCTTGTCCCCGGTGATCTCCACCGCGTCCACCTTGTCGACCTTCAGGACCTTCTTCTGGTCCACCGCCAGCTTGTGCACGCCGGCGTACTGATCGGGCGCGATGTTCTGGTAGAAATCGTGCAACTTACCGCAGGTGGTGGCCTGCAGCGAGGACAGATCTCCGGTCTTCAAGGCATCGGCGTAGCTGTTGACGGCCTGCTTGACCTGGCCCTCCGGTGAGTCGTCCCCACCACCGGAGACCAGGGCGATCACGGCCACGATCACGGCCACGACCACCACGATGGCACCACCGATCAGTATCGGCTTGCGCTTGTCGCGGGCGGGCCCGCCGTCGGCGCCCGCCTCCTCGGCCGCCGGAACACGCTGTGGTTGCGCGAGTTTGCGCGTCGCGTCGTCCGCACCCGCCGGTGCCAGCGGCGCCGGGGTAGTCATCTTGGTGTCGGCGGGCGACGGTGCGCTGCCCGGACGCGGGCCGTCTGCGGGAGTGCCCTGACCGGGCCCCTGCGGCGCCGGTCCGCCCGACGGGCCACCGGGGCCGATCGGGCCTTGCCGATTCTGTCCGGGACCACCCTGGCCCTGTCCGGGACCACCTGGGCCCTGCGGTCCGGGACCCCCCGGGCCCTGCTGGGCAGGTCCGGCCTGTCCGGGGCCGGCTGCCTGCTGCGGGCCTCTAGCTCCTGCGGCATCCGGCCCCTGCCGGCCCTGCCCGCTGCCCGACCCGGGCTGTCGCATTCCCTGTCCGGGCCCGCCGGG
>NZ_BDCA01000029.1 GCF_001613265.1 Nocardia vermiculata NBRC 100427
ACCTAGGGCTTCGTGTTCTTCTCGACCACGCTGACCGCTCGTTGTCGGCTCCGGTAGGCGGATTCGCTCGGTCGTCTGACGCATCAGTAGAAGTCGCTCGCGTGTGCGTTGCTGTCGCTCACGGCGTTCACGCAATCGTTCGGCGGCCTCTCGAACTCGGGGCAGACGCTCCTTCGCGCGCCGGCGGCGCTCATCTCGTTCGCGTTGTCGTTCGAGTTCTCGTGCCCGTTCGCGCTGCCTGACGATTTCCCGGATGTTCTGCAAGCGTTTGCGTGCACGATCGGCTCTGTCCAGTTCATAGACCCGGACCAACTCGAGCTGTTTCGACGCTAGAGTCCGGCCGACCTGTATAGCGCGCAGGGCGTCGGTTCTCGAGATTACTTGGTGGTTGAATTTACCTGGAAAATCTCGGGACAGTGCGTGCATGTCGTTGGAGACGGAGCGGGGGATCTTCTCGCCGGCCACGGTTTCCCAGTCGGAGCGCGCTATCTTTCCGGAGTCGATTCCGGCCCGCTCTCTGATCAGCTGCTCGCGTGCCTCCCGCTCGTTGAGACGGCCTGACTTGCGTTCGACCGCACGTATCCCCAGTCCTTCGGTGCGCGCGCTGTCGATTATTCGCGAACCTTTTCCGGTTTCTATTTTGAACTGCCGAACCCACCCCCGATCGGCGGTTTCCCCTCGGATGTATGCACGACCGAGTTCGAAGTACAGGCCTCGCTCGTAGTTGGATAACCCTCGCCGAATAGCATCATATTCGTCGGGCACCTATTCACCCCCGCTGAATTTTTTACGTGGAGCCTCGCTTTTTCTTCATGTCGCGGGCCGCCGAGGTGATCGCGTAGTCCGCCATACCCGGGCCGTCATCGTCGAGGAACAAGTAGTCGGTCATCGAGACCAAGCTCCGCACGTCCTCGCCCGTGCCGTCATGCACTGCGGGACTGAAATCCGTATACAGCGGGGCACCGCTCCACTCCGGGTAGTTGCCCCATGTCATGCCCGCGCGCCGGATGAAGCATTCGCCGTAGAACCGAATGAACTGATCGGCGGCGTCCCGGTTGTCTGGTGAAAGTAGGCCGTTGCGGTCGCCGAAGAGATTCTTCGCAGCTTCGAGGATCTGTTTGGTCAGGGGCGACTTCCACCAGGCGTCGCCGTAGCCGGCGACACCTGGCACCGTTTCAGTGAGGAATGATCGCACTTGCGCTTCCATCTGTTCGGGTGCAACCCAATCCAGGTAGGCCTGGGTCTTGTCGTCGAATTCGATGTCGAACCCCATCTGTCCTGCGTCGCTCATGTCTGGCTCCCGTCGTCGATGGTTTGCCGGTCAGGCTATCTCGCTCTACCACGATGAAGACGACTGCCAGAGTGCCTGGAACAGAGGAGCCAGTCCGCATTCACGGAAGTGTCCACAATCGTTCACAGGGCAACCGTCGGCACTGCGGATTCGGCTGCTCGAACATGACGGCCACAGCTGGATACTCGGCGACCCAGTGCATAACGAACCGCAGGGCGGCCGACATGCACGCCACGAACCTGAACTCGTGCTCATTCGGGACGGTGATTCGGAGGTACAAACCTATGTCCGGCTCGTACGGCAACGGCGATTCGAAGTGGGCTCCAGCTGGATCCACGAAGCTCATGGCGATCTTCTAGCGCTTGCTGGTCGGTGTGTAGTCGGCGAGGCCGGCTAGAACGTCGAGCAACGTTTCCAGGTTCACTCCCTTCGGCAGGGGGACATCGTTGTCACGGCGCGGTAGGAATGCGAGACCGCGTGCGGCTGCCCGCTCGCGTGGTGTGCCGACCGGGGGGACGATCTTGCCTTCTCTGACGAGGAAGCTGTATGCACTGGCTTTCCGTTGGCAGTCGAATGCGCGGCATTCCTTGTGCTGCTGCATGATCCATTGCGCAGCCCAGACGGTGAGCGGCTGCTCGGGATGTGCGTGCGTGGCATCAGCCGCACCTGATGCCGCTGCGGCCCAGGTGACGGGAGGGCACACCGTTTCCAGATCGAACATCTCACACACTCGACTCGGGCTGTTGCTGACGGTCTCCAGGTCGTAGACGACCACCGCGTCGGCATTCAGACCGGCGGCGAGCCCGAGCGCGTGGCCGACAGGGTCGGGGACGTCGATCGGTGGCCGCACCGTATGCAGCGGTGCGTACCCGAGCCGTGCCGCGTGACGGTGCACTTCGAGCGCATGCCGCGGAGCCTGGGGACCTGAGATATCGACGCGCACCAGGCATATTGCGGTTGGCTGATGGCGGTGTCGGTTTCCGAAATCCATTTGCCTGACCTTTCGTCGCGTGGCTGGATCAGCGCCCGCCGCCGTAGATCAGTCACCGTCTATCGGACGTCGCTGTGTGTTGATCGACGGAGCGGGCTACTGCTTTCTGCCCGTCGCGGGGTCTGAATCGAGTGTGGCCCACTGGTACTCGTGATCCCAGCCATGTCGGCGGTATGGAGGTCGTACGCTTCTCGTACGGAGCGTGGAGGCGACGATCAGGGGCGGCAATGATTGTGACGACGTGGACGAAAGTGGAAGTCCGGGCTCTACGCGATACAGCTCTTCGCCGGACGCAGGAGGAATTTGCTGAATGTCTCGGATTCAAGGTCGAGACCATTCAGAAGTGGGAGCAGAAAGCCACCGTGGAGCGGCCGGTCAAAGGCCGGTCAGCCGAAGCTCTCGACACAGCGCTTGCGCAACTCGAATCGGATCAGCGAGAACGTTTTCGGTCCGAGCTGTCCCGCTTGGAAGCGGACAATGCCCGGACCCCCACTCTCATTACTGCTTCCAGCGAACCAGGCACGGATGCAAAGGAGGTCGAGGAAGTGAGGCGGCGCGACTTCGGCAAGATGGCCGCAGCTGCGGGTGCGGCAATCTTGCTTCCGGACAACAACTCCGCCCGCATCGGCAGGGGCGACGTACAACGACTATTGGCCGGAGTAAATGCGCTCGAGCGCGCCGACCAGCAGCATGGTGGCGCAGGCCTCGTCGGCTACGCAGCGGATCGACTGGAGCGCGTCAAGGGGCTCCTCGACCGGGGAGTTTTCGACACCGCCACCGGGAACGCATTCATCAGCGCGGCCGGGGAGATGGCCGTGCTGTCCGGTTGGCTGGCCTACGACGCCGACCGGCACGTGCTGGCGCGACGCTGCTACGGCGACGCGATGGCGTTGGGCGCGGAAGCCGGCGACTCCGACCTTATGGCGCACACGTGTCTGTACTTGTCGAATCAGGCAGCGGCCCTTGCTCGTTATCCAGGCAGTCCGGGAGGAAGCCCGCACCGGGCTCTGCAGTTGAACGACCGGGCGCGGGATCTCGTGAGGGGTCGGTCGGCGGGTCGCGTGCATGCACTCATCGGTTTGCGTGACGCGCAGGCATACGCGCTGCTGGGTGACCGGTCTGCGTTCGGTCGTTCCATTGCGACAGCGTGGCGGGAGTTGGAGCACGCAATGCAATTCGAGCCGTTGGAGGAGGTCCCGCAGTGGTTGCGGTTCGTTACCTCCTCGGAGGTTGCGGATACCGAGGCACGAGGCTATGCGGATGTAGGTGACCTCTCGCGTGCTGTCGAGTTGTACGGCGCGGCCGTCGAACATCCGGCAGGACGACGAAACACGACGATCGTTCGGGCTTGGTCGGCGGCCACCCGGGCGCGAGCGGGCGACACCACCGGAGCATTGGAACATGGCATGTTCGCATTGGCCGGCCTGTCGGATATGTCGTCGACCCGCACTCTGAAGCGATTGAAGCCGGTACGGGATGCTGTCGCGGATGTTCCGGCTGGTGAGGAATTTCGGAACAAGTACGACTCTCTTACGGAGAAGGCAGCAACGCAATGACTATCGAGTTCCAGCACTATGACAATGACGGAGCGCGCGGTGTGCGTATGACCGTGGAGGATGTGTATCGCCGCTCGTACGTGGATGCCATCGCCTCCGGTGACCCGTTCGACTCGCCTGAAGAATTCATGCGCCGCTTCGACTCCTATTCCAGCCCGCGGAACACCGGTTTCGAATACGTGCTCGCGGTCGTCGGCGGTCGACCGGCGGGACAGATCTGGGGATGGCCGCTGCCACCGAACGCGGCGTGGTGGGGGAACTTGCATCTGGATGACCCGGACACAGATATCGAAGAGTTCACTGCAGAGGACGGGACTCGCACATTCGGTCTGAGCGAGATCATGGTGTGTACCGAGTACGCCGGTCAGGGTGTCGCCCGCGCGATGCATGACGAGCTGTTGGGGCGTCGTCCGGAGGGGCGAGCGACGCTGCTGGTGGAGCCGGACAATCCTCGTGCATATGAGCGCTATATCCGGTGGGGGTGGCGGCGGGTCGGGTACCTTCGCCCGAGCTGGCCCGACGCGCCACGGTTCGATGTGCTGATCCGTCCCTAATCTGCGCCCTGCCCGCCGGAGATAGCAGCGTGGACGACATGAACAACGAGACCGATGCTGATTTTGCGGGTGCAGGTCAGGTCATACTCCTCAACGGTGCGTCGAGTTCGGGCAAGTCGAGCATCGCGCGGCAGTTGCTGATCGATCTCGATCGTCCCTTCTTTCATATGAGCGTCGACATGTTCGGCGCGATGCGCTCGCAGGTTCGAACTCGCGAACTCGACGGTGATGCGCTCGCCGACACCCTTCGGCGAACCAGGGCAGGCTTCCATCGCGCGGTCGCAGCGATGGCGTCGGCCGGCAACAACGTCGTGATGGATCACGTCCTCAGTGAACCTTGGCGGCTACGGGACTGTCTCGCGGTTACCATCGGCATCGATGTCATCTTTGTCGGTGTCCACTGCCCACTCGATGAACTGCGACGTCGCGAAGAGCAACGCGGCGATCGCCTCCCTGGCACCGCGGCCGAACAGGCCGGTGTGGTCCATGCGCACGGTATCTACGACCTCGAAGTCGATACCGGTCGCAACGCCACCGAGGTCTGCTCCGCTCGAATCAAGACACTCATCGATCAGGGGAGATCTGTTCGAGCCTTCGACCGACTCCGCGCAGGAGAAGAACACGATTGATCCATCCGGACGACGAAGCCTTGGGAGCTGAGGGCAACATGGGTCGGCAGTAAATAGGTCGAGTGATGGGGTGTGGGCGCTCTAGTATCGCCCGGTGGTTAATGCGGTGAACCGGCAGTGGGTGTTGCGGCGGCGGCCGGTTGGGGCGGTGCGGGACGAGGATTTCGAGCTGCGGAGTGTGCCGGTGCCGACACCGGGGGCGGGGGAGGCCTTGGTTCGGGTGCGTTGGCTGGGGATCGATCCCACCCAGCGAGGCTGGCTGAATGCGGCCGAAAACTATATCGATGCCGTGCCGGTCGGTGCGGTGATGCGTGGTAGTGGTGTCGGCCAGGTGGTGGCCTCCAACGATCCCGATTGTCCGGTGGGGAGTTGGGTCGCGGGAATGGTGGGGTGGCAGGACTACGTTGTCCGGACGGCCGGCGGGTTGTTCGGACTGAACGTGGTGCCCGATGGGGTACCGCCGACGGCGATGCTGAGTCTGTTCGGAGCGCCCGGGTTGACCGCATATTTCGGCATGACCGACGTCGGTCGTCCCGAACCCGGCCAGACGGTGCTGGTATCGGCAGCGGCCGGCGTCACCGGTTCCATTGCCGGACAGATTGCCAAAGCGTTGGGTTGCACAGTGATCGGCATCGCCGGTGGTCCGGAAAAATGCTCGTGGATTACCGAGCACGCGGGCCTGGATGCCGGCATCGACTACAAGAACGATGATATCGATGCCTGTCTGACCAGACTCGCTCCCGGCGGCGTCGACGTCTTCTTCGACGGGGTGGGCGGTCGCGTCCTCGAACAT
This sequence comes from Nocardia vermiculata NBRC 100427, assembly GCF_001613265.1. Taxonomy (GTDB): domain Bacteria; phylum Actinomycetota; class Actinomycetes; order Mycobacteriales; family Mycobacteriaceae; genus Nocardia; species Nocardia vermiculata. The sequence continues at coordinate 5,815 of NZ_BDCA01000029.1, forward strand.
GGTTTGGCACATCTGGCTCGCCATGCGCGGGTCGTTCTGGCCGGGGCCATCTCTTCCGGATATCAAGGTGTCGATCCGGAATGTGGTCCGCGGAATTACATGCGGCTGGCCCTGGACCGAGCACGTATGGAGGGGTTCATCTTCCTCGATTACCTCGATCGCTTTCCCGAGGCCTTCACGGCGTTGCACGACTGGCAGGCGCGGGGAGCGATCATCGTCGCCGAAACCGTCAGTAGCGGACTGGAATCCGCGCCGAGTGCATTACGCGCCGTTTTCGAGGGCCGTAACCTCGGTAAACAATTGGTCAAGATAATGCCCTGAGTGCGGTTACGGATGTCGACGTGCAGAATCTTGCCGCATCACTCGGCGAGCGGGGTCGTCGTGCCGCGGCTCTGCTTGCTGCGGTCGGTCGATAGCTCGATTGGCTTGTGCCGGTATGGTCGTCATGACCGCGGTGCGAATCCGAGGGCAGGTGGAAGCCGGCTGATCCGGTGCTCCCGAGGAGGCCAGGGTGAATACGATGTCGACCGCGCGCGACGAAGGCAACCGGACCAAGCGCCCTTCCCGCGCTTCCTTCGCATGGATGGTGGCGGGCGCGGTCGTTGTCGGCGTGATCGCAGGGTTGACCGCGGCGGGGCCGGGGCCTATTCCGTTGCTGGGGGCAGTCCTGGCGGTTGCGGTGTATTGGGTGGTGATGCGTCGTCTCGTGCATCGTTCTACGCCGGAGATCGCCTGGCAGGGCGCCGTCGGTTCGGTACTGTCCGGGATCGCTGTCGGGCTCGGATTCGTGCTCGTTTCCGTCGGCCTGATTACCGCGTTCGGCGGCTACTCGTTCTCGTGGACGGGAAATGGTGTCTGGGCGGTGGTTTGGTCCGCGGTCGTGGTACAGTGCGCTGCCGCGGTCACCGAGGAACTCATGTTCCGTGGCTTCGTCCTGCAGGCGGTGGAGCAGTGGTGGGGTAGCGGTGTTGCGCTCGCGGTCACGGGGGTGTTGTTCGGGGCTGTTCACTTGATGAATCCTGGTGCGACACTGTGGAGTGCGGTGGCCATCGCTGTCGAGGCGGGCGTCATGCTGGGGGCGGCGTTCGTGTGGCGGCGCAGCATCTGGTTCGTGGTGGGGCTGCATTTCGCGTGGAACGCGGCGGTGCAGTTGCTCGGTATCCCGGTTTCGGGACACAACTCCGAGGGCCTGTTCGCTGTCGAGTCCCACGGAGCCGTCGCGCTCACCGGTGGTGCATTCGGCTTGGAGGCCTCGGTCGTGCCCGTTGTCACCGGGGTGCTGATCAGCGTTTCGATGCTCGTATTCGCGTACCGTGGCGGGAGTCTGAGGGCCCGCCCTGTTGCGAGGTCAGCGTCGCGAGTAGCTGCCGAGGCTCGTCCAGGTAGAGGCTTATCCGATTGACTTCTCCGGTCTTTGTTCGAGAAGCGAACATCGCTGGAAGCGTCGCTTTGACAGTCGATTTCAGAGCCAGGCCGACCACCGTTCCGTCGGTGTTGGGCAGGAAAAGGTGACTCTCGCGGATGGCCGGCGCCGTTTCCGAAAAACGAGGCCGCGATTCGAGTGCCGCGATATCGCTTCGCTCGACGACAGTCACGACCTTCCCGGATTGACGCAGAACCAGCGATGTCTCGGTCAGATAGTGCGGATTGGTGCGATGAACCGCCAGGTAGCCGAACATGGCGAGTAGCGACCATACTGAGATCAGAGCCACGGCCACCCGAAGCCACATCCAGGGCAGCAGCAGATGCAGCACCACGATCTCGATGACGGTCGCCACGGCGAATGCCACCGGCAGTACGAGTGTTCCTTTGTTCGCGGTGAGCACGACGGCACCAGGCTCCACTCCCGAACACCGTCCCCGGGCCCACAGCCACAACGCTCGGTAGGCCCTGAGCTCGGCTCGAACGAGTGCTGGTATTGGGGAACGGCCGAGTACGCGGGCAGTGGCCTCCCGCAGCCGGTCGCCGCGCCGTACCCCCGCCACGACCGCGATACTCAGTCCCAGCATCAGTGCGCACGTCAGCGGGACCTCCACGGTGACGAACAACCACATCGCTTGGCGCCCGGTGATCTTTCCGGACGCGGCCAAGATCGCGTCGACGGCGACGACGAACACCGTGACCAGCTGCGCGACCTGTTGGAACCGTCGAATCCACATGGTATTCATTCGATATCCGTCGGTGTCGAGGACCGAGCGAGCAGTCCTTGCCGAACCAGCCGGACGACCGCGCGCTGCGCGGGATCGGAGATCATATCGTCGAGTGTCAGCGCCTCATTCGGCTCTCCGCAGGCCCGCTCCGCCTGGGGGAGCAGCGCCTGCTGGTGCTCGAACAGTCCCAGAATCCGGTCGGCGACAGCCGCTATCTGTGGCTGTGCCGTCTCCGGACTGCGGCCTTCGAGATCGGACCAGTCCGCGAGCGCCATCAGGTACCGCTCGCGTCGGTCGGGGTCGGTTACCGTCTCCTCGTACACTCCGAGCAAATTTTCCGGTGCTTTTCCGGACATCACGAGCGCCTCGACCAGGTCCCGGTCGCGTCGCAGGGCCGATCCGGCGGTACGGGAGTTGTCGATGGTCTCGGACAGTGCTGCGGAAAGTCGCGAAGGGAGCGCAGAGATACCTTGGCCTCGTTCGGCTTCGGCGAGCATGGCCGCGAGTTGTTCCCGGCGCCGGGCGAGTTCGGCCTGTTCGTGTTCGACGTCGCGCACAAGTTCCCGCAAATCCGCGACGATATCGCGGATGTCCTCATCGGGCTTGTCTTCGGCGAGGATGGCGGCCACCGAACCCAGCGGAACTCCGCGGGCCGCCAGCCAACGGATACGCATGAGCCGGACAGCATCGTCGACGGTGTATTCCCGGTACCCGTTGGGCAGCCGTCGCGGTTCCTCGAGCAGCCCCAGCCGGTGGTAGTGGCGCACCGTCCGCGTGGTGGTGTCGGCGATCGCCGCGAGCTTTCCTATCCGCATATCCCAAGCTTCAACCATGACCCGACGTCAAGGTCAAGGGCGGATGGCCGGGATCATGTGGTGTCGTTCCGATTCTTCCCGTAGCAGCGCATCCACATATCGACTCCGTTGTCGACGATCGTCGCGATCTCCTCGTCGGACAGGGGATGCAGTCCGTGTCCCGATCGCTCGATGGCGTCGTTAGCGGTGAGCAGGATCAGTTGGTGCGCAGCGAGGGGGGCGTCGGTGACGTTGAGAACCCCTGCCGCCGTGTGCTGTTCGATCTGCCCGGTAAGCATCGCTTCGAAGGTGGGGCGGTCCTGCTCCCATTCGCGGGCGAGTTCGGGGTGGCGGACTTGTTCGGCGATGACGAGGCGGCGCATGGCCGCGACACTGTCGCTCAACAGCACACGAACCAGTAGCCGAAACGACGTGCGCAGGTCGCGGTCGTAGTCGCCGGATTCGGTGTAACCGGCCTCGAACGAGTGCCGCATCTCCGCGCGTACTCGGGTCTTCACTGCGTGTACGACCGCGGTGAACAGCGCCTGTTTGTCGCCGAAATGGTTGTAGATGGTCTGCTTCGATACGCCCGCCTCGGCGGCGATCACGTCGACGCCGGCGTGAGTGAAGCCGCGCTGCGAGAACACCCGCTGCGCGGCGTCGATGATCGCTTGCCGTTTCTGCGGACGTCCCGGGCGAGGATCGCCGCGATCAGCGGTGACTTGACGACTTGGACTCATGAGTCCAAGATTAGCAACGACGTATTTGGACTCATGAGTCCAAGTTTGCCGGTCGCGCACCCACCGACCGGCGGGACACCGCAGAGGCCGACCGGAGCGCTCATGGACATCCGAAACATCTCCGATACCGCACGCCTGACGGCGACCTACCGGGCCGACGAGTCCGCTCGTCCGGATGCTCTGTTTCGCGATCCACTGGCGAGCCGGCTGGCCGGCGAAGGCGGCCGAACCCTCAGGGATACAGCACCTTCCGTGCTCCGGAGCGGTTGGCCGATCGTTACCCGCACCAAACTCGTCGACGACCTGATCGCTGCGGCTGTGCGGGAAGGGTGTGATCGGGTCCTGAACCTGGCAGCCGGTTTGGACACGCGTCCGTACCGGCTCGATCTGCCTTCCGGCCTGGTGTGGGTCGAGGTCGATCTCCCCGAACTCGTCGACGAAAAAAATGCTGCCTTGGCAGCGGAGCAGCCGGGGTGCAAGCTGCGACGGCACGGTCTCGATCTGCGCGACCGGAATGCGCTGGTGGGATTTCTCGACGAGGCACTCGGTGCGCGGGTACAACGAGGTAGCTCCGCGCCGCGGGCGTTGGTGCTCACCGAAGGACTGCTGATCTACCTCGGGCATCGAACGGTCGCCGATCTCGCGCACGCCCTTGCGCGTCCCGAAATACATTGGTGGATAACCGATGTCACCCTTGGCGGCGCCCACTCTCAGCTGGCTTCGTCTTTCGAGGACGGTCCACGTTTCGACCCCGCGGACGGCATCGGATTCTTCGAAGAACACGGCTGGCATCCGCTCGAGGTCGAGAATCTGGTGGTGCAGGCGGGACGATTTCGGCGGGCGCCCCAGGAGTTGTGGCAATTCGCCGAACTCCCACAGCAGATCCCGCGTAGTAATGAAATCCCCTGGTCCGGTGTGGTCCGGTTCCGGCAGGAAGCCACGATAGGGGAAGTCTGAGGCGGTCACCATGAAAAGTTGTGGCATTGCGACATCCGCGCCCGAACGATTCGCTTCGGTAACAGCCCGCCGGTGGGCGGCACTTGCCGTGCGTTAACGAATTTTTGACGGGAAATGCTGTAGTCGAACCGGCAGGGTGGTACTTAGCATCGATTCATGGGGAACGGCGATCGAGCAACCCCGCGCGGAGCCTCCAGCTCGTCCGAACAAGGGTTGGGTACCATTCCGGCGTTCCGGTCAGAATTGCAGCCGGGGCGTGATGTCGTCGACCCGCACGAGTGGGCGGGCGGTATTCCACGTGAGGCGGGTATCGCGCCGCGGGTGCGCGTGGGCCGGGATAAATGGTTCAACGTATTGTGGCTGCTGCCGGTGGGGTTCGTCGTCCTGATCATCACCGTCGCGGCGGCCAAGGGCTTGCACAATATGCCTGCCGTGCAGAATTTCATGGCCGAGTACCCCGGCAGTGGACTGGCGCCCGGACACGAACACATGCCGGGCATTCCGGCGTGGCTGTCGTGGCAGCATTTCTTCAATCTGTTCCTGATAATGTTCATTCTCCGGTCCGGTCTGCAGATTCTGGTGGACCATCCGCGGTTGTATTTCACCAGGAACTGCACGCCGGGAAAGGAGTGGCTGCGGCTTCGAGGGCCCGTTCCCGACGATCCGTTCTGGACGGCTAAAGACGACTCGGTGGAACTGCCCCGCCAGGTCGGGTTGCCCGGTATTCGGCATTCGATCGGTTTGGCCAGATGGTGGCATCTGGGGATGGACATGCTGTGGCTACTCAACGGTGTGGTCTTCTACGTGCTGTTGTTCACCACCGGGGAATGGCGCCGCATCGTGCCGACCAGGTGGGAGGTCTTTCCCGACGCGGTGACCGTGCTGATCCGATACCTGTCGTTGGACTGGCCGACCGACAACGGCTGGGTGGCCTACAACAGTCTGCAACTGCTGACCTACTTCGTGACGGTTTTCGTGGCGGCCCCTTTGGCGTTGCTCACCGGCCTCGGGATGTCGCCGGCCCTGTCCACGCGACTCGGGCGAATCAGTAAGCCGTTGAATATTCAGCTTGCACGGTCGTTGCACTTCCTCGTCATGATGTGGTTTCTGCTGTTCATCGCGCTTCACGTCACTTTCGTGGTAACTACCGGCGCACTGCGGAACCTGAATCACATGTTCGCCGGCCGCGACGACGACAGTTGGGTCGGCTTCGGCGTTTTCCTGATCGCGTTGGTGGTCGTGGTGCTGGGCTGGGTGGCGGCCACACCGCTCACCTTCCGGCATCCACGTCTCGTGCAACGGGTCGGGTACGCGCTGGTCGGTCCGTTGCAGCGCCTCTTCGAGTACACCGACGCGAAACCGGGAACCTACTCCGACGCTGATATCTCACCGTATCTGTGGCACAACGGGACGTACCCGGACAGTGACGAATATCGACGCCTGTACCGGTCGGGATTCCGGGATTATCGGCTGCGAATCTTCGGTCTGGTCCGGGATCCGGTCGACTTGTCGCTCGACGACCTCCGTGCGTTGCCGTATCACGAACAGACGACCCAGCATTTCTGTATCCAGGGCTGGTCGGGTGTCGCGAAATGGGGTGGAGTGTCGATGCATTCGATCATGGAGCGGGTGCATCCGCTCCCCGAGGCGAAATGGGTGGTCTTCTACTCTCTCGCCGAGGGGTCAGGCGGCGGAACCTACTACGACGCACACGCGATCGAGCAGATGGACCACCACCTGACCATGCTGGCCTACACCATGAACGACGACCCGTTGACCTACGGACACGGTGCCCCGTTGCGTTTACGGAACGAGCTACAGCACGGGTTCAAACACGTGAAATGGGTCGCCGCAATCGAATTCGTGGACGATTTCCGTCAGCTGGGCGGCGGCCACGGGGGTTACAACGAGGACCACGAGTTCTACGGCTACCGCCAGACGCTGTAGTTCCGACTTTGCCAGATCCCCGGTGCGCCATAGCTGATGACGCACCGGTGCCGCTCAGGCTGCGATCCCGTTCAACTCGGATATATCCTTCTCTCGGAGGGAAAGTCCAGCGCCGGTGATGTTTTCGATCAGATGTGCTGTGGACGAGGTGCCGGGGATGAGCAGAATGTTCGGCGAGCGCTGCAGCAGCCAGGCCAGTGCTACGGACATGGGCGTGGATTCCCGGCGGGTGGCGACCTCGGAGAGGGTTTCGGACTGTAGGGGAGTGAAGCCGCCGAGTGGGAAGAACGGGACGTAGGCGATGCCGTCGGCGGCGAGATCGTCGATGAGGGCGTCGTCGTGGCGGTGAGCGAGGTTGTACATGTTCTGCACGCAGACGATCGGCGCGACGGACCGGGCTTCGGCGACCTGTTCCGCGGTGACGTTGCTGACTCCGAGGTGGCGGATCACACCCTGCTGCTGGAGTTCGGCGAGCGTCTCGAACGCCTCGCTGATCGAGCCGGGCTGCGGGCCGGTGGCGTCGCCCATCCGCATGTTGACCAGGTCGAGCACGTCGACACCGAGCCGGTCCAGGTTCTGCTGCACCTGGGTGCGCAGGTCTTCCGGTGTGCGGGCGACCGGCCAGCCACCCTCCGCGTCACGGTTCGCGCCCACCTTGGTGGCGATGAACAGTGACTCGGGATAAGGGTGCAGCGCTTCGCGGATCAGCTGATTGGTGATGTAGGGCCCGTAGGCGTCGCTGGTGTCGATGTGGGTGATGCCGCGCGCCACCGCCGCACGCAGCACCGCCACGGCGCCTTCGTGGTCGGCCGGCGGGCCCATGATCCAGGGCCCGGTGAGTTGCATAGCGCCGTAACCGAATCGGGTGACAGTGGTATCACCCAGCGTCCAGGTGCCGCCGGGAAGTGGTGAGGTAGCTGCGTTCATCGGACGCCTCTCGTCGTGTGGTGGGGTAGCGCTTTCGCCCTTCGTCATCCAGTATTGGAGAGTTACTCCCTGTTGGGAAGTAGGCACTTGAAAGTGCGTTACCGGTTCGACGGTGAGAGGTGAGGTAGATGACGGGAAGAGCCGCCGAGAGGGCGCAGGAAAAGAGGGAGTACAACGCGTTCCTGGCGGTATGCCCGAGCCGCCGGCTCCTCGACCGCATCTCCGACAAATGGGTCGTGTTGATTCTGTGCGCGTTGGGTGGTGACGGCCCCGAAGGGCGGGAATCGGCCCGGTCGCTGCGTTACTCCGAGCTCGCCCGCACGATCACCGGAGTGAGCCAGAAGATGCTGACCCAGACGCTGCGTTCGCTGGAACGCGACGGCCTGCTCGTCCGGACGGTCACACCGACCGTGCCGGTCACGGTCTCCTACGAGCTGACCGACCTCGGTCACTCGCTCTACGGCATGACCCAAGGCCTCAGGCATTGGGCGCAGGACCATATGGACGAGGTTCTCGCCCATCGCGAGGACTACGACGCACGCGCCTCCTGACGGCGTTCGCCGCTCAGCGCCAGTAGCCGCGGCCGGTGACGTTGTGCTTCGGCAGTTTGGACTTCAGCGATTTGGTGACGGCACGGGTGGTGGCGGCGTCACAGGCTGCCCAGCCGAAACCGTCGGAGGCGCAGTCCACCGAATCGGCGGCCTGGCGCAGCAGCTGACCGTAGTTGACCCGTTCCACCCAGGTCACCTCGGTCTTCGGACCGGTGCGGACCGGGAGGGACTGTTCGGATTCCTCTTGCCACTCCAACCAGACCCGTGCCGGGGTTTCGCCGATGGCGTCGAGCAGGGAGTTGATCGCGGGGAGGGAGGCGCTGTCGCCGAAGATGACGAACTCCGACGGAACCGGCTGCGGGACCTGGAATTTCGATCCCATGACGGTGGCGTCGAGAGTGTCGCCGACGGAGGCCTTCTCGGCCCAGCGCGAGGCGGGCCCGCCGTGCAGGGCGAACTCGATATCGAAGGAGTCGTTGGCCGGGTCCGGGTCGACCAGGGTGTAGCCGCGCTGGACGAGATCGCCGCTGTCCTCGGCGAACCAGATGCGAATCCACTGGGTGGGATGGACCGGGTGGGCGGCCAGGAGTCCGCCGCCGGTGAACCCGATACGCAGGTATTTTTCGGTAACCTCTGTAACGGAAGTGACCGTCAGTCGGTAATCGTCGGCGCCGAGCGCCTTGAGCACGATGCCGTTGAAACCTTTACCCATACCGACAGGGTAGCTGAGTTAGGTTAGCCAAACCACACCCTTGTCGAAGATGGAGACCTCTGCGTTACACTCCTTGAAGGTTAGGCAAGCCTAGCCTTTTACGTGTGTGGTCAGGCCCGATTTTTCAGGCCGGTGAGGAGTGTTGTCTGATGCTCGGCAAGGCGGACGTTCGCAATATCGTGGCGGCAGAGCTGGAACTCGAACCGGAAGCCATCGGCTACGACGACGACCTGGTGGGCCTCGGCATGCACTCGATGATGTTGATGCGTCTGGCGGGTCGCTGGCGTAAGCAGGGCCACGAGGTCCGCAGCTCCGAGCTCGCGCTGGAGCCGACGGTCACCTCGTGGGCGCGACTGCTGGGCGCGGCCGAACCCGAGCCCGAGGTGCCCGCCGAGCCGGCTGGGTCCGTTGCCGACGGCGAGGAATTCCCGCTGGCCACCATGCAACACGCCTACTGGGTCGGTCGCCGCCAGGATCAGCAGCTCGGCGGGGTCGCCGCCCACCTCTACGTCGAATTCGACGGCCACGGACTGGAAGCCGAGCGAATGGCACGCGCGGTCACGCGGCTGGTACGCCGCCATCCGCAGTTGCGGGTGCAGTTCACCGACAGTGGTACGCAGCGGGTACTGCCCGAGCCGCTGCACCCGGTATTTCGCGCCGTGGACCTGACCGCCGCCGCCGATCCGGCCGCCGAGCTGGAGCGGTTGCGCGACGAGAAGAGTCACCAGTGCATGGATGTCGAGGTCGGCAAGGTCGTCGACATCACCCTCACCTCGTTGCCCGACGGCGCGCACCGGGTGCACGTCGATGTCGATATGCTCGCCGGTGACGCGCAGAGCTACCGTCGCGTCCTCAACGATCTGGCCGCGCTCTACGACTCCGATACCGAACCGGACGATGCGATCGGCTACACCTTCGCCGAATACCTCGAACGTAAGCAGCGCACCGCCCCCGACAACTCGGCCGCTCGCGACTGGTGGCAGCAGCGTCTCGCGGATCTGCCCGAAATTCCCACGCTGCCGGTGGTTCCCGAGAACGAGCGTCGCGATCCCGCGCGCAGCATCCGTCTGAATCACTGGTTCTCGCCCGAGGCGAAGGCGCAGCTGCACAAGGTCGCGCACGGCCACGGCGTGACGCCGGCCGTCACCCTCGCCACCGTGTTCTCCGAGGTCATCGCCCGCTGGTCCGCCCAGCAGCGCTTCTTGCTGAACGTCCCGCTGTTCGACCGTGAGCCCTTCCACGACGACGTCGACCGCGTGGTGGGCGATTTCACCAACTCGGTACTGGTCGACGTGGATGCGCGCAATCCGGAATCAGCGTTGCAGCGCGCCAAGCGCTTACAACGTGAATTGCACACCTGTGCTGCGCATTCCACCTACGAGGGGCTCGACGTCCTCCGCGATCTGGGGCGGCTGCGCGGTGCGCCGGTCACCCCGTCGGTGGTCTTCACCTCCGGCCTGGACCTCGGAGAACTGTTCTCCGACAGCGTGACCCGCCTGTTCGGTGAGCCCGTGTGGGTGCTGTCGCAGGGTCCGCAGGTCGACCTGGACGCGCAGGTGGCCGAACTTTCCGGGGGCCTGCTGGTGAACTGGGACGTGCGCCGTGACGCCCTGCCCGCCGGTGTCATCGAGGCGATGTTCGACGAGTTCCGCACCCTGCTGTTGACGCTCGTCGACAACGAATCGGACTGGCATGCACCGCTGTCCATCGCGTTGCCGGCCGCGCAGTGTGAGATCCGCGCGCGGGTCAACGACACCGCGGCCGATTTCGGACAGCGCACGCTGCACGACGCGTTCTTCACGCTCGCACAACAGGATCCGCAGCGTGCGGCATTGCGGTGGCGCGGCGGATCAGGAAGCAGCTACGGCGAACTGGCCCGTCAGGCCCTGGCCGTGGGCCGATCGCTCGCCGATGCCGGAGTGCAGCCCGGTGACACCGTCGCGGTCGTGATCGGCAAGGGGCACCGCCAGATTCCCGCCGTGCTCGGTGTGCTCGCCGCCGGTGCCACCTATGTACCGATCGGGACCGGTCAGCCGCCGGCCCGGCGCGACCGTATCCTGACGCGCTCCGGTGCCCGCATCGCCCTGGTCGACACCGCGACCGAACTGCCCGACGGGGTCACCGGCATCGCGTTGACCGCCGCGCTGGCGGGTCCGGAACTCGACGCCCCGCGCAGTGTCGCACCCGATGCGACGGCCTATGTGCTGTTCACCTCCGGATCCACCGGTGAGCCCAAGGGAGTCGAGGTCAGTCATCGCGCCGCGGCCAACACCATCGATGCCCTGGCCGCCCATTTCGACCTGGGCGACGAGGAACGCATGCTCGGCCTGTCCTCGCTGGAATTCGATCTGTCGGTGTACGACATCTTCGCCCCGCTGGCCCGTGGTGGCGCGCTGGTGTGCGTGGACCCCGAGACCGAACGCGACGTCCAGGCCTGGGCCGAGCTGATCGCCGAACACGGCGTGACCGTACTCAACTGCGCACCCGGGCTGATCGGCATGCTGCTCGACACCGTGGCAGGAGCGACGCGACCGGAGGCGGCAGCGCGCGTCACCACGGAGGGAGCCGCTCCTGCCACCGATTACACCGTGGCAGGAGCGACGCGACCGGAGGCGGCAGCGTCGCAGCAGTTGCGGTCGCTACGTGTGGTCATCACCGGTGGTGACCGGGTGGCCGCCGAGTTGGGTCACCGCTTGCGTGCGCTGGTGCCCGGCCTGCGTTTCGCGGGGCTGGGCGGCGCGACCGAGGCGGCGATCCATTCCACCGTCTGCGAGGTCGGCGACGACTTCCCGGCGGAGTGGCCGAGCGTGCCCTACGGCACCCCGCTGGCCAATGTGGCGATGCGGGTGGTGAACGAACGGGGTGAGGACTGCCCGGACTGGGTGGTCGGCGAACTGTGGATCGGCGGCACGAGTGTCGCCGACGGTTACCGCGGCGATCCGGAACGCACCGCGCAGCGTTTCCTGGAGCTCGACGGTCGGCGCTGGTACCGCACCGGCGATCTGGCCCGCTATCTGCCCGACGGCACGGTCGACTTCCTCGGCCGCGCCGATCATCAGGTCAAGATCCGCGGCTACCGCGTCGAGCTCGGCGAGGTCGAGGCGGCGCTGACCGAACTGCCGGCCGTGAGCCGGGCGGTCGCGCTGGTGACCGACTCCGGGCGGCTGGTCGCCGCGGTTGTCGGTGCGGGCAGCAGTACCGGTGCCGAGGTGCGTACCGCGCTGGCCGAACTGCTTCCGGCCCATATGATTCCCGAGGCGGTCGAGGTGCTGGATGCCCTCCCGCTCACCGCCAACGGTAAATACGATCGCGCCGCGCTCATCCGTCTGCTCGATACCGGCGCCGGTGTCGAACCGAACTTCGTGCCCGCGGCCGATGAGGTCGAGGCCGCGGTGGGGTATATCGCCGCGCAGCTGCTGGGCGTCGAAACCGTCGGCATGGAAACGGATTTCTTCGAGGTCGGCGGCAACTCGATCCTCGCTACCACGCTCACCGCGAAGGTGCGGGGGCTGCTCGCGGTGGAGAAGTTCGGTGTGACCCTGGTGTTCGGTGGACGCACGGTGCGCCGGATCGCCGCGGGGCTGCTGGACGCCGAGGCCGACCCCGATCGCCTGCGACAGGCGTCGCGGATTCTGCTGGAACTGGCCGAGGTGCCGGTGCCGCAGCAGGATTCGGCACTCGCCGGTAGCGGCCACTGAGCGCCGCTCGACCCGGATTCTCGTTGTAGACAGATTGGTTCGTCAGATGCGTTCGCTGGAAGACCTGCAGGTAGCGATGGCGGCTCGGCTCGCCGAGGAAGGTTTGGGGGGCACCGCCGCTGTCGGGGTCCGCCGCGATCGGCACCGGGCGCCCCTGTCGTTCGGGCAGCGCAATGTGTGGGCGCATCAGCAGATCTCGCCCGGCAGCTCCGCCTACAACCTGTGCCTGGCGCTCACCTTCACCGGTGTGGTCGACACGCACGCGTTGCATACGGCTTTCGAGGCGCTGGCGCAGCGGCATGAAGTCCTGCGCACCACATATCACATCGACGACGACGGTGAGCCTTATCAGCGGATCCATCAGGAGCTGCCGCCCCGGCTGCGCGAGGTGGATCTGTCCGGCACGGAACCGGAAGCGGCTCGGCAGCAGGTGCGGTCGCTGACCGAGGCCGCGGCGAGCGAAACATTCGACCTCACCGCCGAATCCTCGTTGCGGGTCACCTTTGCCCGCGTGCACGCCACCGAACTCGTCGCCATCGTGGTCGTTCAGCACATCGCCTGGGACGGCATGACCCTCCCGGCCCTGTCTCGTGATGTGGAGACGTTCTATCGGCAGGCCCGCACCGGAGCGGTGCAGGTCGAGCCGCTGCGACTGCAGGTGGCCGATTTCGCCGAGTGGGAGGCCGACCGATTCGCCGCCGACGATCACACCGAGGACATCGAATTCTGGAAGAGCCGCTTCGACGGTGAGCTGCCCCAGCTGCAACTGCCCTACGACCGCCGGCCGGTCACGGTCACCGAGCGCGGCGAGCGTTCGGACAAGCTGCTCAGCGAATACGGTGACGCCTCGCTGCGCCGCCTCACCGCGCAACTGCGCACCACCCCGTTCTCGGTTTTCCTCGCCGCCTACTATCTCGCCCTGCGGCAGCTGACCGGCCGCGCGGATATGGTCATCGGCACGACCGTAGCCAACCGCGAGGAATCGGGGATGGAACTGCTGGTCGGCAACCTCAGCAATATGCTCCCGCTGCATATCGCCGCCGACGGTGAGCTGCGCTTCGATGCTCTGGTCGAGCAGGTGCGCGGCGTGATCACCGATGCGTTCGGGCACAAGCATTTCCCGCAGGAACAGATCGTGCGCGCGGTGAATGCCGCGACCGGCAATGTGGGCTCGAATCTGTTCGACACCATGGTGCTGTTCCTGCATCAGAAGATCGACGGCCCGCAGCTGCCGGGTGTCACGACCAGCTGGGAGTTGATGCACAACGGTGGCGCACTGCTGCCGCTGGTGGTCGAAACCTTCATGCACACCGACCGCACCGATGTGCAGATCACCTATCGCACCGATCTTTTCGACGCGACGACTATCGATCGCCTGCACGAGTACATCGATCAGGTACTCGTCGCGGCCACTCCGGACCAGCCGATCGCCGAATTGACCAGGTTGTCGGGCTCCGACCGGGCAGCGTTGGCCGAGTGGTCGCACGGCACGGCCGTCGCCATCGAGGCCGACACCGTCGATGCGATGATCCGCCGTGTCAGTCGTGAGCATCCCGACCGGACCGCGGTGGTCTTCGGCGATATCGAGTTGAGCTATCGCGAATTCGACGCCCGTGTCAACCGGCTGGCTCGGCTACTGCTGGAAGACGGTGTGCGGCAGGGTGATCCGGTCGGTGTGTACGCCGAGCGCAGCGAACGGCTGCCGATCGCGTTCGCCGCGGTGCAGCGGGTGGGTGCGGTCTACTTCCCGATCGATCCCAGCTACCCGGCCGACCGCATCGAATATATGCTCGCCGACGCCGAGCCGGCTCTGCTGCTGCTCTCCTCCGAACAGGCGCTGCCTGTCGAGACCACGGTGCCGGCAGTCGATCTCGCCGACCCCTCGGTCGTGGAACGCCTGGCGAGCAGCGATGGTACCGCCCTGCCCGAGTCCGAGCTCACTCGTCCGATCCACCCGCTCGACGCCTGCTATCTGCTCTACACCTCCGGTACCACCGGCCGCCCCAAAGGCGTGGTGATCCATCATCGTGGAGTCACCAACCATGTGCAGTGGATGCGTGACTATCTGGCCTTCGGCGAGGAACGCATCCTGCAGAAGGCGCCCATCGGTTTCGATGTCTCGGTGTTCGAACTGGTGAACGCGCTGTGCACCGGCTCGGCCACGGTGCTGCCGCCCCCGCAGTGGTGGCAGGCCGACGTGGAGGCGCTCGCCGACATCATCCACCGGCATCGCATCACCCAGATCTCATTGGTGCCCAGTGTGGTTCGGGCCTTCATCGATGCCGGACCGGATCCGGCGCGGCTGCAGTCCATGCGCTATGTGTACCTCGGCGGTGAATCCGTTCCCCCGGCCCTGGTCGAGGAATCGAGCCGGTTCTTCGGTGGCACCGTGCTGGGACTGTACGGCCCCACCGAGGGGTCGATGGATCTCATGCACGAGGACTTCTCCGGCTGCGATCCCGAGGAGGCCGGCAACGAGATCCGCTCGGCGCTCATCGGCCGTCCCGAATCCAATTCGTCGGTATACGTACTCGACGAGCAGTTGCGTCAGGTCCCGCCGGGCGTGGTCGGCGAGCTCTACCTCGGTGGTGTGCAATTGGCCCGCGGTTACCACCGGCGCCCCGACCTGACGGCCGCAGCATTCGTGGCCTGCCCGTTCGCGGGCGCCTCGGGCGCACGGATGTATCGCACCGGCGATATCGTGCGCTGGAACGGCCGGGGGCGGATGGAATATCTGGGCCGCGTGGACGACCAGGTGAAGGTGCGCGGCCATCGCATCGAACTGGGCGAGATCGGCACCGTGCTGCGCCGGATGCCCGGGATCGCCTCCGCGGTCGCGATCACGGTGCGGCAGAGTGCCGGCGACCTCGCGCTGGCGGCTTACTATGTGCCCGAGTCCGATTCGGCTCTCGGTGCCGATGCCGACGACCGGATCCGCGCACATCTGGCCGAACGGCTTCCGGAATATATGGTTCCCGCCGCGCTGGTGCGACTGGACGAACTGCCGCTGACCGCCAACGGCAAGCTGGATCGCCGGGCGCTACCGGCCCCCGATCTGGGCGGTAGCACCGGTCGCGGGCGGGTGCTGCGTGAAGGCGCCGAACGGCATGTGGCCGATGCGGTGCGGCAGGTCCTCGGGCTGCCCGAGGGCACCGATCTGGCCGCCGACGACGACTTTCTGGCGCTGGGCGGTGACTCCATCACCGCGATCCGGATGGCGTCGGCACTGAAGAAGCGTGGTCTGCTCATCACGACCAGTGCGCTGTTCGACGCGCGCACGGTCGCACGGATCGCCGCGGCGGCCGAACCGATCGTCGCCGGCGGTGCTCCCGCACTGGCGGAGGTCGGCTCCGAGACGGGCTGGATTCCGCTCAACCCGATCGCCACCATGCTCACCGAGACGGCGGCCGATTACAGCGCGTACGTCCAGGCCACTGCGGTGGTGACCCCGCCGCACAGCACTCTCGAGCAGGTCACCGCTGTGGTCGGGGCGCTGGTGGACCGGCATCCGATGCTGCGCGCCCGACTGGCCGAAGATGCCGAGGGCCGCACCGCATTCCACATCGCCGACGACACCGCCGCACCGACGCTCACCGAGGTGGTGCTGCCCGCCGGGAAATGGGACCGCACCGCGGGCGCGGAACTGCGCGCGAAGCTGCGTGAAGCCGCCGAACTGCTGGACCCCGCCGACGGGCGGATGGTCGCCGCGGTCCGGGTGCGTTCCGACGACAACGCACAGGGCCGGCTACTGCTGGTGATCCACCACCTGGTCGTCGACGGCGTGTCCTGGCGCATCCTGCACGACGACCTGCGTCAGCTCTGGGGTGACCTCGACGCTCCGGCCGAAGCCGGTACCTCGGTGAAGACCTGGAACACCAGCCTGCTCGAGCTGGCCGGCACCAGTACCATCCGGGACACGCTCCCGTACTGGGCCGCCGCCGCCGAGGGCGTGGATCCGCTGCTGGGCGAGCGGGAACTGGATCCGGCCGTCGACACCGTCGCGACCGTCCGCGAACTCACCGCCACCCTCGACTCCGACGACACCGCCTTCCTGATGACCACCGCGACCGCGGCCTTCGGCTGCGATTTCCTCGACCTGCAGGTGGCATCGCTCGCGGTGGCCGTGCACCGGTTCCGACAGCGCCGTGACACCGATGCCGAGACCGTGTCGCTCACCATGGAGCGACACGGCCGGGTCGAAACCCTGTTCTCCGGTGTGGATCTGGCCAACACCGTTGGCTGGTTCACCACCACCTATCCGGTAACGCTCGACGTCAGCGGAGGCGGCGGGATGGAGCCGGCGGTCAAGGCGGTCAAGGAGCAGCTGCTGGCGGTACCGGATTCCGGTATCGGCTGGGGTCTGTTGCGCTGGATCGACACCGCGACCCGCCCGGCGCTGGAGCAGTACCGCACCCCACAGATCAGCTTCAACTACATGGGCCGATTCGCCGCCGCCGCATCCGAGGGTGAGGTGGAGAACTTCTCGGCCGCACCGGAATTCGGGTACATGGGCGGCCATGCGAATGCCACCATGCCCGCCCCGGCGCTGCTCGACATCAACACCGTCGCGCTCACCGAGGACGACCGGGTGAGCCTGCAGGCCTCCTTCCGCTATCCCGGCGACGCACTGTCCGAAGACGATGTGCGCGAGCTGGCCGAACTGTGGGAGTCCGGGCTGGGTGAACTCGCCAAGGCGGTGCGGGACAACCAGGCGCGCCGGTTGAGCCCGAGTGATGTGCTGGCCGACGGACCCACGCAGCTCGATCTGGACCGGTGGCACGAGATCTACGGCGAGTACGAGGACGTGTACCCGCTGGCGCCGATGCAGGCCGGGTTGTACCTCACCGCGCTGAGCGCGGGTGCGCGCGACGTCTACAACGTGCAGACACTCATCGGCGTGCGCGGTGCGCTGGACGTCGCCCGGCTGGACCGGGCCTTCGGCACCGTCCTGAATCGATACCCGAATCTGCGTGTGACACTGTCGGTGTCGCATGCCGGGCAGCCCTATGCGATCGTAGCCGGGCAGATGCCGGTTCCGGTCCGCGAGATCGACCTGACCGCGGTGCCGGATACGAACGCCCGGCTGCACGAGTTCTACCGCGCCGATCAGGCCGAGCAGTTCGACCTGTCGCGGGGCCCGCTCACCCGAGTGACCGTGCTGCACCTTCCCGGCGATGTACACACCATCGTGCTGACCATGCACCATATGCTGCTCGACGGCTGGTCCGGTCAGTTGGTGGCGCGAGAGGTGTTCGCCGAGTACGCGGTTGCCGGTGCCGAGCCGATCGCGACCCCGGACACCTTCGGCAAGTTCCTGTCGCTCGTCGAGGCGGAACGCGAGGCGGTGGAAGCGGCGTGGAGCCCGGTGCTCGACGGTGTGCAGCCCTGTCTGGTCGCGCCCGGTCGCGGTGCCGGTGGTGAGGGCGTCCCGGTGGAGCGATCCTTCGTGATTCCGGACGAACTCGTGGACCGGCTCACCGCGCTGGCCTCCGAGATCGGCACCACCTTCAGTGTGATCTGCCAGTTGGCGTGGGCGAATGCGTTGCGTTACGTCAGCGGTGACGAGACCACGGTCTTCGGCGAGGCGGTCTCGGGCCGACCGGCCGATCTGGACGAGGTGGACAACGCGATCGGTTGTTTCGCCAACATCATTCCGGCGGTGATCGAGTTCTCGGGTGCGAAGACCTGGCGCGAACACCTCACCGAGGTGCAGACCCGGCGCATGGAACTCATGGAGTACCACAGCTATCCGCTGACCTCGGCGCTGCGGGCCGCGGGCAGCCGCAAGCTGTTCGACACCATGTTCGTCTTCGAGTCCTATCCGCCCGGTCGCCGGCAGCTCGAAGCGCTACTCGACAGCGCGGGACTGGAATTGGCCTCGTTCGAGGGCGCCGGCGCCACCGACAACGCGCTGCTGCTGATGATCTTCCCGGCCAATTCGCTGCTCCCCAGCGATTCGGTGCAGGCGGCGATCTTCTACGGCGAGGACTGTTTCGAAGACGACGACGCCCGCATCATCGAGGCGGCGTTCAGCAACACCCTGCACGCCATGGCGGATGCACCGGACGAGGCGATCAGCGGTGCCGCGGTGCTCGACGACGAGGACCAGGGACTGCTGGTGATGCGGCGCATGTGGCAATAGGCCGCCGGTAGGCCGACAGCGGCGACAACGTAGGGCCCAACGACGTGGGGATCGGGAGGCATGACGATGAGTGACGGCGATGCGCAGATAGAGGACGTGCTGGCGCTGGCTCCGCTGCAGGAGGGACTGTTCTCGCTGTCCCACCTGTCCGGGGACGACGATGTGTACACGATCCCGTTCGTCGTGGATATCGACGGACCATTGGACGGCTCCCGCATGCGGCGCGCCATGGAGGCGCTGCTGCGTCGGCATTCGAATCTGCGAGCGGTGTTCTGGGACGAGGACCTGCCTCGCCCGGTGCAGATCGTACCCAGTGACGTCGAATTGCCGTGGTCGGAGATCGATTCGGCGCCCGAGGAACTGGATACGGTGACCGCCGCCGAGATACGCCGTGGTTTCGATCTGAGCCGGGGGCCGGCGCTGCGGGTCCTGCTGGTGCGGGTGCCCTCGGACGGCGCCGGGGTCGAGCGGCGCCGGATGATCGTCACGATGCACCACATCCTGATCGACGGCTGGTCGCTCGGACTGTTCTTCACCGAACTGCGTGCCTTGTACGGGTCCGGAGGCTCCGCGCGGGAGCTGCCGCCGGTGCGTCCGTACCGCGATTACATTGCCTGGCTGGCCGCCCAGGACATGGCATCGGCTCAGCAGCGCTGGGTGGAGTATCTGGGCGTCGTCGACGGGCCGTTGATGGTGGCCGACGGCGGTGCGGCGATGGGCATCGACAGCGCCGAGGTGTCGGCGCCGGCCGAGATCACTCGCTTCACTCTCTCGGCCGACGAGACCGCTCGGGTACGCACCTGGGCACGAACTCAGGGCCTGACGCTGAACACCGTGGTCCAGTTCGCCTGGACGTTGGTGCTGTCGCGGCTGACCGACCGCAGCGACGTCGTATACGGGACCGTCGTCACCGGGCGGCCGGATCAACTGCCCGGCGTGGAACACATCATCGGCCTGTTCCTCAATACCGTCGCGGTGGCGTTCCGGCTGGATCCCGACGGATCCGCGGCTGCCGAATGCGCTCGGCTGCAACGAGAATCGGCTGCCATGCGCGAGCTCGGATATCTGAGTCTGTCGGCGGTACAACGCGCGGCCGGGCACGGCGCACTGTTCGACACCATGTTCGTCTTCCAGAACGCGCCCATGGAGGAGGCGTTCAACGACGCCACCCTGGACGGCGGTGTCACGCTGCGCCCGGTGATGACCGAGAACCTCACGCATTACCCGTTGACGGTGGTCTCGCATCTGCTGGGGGACGAGCTGATGGTGGTCGTGGAGGCGGTTCGTGAGTCGGTGCCGTATCTGCCGGACGATATCGGCGCGGCCATGCTTGCCGTGCTGCGCGAGTTGCCCGAATCCACCCACACCAGGTGTGCGGAGCTCGAGGTACTGCCGAGGCCCGATGCGCAGGCGCTGTTGCGTGCCTCGACCACGGCGTCGGTGGCAGATCTCGACACCGTTTCTGCCACCTCGATTTTCACATTGTTCGCGCGGCAAGCGGCGGCGACGCCGGACGCGGTGGCACTGACCACCGACGACGTCGTCCTGACCTACCGTGAACTGCACGAGCAGTCGGCGCGGCTGGCCGGGGAACTGATCGCCGCCGGGATCGGGCCGGAACGCGTGGTCGCGGTATTGCTGCCGCGGGGCCCGCGCGCGATCGTCACGGTCCTGGCGACCCTGGCCGCCGGCGGCGCCTACGTGCCGGTGGACCTCGCATTGCCCGCGGCGCGGATCGAGTCGATTCTCCGGCAATCCGCACCGCAGCTGGTAGTGACCGATACCGATCACGGCGCACTGCTCGACGAGGACGGAGCACCCCTGTTCGAGGAGCACCGGGTGCTGCGGCTCGACGACCCACGGGTCGCGCGACGGATCGATACCCGGCCGTCGGAACCGCCGGAATCCGCCGGGCACTCCGCGGGCAGCGCCTACCTCATCTTCACCTCGGGCTCGACCGGTGAGCCGAAGGGCGTCATCGGCACCCATGAGGCCGTGATCAGCTATTTCCTGGATCATCGGGAGCGGGTGTACCGGCCCGCGGTGGCGCGGTTGGGGCGGAAACTGCGGATCGCGCACGCCTGGTCGCTGAGTTTCGACGCGTCCTGGCAGCCGCTGATCGGACTGCTCGACGGTCACGCACTGCATCTGTTCGACGACGAGGCGATGCGGGATGCGCACTGCCTGGTCGCGGGGATGGACCGCTACGGCCTGGACATGATCGACACCACGCCGTCGCTGTTCCGGCAGTTGACCGCCGCCGGACTGCTGCGTCGTCCGCCGGCGGTGGTCGCCCTGGGGGGCGAGGCCATCGACTCGCAGCTGTGGGAGCAGCTGCGCGCGCTGCCGGAGGTAGCCGTGCACAATTGCTACGGGCCTACCGAGACCACGGTCGAGGCGGTGGTAGCGGATGTGAGCACGATCGACGCCGCCGAGCCGCACGCGGACGCACCGACCATCGGTACCCCCACCGCCGGCACCTCGGGATATGTTCTCGATTCCCGGTTGCGTCCGGTACCGGTCGGGGTGATCGGCGAATTGTATGTGGCCGGACCGCAGTTGGCTCGTGGTTATGCGGCCCGCCCGGGCGGCACCGCGGACCGTTTCGTGGCCGACCCACTACACGCGGGTGGCCGGATGTATCGCACCGGCGATCTGGTGCGCCGGCGTAGCGACGGCCGGTTGACCTACCTGGGACGGGCCGACGCACAGGTCAAGGTGCGTGGGTACCGGATCGAGATCGGCGAGGTCGACACCGCGTTGCGGATGCTGCCGGAGGTCGCGGCCGCCGCGGCCACGGTGCTGCGCCGCGGGGCGGGCGCCGGGCTCGTCGGATTCGTCGCCGGTGCACCGGGGTCCGCCCTCGACCCGGTGGCCATGCGGGCGGCGCTGGCGAAGCGGTTGCCCGCCTACATGATTCCCTCGCGCATCGTGGTTGTGCCGCGGCTGCCGGTGACGGTGAACGGCAAGCTCGATGTGCGCGAGCTGGAGCGCCTGGCCGAGAATGCGCTCGGCGACGGCAGTGGTGCTCGAAAGACGCCGCCGGCCACGCCGACCGAGAAGACACTCGGCGCGCTGATCGGAGAGGTGTTCGAGGGCCGCGCACCCGGCGTGGACGAGGACTTCTTCGCGCTCGGGATGGACAGCATCGTCGCCATCGCCCTGGTGAACCGGGCTCGCCGCGCCGGACTGGCGGTGAACGCCCGCACGGTACTGGCCAATCCCACCATTCGTGATCTCGCCGCGGCGCTGGACCGTGGTGTGACACAGGTGTCTTCGGGCGACGGGGAGACCTACGGACAGGTGCCGCCGCTGCCGATCGTGTCGTGGATGTTCGATCACGGGAACTATCGGCGGTTCACCCAGAACATGCTGCTCACCGTTCCCGAAGGGGTGACCCGGGCCGATCTCACCACCATGCTGCAGACGGTGCTCGACGGTCACGATGTGCTGCGGTCACACCTGACCCACACCGCCGCCGGTCCGCGCCTGATCACCCGCGAACCCGGAGCTGTCCAGGCCGCGGAGGTGCTCACCTGGATCGTCGATATCCCCGCGGCCGCCGGTGGGGCGGACCTACGCGACGCCACGCACGCCGCACTCGAGGAGATCGACCCGGACACCGGAAATATGGTGCGCGCGGCCTGGTTCCGCCGCCCCGCCGGTGGTGATCTGCTGTTCCTGGCCATTCACCATATCGCCGTGGACGTGGTGTCGTGGCATATTCTCACCTCCGATCTGACCGCGGCCTGGGAGCAGATCTGTTCCGGCGCCACACCGAAAGTGCTCGACGAACCCACCTCGTACCGGGCCTTCTCGCAGCTGCTGTGGGAGCGGGCGGACAACGTGGACTCCCGGACGCGGCAACGCGACTATTGGGCGGCCCAGGTGCAGGCGCCGGATCCCGCGATCGGTCACCGCAAACCCGATCCCGCGGTCGATACCTGGGCCTCGTTGCAGGCCACCATGATTCGCACGCCTACTGCCACGACCGCGGCGGTGCTGCGGACCGCTTCCCGGGATGAGGGCGTGCGCGAAGCCCTGCTCACGGCGCTGACCATCACGCTGGCGTCGTGGCGCCGGGGTCGTGGCCAGGATCCCACCGACGGTGCGCTGATCGCTCTGGAGAGCCACGGGCGGGCGGACGAGGTGATCGGGGCCGATACGTCCGGAACGGTGGGCTGGTTCACCACGGTCTTCCCGGTTCGACTGGGCGCGGGCGCCTCCACCGTCGATATCGATACCGCCGAGGTCGATCCGGTGGCGGTACGGCGACTGCTCACCGAGATAACCGGACATATCGCTGAAATCCCGTTTAACGGACTGGATTTCGGGCTACTACAGCAAGTAGCGGGAGTTTCCGAACTCGCCGGAGTAGCCGAGCCACAGGTCGAATTCAACTACCTGGGGCGTGCCGACCTGATGCGCAACGACAGTGCCGACTGGTCGATCGTCACCGACGAAACCTTCGCCGATGCCATGCCCATCGCGCCGGAGCCGGACCTCCCGCTGCGCTATGCACTCGATGTCGTTGCCGGTGTCGAGGGTGGTCCGGACGGGCCCGTGCTGACAACCCAATGGCGCTGGAGTTCAACGCTGTTCACCTCTGAAGATGCTGTTCGACTGGCGGCGCTGTGGAATCGCAGCATCGCCGCAGTCGCCGCCGCAGTCGACCACTGAGGCGTTCCGACCGACACCGTCCGCAGGGGGCGACGAAGGGACGATATGCATAAACCGGGATGGATCAGGAAGTTTCACAAACCCGGAACCTCGGGCAGTCCGCCGCTACTGATATTTCCGCACGCCGGGGCCGGGGCGTCGACGTACCGGAAGTTTTCCAAAGCATTCAGCGCGCATTTCGACGTGATCGTATTTCAATATCCCGGACGGCAGGACCGGGCGAGCGAACCGTTACCGGTCTCACTTCCCGATATCGCCTCCGGTGCGCTGCACGAATTCATCGGCTCGGCCTTCCATCGCAGTACCCCGATCTACACCTTCGGGCACAGTATGGGCGCGCTGGTGTCGTTCGAATTCGTCCGGATGGCCGAGGCCGCCGGAATCGACGTGCGATTGCTGACCGTGGCCGCGGCGGTGCCGCCGTGCCGCGCCGACACTCGCCCGCGCACACCCACCGGAGACGAGGACCTGCTCGATCACCTCGCCATGCTCGAGGGCACCGGCGGAGATGTGCTCGGAAACCGAGAGATCATGCGGCTGGCCCTGCCGGTGTTGCAGGCAGACCACCGCGCCTGCGATGCGTATTCCGGACCGGCGGACGCCCGGCTGCGTGCGGCGGTACACGCGCTGGGCGGCGACCGCGACCCGATCGTCTCCGTCGCGGATCTGCACGGATGGCGCAAACATGCGGCCGACACCGAAGTATCGGTGTTCGAGGGCGGTCATTTCTTCCACAACGATCACATCGATGCCATCGCCGAATCGACGGCCGGAATCGCCGGATCCGGGTAGCTCCCGGATCGATGTGACACCGAATTTCGGCGCGGCCGAGCAGTTCGACCGATAGCAAACTACAGCGGGGAGCAGCGATGACATCGGCGACGAAAGAAGACGTCGACCACATAGTAATTTCCGGGATGGCGGTCGAGGCGCCGGGCGGAATAGACGGACCGGCCGAGTTGTGGTCGGCCCTGACGGACGAGCGGGAATTGATCGGCCCGTTTCCGCGGGACCGCGGCTGGCCGGTCGAGGAAATGCTGTCACTGTCGGAATTGGACGGCTGGGGCGCGGTACCCGATGCCGGCGGATTCCTGGATCGGGCGGCATCGTTCGACCCGGCATTCTTCGGTATCGGCCGGCACGAGGCACTCGCCACCGACCCCCAGCAGCGCGTGGCACTTCGCGTCGCCTGGAAGGCCCTGGAGAACTCCGGCATCAATCCCGTCGCAGTCGAGGGTGAAGAGGGCGGCTGTTTCATCGGTACCTTGCCGATGGAATACGGTCCGCGCGGTGCCGAGGTCAACGACTACAGCGGATACCGGGTGGTCGGGCAGGTGACGATGAGTGTCGCCGGCCGGGTATCGCACTGCCTGGGATTGACCGGCCCGTCGCTGACCGTGGACACCGCATGCACCTCGTCGCTGACCGCGCTCCATCTGGCCGCGGCCGCGGTCCGCTCGGAGGAATGCGACTGGGCGCTGGCCGGTGGTGTGTGCGTGATGGGTTCGCCGATCCTGTTCTACGAATTCGCCAAACACAATGCGCTGTCGTCCGACGGACACTGCCGCTCCTACGCCGACGACGCGACCGGGACCCTCTGGGGCGAGGGGGCCGGGTTCGTGCTCGTGGAGCGCGAATCACGGGCCCGCCGGCTCGGGCACCGCGTGTACGCGCGCATCCTCGCCTCCGCGCAGAATCACAACGGGAAGGGTAAACCGATCCTGTCACCGCGGGTGGAAGCGCAGGAGCGGGTGATTCACAAGACGTTCCGGCTGGCAGGCATCGACCCGGCCGAGGTGGAGATGATCGAGGGGCACGGCACCGCCACCCGCGCGGGTGACCCCGTGGAGCTCACCGCATTGCAGAACACCTACGGTGCCACCGACTCGGCACCGCTGCTCGGCTCGCTGAAATCGAATATCGGGCACAGCCAGGCCGCGGCCGGTGTGCTCGGCCTGATCAAAGTGCTGCTGGCCGGACAGCACGGCCGGATTCCGGCCAGCCTGTATGCCGAAAAACCCACCACGAAGGTGAATTGGGACCGCTCGAGCCTGCGCTTGGCCACCGAGTCACAACCCTGGCGAGCTCGACGCGGCAGACGCTGGGGCGCGGTGTCCGCCTTCGGGGCCGGCGGCGCCAACGCACACACGATCGTCGAGATGCCGGAGCGCGAGGAGACCGCCGATGTCTGAGTACCGTCTGCCGGACGGCACCGTTCCGGTTCTGGTGTCCTCCGACAGTCCCGCCGTGCTGGGACGTGAGGCCGCCACGCTGCTGACCTATCTCGGTGATCACCCGGAGGTGACGCCGGAACGCGTCGCCGACATGCTGTTCCGCACCCGGGCACCACGCCGGCACCGTGCGCTCGCCATGGCCGGAACCAGAGCCGAGCTGATCACCGCACTGCAGGCGGTCGCCGAGGACCGCACTCACCCCGCGGTGATCCGGCCCGAGGTACCGGCCACCGCGCGCCGCCCTGGATTCGTCTTCCCCGGTCAGGGCGGACAACGGCCCGGGATGGGTCGGCTCTTCTACGACCGGGTCCCCGCTTTCCGCGACGAAATCGACCGGTGCACAGCACTTTTCGAAGAGTTTTTCGGCGAATCGCCGCGGGCGTATCTGCTGGATTCCGACAGCGCCGATGCGGACGGAGCGGACGACACCGCCCGGATCGTGCAGCCCGCGTTGTTCACTCAGATGGCCGGTCTGGCGGCGATGTGGCGGGCCGCCGGAATCGGACCGGAGCTGGTGGTCGGGCACAGTCAGGGCGAGATCGCGGCCGCATACGTCTCCGGTGCGATGACACTCGCCGATGCGGTACTCGTGGTCGGTACCCGCGCCCGCGCGGTGGATACCATCTCCTCGGATCGGTATGCCATGGCCGTCGCCGCCGCGAGCCGCGAAGAATGCGAACGCCTGCTCGCCCGCAACTCGGGCTGGGCGCAGGTGTCGGTGATCAATTCACCTGGCCTGGTGGGGATCTCGGGGGAGCGGCACACGGTCTGCGAGGTGGTGGACACCCTCACCGGGCGCGACCGCTTCGCTCGCCTGATCCGGGTGGGGTATCCCGCGCATACCGATCGGGTCGCGGAATTTCGTACCGAGCTGCAGGACGCAGTCCGTGGCCGGCTCGCCAACCAGCAGTTTCTCGAGTCCGAAATACCCTGTCTGGGCGCTACTCTCGGCGACGTGATCATCCCGGATCTGCCGGTGGACGAATACTGGTTCTGGAACCTGCGCAATCCGGTCCGTTTCGATCTCGCGATCGAGGCCGCGCTGGCGCGAGAGGTCGACACCTTCGTCGAGCTGGCCGATCATCCGACGCTGGCACTGTCGGTGCAGGAGAACATCACCGTCGCCGGCGCCGCTGCCACCGTCACCGCCACCTCGGTGCGTACCGCTGCCGACCTGTCGGAATTCACCCGCAACCTGGCGAATCTGGCGGTGGCGGACCTCCGCTACGAGTGGGATGCGCTGCGTATCGATACCGCACCGCCCACGCTGCCACTGCCCGATTTTCCGAATACCGGGATGAACGAGCAGCGACTGTGGTTGCCCTACAACGATTCCGCCGCGTCCGCACCGGCGCTTACCGCGCGGCGGACACCGGTGGCGTCCGAGCCGGTACGGGAGCTCACGACCGCTGGGCCGCAGGTGGTGGTCGAACAGTGGCAACGCCCGCAGCGGAGGTCGCTGAGTGCGCCCTGCACCCTCGCGGTCGTCGACCACACCGGTGCCTGTGCAGAACTGGCTGCCGCATTGTGTGACGAAGCCGAGAATCAGGGGGCGGTGGCACGCCGGATCGACGTGGCGTCCCGGCCGGACACCGGAGATGCGGACACGGTTGTCGTCCTGCTGCCGGGCAAGGCCGGCCCGGACGCCGTCGGCGAGGTCGCGCGATTCTTCGGTGAGCGAGAGTGGTGGTTCGACGCCGCCACCGAGGTGAAGCAGTGGTGGCTCGTCACAGTCGGCGCCGAGTCGGTGCTTGCACAGGACCCACCACCGGAGCCGGTACCCGCCGCTGTTGCCGCGGGCTTCCGTTGCCTGGGCGGCGAATACCCGGGCATCGCGTTCCGGCATCTGGATCTGCCCGCCGGTGCGGGCGGTGCGGCGGATGCCGCGGCCGTCGTCACCGCACTGCATACTGCGCGGGAGCCCGAACTGGCGCTGCGTGACGGAGCGACCTATGTGAAGCGGCTGGTCGAGCCGGCGCCCGCACAATCGGTCGAGGTACCGAGCCATGTGCTGATCATCGGCGGCACCGGCGGGGTGGGGCTCGAATACTGCCGGCACTTCGCCGAGGCCGGGGCGCATCGGATCACGCTGGTCAGCCGGTCGGGCGCCGGGGCGGCGGCCGACCGGATCGCCGCGATCGGCGCCGCCTCCGGTACCGATATCCGCGTCGTGGCCCATGATGTGGGTGAGGTGGCGTCGGTCGCTGCCCTCGCGGACGAATTACGTGCCACGCCGGTGGATTTCGTGCTGCACGCGGCTGCCGACATCGCCGAGCTGACCAATGTCGAGCTGACCGAGGTGACACCGGATCGGGTGGAGCGGGCCCTGCGCGGGAAGGTCACGGGCATCACCGCCGTGCTGACCGCGCTGACACTGTCCGAGCAGTGCCGCGTCCTGCTGTGTTCGTCGCTGGCGGCGAGTATCGGCGGGCGCGGGATGGCGGTCTACGCGGCGGCGAACCGGATGCTCGACGCCATGGCGTACCGGCTGCGTGCCGACGGGATCCGTGCGGTGTCGATCCAGTGGGGCTGGTGGTCGACGCATCGAGGCGCGGGTACCTCCGAGGCCACTGTGCTGGAGAGGGTGGGGTATCGCCCGATGCCGCCCGACCCGGCAATCACATTGAGCCTGACCGAATTACCGGCGAACGCCATCATCGCCGCCTTCGACTGGGAACGCGGCCGCTCGGTACTCGGTCAATTCGGCTACGGTCCACTGCTGACCGATCTGCGCACGCCGGAGCTCGACGGCGATATCGAGCCGGAGCCGCAGCGCGGAGCAGCCGACTCCGCTCCGGCGCCGGACCGGGTGCTGCGCATCCTCACCGATGTCATCGGCGCGGACGACCCGGCCGGGATCGATACCGCCGCACCCCTGGTAGCTGTCGGCCTGGATTCGTTGCAGGCATTGGAGATGCGCCGCCGCGTCGACGAGGAGTTCCACTACGAACTGCCCGTCGCCGATCTGATCGGCGGGGCCTCGCTCGACGATGTCCTACGGATGCTCGGCGCGGGGCCGTCGCCGGTGGGAGCAGGCTCGCCTGCTGCGGCACCGGAACGGGCGCACCGACGGCCGGCGGGAGGTGGGTGGTGAGGCCTGCGGTCCTCGACCAGCACATCTTCATGATCGTTCGGGAGGGATGATCCGATGCCGCAGGCTGCGCGCCCACCCCCCTTCAGCGGGAGGGTCGTCGGGTATATTAGGTTTGCCTCACCTACCTAAGGCTGCTGGTGCGGCGGGGCCGAGGCCGGACGACCTTGCACAGAGAGATGCGTGATATGGCAACAACACCCGGTTGGATTCGACAGTTTCACAAGCCGCGTGCGGCGGTCGCACCGTTGGTGATCTGTCCACACGCGGGCGGCGGCGCCTCGACCTATCGGTCGTTCTCCAAACAGCTGCGCGACCACTTCGACGTGGTCGTGCTGCAGTATCCGGGCCGGCAGGACCGCGCCCGGGAGGCGGCGTTGGGCACACTGCCGCAGGTCGCCGCCGGTGCGTTCGACGAATTCACCCGCTCGCCGTGGAACCGGGATGAGCCGATCACCGTTTTCGGGCACAGCATGGGCGCGATCGTGGCCTTCGAATTCGCACGTCTCGCCGAGGCCGCGGGGGTCCCGGTACGGTTGCTGGCGGTCTCCGGGGCGGTGGCGCCCTCGCGGGTCGTGGATATGCCCGCTCACCCGACCGAGGACGAACAGCTGCTCGACCACCTCGTCGGATTGCAGGGCACCGGTACCGATGTGCTGGGCAACCGCGACCTGATGGCCATGGCGCTGCCGGTGCTGAAGGCCGACTACGCGGCATTCGACCAGTACACCTGCCCGGAAGATGTGCAGCTGCACACCCCCATCCAAGCCATGGGCGGCAGCGACGACGAATTCGTGACGATGGGTGAGCTCTACGGCTGGCAGCGCCACACCAGCGCGGAGCTGGCGGTCGACATGTTCGACGGGGGCCATTTCTACCTGCATGATCAGGTCGAAGGCATTTCGGAACTGCTCGCCGCGGAGCTGGAGACCGCGAGATGAGCGAGCAGGACCCCATCGTCGTCACCGGTATCGGCATCGACGCACCCGGCGGGATCGACACGCCGGCGCAGTACTGGAGCGCGCTCGCCGAATCCCGCGATCTGATCGGCCCGTTCCCCCGGGATCGTGGCTGGCCGATCGAGCGGCTGCTGACCCTGGGGGAAGTCGAGGGCTGGTCGGAGGTCCGCGACGCCGGCGGATTCCTCTACACCGCCGGTGAATTCGATCCGATGTTCTTCGGGATCACCCCGCGGGAAGCCGTGGCGATGGATCCGCAGCAGCGCGTCGCCTTGAAGGTGGCGTGGCGTGCGCTCGAGCATGCCGGAATCAACCCCGGCGCGCTCGACGGCGCGGACGTCGGCTGTTTCATGGGCGCCTCGGTCACCGAATACGGACCCCATGCGGCCGAGGTGAACGAGTACAGCGGTTATCGCGCCACCGGCACCGCACTCGGCGCGGTCGCCGGGAGAATTGCCAACTGTCTCGGCCTGGCCGGCCCGGCGATGGTGGTCGATACCGCCTGCGCGTCGTCGCTGTCGGCCCTGCACCTGGCCGCCGGCGCGATTCGCAACGACGAATGCGAATGGGCACTGGCCGGTGCGGTCTGCGTCATGGGCTCGGCCGGCGCATTCTTCGAGTTCTCCAAGAACAACGCCCTGTCCACCGATGGGCAGTGCAAGCCGTATTCGGCCGATGCCGACGGCACCCTGTGGGGTGAGGGTGCCGGCGTCGTCGTGCTGGAGCGCGAGTCCCGCGCTCGTGCGCTCGGCCACCGGATCTACGGCCGGGTCCTCGCGACTCGGGTCAACCACAACGGCGGCGGCGCACCGATCGCGGTCCCAAGTTCCGCGGGACAGGAGCGGTTGATCCGGAAAACCGTCGAGGTCGCAGGTATTTCCCCGGACGTCGTCGGCATGATCGAGGGACACGGCACGGGTACCGCGGTCGGTGATCCGCTCGAACTGACGGCGCTGCAGTCGGTGTACGGCGGCGGTGCCGCCCGGCTCGGCTCGGTGAAATCCAATCTCGGCCACGCCCAGGCCGCCGCGGGCATGCTCGGCCTGATCAAGGTGCTGGTGAGCGGGCTGCACGGATTCATCCCACCCACTCGTTTCGCCGACAATCCCAGCCCCGAGGTGGATTGGGCAGCCACCGGATTGCGGCTGGCGGCCAAACTCGAGCCGTGGGAGCCGCAGGCCGGCATGCGCTACGGCGCCGTCTCGTCGTTCGGTGTTTCGGGCACGAATGCCCATGCGCTGCTGGCCGTCCCGGCTGTGGAAGAGGAGAACCATGTCTAGCTACCGACTTCCGGACGGCAGCGTCCCGGTGCTGCTGTCCTCGGACACCACGGACACATTGACTCGCGAAGCCGCAGCGATCGCCGACTATGTGGCCGAACACGACACCGTCGGCCCGGACCGGGTGGCGGACATGCTATTTCGCACCCGTACCGCCCGTCGCTACCGGGCATTGATCATGGCCACCGATCGCGAGAGCCTGCTCGGCGCGTTGCGTGCCGTCGCGGCCGGAGCAGCTCATCCCGATGTCGTTGTCGGATCCCGGGCTGCCACCGCGAGCCGGGTGTCCTATGTCTTTCCGGGCCAGGGGAGCCAGCGCCCCGGTATGGGCCGGATGCTCTACGACCGTTCCGAGGCCTACCGTACGGCGGTCGACGAATGCGACAAGGTCTTCCACGAACTGAAGCAGCGCTCACCGCTGCCGTATCTGCTGGATGCGGACCTGCCGGCCGACGACAGCGCGAGCACCGTACAGCCGGCGCTGTTCATGCAGATGATCGGCGTGGCGGCGATGTGGCAGGCCGTGGGTGTGCATCCCACATCGGTCGTCGGCCATTCCCAGGGGGAGATCAGTGCGGGATACGTCGCCGGGGCACATACTCTGCCCGATGCGGTCCGCGTCGTCACCTCCCGCGCCCGGATCGTGGACGGGGAAAAGCTGACCGGATACACGATGGCGGTAGTCGGCATCGACCGCGACGAATGTGAGGACCTGCTTGCCCGGCAGGCGGGATTCGCGGAACTGTCGGTGGTCAACTCCGAGCACATCCTCGCCATCTCGGGTGAACGTGACGCGGTGCGCCAGATCGTCGAAGCGCTCAACGCGGCCGGAAAATTCGCCAAGGAGATCCGGGTTCAGTATCCGGCGCACACCTCCTATGTCAGCGGATTCCGCGAGATCCTGAACCGTACCGTCGGCAATGATATGGACAACTTCTCGTTCCTGCCCGCCGAGGTCGATTTCATCGGCGGCACCTTCGGTGATCGGGTCGAGATCGACCAGTCCGTGCTGGACTACTGGTATCTGAACCTGCGTAACCGGGTTCGCTTCGATCGCGCCATCGGGGTGGCCGCCGACCGCGGCGCCGACACCTTCATCGAGATCTCCGAACACCCCACGCTGATGCTGGCGCTGCAGGAAAATCTTGCCACCGCGTCGGCGGCGCGCCCGATCGAGATCCTGGGCACCTCCCGGCGCACCGCCGAAGATCTGCGGGAATTCACCCGGAACTTGGCGACGATCGCGGTGCACGATGCCGGCTTCGCCTGGGAAGCCCTGCGCGAGAGCCCTTCCGGTGCTACGCCCGCGTTGCCCCTGCTCGATTTCCCCAGTACGCAGATGAGCCCGAAGGTGCTGTGGGCGCCGTACCCGTACGCGGCGAAGACGGATGCGTCGGTTGTGGATTCGCCGCAGACGCGCGGATCTCGGGGTACCGACGGCACCGTGGTACCGCAGCGGTACGTGGAGCAATGGACCCGCCTGCGGCGTCGCAAGCTGATCGCACCCCGCACCATCGCACTGGTCGACCCCACCGGCGCCTACGCCGAGCTCGTTACCGCAATCGGCGCGGCCGCACCGCGCAACGGAGCCACCGTCGTCGAATACGGCGCCGGTTCCGGCTACGACACCCTGGTAATCCTCGCTCCGCCGGCCACCGCCACCACTCCGGCCGGTGTTGCCGAGGACCTGGCCACCTTCCTCGGCACGCCCGCCTGGCCGGCCGGCCTGTCCGGCGCCGCCGACATCTGGCTGGTGACGACCGGCGGTGAACAGGTGACCGAGGACGAGATTCCCGATCCGCTCCATGCCGCGGCCCAGGCCGGATTCCGTTGCCTGGCCGCCGATCACATCGGCACCGGCATCCGCCACGTGGACCTGAGTGCGGACGCCACCGCCGATCCCGCCGGTGCGGCCAAGGCACTGGTCGGCGCGCTGCACATCGCTGGTGAACCCGAGCTCGCGGTGCGGGACGGCGGTGTGTACGCCAAGCGACTGATTCTCGACGACAACGCCGACGACGAGCCGCCGACCGGTACCGACCTCCGCGAGGTGGTGATCGTCGGGGGCACCGGCAAACTCGGGCTCGACTTCTGTGAATACCTCGCCGCAGCAGGTGCCGCGCGTATCACGCTGGTCAGCAGAAGCGGCGGTGACTCCGCGGCGATGGCGCGCATCCTGGATATCCAGCAGCGCACCCGGACCGAGATCGTGCGTGCGAGCTGCGATGTCGGTGACGAATCCGCGGTGCGCGAACTCGGGACGCGCTTCGACGGCGCGCCGGTCACGCTGCTCCTGCATGCGGCCGTGGACTACTCGGCCGCCGAGGCCGACGTGACGCCCGATACGGTGCGCGCCGCCGCGACCGCCAAATCGGTAGCGCTGGAACATCTGGTGCGCGGATTGCCGCTCGCCGACGACGCCCGCATCCTGCTCTGCTCCTCGTTGTCGGCGACGATCGGCGGACGCGGACATCGGGTGTACGCCGCGGTCAATCGCCTGCTCGACGCTGCTGCCGCGCGCTATCGGGCCGAGGGGCTGCGCTGTAGCTCGGTGCAGTGGGGACTGTGGCGTGCGGTCGGCGCGGACAATGCCGACGCGCTGGCAAAGATCAGCGGTACCGGTCTGCAGCCGATGGACGCTGCGACGGCGGTGACGGCCGGGCTCGCCCGCGATTCGGCCAATGTGCTGGTCACAGCGGCCGATTGGGGGCGAATCCGGGAGCTCTACACGGTCTTCGGTTACCAGCCGCTGTTCAGCGACCTGCCCGACCCCGAGCCGGACCCCGCACCTCCCGCGGCGGCGGACCCTGCGAAAACCGCTGTGGTGGAGCAGAACTCCGCAGCGCCAGATGGCGAAACCGGCACCGAAGCCGCGACGCCGGTGGATACCGGTGCGCCGGTGGACACCGGTGCGGCGGTGCAATCGGCACTGCGTGTGGTGATGGGATTGGGCGCCGCCGAGGCGATCGACGGATCGATTCCGTTGGTGGCACTCGGGCTGGATTCGCTGCAGGCCCTGGACCTGCGTAAACGGGTCGAAACCGAACTCCGGCGCGATCTGCCGGTCACTGCGATACTCGGCGGAGCATCGCTGGACGAGGTCGTCGCGCTGCTCGGCTGATCGCCGCCGCGCGCCGGGGGATCGACTGCTGTGACTCCATCCCTGCCCTGCCGCTCGTAGGGGAGGGGTGGAGTTGCCGCTTTAATTAGGTTAGCGTTACCAAAGTAATTGGGGCTTGTCGTCTTCAGACGGAGAACATTGTGTCGGAACCAGTGGGAGAACCGGGCGGGATCTCGGGAGCGGACACCGCGATCGTCGTCGAATCGGTGGAGAAATCCTTCGGTGATGTAAAAGCCCTGCGGGGCATCACCTTCAGCGTGCCCACGGGCAGTGTGCTCGGGGTGCTGGGGCCCAACGGGGCCGGTAAGACCACGACCGTATCCATCCTGTCGACCCTCACCCGGCCCGACGCCGGCCGGGCCGTCGTCGCCGGATACGACGTGGTGACAGACGCCGCGCGAGTGCGGTCGTCGATCATGCTCACCGGGCAGTACGCGGCGCTGGACGAAATGCTCACCGGGCGCGAGAACCTGGTGCTGTTCGGCCGGTTGATGGGATTGCGCCGCAAGGCCGCCGCCGCACGCGCGGTGGAACTGCTCGAACAGTTCGCACTGACCGAGGCCGCTGATCGCCGGGTCGGCCAGTATTCCGGCGGTATGCGCCGCCGCATCGATATCGCCTGTGGGCTGGTGCGTCCGCCGCGCGTGGTGTTCCTCGACGAACCCACCACCGGCCTGGACCCGGTGAGCCGGCAGAGCCTGTGGTCGCTGGTGCGCTCACTCAAGGAACAGGGCGTCACGATCCTGCTCACCACCCAGTACCTCGAGGAGGCGGACGCGCTCAGCGACAACATCATCGTCGTCGACAAGGGCACCGTGATCGCCGAGGGCACCGCCGATCAGCTCAAGGCCCGCGCGGGCGACAGCTACTGCGAGGTGGTCCCGGTCGATGCCGGTGACGTGCCGGCCGTGGTCACCGCGCTGTCCGAACTCGGTGAGCCCACCGTCGCCGAGTCCCGGGACCGGGTGTCGATCCCGGCGCCGGGCGGCGCGGCGACCCTCTCGCAGGCACTGGAGCGGATCACCGCCGCCGATATCGAGCTGATCGATATCGCGCTGCGCCGGCCCTCGCTGGACGAGGTCTTCATCCAGCTGACCAAGCCGACCGTGGGGGCGAAGGTATGACGGTCGCCACCGAATCGGCTGCCACGCCGGAGGTCGCCGACGACGACTTCCGGGTACCGGCCTGGCTGCAATTGGGAGCGCTCAGCGGGCGCAGTGCCCGGACCGCGCTGCGCGAGGGCGATGTGGTCCTCGCCTTCTTCCAGCCGCTGGTGTTCTTCGTCTGCTTCTACGTGCCGCTGCGCCGATCGCTCGAGGTGCCCGGGGTCGACTACGCCCAGTACCTGCTGCCCATCATCGCGGTGTTCGCGATGTTCTTCGCATCGATGTTCGCCGGAGACCGGGCCGCGCGCGAAGTCGTCGGCGGCATGTCGACCCGGTTGCGGTCGATGCCGGTACCGGCCTGGATCCCGGTCACGGCCCGTACCTCCGCGAATCTGATGCGGGTGGTGACCGCCCTCATCGGTGCGCTGGTGGTCGGCACGATCTTCGGTTTCCGCTTCCACTCCGCCGGTGCTGCCGTGATCTTCGTGCTGGTGGTGCTGGCCTTCGGGACCGGACTGGTGGTCGCGACCGACGCGCTCGGCACGGTCACCCGCAACTCGGAGATCAGCGGCACCGTGCTGTTCGGCCCGCAACTGCTGCTGGTGATGACCTCGACCGGGTTCGTCCCGGCCGAGGGGTTCCCGGGCTGGATCCAGCCCTTCGTCCGTAACCAGCCGGTCTCCCAGATCACCGCGGCACTGCGCGGGCTGGCCGAGGGCCGGTACGTCTCGGAACTGGCCGTAGCCCTGGTGTGGATCGCCGGCCTGCTGGTCGTGGGCGCGGTTCTGGCCGTACGAGCGGAAGGACGCCGGGCGTAATGAGCGAAGCGAACACCACAGTGAGCGCGCCGACCGATCCGGCCGCGGGTGACGACGCGATGCGAGTGGATCTCTCCGGCGCGCGGGAATTCGACACCCAGCCGGGTACGGGTGGGCTCCCGGCACAGGCCCTGGTCGAGGCCGGACGGCTGTTGCGGCGCTGGTCGCGGCAGCCGGAGGTGATCACCTCCACGCTGATCTTCCCGATTCTGCTGCTGCTCATGTACGACCTGGTGCTGAAGAAGTCGCTCGGCGCGATGAACGGCACCGACCCCATCTACGGATTCGTGCCGATGATCGCGGTCGCCGGCGCCATGTACGGCGCGATGGGTACCGGTCTGTCACTGTTCGGTGAGCGGGAGAGCGGCCTGTTGCGCCGGTTCTGGGTGCTCCCGATCAGTCGTTCGGCCGGGCTCACCGGCCGGCTGCTCGCCGAATGCGGCCGGGCACTGGCCGCCACCGTCGTGGTGGTGGTCGTCGGCATGATCCTGGGGCTGCGCTTCCAGGAGGGCTGGGCCGGACTGCTGGGCGTCCTGGTGGTCCCGGTCATCGTGATCGCCGGGTTCACGCCGGTGGTGGTGATGGTCGGGGTGAGCAGTGTGGGCGACAAGGTCACCCAGCTGTTCGCGATCGTGGTGCTGGTCGGGATGTTCTTCAACTCGGGCTTCGTTCCGGTGCAGAACTACCCCGGCTGGCTGCAGCCGATCGTGCGTGGCCAGCCGATGAGCTGCGCCATCGAGGCGATGCGCAACTTCACCCTCGGTGGCCCGGTGCTGGTTCCCTTCCTGCAGACCGTGGCCTGGGCCGCCGGCCTGATCCTGGTCTTCGGCGGCCTCGCCGTCCGTGGTTACCGCCGCGCCGTCCAAGCCTGACCGAACTGCCGATATACACCCCGTCACAACCCGTCTCCCGTGCGCGACAGTCGTTCGGGAGACGGGTTTTCGGCGTATTCCTGGAACTCACCTGCCCGGCCCGGGCGACGCCGGCGGATGCCACGAGCACGTCGTGTCGCCGATTACCGCCGTCCGGGAGCGTCCAGCGGTTACTCTCGAATGTCGGCAGTTGTTCGTTCTCGCATGGTGTTGCAGGCCCAGCACAACCACGAAGACCACGAAACCCTCGAGCCCCGCAAATCCGACGCCGGACCGTTGCTCCGGCGTGGTGGGAGGAGCCGTTCGCGATGGTGATTGTCGAGTCGGTAGACCGTTCCAGCCCGGTGCGGCGAAGGCCCGCCCCGGCCTACGGGGGTGGTGTGCGATGACGGCGCCCTCACCTCTCAACGGCGGTGAACCCGCCCTGTTGAACGGCGCGGTGACCCTGGTCGAAGGCAGCACCTTCTGCCTGTCCGACCGGGTCGGCGATGTGGAATCGGGCACCTCGCAGGGCCTGTTCTATCACGATGCCCGGGTCGTATCGCGCTGGGAGCTACGGGTGGACGGGCAGCGGCTGGAACCGCTGTCGGTGCTGAGTCCGGAGGCTTTCACCGCGCGTTTCATCCTGCGTCGCCCGCCGCGTTCCGGTGCCGCGGACTCGAGTCTGCTGGTGGTGCGTGAGCGGCTCGTGGCCGACGGCATGCGCGAGACCATCGTGCTGGAGAATCTCGGTCGCGAACCCACCGCGGTGGTGCTGGAACTACGCGCCGACGCCGATTTCGTGGATCTGTTCGCGGTCAAGGAGGGGCGGGCCGGGCACGGCCACGCCGAATTACTGGTCACCGACAACGAACTGCTGCTCAACGATCGCTCGGACCGCGCCCGTGGCCTCGCGATCTCCTCCTCCGAGCTGCCGATCGTGATGCCCGGTTCGCTGACCTGGCGCATCGTGGTGCCGGCGACGGGACGCTGGCAGACCGAGGTGCTCGCGCAGCCGACGGTCGCCAATCAACGAGTCCACGTCGCGATGCGTCCCGGAGAGCATTACCGCTCCAGTGAGCCCGGCCGCAAAATGGCCGCCTGGCGTGATACCGCGACCAAACTCACCACCGGGGACATCGAGCTCACCGCGATTCTGCAACGCACCGAAAGCGATCTGGGCGCCCTGCAGATCCGGGAGGAACGTCGGCACCGCACCTTCGTCGCCGCCGGCGCACCCTGGTTCATGACCTTGTTCGGCCGCGATTCCCTGCTCACCGCGTGGATGGCGTTGCCGCTGGATTCCTCGCTGGCACTGGGCACCATGCAGCAGCTGGCCGAGATGCAGGGGCAGCAGGTGGATGCGCTCACCGAGGAGGAGCCGGGCCGGATCATGCACGAGATCCGGCGCGGCCCGTCCGGCGGGCTAGCCCTGGGCGGTGAGGTCTACTACGGAACCGTCGACGCCACACCACTTTTCGTGATGTTGCTCGCCGAAACACGCCGCTGGGGAGCATCACCGGAGGCCGTGCAGGCGCTGCTGCCCGCCGCCGACGCCGCGCTGGACTGGATATCGCATTTCGGCGATCGCGACGGCGACGGTTTCGTCGAATATCAGCGCGCCACCGACCGCGGCCTGATCAATCAGGGCTGGAAGGACAGTTTCGACGGCATCAACGATGCCTGCGGCAACCTGGCCCAGGCCCCGATCGCCCTGTGTGAGGTGCAGAGCTACGTCTACGCGGCGCTGCGGGCGCGGGCCGAACTGGCCGAGGAATTCGGCCAGGACGAGAAGGCCGGCCAGCTGCGCGATCGTGCCGCCGAAATGCGCACCAAGTTCGCGGAATCCTTCTGGATGCCGGAAAGGGGCTGGTATGCGGTCGCGCTGGACGGCGGCAAGCGCCGGGTCGACGCGCTGACCAGCAATATCGGCCATTGTCTGTGGTCGGGCATCGTGCCCGACGATCACGCCGAGCAACTGGTGCATCAGCTCTCCACTGCGGAGATGGACTCCGGATTCGGCCTGCGCACCCTGTCTTCGGCGATGGGCGCATTCAATCCGATGAGCTACCACAATGGTTCGGTGTGGCCGCACGATACGGCGATCACCGTGGCCGGGCTGCTGCGCTATCGGCACATCCCCGGCGCGGTCGATCTGGCGACCCGGCTGACCAACGGATTGCTCGATGCGGCAACCGCTTTCGGTGGCAGGCTGCCGGAGCTGTTCTGCGGGTTCCAACGCTCTCGGTTCTCCGCCCCGGTACCGTATCCGACCTCCTGCTCACCACAGGCCTGGTCGAGTGCGGCGCCACTGCTCCTGGTCCGGTCGTTCCTGGGGCTGGACCCCGATGTACCGCACCGCACGGTGGCCGTGCTGCCGCACGTCCCGCCACGCTGGGGCCGGGTCGAACTCACTGACCTACGCCTCGGCGGCACCACCGTGGACCTGGCCGTCGACGGCGACCAGGTCACCGCCACCAACCTGCCGGAGGACTGGCGACTGATCACCCACTGAGTGACGGGGCCGGGTGCCCCGGCCGTGGTGGGGCGCCCGGTTATGCGCTGGTCCTCACAGGGTTACGCGCTGGTCCTCGGGCAGAAACAGTGTGTCGCTCTGTTGCACGCCGAAGGTGGTGTAGAACTCCGGAAGATTGCGTACGACCTGGT
Organism: Nocardia vermiculata NBRC 100427; assembly: GCF_001613265.1. GTDB lineage: Bacteria > Actinomycetota > Actinomycetes > Mycobacteriales > Mycobacteriaceae > Nocardia > Nocardia vermiculata. The sequence continues at coordinate 45,240 of NZ_BDCA01000029.1, forward strand.
TGCAGCGGAATTCGCCGGGTGAGTGCGGGTCGGTCGCCACCTGCTGAGCCAGGGCCTGCTCGGTCTGCTTCTCCCGCCAATTGCGGCCCCACGACTGGAACAGTGGCGTGTAATCGGGCGCGTTGTGCCCGGCCTTGCCCTCTTCGATCCGGAATGCGGCCAGCGAGATCATCAGGCCGCGGATATCGGCGAGGTTCTCGCCGACGGTGAGTTCACCGTTGACGTGCGAACCGGGCGGCAACCCCTGGGGTACCAGCGTGTTGTATTGGTCGACAACCTGTTTCGTCTTGGCCTCGAAGGCCTTCAGGTCCTCGGGGGTCCACCAGTCCTCGCGGTTGCCCTCGCCGTTGTATTTGGCGCCCTGATCGTCGAAGCCGTGGCCGATCTCGTGGCCGATGGTGGCGCCGATCGCACCGTAGTTCACCGCGGGCAGCGCGTCCGGATCGAAGAACGGCGGCTGCAGAATCGCGGCGGGGAAGTTGATGGAGTTGGAGGTGGGCTGGTAGTAGGCGTTGACGGTCTGTGGTGACATCGCCCACTCGGTCTTGTCCACCCGGGTGCCGAGCTTGTTCACCGCGCGCTCGGCCTCGAAGGCCTCGATCGCGAGCAGGGATTCGACCAGCTTGCCGCGGGTGATCTTCAGTTTCGAATAGTCCACCCACTTGTCCGGGTAGCCGATCTTCACCGTGATCTTGTCCAGCTTGGCCAGCGCCGCTTCCCGCGTCTTCGGCGACATCCACTCCGAGTTGCGGAAGTTCTCCCGGTAGGCGGCGAGCAGATTGTCCACCAGTTGCTCGGCGCTCTTCTTCGCCTTGGGCGGGAAATGTTTCTCCACGTACAGCTTGCCGAGCTGTTCCCCGAGGTTGGCATCGACCACACCCACGGCCGATTTCCACAGGTCCGGACGTTGTTCGATGCCGACGGTGGCCTTCAGATAGTCGAAGTTGGCGTCGGAGAGTTCGGTGTTGAGGTACTTGGCGTACTGACGCAGCAGGGCGAGTTTCAGCCATTCGCGCCAGGTGTCGATCGGCACCTCTTTCCACAGTGCTCCGGCGGCGGTGACGAACGACGGTTCGCCGACCACCACCTTCGCGAACAGATCCTTGGGGCGGTCGGTCACCCCCTTCAGCCACGGATCCCAATCGAATTCCGGTGCGAGGGCGGTCATTTCGTCCCACGACATCAGGTTGTAGGTGGCGTCGGCATCGCGGGTGCGCACGTTGTCCCAGAAGGCTGCGGCAATGCGTTTCTCCAGGTCGAGCGTGCGTTCCCCGGCGCCGTCGGCGAGTTTCGCCCCGGTGGCCAGTGTGTTCAGCAGGGTGCGATAGGCCGCGAGCTGGTCGGCGAACTGCGGATCGTCGTAGTACTGCTCGCTCATGCCGATCCCGGACTGCCCGACCGTGGCGATGTAGGCGTTCGAGTCCTTGCGGTCGATGCCGATACCGATCCCGATCAGCCCGCCCAGCGGGAGCGCGCCCATCACCTGCGCCAGATCGGCCTTGGTCGCGGCGCCGTCGATCCGGTCGAACAGCGGCTGCAGGGGAGTGGTGCCCAGTGTCTCGAGCGTGTCCAGATCCATCCGTGCGTCGAACAGGTCGCGGATCTGCTGGGCCTCGGATCCGTCCTCCGGATCGTGGATGCCGTCGATGACCTCGCGCAGCTGCCCCTCCACCCGATCCGACACCTCGGCGAAGGTGCCGTAGGAAACCTTGTCCGGCGGCATCTGGTAGGTCCGCAGCCAGGTGCCGTTGATGTGGCGGTACAGATCGTCCTGCGGGCGCACGGCCTGATCGACACCGGAGAGATCGGGGCCGGTCAGCGGCTTGGGTTTCGTATCGTCACGGTCGCAGGCGACCAGCGCGGCGGCGACCGGCACCGCACCGAGCGCGATCAGGAACGAGCGGCGCCCCAGGCGGGCCGGACCGGACGATGTCACAAAAGTTCCTCTCCCCGACGGCAGGTAGTCTGCGGACAGAGGCTAACCGAACGGGCTGAGCTGCGCCTGAATCGTCGCCGCCTCCGGAGTGGGAAGCATTCCATCGACGCCCGGATTTGGGCGCTACCTGCGGCTTGGCTACACTTGTCGGGTTGCCTGCGGGTGTTGTACCCGCACTTCGGCCGCGAACCCACAGTGGTTGATTCTCTCGAATCATGCATAACCGCTGGCAGGCGCTGCCCCGCGGAGCTCGCGGAGCGGGCCGTCAAGGTCCGTCGAAGGGCAGCTGACCATGCCCGTCGGGTCGGTAATCCGGCGTGCATTACGTCCAGGTCTAGGAGGAGCTGAAGTGATTCAGCAGGAGTCGCGACTGCGCGTCGCCGACAACACGGGTGCCAAGGAGATCCTCTGCATCCGCGTGCTCGGCGGGTCGTCGCGTCGCTATGCCGGTATCGGCGACGTCATCGTCGCCACCGTCAAGGACGCCATCCCCGGCGGCAACGTCAAGAAGGGTGATGTCGTCAAGGCGGTCGTCGTGCGCACCGCCAAGGAGCGTCGTCGTCCGGATGGTTCGTACATCAAGTTCGATGAGAACGCCGCGGTGCTGATCAAGGCGGACAACGATCCGCGTGGCACCCGCATCTTCGGCCCCGTCGGCCGTGAGCTGCGTGACAAGCGTTTCATGAAGATCGTTTCGCTGGCCCCGGAGGTGCTCTGACATGAAGGTGCACAAGGGCGACACCGTGATCGTCGTCTCGGGTAAGGACAAGGGCGCCAAGGGCAAGGTCATCCAGGCCTACCCGGCAACCGACAAGATCCTGGTCGAGGGCGTGAACCGGATCAAGAAGCACATCGCGAACTCCGCGAATCAGCGCGGCGCCAGCTCCGGCGGCATCGTGACCCAGGAGGCGCCCATCCACGTGTCCAACGTGATGGTTGTCGACTCCGACGGCAAGCCGACCCGCGTTGGTTACCGCACCGACGAGAACGGCAAGCGGGTGCGCATCTCCCGTCGCAACGGGAAGGACATCTGAGCATGACCACCGCAGAAAACATTCAGCCTCGGCTCAAGCTGCGCTACCGCGCGGAAATCAAGGACGCGCTGAACAGCGAGTTCAACTACGCCAACGTGATGCAGATCCCGGGCGTGGTGAAGGTCGTCGTCAACATGGGTGTCGGTGACGCTGCCCGCGACGCCAAGCTGATCAACGGCGCCGTCAACGACCTGGCCCTGATCACCGGTCAGAAGCCGGAGATCCGCAAGGCCCGCAAGTCCATCGCGCAGTTCAAGCTGCGTGAGGGTATGCCGATCGGTGCGCGCGTCACCCTGCGTGGCGACCGCATGTGGGAGTTCCTGGACCGCCTGGTCTCCATCGCGCTGCCCCGTATCCGCGACTTCCGCGGCCTGTCGCCGAAGCAGTTCGACGGCAACGGCAACTACACGTTCGGCCTGAGCGAGCAGTCGATGTTCCACGAGATCGATGTGGACTCCATCGACCGCCCGCGCGGTATGGACATCACGGTCGTCACCACCGCGACCAACGATGAGGAGGGCCGCGCCCTGCTCAAGCACCTCGGCTTCCCGTTCAAGGAGAACTGAGCACATGGCTAAGAAAGCTCTCGTCAACAAGGCCGCCGCGAAGCCGAAGTTCGCTGTTCGTGGCTACACCCGCTGCCAGCGTTGCGGTCGTCCGCGCGCGGTCTACCGCAAGTTCGGCCTGTGCCGCGTCTGCGTCCGTGAAATGGCGCACCGCGGCGAGCTGCCGGGCGTGCACAAGAGCTCCTGGTGAGCTCGCGCTACTGAGGTAGCGCACGCGCTGAGCGCAACAATCGAATCGAGGAAGGGTACGGACTCTGCTGAGTCCGTACCCTTTCTTGCGTTGCGGGAGGCTATCCGAGGCCGCGAGCTCCCGCCGAACTGCCGTACCCGCCGGGCTCCGGCGCACGGCGGAGGCAATCCCCCATACGTCGCGCTGACCGATTGCCGGTGGCTTCGCATCGGGACTGCAGTCGAAGTCGGTGTCCGCTCCGGCCAGCGCGCCGGCGCAGCCTGTGACAGCTTCCGGAAAGCGGGAGCGCATGCGTGTTCCAGGGCCGATTCGTCTCCCGGCGGCGCATCGGATGCGACACGGCGTGGCCGTTCCTGTGCTGAATCATTCAGAATGACGGTTCCAAATCGAGTGTGACGCCAGGTGTCGACACGCCTCGTACAGCTCCGTCACCTGTGCATTTGCCGCGAATGATCTTGTGTCCCAGTGGAGTTGCCCGGGATTCTCTCCGTTCGTCCTGCGCGCTCGTCGACTGATGTGTAGCGTCTGCGTTTCAGATAGCCCGAACTCGACGAGCGGTGGCGTGTGATCAGTATTGACGAGTGCCTGAAGCGGGTCATGGAGATTCCCGGGGCACGCGGAGTGACACTGGTGGACAGCGCAAGTGGTCTGGCCATCGCCGCGGCCGGGAGGCACGACCCGATCGACGAGCACGAAGATGCTGCTGCCACAACGGATGTGGTGCGGTCTGTGCTCGGCTGTTCGGCACTTGCCACCGACCACGGCGACGACGACATCACCGAGATCATCGTTTGCGGTACTCGCGGCTATCACCTGCTGAACCTGATCAACGGTGACTTCGACGGCAGGCTGTTCGTGCACGTGCTCTTCGAAGAGGAAACCGGAAACCTGGCGATGGCGAGATTCCAGCTGCGGGGCATTCTGTCCGAATTGGCCGAGGGCGGCCATGGGCATTGAGCTGGCGATGGAACTGAGACGTCTGGAGGAACAGGGAAGTACGGGGGTGCTGCACGCGGGGGACGGTTCGTTTCATCTGACCAGGGGGGAAATAGTTTCCGCCGATTGCCGGCGCACCACCGGACTGGACCGCCTCGTCGTAGAGGCCGGCGTCGCCACCGCGGAGGATTGGCAGCGGGCCGGGGCGGGTGATCCCGGGCGAGTACTGGAACAGCCCAGACTGGAAACCCTTGCGCTGCTGTCGGTTTTCGATGCCGCCTACTTTCTGCTCGCGTCCTCGGAGGTTCCCGAATTCGAGCCCGCACCCGAACACTGGCTGGCGCCGGTCTGTCACATCACGCCGCGGCTACTGGTCAACGAGTGTGCGCGGCGCGGCGATCCGGAGTCGGGCCCGTGGCCGGCCGAACTGGTCGACCGGGTGCCGGTAGCACCGGTCCGACGGGTGCGGCGGCGGCGAATCGCACTGACCGGAGGGCAGCTCGAGGTGCTGGCGGCCGCCGATGGTCGGCTCAGCGTGGCAGGTATCGCCGCCGAGCTCGGCCGCACCACCTACGGCTGCCTGGTGGCAGTGCGGGAACTGACCCGCGCGGGACTCGTGCAATCGCCGCTCGCACCGTCCGGTCCGCAGGCGCGACCGATGACTGCCGCGCCGAGACATGCTGCTGCACAACGAATACCGTCCGACACGAGTGCGGCGGTAGTGCCGACGGCACCGCCGCTGGTGCGGCGGAGGAAGCCGCAGCAGTTGCCGCCGATCGCGCCGGAGGAGCGCTGGGAGGCGACCGTCGACCGCGAGGTGCTCTACCGCCTGCGGGCGGCATTGAAGGAACTCGAGTGACCGCGCGGAAGAAGCTGCTCGGCGACCTGATGGGAAGGTTCTCGAAGGTGTCCGAACCCGAACCGAATGATGCGGTGCTCGCCGAGTTGACGCTGCTGCGCGAGCGTGTCCCCGGATTGACCGGGACGCTGGTGGCCTCCAGTGACGGTCTGCTGATCGCACACGATCTGCCGTCCGAAATCGAGCCGACCGGCATGGCGGCGCTGTCCGCATCGCAGCTGGCGCTGTCTCATCGGCTCGCGAGTACCGCACTCGGCGGCGGCTTCCACGAGGTGGTGGTTCGCGGCACGGGCGGTCACGTCGTGGTCTACGCGGCCGACTGGAGTTCGCTGACCGTATTGGCCGGACCGGAGGTGAATGTCGGCCGGTTGCACCTGGAGTCGCGGCCGGCGGCCCGCGCGATCGCCGACCACCTCGGCATCTTGACCGGAAAACACAGCAAAGACCGGACGAACACCAATGGAAAGGAATAGCACGTGTCGAATCTCGATCTGGCTTTGAAGGAAATGATGGCGATCGACGGCGCGCTCGGCGCCTCCGTCGTCGACTACAACAGCGGTATGTCGCTCGGCATGCTTGGTAGCTCGAAAGCGCTGGACCTGCAGGTCGCGGGCGCCGGCAATACCGAGGTGGTGCGCGCGAAGCTGCGTACCATCGAACAGCTCGGCCTCAACGAGGACATCGAAGACGTCCTGATCACCCTGTCCAGCCAGTACCACATCATCCGCCCCATGACCGGGCGTACCTCCAAAGGCCTGTTCCTCTACCTCGCCCTGGACCGCGGCCGCGCCAATCTGGCCCTGGCTCGGCACCGGCTCAAGAGCATCGAAGCCGACCTCGAGGTGTGAACGCGCTGCACGCGGCGCGCGAATTCAGAAGGTTTCGACGGTGATCTGCTCCGCAGCGGATATGCCGAGCACTTCCCGCAGTGCGGACACGATAGTGAAAGTTATCTGCTCCCAACCTATTTCACCAGCCGCCATTTCTCGAAGGTAATTCGGTTCCGCTTCGGCGAATCCGAGTTCGGTGAGGGCTGCGATCTTCTCGTTCCGTTGGGGGTGCGCCGGAGCCTGCTGACGGCGCTTCCACCAGGATGTGGTGGGACGCGCGATGGCGGGGTGGGCGACCTCCACCCGGACGGCATCGTGGAATCCGAGCCATTGCACGAACCCCTCGTCGGTCGAAAGTACGGCGGTCCCCTCGTTTTCCCCTGAGGTGGCGGCCAGAGCGGTTTTCACCAACTGCGTCACATCATCCATATTTCCTCCTCCGCTGCCACCGTAGGCCGGTAGAGGCTGTGGCAGGTGCGAGTTCGTGGATCCGGCCGATCGAGGAGGGCGAGACTACGGAATCGGACGCCGGGGTGGGAATCGGACACCGGGGTGGTATCTACGGTGCTCTCCGTCGTGTGCGTCGGCGGATGCAGGCCTCCGCGACGAGCAGGTTCGCGGTCAGCGATAACCATGCGCCCGCGCTGGCCATATCGTGAATCATTGCCGTGAGGTCGCCTTCGTACACCCGCGAGTCCTCCAGCGAGAAGACGATGAGCGCCAACGGGCCGCCCCACAGGCGAGAGGTCGACAGTGACAAGGTCACCGCGAAGTTACGGATCATCCACGCACGATGGTCTGCAAACCGACGCTCACGCGCCGCCCGGAGTCCCGCGATGCCGGTCGCGAGCCAGATTCCGGTGGTCACGAGCAGTGCGGCCTGGTTCGAAACGCCCTGCTCGGCCCACAGTGTCACCGGGATCGCGAGGACTGCCGCGGGAAATACGCCGAGGAAGAAGTATGCGCGGCCGGTCCAGCGATGCAGGCGGGGCCGGTGGGCGCGCAGTCGCGGCCACAGTTGGAGGAGTCCGGTAACGGTTGCGATCGCGCCGAATCCGATATGTGCGACCAGAAGCCCGTACCGCACCTGGTCACCGTGCATATCGGCCCGGCTGGTGGCGATGTCGGGTGGCACGTATGCCCACAGCATGTAGACGAGCAGCGCGAGTGTGCCCGTAGCCAGGGCGAGCAGCCACCACGGTCGTCGTGGTGCGGGGGGTAGGGCTGAGCGGGGGGTGGGATCGAGTCGGGCGTCCACGGACATCGGCGCTCCTTCGCTTCATTTACTATCCGGTAGATAGTATCTACCAGATACTAAATGTCGAGGCTACGATTCGGCGGCGAGGAAATGGTGGACGGCTGACGGGAGGCACCACGATGGCCGGTACGAACGAGCCCGCCGGGTTGTGGCGGCTCTGGCGGCTGCCGGTTGAATCGCGACTGGGACGCCCGGCCGATCTCGACATCGACCGGGTCGTCGCCGCGGCGCTTGTCCTCGCCGACCGTGACGGGCTGGCCGGTGTGACTCTGCCGAAAGTCGCGGAATCGCTGGGCGTGACGAAGATGGCCCTCTACCGGTACGTCGGTTCCAAGGACGAGCTCTACATACTGCTTGCGGACGCGGCGATGGCACCGGTACCGCAGCCGTGGTCCGGAATGGATTGGCGAGCCGCCCTGCGGGCATGGGCATATGCCAACCGCGAGGTCTTCCGGCGCCATCCATGGTTGGCGCACCTGCCCACCCCCGGACCCCCGTCCGGGCCCAATGGGATCGGGTGGATGGATCTGGCTCTGCAGGCCTTGCGTGAGACCACACTCGACTGGCCTTCGAAGGTCGGGGTGGTGGCGCTCGTCGGCGGGTGGGTGCGTGAGAGTGCGATCCTCGAACAAGACCTCGCTGACGGCCGACGGGGCCGGCAGCAGAGTGAGGTGGAGCGGGACTACGGACGCGCACTTGCTGAACTGGTGGCGCCGGAGCGGTTTCCGGAGGCTGCCCGGCTGTTCGCCTCCTCGGCTTTCGAACCGGACCCGGCGGCCGATGTCGATGCAGACTTCACCTTCGGCCTCGATACCCTCCTCGACGGAATTGCCGTTCGCATCGAGCGATCGAACGGGAACCATTGAGATGGTTGTTCGTCACCCCGGCGGGGTAATACATGTTGTCCGGTGCTTACGGACACTCGTCCAGTTGTCGTCCGAGACGCCGGCTGAGGCGCAGGCCGTGGCGCCGGGCTGAACGACGTCGGGTGATACCGGCGAGCTCGAGCGAGGGAGTCGGCCGCGATGACTGCGGAATCACGCCACGTACCAACAGTTTCGGTGGATTTCGCAGACCTGGCCGAGCTGATCCGTGCCGTGCACTCCGTGGTGATCGATATGCCACGTCGTCTGCGGCGCCGCCACGACAACGTGATCGATATCGTCGCCGCCATCGTCGAAGAGGTGCACCCGGCCATTGTCCGGGACCGTCATGGCCTGCTCCGGACCCCCGCCGCGGCGTTCTCGGTGACGCAGCGCGATCAGATCGTCGATGTGGCGGTCGATCACGGTCACGTCACCGCCTACGCGACCTTCTTCCCGCAGTCCGCGGGCACCGCAGCCCATTGGGCGGCGTGGCTCGCCGAACACACCCGCGATGCGCTCGCAGAGCGCCACATCACTGTCCTGCTGTCCTGAGCCGCCGTCGGGCGAGCGTGCGGACATATCTCACTGGGCTCGATCCGTTCGGTGGCTAGGTCGTGTGCACCCGGAGCCGGGACCGCCCGGTCTCACTCGCATATCCGCGAGCGAGACCGGGCGACCGGTGTGGTGCAGCTACGGCTGGATCAGATACCGAACGGTGCCGCGTAACGAACGGTGCCGCCGGGCAGCTGCTCCGCGCCGAGGCTCAGTGCCATCAGCGCGTCGTCGGGGACGTCGATGCTGAGCCGGATGCCGTACTGCGAGGCCCGGGTGAAACCGAACCGTGGGTAGTAGGGCGGATGCCCGAGAACGATCACGAACTGCTCACCCAACTGCCGGGCGGCCTCCAGAGCGGCCCGGATGGCCGCCGAGCCCGCCCCCGTTCGCTGGTATTCCGGCAGCACCGCGCACGGCCCCAGGCACAGGGCCGGGGTGTCGTCCACGTGACAGCGAGTCAGCAGTGCGAACCCGACAGGCGTGCCGTCCGGCGTCGCGCTGAGCATGGACAGCTCGGCGATCCACGCCGGATCGGTGCGCAGCGCGTCGACGAGGTCGGCTTCCTCCGCGGTCTCGAAGGCGCCGAGATTGATGGCGCGGATTGCGGGGATATCGGCCTCGGTCTCGGCGCGAGTGATCCAGTTGTTCTGAGTGTTCAACGCAGTTGTCTCTCTGAGAGGGGGCCCCGTTCGAACACCGCCGACCTGCGCGCCGAGGTGAACCTCGGTGCTGTCGGAGACAGGAATCGATCAGACGGGAGCCCTGGATGTGAGGATGTTTCCGACGCTGCGCGAGGCAGCGACTGCCATGGCAATCATCAACTCACCTTCACTTTCGCTCACTGGATCGACACGAACGGCACGACGCTAACACCGGAGGGAGAGGGCCGCCATCGATTATTCGAGGTCGGGTCGGGTCACGAGGTAGCCGGTGGTTTCGCCATCGTCGACCACGAGCGCATGAGCAGTTCCACGGCGTCGACCACCACCTCGTCGGCGATCTCGTCCGGAAACAGCAGTCGTTGGATCAGTAATCCGTCCTCGAGCGCGTGCACGATGAGCGCCAGGAACGCCGGATCGGCGGGCGGGACGACGTCCAGGGCGTCGAAGGTCGCGGTGATGCTCGCGGTGTGCGCGTCGCGCGCGATCAGCTCGCGGGTTGCGAGCTGATCCCGGAACTCGGGCGTCCGCAGCGCGTACAGGATCAGCTCGGTGCGCAACGACAGCCAGCCGAGCAGATGTTCGGCACGTTCCCGGTGCCAGGCCCGCAGTGCGAGGAACGGATCCGGCCGGCGGGTAACGGATTCGACCTCGTCGAGCTCGCGCAGGGTGCGTTGTTTCAGTAGCTCCACGACGAGTTCGTGCTTGTCGGAGAAGTTTCCGTAGAACGCGCCGCGGCTGTAGCCGGCGCGCTCGGCGATCTGCTCGACGGAGGCCCCGTTGACACCGCGCTCGGTGAACAGTTCCGCCGCGGCCGCCAGCAGTCGGTCCCGGGTCTGTTGTCTGCTCTGCTCACGTGTCAGTCGCTTTGCCGCCATGCACCCAGAATAATCAGTTCTGTATCCAGATACAGGTATGTATATTCGCGTGCCATGTGGAATCGGCAAGCCACGGAGTTGGCACAGGCAGTACGAACCGGGCAGCACAGCGCGACCGAAGTGATCGAGTCGCATCTCGAACGCATCGCCGCGACCAATCCGACCGTCAACGCCGTGACGCAGCTACTCGCCGACAGCGCGCGAGCGGCAGCCGTGGAACTGGACGTGCGCCGGGAGGCGGGGAAGCCACTCGGCCCGCTGGCCGGGGTGCCGTTCACCGTCAAAGAGAACATCGACATCGGCGGGGTACCGACTACCCATGGCGTGCGCGCGCTCGAAAATGCAGTCGCAGAGACCGATTCGCCGTCGGTGGCGCGGCTGCGCGCGGCCGGCGCCATCCCGATCGGACACACCAATATGCCGGACCTGACGATCGGCGGCTACACCAACAGCCAGCTGTTCGGCGAGACCGTCAATCCCTGGGGCACGATCCGCAACCCGAGTGGCACCAGCGGCGGCGACGGTGCCGCGGTCGCCGCCGGAATGGCCGCAATCGGCCTCGGCAACGATTCCGGTGGCTCGGTTCGCGGTCCGGCGCTGAACTGCGGTGTCACCGCGCTGAATCCGACCTACGGCCGGTTCCCTGCCGAGCACCGGGTCCGTGGGCAGGAGCCGATGTCGGCCTCGCAGCTGTTTCCGAAGGACGGCCCGCTCACCCGGTCGATCCCGGACCTACGCGCGGTTTTCGAGGTGATGGCCGGCGTCGATCCGCGAGATCCACGCGCGGTCCCGGCGCCGGTGGACGGGCCGCCGCTGCCCGCCCCGCTGAAGGTCGGGGTGGTAGCCGATCCGGGCGGGCTCGGCGTGCATCCGAAAGTCCGTGCGGCAGTGCATCGAGCGGCCGATCTGCTGGAGGATGCCGGTTATCGAGTGGAGGAGACCGACGTCCCGCGGCTCGCCGACGGCATCGGCGGATACCTGAAGATGATCACCAGCGAATTCGCGCTGAACTGGCCGCGCATCCGGGGTCTGCTGACCGAGGAGAGCGCCCAGCACATGGAGTTGACCATCGCCGGGCAGCCACCGCTCGAACTCGCGGAGTATCTGCGGCTGACCGGTGAACGGTATTCCGTACTCCGTGACTGGCATCAGTTCCTCGCCGAGTACCCGCTGATCCTCGGCGGGGTCTCCACCGAGCCGCCCGGCGATCCGGAAACCTTCGAGATCGATGCGGAGCAGAACATGCGCATGGCCGTCGCCGTTCGACTGTGCACGCTGACCACATTCGTCGGGGTCCCCGCGGTGGCGGTGCCGACCGGAGTAGTGGACGGAATCCCGATGGGGGTGCAGATCATCGGCCGACCGTTCCGTGAGGACCTGTGCCTGTCCGCCGCTGGTGCGATCGAGGCCGCTGTCGGCACGTTGACCCCGGTGTTCGGGTGAGTGAAGGTTCGCCGCCCGCACGTCGTCGAGGAAGGCCGCATCATGTCGGGCCCGGTCGTGCGAGATCTCGACGGTTGCCTGCCCCGGGGCCACCCGTCGACCCTGGGGAGGAGTTTCATCGTTCTTCCCCGGCGAGGACTCCCAGAACCTGGGTTGCCAGCGCCTCCTGGATTGCGGCGCTGGGATGCAGGCCGTCGTCGGCGAGGGCGTCGGAGGTGGTGTCGGAGAACGCCGTCGAGGTGGTGACGACGAGATCGTTTCCCGTCGGCAGCGTTCGGGTGAGTTCATCCAGATCGGCGTTGTTCCAGCCGATTCCGGAGCCGGCGAAGAACGGGAATCGAGCGACCCGTGCTTCGTCGATCGGGGTCGGCGTCAACCACACCCAGCTGCCTGTGTTGTTCGGAAGTGCGCGGGCGCGCAGTTGAGTGAGATTGCGGCGGGTCTCCTCGGGGCTGACCAGAAGTGGTCCGTCGGGCGCGGCGAGCCGTTGCGAGTCGTTGGTGCCGAGCATGCAGAACACCCAGTCGGGCTCGTATCGGCGGATTGCCGGCAGCGTGGCGAGGGCTTGGGTGGTGGTGGCACCGGAGACGGCGAGGTTGGTGAAGCGTAGCCGCAGGTCCGGCCGGTGCGTGTCGAGCAGCGTGCGCAGGACCTCGAACCAGGATAGGCGGTCGGCCGTGGTGCTCTCGCCGATCGCGACGAGGTGGGCGTTCGGTTCGAACGGGAGGGCACGAAGCAGCGCGTCGGTGGTCGGCGAGCCGGCGATCCGAGCTACCGCAGCGGCTCGCCGCTGATCGAGATCTTCGGCAACTCGCCGATAATCCGGCTCGTCGGTGCCGAAGATGCTCGCCACGGTCCGGGCGTCGAGGTTCGGCGCGAAGGGCAGCGCCTGGTCCGGTCGCTGGAAGCGGACGAGCTTCTCGAGCACGGGGTTGTTCATCGTGACTCCTTGTGTGCGAGGGGATTTCGACGTGTAGGAAGGTGCCGGTCGGCGGTGGCAGTGGTCACAGGGTCATTCCTCCCGTGACATCGAGGGTGGTTCCGGTGATCCAGGAGGATTGGTCGCCGACGAGAAAAGTGATGGCCGCGGCGACGTCCGCCGGTTGGCCGATCCGTCCCAGCGGAAGGTGGGCACCGATCGCTTCCCGGTCCGATGCGCTCATTCGATCGCGCAGCTTGGCGGTTTCGACGATGGACGGTGCTACGCAATTGATGCGGATACCGGCGTGGGCGTATTCCTTGGCGATGTGCTCGGTGAGCATGACGACCCCCGCTTTGGCTGCCGCGTAGGCGGCATTGGCCTGAGAGGCGCGACGGCCGGCGCTCGATGCGACCGTCACGATCCGGCCGCTACCGCGTTCGATCATTCGAGGCAGGACTGCCCGAAGGGTGAAGAACACCGAGTTGAGATCGGTGTCGATGACGGAGCGCCAGCGCTCCGCATCCAGCGAGGCGGTCGGATTCGGTGCGCCGTCGCCGCCGGCCAGGGCTACCAGGATCTCGATCGGCCCGAGCGTCTGTGTGACATCGGCCGCCACCGCTGCGAGGTGGTCCGGATCGCGGGCGTCGCCGATGTAGGTCTTACCGGCGCGGCCGATGTCGCGGATCTCGCGGGCGAGATCGTCGAGCAGCCCCGGAGTTCGGCCGTGCACCGCGACATCGGCTCCGAGCCTGGCGAGCGTTCGGGCGACTTCGGCACCGATCGATCCGGACGCGCCGGTGATCAGCGCCACCTGCCCGGAGATGATTTGAGTCATAGGCATGAATCATTCATAGCAGAGAATTATTCACCTGCGCTAGCATGAGGTCGTGACGGACAACCCGAAGCAGCCGGGGCGCCGCGACTCGTTTCCGCGTGCCGCCTTCCTGCTCTCCCAGGTAGGTGCCTTCGCGGCTACACGGTTCGCGCAACGACTGGAGCCGTTGGGCTTGCAGCCCAGCGACATCGGCATCCTGCGGCTCATCGGTGCCGAGGCGAATCTGAGCCAGCAGGCCCTCGCCGAGAAGCTCGGCGTCGTCCCGAGCAGAGTCGTCGTCCTGATCGACGCCCTGGAAAAGAAGGGGGTCGTGGCGCGAGAGCGCAGCGCGCGCGATCGTCGAACCTACGAACTCCACCTCACCGACGAAGGCCGAGCAGCTATGGGGGAGATGCGCACGATCGGTTCCGCTCACGAGGCCGAGATGACAGCCGCCCTGACCCCCGCGGAACATGACGAACTCGGTCGCCTCCTCGGCAAGATCGCCGCCGGTCACGGCCTGACACCGGATGTGCACCCGGGCTACAAGACGCTGTCGAAATGAACTGGTGCCGCACGCGCGGAATCGATCCGAGCGGATGGTATGTGCGGTGGTCGTCGTATTCGGGCGGGGCTCCTTTTTCGAATTCTTCGAAGGGTCTCACCATGTACTCATCTCATTCCTCATCATCGTTGCCGCTGTCCGCACTCGGCTGGGACGATGCATTCGCCGAACTGTTCGAACAGCACGCAGCCGCGGGTCTGCTTCCCGCTCGCGTTGCGCGAGTCGACCGCGGCCGCTGTGACACGCTCACCGCGGCGGGTCCGGTCCGTGCCGTCAGTGTGGCGGTGACCGCTGCCGACCCGGCCCGGTCGGTGTGCACCGGCGATTGGGCGGCGCTGCGTCCGGGGCCGGAGCCGGAGCTGGTCGCACTGCTGCCACGACGCACCGCCATCACCCGGGCATCATCGGATCGGACCTCGTATCAACAGGTCTTGGCGGCGAACATCGACTGCGTGATCATCGCGGTATCGCTGGCGGCGCCGCTCAATGCGGGCCGGGTCGAGCGCCTGCTCGCGCTGGCCTGGGAAAGCGGTGCGAAACCGGTTGTCGTGCTCACGAAAGCAGACACCGTGGACGATCCGGAGACCGCTTCGGCAGCCGTCGCTGCGCTGGCTCCCGGCGCGGAGGTCGTGACTACCAGTTGTGTGACCGGCGCAGGCCTGGATCTGCTGCAGCAGGTGGTCACCGGGACGGCCGTCCTGCTCGGATCGTCGGGCGCGGGTAAATCCACCCTCGCCAATGCTCTGCTCGGACGAGAACATATGGACACCAACGACGTTCGCGCAGTCGACGGCAATGGCCGGCACACGACCGTGCACCGCGAATTGCTGCCGCTGGCGAACGGCGGGGTGCTCATCGATACCCCGGGCCTGCGCGGTATCGGGGTGCAGGATGCCTCCGACGGTGTCGACCGGGTGTTCGCCGAAATCGAGGCCATCGCCCGGGACTGCTCCTTCCGCGATTGCGACCATCGCAGCGAACCAGGCTGCGCGGTACAGGAAGCCATCGTCGCCGGCACGTTGGATCTGGGACGGCTCGATCGGTATCGCAAACTGTTGCGCGAAAGCGAGCGAGCCGCAGCCCGCGGGAATGCACGCCGGTCGAGCAAACGCAGCGAAACCAAAAAGCAGATCACGCGGGATTTGCGCGCGACCTACCGATTCCGGGACCGCCAGCGCTGATATCGCACCGATCAGGTCCGGGTACGCCCGGACCTGATCGGTATCGCCACGTCTCGAATAGTGGGCGCACATTGAGATTTCGGTCTCTGCCGGGAAACTGGCGTACCCCCGAACCTCGTGTCAGCGCAGTCGCCGGGCTCGCCCGGGGATACTGCTGCTCTATGTCAGAATTCGAGGTCCGACCACGGAATGTGAATGGGGAAGGGGAATTCGGTGTCGATTCCGGCGGAGTCCTTCGGTGTCCATTTCCCGGTGATCAGGTAGTTGGCCGGGTAGAGAGGAGAGACTCCAGCGGGCAGGGTGCCGTGGGTTCGTTCCAGCGCGAACATGCGGACCATGGCGATTGCGCTCTTCTCACGCTCCAGCGTGACCTCCCAATACCAGGGGATTCCTCCTCGCGCGTACCGGGCACGCTTGTCGTCCATATCGGTCTGCGAGTTCGACGGCGACAGGACCTCGCCGACCAGGAGTACATCCGCGGCGCGAATATCCTGATAAGGGTTCGGCAGGCATCGTGTGACGAGGAAGTCCGGCGTCACGAAGTCCGACTTGCCCGTCGAGCCGAAGAAGACGTTCGTTTCGGTATGCGCTCGCCAACACTGTTCCGGATCCGTGGACATCGACTCCCGGGCGCACCGCCGCAGCCCACTCCACAGCAGATTCGTGAACTCCTGATGTTCGGCCGGACCTCGCCGCAGCCAGACGACCCTGCCTTCCCATAGCTCGATCTGACCGGCCACCTCGTCCGGCAGCTGCACGAGCTCGTCCCAGGTCATGTGTTCGGGGAGGTCAGGACGTTGGACGCGGGGGTGCGACATGCTTCGATCGTAGACTCGATGCTGTGTTCGTCGCGTGTCTATCGGCAGTACGGCGCGCCCTTATTTAAGGTTATGGGATAACCTTAAATAAGGAGGTGTCATGGCTAAGGTTGTGCGGCAGTACTGGGCGGGCAACCTCGATGCCGGATTATCGCGCCGAGATCGTGGTTCGGGCAGTTATGACGCGTATGTGCCAGATCAGCTCATCGGCCGGTCGTTTGTGCTCGACAGCGAAACCGCCGCGGATGTGGTCGATGCGGAAGTGGCTGTCCACCAACTCGACTCCGAGGCCAGCGCGCTTGTCGAAACAGAGGTGCTGTCGCGGCTTTTGCTGAGGGCGGAGGCGATCGCGTCTTCCCGGATCGAGGGACTGGAGATCGGGGCTCGCCGACTGTTGCGAGCCGACGCGGCTCGGCAATTGGAGGGGAATTCCAATGATGTGACTGCTATCGAAGTACTGGCCAACATCGATGCCATGGCGGTGGCCGCCGATGCGGTCGAACCCGGCGAGCCGATAACCCAGGGCATTCTTCTGGAAGTCCATCGTCGGCTGCTCGCCGGGACAACAATCGCGTCGCACGGTGGGCGATTGCGCGAGGTGCAGAACTGGATCGGCGGTAGCTCGTTCAACCCCTGTTCTGCGGTGTTCGTTCCACCACCGCCCGAATACGTCCCCGGACTGG
Organism: Nocardia vermiculata NBRC 100427; assembly: GCF_001613265.1. Lineage (GTDB taxonomy): Bacteria > Actinomycetota > Actinomycetes > Mycobacteriales > Mycobacteriaceae > Nocardia > Nocardia vermiculata. Next base: position 62,233 of record NZ_BDCA01000029.1, read on the forward strand.
TCGAGGATCTGATCGATTTCTGCAACACCGATGACCTTCCGGCCGTAGCGCAGGCCGCGGTCGCGCACGCTCAGTTCGAAACCATCCACCCGTTCATCGATGGGAACGGAAGAACCGGCCGCGCATTGATCCACCTGATTCTGCGTCGGCGGGGTGTCGCCGAACGTGTCGTCGCCCCGGTGTCATTGGTTCTCGCCACCTGGAGCGACAATTACATCGACGGGTTGACACAGTTTCGCTATGTCGGTGACCCGGACTCTGTGCAGGCTGTTTCGGGTCTCAATGTCTGGATTGCACGTTTTGCTGCGGCCTGCTCCCGGGCCGCTGCGGATGCCATGCTTTTCGAGTCGGCCGCGGCCGATCTCCAGAACTCGTGGCGTGCTCGTGTGGCACCTGTGCGAGGGAACTCTGCACTGGACCTGCTCCTGAACAGGTTGATCGGAATGCCGATTCTGACCGCCGGCGCTGCTGCCTCACTGATCGGACGGAGCTTTCCCGCCACGAACACCGCTATCGAGCGTCTTGTCGAAGCGGGGATTCTCCGCCAGGTGACGGTGGGGCGCCGTAACCGTGCGTTCGAGTCGCCCGAGGCCATCACCGCGTTCACCGCTCTCGAACGAAGGCTGGCGAGTCCGCAGGGCGACACCCGAATCTCCGATCTCGCACGACCGGTACCGCGCCGGGCACAGACTCGCTGAGCGATGGCCGTAAGTCGTTGACCGGGAAGGGGAGGCATTCGCCGACGGCGGGCGCCGCGACACCGAAGCGCTGCGCCCGAGTGGCCTGCCGGAATCGTGGCATATCGAGGAGATCCGGGGCGGTCGTCTAGCGTTATGCTGCTTCCCGAACACCCCAGTGTCGCCTCTGAGTCTTCTTATCCGCTTGGGGCTCCTTCATGCCGGTATCAGGCGGCGCTGAACTCTCCGGCGGTGACGCCCGCGGTGAATGCGCTCCACTCGTCGGCGGTGTAGGTGAGGGTGATGGTGGCCTGGTGCAGGTTCACGCCGCCGGTGGGGAGATATTCGATGACCGGCTCGGCTGCTGCTGAGCGGAGGCCGCGGTGTGTGGCGGCGGCCAGGAAAGCTGTCCACTCTGTGCTGGGCAAGGAGATGATCGGTTGTGCGACAGGGTCGTTGGTGCTGTCGCGGAGGTATTTGCTATCGCGGATGAGCACTCGGCTGCCTTCGAAGCGGACTTCGACGCAATGCTCGCTTCCTTGGCTGCGGGTGCTCTTACGCCACTGACCGATCACTTCCAACCCTCGCACGCTCGCTTGATAACTGTGGCCGACTCACTCGGCGTGAGCGCCGCCCTTTCGATGTCATCGTACGCGCGCAGGTAGCGGTCGACGGCCGGTGATTCCACGTACAGGCAGCCGGCCAAGTTCTCCACATACGCCACCTGAGTGAAAGGTTCGCCGAGGTCGAACAGCGTGAAAGCTCCGGCGAGCGCGCGGTAAACCGTTGCGTCGTAACCGAGTACACGGATCGATATGTTGTCTCGACGGCCGAGCGTGAGGAGGTGCTCGAGCTGCTCTCGCATGATCTGTGGACTACCGATCCGCTGGTGCAGGGTCAGCTCGCTGATCACCGCGGTGATCTTGGCCTGACCCGAGTCGAGGATGCGCTGACGCGACAAACGAAGCTCGGTCGCGCGTTCTGCTCCGGCCTCATCGAGAGACGAATCATCGCGGAAGATCGCGTTCATGTATCCCGGGGTTTCGAGCAGTCCGTGGATGAATCCGAGGTTGAAGGTCTGAATATGCCGTGCACGGCCTTCGAGCCAGAATGCGTCCAGGTAGCGCTTACCGCCGACGACATCCTGATACTCGTCCCACCAGCCTTTGCGCCATGCTTCCTTGGCGAGATCGATCAGCTCGGACCGCTGGCTTTGTGAGCCGACCCCGTACATGGTCAGTAGTGCGTCTACATCCGTCCACCGAAGGGGGATGATCCCGGTTTCGTAGCGACTCATGGTCGACGTGCCGCGGACGCCCAGGTATTCGGCTGCGTCCGCCAGCGTGATGTTCGACGCCTCGCGCAGTTCCCGAAGTCGCTGTCCGAGCCATTGTGAACGCAACGTGGCCACGGTTCGGGAGTCCGCCATGGCCGCAAGAGTAATGCAATCGGAGTCCGTTCACCCAAAAGTCCTCCCACGCAATTTGCGTAGAGGTACGCTACCTATACGCAGAGCATGGGAGTAGCTGATCTGGAAGGGGTGGTCGAAGTGGTTGTCGTAGTTCTCAGTCTTCTTGCCGGTCTGGTGCTGGGGTGGGCTGGTTGTCTGGCCGCGGACCGTTCGTGGCGTGCGCTGGCCGGTCGTCGTGGCGACGACGTGTGGAGCGTGGAATCGATTTGCGCTCGGGTCGAGCAGGAGCGGTTGCAGGCGGTGCGGCGATCCGGGGGTGGGGCGCGATCGTTGTCCGTGGCGCGGCCTCCGCGTTCGGTAGCCGCATGAATAACCCGGCAGATCAAGTCATCTGGTTCGAGGGTGCCGGTCGTGGTCCGGTGCGATGCAGCGTTGTCAGTGCCGTATTGATCGCCGGCATCGAGGCCGGTGCGCATGGATCGAATGGGGTGAGCGATGCGGGTGGGGGAGTTTGCGACACCGCAGGATTGGGCGTGGGCATATCGGACGTTGTTCGGTCTCCCGCGTGTCCATGTGAGCGCGCCCGGCCTGGTCGTACTGCCGCTGATCGACTGCATCGCCGCGGTCAATACTCCGGAGCCGCTGGGCGCGTTGATACTCGGCGAGCTGACGGCCCGCGGAGTTCCAGGGCCGGTGTTGGTCCGCGGACAGCCACCTCGCCGCACTTTTCTGGTTGTCTACGACTTCCCGCCCGCTGTACTCGACGCGGCCTGTCTGGAGCGTCATGGTGTGGATATCGGCCCACATCGCGGAAATGTGGTGTTGCCGACCGGGTTCGGCTGCCGTACCCGGGAAGGGCGATGGTGGGCTCGCGCACCGCAGCGTGACGAGTCGCTGCCATTGCTCTCGGAGGTGACGGCCGCGGCTACGGCCGTGCTGCGAGCCGAGAATGGGCCGGGAGTGTCTGTGTCGGGACTTGGTACCTCGGTATGAGGTGCCCGCAGTACCGCAGTCCGATGTGTGCACAGGGTGACCGTTCTTAGCGTTGGACCCATGCGATTACCAGCGTGTGTCATGGCGATCTGCGCGGTGGCGGCATTGCTGTCCGCATGTGTCCCGAAGACCGAGGGCGCGCCCGGCGACCTCCTGCAGGGTGACCTCGACGCGCTGGTCGGTGCGGGTGCCGTGGGCGCGATCGCGACCCTCACCGACCACGATTCGACCACCGTCGCGAGCTCCGGCCTCGCGGACATAGCCGCGGGCACCCCGCTGTCCACCGACCATCCGCAATACGTGCGAGTCGGTAGCGTCACCAAGTCGTTCACCGTGGCGATCGCATTGCAGTTGGTGTCCGAACACCGCATCGAGCTGGATCGCCCGGTCGGCGCCTATCTGCCGGGGCTACTCACCGGCCAGGGGATCGACGGGGATGTCATCACCGTGCGTCAGGTGCTGGGCCAGCGCAGCGGACTGCCCGAACCCGCCCCTTCTCCGGAAACGGACGAGTTCACCGCCGCGTCGAAGGGCCGGATCTATACCCCGGCCGAAGAAATCGACCTCGCCCTGCGGCACCCCGCATCGTTCGCGCCCGGCGACCGGTTCGAGTATTCCAACACCAACTACATCGTCGCGGGCATGATGATCGAGGCAGTCACCGGGCACCGTTTCTCCGATGAACTGCGTGACCGCATCCTGATCCCGTTGGGCTTGTCGCACACCTACTTACCGGCCGCGGGCGACACCGATGTCCGGGATCCACACCCGACCGGCTACGCCCTGGTCGACGGCGTGGCGACCGACCGCACCCGGACCGAGCCGTCACTACCGTGGACCTCCGGCGCGCTGATCAGTACCGGCGCCGACCTGAACCACTTCTACACCGCGCTGCTTGCCGGTCAAGTGGTCCCGCCTCCGCTGCTGCCGCAGATGCTGGACGGCAGCGACATGGGCAACGGCATGTCCTACGGCCTCGGCGTCGGCTACACCGAGCTCCCCTGCGGCGCACAATATGTCGGCCACGTCGGCGGGGTACCCGGCTTCTCCACCATTTCCGGCGCGACCGCGCACGGACGCTCCGTGACCATCTCCTACACGGGTACTCCCGAGACCGTGGATATCCGCGGCATGCTGACCCGCGCGCTGTGTGGATAAAACGGCACCGGCCGCATCAGTGAAAACCAGTGGGGCACCAGCCGATATCGTGGCGGCCGGCATATTCGGAGGTATGGCTGCCGGGGAGGCACTGTGGCGGGGTTGGTCGTCGGAGCCATCGCCGGCGGCATCCCGTCATACGGAACGTCGAAAGGTATTCAATGGCCGTGGGCTCGAGCGGAGGCGGAGATCCGTTGGAATCGCACGGGGCACGGCTCCCGAAGTTGGAGTGGATACCGGTATGGCCGACGCGCAGTATTTCGCTTCCGTCGAAGATCGCGGGTGTTGGTATCTCGCTGGTATTCGCAATTGCGGCGGTGTTGTGGACTGTTGGTGGAGCTGTCAGTGGGATTCGTGACGGACATCTGATCGCTATGGTCGGCGCGTTGGGTGCTGCCCTTCTGTTCGGTGGTGTCGCATTTGCGGTTTTCCGTGGGGCGGGCCTGGTCGACAGCGCTATGCGACCGGAATGCCGTCGCTATCTGGATCCGAAATATGGCGCCGGAATAGTACTGCATCCGCGTAGGACGAACCCCGTTCTATTCTGGTCGCTCGGTGGTGCGGGCGTGTATGGAATCATGGCTTGGGGCGACTGGAGAAACCGGGGTGGTGCGTCCGGGTTGCTTCCATTGTCCAAGAATAATCCGGGTGGAGCCACGGTGGCGCTGGGCTTCGGTATCCTTGCTGTTATTTGTGTCTTGATGCTTGCAGTAGTTCTTCGTTGGAAGATCAGAGTTGAACTCTATCCAGCTGGGGTTCGCCGATCCAGCGCATTACCGGGCGCAAAGGAAGACTTGTTCGTAGAGTGGGACGAGATCTCATCCGTGGCAGGCGGTGAGTTTCGGTCGTCACCGCAGTCGCGGCCGCTTCCGACCGTTGACCTCATGGTGAAGGAGCAGCGTCATCCGGTGCATCGCCTGGAGCGGCGCCTGGACCGCGCGGATCGATTTGCTGTTCCGGCATACGCTGTGGAACTCGATTCGAATACGTTGCTGGCAGCGATACGTATGTTGGTCTCGCGGCCGGAGGTTCGCTCACTTTTGGCCGAGGGCGATGCGGCGGGATGGTTGACGCCGCCGGCGCGATCCGAGCAGCGTCGACTCTCCTCTGGTGTGAGGCAAGGAGAGTGGGAGCGGTGACCCGGTCCGACAGGTGCATCGAATGGAAGCCGGTTTGGCCGGAATGCAGGCCATCGGCTCGAGCGCGACTAACATCCGTCATTTCCCTGATTATTCTGATTGTTTCGGGCGTTGTGTGGGTGGGGATAGGTGTAGGGGACGGGGTGACGCAGGGCCATCCTTTCACCGCAGTTGGAGCTTTCGGTATCGGGCTCGCTATCGTTGGCTTCGTCGTCATGGCCGTGAGCGCATACGGGTTCGATGAAAACCTGGGACGTCGCACCGTTGATAATGTCAAGCATCGAGACCATGGCGTTGGAATTGTACTTCTGGCTCGGCGGGGAGGTACTGTCCTCTATCTTGTTCTGTTCGGGTTGGCACTCTATGGCATAGCTGCGTGGCTCGATTGGCGTTCCGGAGAGGGGGGTGATCTACTTTCCTTTTCCAAGGATAACCAGGGCGGTGCGACATTTGCACTTGTCCTGGGGGTCGTCTGTCTACTATGTGGGGTAGTTATTTGGCTTCTTCTGCGCTGGCGGGTGACAGTGGAAATTTACTCCGGTGGAGTCAGGAGGGTTAACCCCAGTCCTTTTGGGAAAAGTTCTGAAATATTTGTGAGGTGGGTGGAAGTCGTGGGGGTGATGCCAGGCGAGTTTCGCGAATCGCCGCAGTCCAAACCAATGCGGACAATAGTATTGGAATTGGATAGCGACCGCGATACCGGGCATCGACTGGATACCGGGGGCCGAATTTGCTTGCCTGTCAGCGCAACAGCATGTGAGCCGAACACGGTACTGGCAGTTCTACGCATGCTGTCAGCGGATCCGGAGTGTCGAGCATCGCTGCCCCGGCCGGGTGCGCTGGGCTGGTTCAGACCACCTCCGCAGGCTGAACGGTACCGGCTTTCGGCTGAGCTCTCGCCGGCTCAGGAGGGCAAGTGACCTTCGGGCGAGTTGGCTGCCGAGCGTCGCAAGCGGCGGACGTGCCGCGGCTGGAGCGATGATCAGCCGGCTGATCCAATCGACCCGCCGTCCGCTGGTCCGTCGGATGTGGTCGTGGAGCTGGATGCGGTCAGGAAGCGTACAACCCCTGATTTTGCCCGCTCCGGAGCCTCCCCTACACTAGAGCGGTTGCTCGGGCACTGTCGTGCCCATTTGCGTGTGCGAAGCCCCGGGTGACAGCAATCCAATCCGGTCGGCAACGGTGTCGCCCGGACCAGCCGAAATTGTCGTAGGCCCACGACCGCCCCGCGTGACGGTGCTGTATGGGAACCGCGGCGAGAAAGGTAACGGTCAACACATGACCATGACTGATCCGATCGCAGACTTTCTGACCCGTCTGCGCAACGCCAACTCGGCGTACCACGATCAGGTGAAGGCTCCGCACTCGAAGCTCAAGGCGAATATCGCCGAGATCCTCAAGCGCGAGGGCTACATCACCGACTACCGCACCGAAGAGGCGCCGGTCGGCCAGACCCTGATCGTCGACCTGAAGTACGGCCAGAGCCGGGAGCGCAGCCTGCAGGGTGTGCGTCGCGTCTCGAAGCCGGGTCTGCGGGTGTACGCGAAATCCACCAACCTGCCCAAGGTGCTGGGCGGCCTCGGCGTGGCGATCATTTCCACGTCGAAGGGCCTGCTCACAGACCGTCAGGCCAAGCAGCAGGGCGTGGGCGGCGAAGTCCTCGCCTACGTCTGGTAAGGGAGGTAGGAACAATGTCGCGTATCGGTAAGAAGCCGATCTCGGTTCCCGCCGGCGTCGAGGTGACCATCGATGGCCAGAGCGTGTCGGTGAAGGGGCCCAAGGGCACCCTGTCGCACACGGTCGCCGAGCCGATCGTCGTCACCAAGGCCGACAGCGGTGAGCTGGAGGTGGCCCGTCCCGACGACGAGCGCCGCAATCGCTCCCTGCACGGCCTGAGCCGCACTCTGATCAACAACATGATCGTGGGTGTGACGCAGGGCTACGAGAAGAAGATGGAAATCTTCGGCGTCGGTTACCGCGTGCAGCAGAAGGGCTCGAACCTCGAGTTCGCCCTCGGCTACAGCCACCCGGTGCCGGTCGAGGCCCCCGAGGGCATCACCTTCCAGGTCGAGGCCCCCACCAAGTTCTCGGTGTCGGGTATCGACAAGCAGAAGGTCGGCCAGATCGCCGCGGTGATCCACGGCCTGCGTAAGCCCGACCCGTACAAGGGCAAGGGCATCCGCTACGCCGGCGAGGTCGTTCGCCGCAAGGTCGGAAAGACGGGTAAGTAAGCCATGGCACAAACTGAAGTTCAGAAGGCCGCCCGCAAGCCGGTCGGCAAGGACGCGTCGACTCGTCGCCGGGTGTCCAAGACCCGTCGGCACTTCCGTCTGCGCAAGAAGGTCCTCGGCACCGCCGAGCGTCCGCGTCTGGTCGTGTTCCGCTCCTCGCGGCATCTGCACGCCCAGGTGATCGACGATTCCGTCGGCAAGACCGTTGCCGCCGCGTCCACGGTGGAAGCCGATGTGCGCGCGTTCGACGGTGACAAGTCCGCCAAGGGCGCCAAGGTCGGCGAGCTGCTCGCCGCCCGCGCGAAGGCCGCCGGCGTGGAGGCTGTGGTGTTCGACCGCGGTGGTCACGACTACCACGGTCGGATCGCCGCGCTCGCGGATGCGGCGCGTGAAGGTGGGTTGACGTTCTGATGCAGACTCGACTCACGAACATAATGACCCTGAACGGAAGGAACGTCTGATGCCGGGACGTCAGCGGCGTGACGGCGGCAACGGACCCGCCGGGCAGAACAGCAACAGCAATGAAGGCGGCCGCGGTGGCGGTCGTGACCGTCGCGGTGGCGGCGATCGTCGCGACAATGCGGCCGACAAGAACCAGCTCGAGCGGGTTGTCGCGATCAACCGTGTCTCCAAGGTCGTCAAGGGTGGTCGTCGCTTCAGCTTCACCGCCCTGGTGATCGTGGGCGACGGCAACGGCCTGGTCGGTGTCGGTTACGGCAAGGCCAAGGAAGTTCCCGCGGCCATCCAGAAGGGTGTCGAGGAGGCTCGTAAGGGCTTCTTCCGCGTCCCGATGATCGGCAGCACCATCACGCACCCGGTGCAGGGTGAGGCTGCGGCCGGTGTCGTCATGCTGCGTCCGGCTTCGCCCGGTACCGGTGTGATCGCCGGTGGTGCCGCGCGTGCCGTGCTCGAATGCGCCGGCATCCACGACATCCTCGCCAAGTCGCTCGGTAGCGACAACGCCATCAACGTCGTGCACGCGACGGTGGCGGCTCTGAAGATGCTGCAGCGTCCGGAAGAGGTGGCCGCTCGCCGCGGTCTGCCGATCGAAGACGTTGCCCCGGCGGGCATGCTGCGTGCGCGTGCCGGACAGGGAGCCTGACATGGCACAGCTCAAGGTGACCCAGATCAAGTCCACGATCGGCGCCAAGAAGAATCAGCGGGAATCGCTTCGCACTCTCGGACTGCGCGGAATCCGCAAGTCCGTGATCCGCGAGGACAATGCCCAGAACCGCGGGCTGATCAACGTCGTGCGCCACCTCGTTTCCGTTGAGGAGGAGAAAGCATGACCCCCATCAAGCTCCACCACCTGCGTCCCGCCCCGGGCGCCAAGACCGAGAAGATCCGTGTGGGTCGCGGTGAAGGCTCCAAGGGTAAGACCGCCGGTCGCGGTACCAAGGGCACGAAGGCTCGCAAGAACGTGCCGGCCGGGTTCGAGGGCGGCCAGATGCCGATTCACATGCGCCTGCCGAAGCTGAAGGGGTTCACCAACCCCAACCGCGTCGAGTACCAGGTTGTGAACGTCGGCGATCTCGCCCGCCTGTTCCCGCAGGGCGGCACCATCGGCAAGGACGAACTCGTCGCTGCCGGTGCCGTGCGTAAGAACCAGCTGGTGAAGGTCCTCGGCGAGGGGGAGATCGGGGTGGCCGTGCAGGTCAGCGCCGACAAGTTCTCCGGCTCCGCCAAGGAGAAGATCACCGCCGCCGGTGGCACCGCCACCGAGCTGGGCTGACAGTTACCGATATACAGTCGGGGCGCCGGACGGGTGAAGGCCCGTCCGGCGTCGCTGTTAGAGTTCAAGTGTTGTCTACCAACTAGTCCGCCCCGTCGTCGTGGCACAAGGCCGGCCCTCCACTCGAGGGCATCGGTATGTGCCGAGGTGACAGGAGTGGGCGTGCCCCCCGTGTCGTCAGCCAGGAGGATCTGTGCTTTCCGCCTTCGTGTCGGCTTTCCGGACCCCGGACCTACGGCGGAAGATTCTCTTCACGCTGGGACTGATCGCGTTGTACCGAGTGGGTGCCGCGCTGCCGTCGCCCGGTGTGGACTACGGGGCCATCCGGCATTGCATCGACGTCGTCTCCGGCGGCGACAATGCGGGGATCTACCAGCTGATCAACCTGTTCTCCGGTGGCGCGCTGCTGCAGCTGTCGGTGTTCGCGATCGGCATCATGCCCTACATCACCGCGAGCATCATCATCCAGTTGCTGACGGTGGTCATTCCCCGGTTCGAGGAACTCCGCAAAGAAGGCCAATCCGGTCAGACCAAGATGACGCAGTACACGCGTTATCTGTCGATCGCGTTGGCGGTGCTGCAGGCCACCGGCCTGGTCGCCTTGGCCGCGCGCGGTCAGCTGCTGCGAGACTGCCCGGACGAAATCCTCGCCGACACCTCCGTCTTCGGCATGATCATCATCGTGCTGGTGATGACCGCCGGTGCGGCGCTGGTCATGTGGTTCGGCGAGCAGATCACCGAGCGCGGCGTCGGCAACGGCATGTCGCTGCTGATCTTCGCCGGCATCGCCGCCCGCATCCCGGCCGAGGGCAAGTCGATCCTCGACAGCAAGAGTGGCCTGGTCTTCGGGCTGGTCTGCGTTGCCGCCGTGGCGGTGATCGTGGCGGTGATCTTCGTCGAGCAGGGGCAACGGCGAATCCCGGTCCAGTACGCCAAACGCGTTGTCGGGCGCAAGATGTACGGCGGCTCCTCCACGTACCTACCGCTCAAGGTCAACCAGGCCGGTGTGATCCCGGTGATCTTCGCGTCCTCACTGTTGTATCTGCCGAACCTGGTCGCGCAGCTGACCTCGTCGCAGAATTCGGACAGCTGGTGGCAGAAGATCATCCAGGAGTATCTCGTCAAGCCGGGGAACCCGGTGTATATCGCGATCTACTTCGCCCTGATCGTCTTCTTCACCTACTTCTACGTCGCCATCACCTTCAATCCGGAGGAACGTGCGGACGAGATGAAGAAGTTCGGTGGGTTCATCCCCGGTTACCGTCCGGGTAAGCCGACCGCCGACTATCTGAACTATGTCCTGAGCCGAATCACCCTGCCCGGTTCGATCTATCTCGGTGCTGTTGCCGTGCTGCCCAACCTGCTGACGAACGGCGGCGGCAGCGGCGGTGGTTCGAACTTCATGGCATTCGGCGGAACGTCGATCTTGATCATCGTGAGCGTCGGCCTCGATACGGTCAAACAGATCGAGAGCCAACTGATGAACAGAAATTACGAAGGGTTCCTCAAGTGAGACTCGTACTGCTCGGACCGCCCGGTGCCGGTAAAGGGACACAGGCCGAACTGCTGTCGGACAAGTTGGGGGTGCCGCACATCTCCACTGGCAACCTGTTCCGCGCGAACATCTCCCAGCAGACTCCGCTCGGCCGCGAAGCACAGAAGTACATCGACGCCGGCAACCTGGTGCCCAGTGATGTGACCAATCGCATGGTCGAGTCGCGGATCGCCGAACCGGATGCCGCCAACGGTTTCGTGCTCGACGGCTACCCCCGCACCGTCGATCAGGCCGTCGCGCTGGAGAAGATGCTGCAGCAGGCCGGACAGCCGCTCGATGCCGTGGTGAGTTTCGAGGTCGCCGACGACGTGGTGGTCGAGCGGATGCTCAGCCGTGGCCGCGGCGACGACACCGAGGAAGTCATCCGCAATCGGATGCACGTGTACCGGGAGGAGACCGCGCCGCTGCTGCAGCACTACGATGGCCTGGTCGCCTCGGTCGACGGCGTCGGCGAGGTCGAAGAGGTCAACAACCGCGTCATGCGCGCGCTGGGTCGCTGACGCGAATGGGTTTCGGCCTCAAGCAGAAGAAGGTGGTGCCGTTCCGCACCGCCGGTGAGCTGGATGCCATGGCGGCGGCCGGTGCGGTCGTCGGCCGTGCGCTGGTGGCCGTACGCGCGGCCGCCGCGCCGGGCGTTTCGACCTTGGCCTTGGACGAGGTTGCCGAGCAGGTCATTCGCGACGCGGGAGCGGTGCCCTCGTTCAAGGGGTACCACGGGTTCCCGGGGTCGATCTGCTCCTCGATCAACGATCGAGTGGTGCACGGCATCCCGTCGAAGGACGAGGTCCTCGGCGAGGGTGATCTGGTGTCCATCGATTGTGGGGCGATCCTCGACGGCTGGCACGGTGACTCGGCGTGGACGTTCGGCGTCGGCACGATCATCGAGGCGGATCGGCTGCTCAGCGAGGCCACCAGGCTGTCGATGGAGGCCGGAATCGCCGCGATGCTGGCGGGCAACCGGCTCACCGATGTCTCGCATGCGATCGAGTTGGGGACCCGTGCCGCCGAAAAGGAGCACGGCCGGCCCTACGGCATCGTCGACGGGTACGGCGGGCACGGTATCGGCCGCCAGATGCATATGGATCCGTTCCTGGCCAATGAGGGCGCACCCGGTCGCGGTCCGAAACTGGTCGTGGGTTCGGTGCTGGCCATCGAGCCGATGCTGACACTCGGTACCACGGAAACCGCCACGCTCGACGATGATTGGACCGTGGTCACCACCGACGGCAGCCGTGCCGCACATTGGGAGCACACGGTCGCGGTCACCGAAGACGGCCCGCGCATCCTCACCCTGCGCGACGAATAGTCCAACCCTCTGCTCGATGCGCTTGTTGCCGTTCGGCACCGGAGCAACGACGACCGCTGATCCCACAGCGGGTGTCGTTGCGACCGGGCGCGGGTGCGGTCTCGGGTGCGTTGTGTCGTTTACCGGGTACGGCTGGTCATAGTGGTCAACGGGACCATCCCGGTCCATCCGCAGGGCCGATCACACGAGGCGACGACCGTCGTCGCATCGGTGGCTTCCGCCGCGGCGTGTGCGGGATAGCCGCATTCGGGACATTTGCCGAAGTAGTCGAGTACCTCATATCTTCCGGGGCTCGGTCCAGCGTTCACAACATTCGTGCGATCGGTCACGGGTCCTCCTCGGTCGTGTGACGGCGCAGGGTTCGCAGGTCGCGAACGTAACCCGGCACCGCCTGCGAATTCCGCCTTCCGCCCGGCAGCTTGGACATCTCACAACCACGTCGGGCGTGCGCTGCGGGTGTGCCACAGTGCGGCGTACCGGTATGCCGACAGCGCAGGATACGCCTTCGACGCAGCGCAGCGCACGGGGCTGACGCAGTGCTGCGCGCCGGCCCGGAAGCGGTCGGTACGCATAGTGTTTCCCCGTTCGCCCCTGTCGAATTTCATTGTGCGCCACCAAGTATTCAAGCTGTCGTGCTGTTGTGGTCGATGCGGATTCGACGGTGGAGGTGACGACGGTGGTCAACGAACGGTTGCGTACCGACATGATGACGGTGCTGGAAGGCCTCGACGACCAACTGCGCGGCATCGCCGAGATCCAGCTGCGCCGTTCCCGGCTGACCGCCACCGCGAGCACCTGTGAACAGCGGATCGAGGTCACGGTCAACGCCGACGGCCTGCTGATCGAGACCACGTTCGCCGACGACATCTCGGAACTGACCTATGACGAGATCGCCGCGGGAATGACCGCCGCGGTGCAGCAGGCCGCGGACGAGGTATTGCGACAGGGTGCGGCACTGATGGAACCGCTGCGCGAGCGCAAGCTGCAGCTGCCCAAACTGTCCGAAATCATCGAGGGGGCACCGGATCTGGGGGAGATGATGCCCACTGAGCCGCCGGTGCCGAAGCGGCCGGAGGACTATCGCGAACCGGAATCCGACGGACACCTGGACGGCAGTGTGCGCCGCTCCATGGTCTCCGACGAGGACTGATTCCGGTGAGCCTGTATCTCCCACCGCCGGTGCGCCCGATCGCCTGGGTTGCCGGAGCGAGCTGGCCGGACGGCGACGAGGACAAGATGTGGGCGGTGTCGCGTGCGTGGGAGCAGGCGCACACTGATCTCGCGGCCCAGGTGTCGGGGATCGACGCGGCGAAAAAGGCGGCGATGGCAGCTTTTCCGGCAGGTGACGCAGCGGACCAGATCGGTCACCTCTTCGATGTGTTTCTCCAGGGAGACCAATCGCTGGCCACGATGGCCGAAGGTTTCAAGACGGTCAGCGAATCGACCTTCGACGTCGGTACCGAACTCCAGTCGGCCAAGATCAATATCATTGTCTCGCTGTGCATCCTGCTGGTCGAGATCGCCTGGGCGTGGCTGTTCCCGCCCACTGCTCCGGCGGTCGAGGCTGCGGCGATCGGCACCACCCGTTCGATCGTCAAGTTCATCGCCGACGCCTTGCAGAACGCACTCGAACGCGCCTGGGCGAAACTGGGTTTCGCTACCCGCGCCGAACTCAATGGCGCCTCCAGGTACTGGATGAAGCACATCCTCTCCCCTGCGACCTGGCGGGGTATGCGCGGCCAGACCTGGAAGTACAAGGCCAAGACGATCCTGCCGACGGCGAAAGGTATGGGCGTCTACACCCTGAAATTCGGTGAGGGCGCGCTCTGGGCGCCGGTGACAAACGCGATCGTGCAGGGCGCGCAGATCGCGGAGGGGAAGCGGCACGGATTCAACTGGAAGGAGTTCGGCGCGTCCTGGGCGGCCTCGGCGCTGAGCACGATTCCCAGCCGTGAGCTCGGCCGTTATATGGGTTTCGGGATCAGTAAGCACTTCGGCGGTGCGATCAGCTCGATGCCGTTCCGCTCCGGCTACTTCGCACAGGGGGCGGTGATCGGTGCGACGGCCGGTGTGTTCGGCAACGTGTTCGGCAACCTCGGTGCGGGCGCGGTGACGGGCGATATCGCCGGCGCTTTCGCCGGCCCCGAAGGGTGGGTGGGTGCGGCAGGCCGTGGCGCGATGGTCGGTGGAATCCGCGGTATCGGCACGAAGACGACAACCGATTCGTCGGGGGATCCGCGCTTCAACCTGTGGATGAATCAGAAGGCGCCCTGGGCACCGTCCAGTAACCGTCCGCCGGCCACACCGCACGAGAGCCCGGCGGTGACGCCGCATGCGACCCCCGCGGTCACGCCGGCACCGACCCCGCATGAGACTCCGGTTGTTTCCCGGGCACCCACTCCAACGGCCCCGGCATCCACCGACACCAGTGGGGCAGTGCCGCACACCAACTCGGTCCCGACACCTTCGGACGGGTCGAGTTCCAGCAATCACCCGGCGGTCACCCCGTCGGTCGTGCCGAACGAGTCCGGTGCGACCGGTACCGGCGGCCACGGGCCGACGTGGCCGCTGAGCAATTCCAACCCCGCGATTGCGGCAGAGAGCCATGGTTTCGATTTCGGTTTCGACTCGCCTCCGCCGCGTTCGGCCACACCGCCATCGTTGTCCTCCGACGTGAGCGACAGCGCGGGACCGGCAGGTACCGGTAATCCGTGGGGGTCACGTCTGGTACCGCCGAGCGGCGCATCGGTTCCCGGCCCGTCGAGCGCGGTGAACCACATGGGCTCGGGTGCTGAGCATTCCGTCGATACCGTTTACACGGGCAAAGGTAAAGGTAGGGCGTGGGAGTTCCGGCTGCCGGACGATGCGGACACCGGATACCGTGCGGGCCCGGCAGATTGGACGCCGCAGGCTGCATCGGGGAGTTCACATTCGGGCTTCGGTGACGGTTCCACCCACCATCCGGGCGATGTCACCGGACCGGTGGGCGCAAGCTCCCACACTTCGTCCCCGGCCCCGCACACTTCGCCGCTGTTTCCACCGGTCGAATCGAGTACGAACACCCGGATACCGCCGCCGCTGCACGCCGAGTTGTTCGACGGTGACGGCTCGGTCCCGCACCCGTCGACCATCGGCGTAGCCCACGGTGATCCCAGTTCGCAGGGTGTGTCCACGCCCGCCCCGATCCCGCGGCCGACGACGGGTACGCCGAACTTCTCCCGGCCGTTCCCTGATCCTGTGGGACCCCCGCCACCCGCGCCGACGACGGGGCAGCACGGCGCGTCGCCGAACGAGACCGGGCCGCGTCCGCACCAGCAGCAGCCGAACTTCTCGCGCCCGCTGCCCTCCTCCGCGCGGCCGGTCGATCCTGCAGTACATCCACCGGTAGCTCCGGTACACCCGCCGGTACCGCCCATGCCGACGCATGCGCCTCCGCCCCCGCCACCGACGCACGCGCCGCCGGAACCGCCGGCCGGACCGCCGCATACTCCACCGCCGCCCACTCCTCCCGTGGAGCCGGGCGCGCCGGCTCCCGATCCCAGAGACGACAATCCGGCGAATCTGGGGCCGGGCAAGGATTACCGGGCGAAGACGCGGCCGAAGCGGGTGCCGGATATCGGCCCCATGCCGTCGCCTTACGACGCGCCGGACGCTCCGGGTGAGCAGGAATGGCTGGATGCCGCGCACCTGCCGCCGGCACCGCCGGAGGGGTCGCCGGGCGATCCGGTCGGCCAGAACCCGTTCGGGGAGGAGCCGGCAGGCGTCAACCCGTTCGGAGAGAATCCGGCGGGCGTCGATCCGGCCGGTGCGAACCCGTTCGGTGACAATCCATTCGGCGACAACCCCGCCGGGAACGATCCGAATGTCGACAAGCCGCTCGAGTTGTAGGCACACAGGCAGGGACCGAATATGGCCGATTACATCGAGGTGGATACCGACGCGCTGATCCGAGCCGCCGATCTGCCCGAGGAAGTTTCGCAACGGGTTCGGGCGGTGATCGACACCTTGAACGGAACATTGACCGGCATCGAGGACGATGCGACCAATCAGCCGTGGGGAAATGACAAGTCCGGCAAGAAGTTCGCCGACGGCGACAAGGGCTACAAGACGTCGCGGCAGAACCTGATCGAGGGTGGTTACAGCATGGCCGACGCGCTACACGAGTTCGGTGCGGGGGAGCGGTCGGCGGCCGAGCAATTCCAGGCCGCCGAAGGCGGCGCTACCGAGGGGCTCGGTGGCTGACATGACGATGCCCAATGCGGATACCACGGAGTGGACTCAGGTTCTGGGGTCGGCGAATGCCGGAAAGCTGCAATTCGATACGAAGGACATCAAGGCCGCGACCGATGCCGCAGCGCAGTTGATCGCGAATCTGCAAGCGCTGGCGCAATCGGTGCGCGATGCTCGAGCCGATTCGGTGGGAGCCTTCAGCATGCTGCAATCCAGCCGCGACCTGGCGGGGGTGTACAGCAAACACGGTACGGCGCTGTACGACTCACTGATGACCCATGCGAATGTGGTGCGCGATCAGTTCGCCACCTTCGTTGCCGCCGGTAAGACCTTCGACGCACACGAGGACAGCTCGACCTTCAACTTCGACAGCCTGGCCAACCCCAAGAATGCCACCAGTAATGTCACGGTCCCCACCGCGACCGCGACCGGCAGTGTGGTCGCCGACCTCGGAATGTCCGTGCTGGACGACAGTTGGAGCATGCCGAGCTTCCCCGAAGCGATTCAGGGATACGGTGGCAAAACCGATTCCGTCACAATCAATATCGAGAATGCCGACAGCCTGGACTGGGATCAGTTGATCGAGTTGGGGCAGACGATTCACTCGGGTCCGCCGATGGAACTGTCCGGATTCTGGGACGGGATGTCGACCGCGCTGACGAATCATCTGACGAAATATGTCGACCAGATCGCCAAACTTCAGGCCGACTGGACCGGGGATTCCTCGGCCGCTGCGGTGAATGCGGTACGAAACTACAAGAACAGCGCGCAGGATCTTATCGATGCGATCGAGGTGACGGGCGCGAGCCTGCGCTATACCAGTGATTGGCTGGAGGCCACCCGAAAGTCGATGCCGGCGCCGGGAGCGAAGGAAAAGACGGGCTGCAAGAACCACCACACCGACGAGTTCCGTGGCTACTACAAGAAGTATTACGCCGAGCCGATGAAGTCCACGATCTCCACGATCCCGACCATCGAGATCCCCGGAAAGGCCGAGGGCGACAGTACTTCGGGCAACGGGAACGGCAACGGAAACGGTCAAGGCAACGGCAACGGCCAGGGTGACGGAAACGGTCAAGGGAGCGGCAACGGCCAGGGGAACGGCAACGGCCAAGGTGACGGGAACGGTCAAGGCGACGGGAACGGGCAGGGCAGCGGGAGTGCGACCACCCAGGAACAGTTGCAGGAGGCCTACAACGAGGGCTATGAAGCCGGTTACGAGGAGGGCTCCGGCGCCGGCAACGGGCAGGGGAGCGGCGAGGGCAGCGATAGTGGGAACGGCCAGGGCTACGGCCAAGGCAACGGGAACGGGAACGGGAACGGGCAGGGGTACGGCTCCGGCAGCGGTGCAGGGGACGGGAGCGGCGAGGGCTCCGGCAGTGGAGAAGGCTC
Source organism: Nocardia vermiculata NBRC 100427 (assembly GCF_001613265.1). Classification (GTDB taxonomy): domain Bacteria; phylum Actinomycetota; class Actinomycetes; order Mycobacteriales; family Mycobacteriaceae; genus Nocardia; species Nocardia vermiculata. The sequence continues at coordinate 80,057 of NZ_BDCA01000029.1, forward strand.
GAGCAGTGGGTCCGGGTCCGGCAGCGGTACGGGCTACGGGAGCGGCGAAGGGGAGGGCAGTGACTATGTGCCCACCAATGGTGACGTCTCCGGTAGCGGTGACGGGACCGGGGGTTCCGGCGAATACGGGTCCGGTTACGGAAGCGGTTACGGCGGTGGTTCCTACGGCGGTGGATCCGGCTCCTCCGGACAGGGATCGAGCCGCAACGGTAGTGGTTCGGGCAGCGGCGGGGCGAACAACTCGCAGCAGCTGCAGAACCTCGACGACCTGCTGAATTCCTATGGGCTGGGCGGTACCGGCACCGGGTCGTCCGGAGGTAGTTCGTCGCCTGGCAGCACACCGTTCTCGGGGCGTGGCAGCAATGGCTCCGGCAGTAGTGGCTCCGGCTCGGGGACCGGTGGGTCGGGAACGGGGTCGTCCACGGTTCCCTCGAGTCTCGGTAAGACCACGCAGCCCGGTGCGGGGGCGAACAAGAACAATCAGCAACTGCCGTCGCTGGATGAGTTGCTGTCCGGGCTCGTGGGACAACAGGATTCCGCGGTGCCCACCAACGGGGACGTGGATCCGTACGGCGAATCGGTGACCACGGGCAGTGCGAATCCGCTGGAGTCCCCGTTCTCGGGCGGCACCACGACGGAATCTCCGCGATCGACGCCACTGGATTCCCTGCTGGGGAACCGCACCGGCACGTCCGATCCGGCCGACCCGCTCGAGTCACTGGTCACCGGGGGTGAGCAGGCACTCACGCAGCTCGGGCAGCAGGCCCACGACGCGTTGGCGGGCCTGGGGCAACTGCTGCACGGCATCCCCGGATTCGATCAACTGCTCGCGAGCAATCCACAACTGAGTGACCTGTTGTCGGGGATCCCGGGGCTCGACCAGCTGGTTCCCGGCGGCACCGGCCTGGAGGGTCTGTCGGCCGGCAATCCGGAGCTGAGCAAGCTGCTGTCCAGCATCCCCGGTCTCGACGAATTGCTGACCGGGTCCTCGGACGATCCCACGCAGGGGCTGGCCGATCGGTTGCGTCAACTCGGCGAGACCCCCGGCCTCGAGGGCCTGTCCGATGTCGCGGACCACCTTGATCCGGGGAGCGGCGGTGCAGACAGTTCCGGAGGTGGCGGTGCGGCCGACTTCGGCGGTGCGGCATCGAACCTGGCAGGTGCGGACGATACGACCACCCCGCAACAGCTCGAGCAACCGCGTCAGCCCGACAGGTTCCCGCGGGCTTCCCTGGCCGCGGATCTCGCCTCCTACGGCCCGGGTGCTCAGGATCCGAACGACCAGCAGGCCGGTCAGCCGGGGCAACCCGGTCAGCCCGGGATGGCGGGTACTCCGGCCTCGAGTGCCGCGAACGGTGGCGGGCAGGGCCAGCATCGGCGCCCGAAGTATCTGACCTCTACGGATTGGCTCGACGACGCGATGGGGGAGACCCCTTTCCGGGTCAAGCCGGTGATCGAACCATGAGCGGGGAACAGTGAACAGGTGGACTCTGACAGACCTGGAATACAAGGTGCTGTGCGACACCAGGTTTTTCGGGCTGGTGCCGTCGATGTTCAGCATCACCAGTCGAATCCCCTACATGGACGAATACGAGCGCGAATGGCACCGTGCCCGAGCGGAACTGGCGGCCCGCGAGGACAGCGCTTTCGAAGCGATCGTGGACACCATGGTGCTGCCCGAGGTGCTGGTCGGCGGTGAGGTCTGGCAGGACAGCGATTTCGACAACCCGCAGAAGCGGGTGCGCTTCTACGCCGGGCGGCTCGGCTCGCGCGGATTTCTGGTGACTCAGCTTCCGGGGGAAACCATCAACCACGCCGCGGGATTCACGATCACGGCATGTGATCCGCGGGCACTCGGGGAGACGGTCGCCGGTTTGATACCCGCTGCCGAGCCCGGCCGCCGCGGACCGATCGAACTCGACATCAGCGGTACCGGTGACCGGTCCCGCGCGGGTGGTTCGATGATCGCCGACGACGACGATGACGACGACGGGCTGACCAGTTCGGCCTTCTTCGACCTACCCGCAACCCACTGCGGCACCGTCCGGTTGACCCAGGGCCGATCCAAATTCGGTCCCCGCGGCCGGCTCTCGGTCGCGCGCTTGTGGCGAGACCTGCCCGGCGACGGCCGGTACGTGATGCCGTTGGAGGACCCGGCACCGATCGCGACGGGGATGGGATCGGCGGGACTGATCGAGTGGATCGACACCGAGGCCGAGCACATTCTGCAGCGGATGAACGACTATCAGGAGGAGTAGCTGCCTGCTATGCCTCGAGCAGCAGGGTGACCGGTCCATCGTTCACCAGGGATACCTGCATATGGGCACCGAAACGGCCGGTTGCGACGGTGGCGCCCAGCCCACGCAGGGTATCGGCGAAGGTGGTGACCAGTGGTTCGGCAATCGGCCCGGGCGCGGCGGCCGACCAGGAGGGGCGGCGGCCCTTGGCGGTATCGGCATAGAGCGTGAACTGGCTGACCACCAGGATCGGTGCGCCCAGGTCGGCCGCGGAACGCTCACCGTCCAGAATGCGGAGCCGGAACAGCTTGTCGGCCAGCGATTTCGCCATGGCCTCGGTATCGGTTTCGGTAACGCCCACCAGGGCGAGCAGGCCGTGCGGCACACCGGCTGCCGGCGGATCGATCTGCCCGACCACCTCGTCGGCGACCGTGACCCGGGCGGAGGCGACTCGCTGTACCAGGATTCGCATGACTCCATTGTGGAGTATCGGTCCAGTGATTTCCGATCCGGACATGGGGTGTTCACATCGTCGCCACCGATGATTCTCCCGCCACTGTCATGGTCGGAACCAGCGCTTCCGGGGGCGACCCGGTAGGTGGGACGGAGGGAGCCGACAATGGCGGACGAGATCGAAGTCGAAGTGACCACACTCCGTACCGCTGCCGGAAAGACGCAGGATGTGCGTGATCACATCGAGCAGGTGCTGACCAGATTGCACGGCCGGACGAGTCACTACGGCAGCCCCTGGGGCAATGACACACTCGGCGCGCAGTTCGCCGGAAGTGGTGCAGGCGACGGCTATCTGGCTGCTCACGACAATATGGTCGGCGGTGCGCGCGGCTTCGCCGACGCCTTTCAGAAGGTCTCCGACGGGCAAACCGACAGTGCCACCTATCTGGAGACGATGGAACACGGCAATACCGACGGATTCCGATGACGAACGAACATATGCAGTCCGAGCTGGCGGGCATTCTCGGTGAAGCCAAGCAGCAGTTGCGCGTCATCGCCCGAATCCAGCGCGACCGTGCGGAATTGACCGGCACCGCATCCGTGCGCAAGAACCGGGTCACGGTGAGTGTGAATGCCGACGGCACCGTGGTGGAAACGAAGTTCGGCGCCGGAATCGAGGATCTGAGCTATCCGGAGATCGCCCGCGCGGTAACGGAGGCGGCGCAGCAGGCGGCCGAGGAGCTGGCGGACAAGCATCGGGAGTTGACGGCGCCCCTGCAACAGCGCCGCGCCAAGCTGCCCACACTCACCGATCTCATCGAGGACATGCCCGACGTGCGGCTGCCTACGGCGCCCGAACCGTCACTGGCGCCGCCGGATTCACCCGAACGCGATGTCGGTTACGGTGCCGACGAGCTGCGGTTCGAGGATGCGGAGAGTTATCCGGCCGCACCGGAACGCCGGATCACCGATTCCAGCTGGTAGTCCGGTGAGCCGCGCATGATCGAGTTTCCCGGCTGGCTCGAATGGCTGGGCGCCGTGGTCGGTATGGAGTGGCCCGACGGCAACGAAGACGACATGTGGGCTCTGGCCGGGGATTGGCATGCCGCGGCCGACGAGCTACGCGTCGTGTTGACCCTGATGGACGAGGCGAAGACCGCTACCTTGGCGGCGTATCCGGCCGGCGAGGGGCGCCGGCAGATGAGCGACACGTTCGACAGCATGCGCACCGGCAAGGATTCGCTGGAGGCGCTGGCCGGATACTTCGATCAGGTCGGTGACTCCGTCGACGGTGGTGGCACCCAGATCCAATACACCAAGCTGATGTTCTATTCGACGCTGGTGATCACCGCCGCCGATATCGCCGCGGTATGGATTTTCCCGCCCACGGCACCGGCCGCAGAGGCAGGGATCATCGTCGCCACCCGGGTCGCGGTGCGAGTGATGCTGCGACGCATGCTCACCGCGATGGCGGGGTGGGCCGGCAGGCTGGCCGAGAATGCGCTGGTGCGGTTTGTTTTCCGGCATGTGCTGCTGAATGCGGGATTGGGGGCGCTGCAGGAGTTCGCGATCCAGGAATTTCAGGTCTGGCAGGGGCATCGCGACGGTCTCGACTGGAATCAGCTGGGCCTCACCACATTCGCGGCCGGTGTCGGTGGCGCCGCGGGCGGCGGATTCGGTGAGGCACTGGGGCGCAAGTTCGGCAACGCCTTTCGGGACGAGGCCGGGGACATCACCTCGAAGTGGGGGGCCAACCTGACCCGCGCCGGCATCGGTGCCGGATCGGGACTGGTCAACTCGGCGGCGGCTTTCGGCGGCATGGTGGGTTGGCAGTTCACCTCCGACCTTGCGCACGGTGGCCTGGGTACCGCCGTGGACAACCTGAAGAACACGCACGTCGACTGGCGCATGTTCAGTGCGGGCGGGATCACCGGTGGTGTCTCGGCGGTCAATCACAACTTCGCACACAGCCATTTCGAGAACTCGCCGTTCTGGAAGCTGAATGCGCCGCGAGTGGATCTGGGCAATATCGGAGAGCTGCACAACTTCCGGCACGACGGCACGGTCCCGAATGCGCATGTCGATCCGCAGGGTGCCGATCCGGCCGCGGTGCACGGCGTACCTGTGGTGCATACCGGTGCCGGTTCGCCGGATGCGGTGCGGGGTGGGGCTGGGCCGAACGACCATGGTGTGGGCGGAGGCCCGGCCACTACCGCCGGTGTACACGAGCGTCCGTCCGGGGCCGGGTTGCCTCCGGAAAGCGTGGCGACGTCGCATGATTCGATCGGAGACCGCTCGGATTCGCCGAGTTCCGCCCCCTCGGCCGAGGTGCAGGGCAGCCCCGCCGAGGTGCGGTCGTCCGGGGCGAATGCCGACGGTGGCCCTGTGGCATCGGACAGTCCGTCGAGGACGATGCCGCAGCAGGAAGCATCCGGTGCTGGTCCGGGACCGCACCTCACCTCCGAGACGGCCGTCGGCTCGCCCCCGCATTCGGAAGCAGACGCCGTGCCCGAAGCCCACGACCGGGGCACGGGCACAACGGAGTACGGGCCGGCGGAGAGTGGGGAAGCTCCTGCGGCTCAGGGCGCCGAGGTCCGCGAACCGAGTGCGCACACCGGAACTTCGGACTCGACACCGCCGCCGTCCGACATGTCCGTCGGACACGAAATTGGACCGGCATCCGACGCGACCTCGTCGCCTGCTCCGGCAGCGGCATCGACTGCGGTGCACGGGCCCGGTGCGTCGCCAGGGACCGCTGCATCGACCGGCCCCGGTACGTCCTCGGGGACATCGACGACTGCCACCGGGACCGGTAGTGGTTCCCCGGCCGATGCGCGGGGCCCGGCCGCCGGTTCCGAGGTCTCTCGCACCGGCGACGCCCGGCCCTCCGATGCTGCCCGCGGGGCCGGCACTCGCACCGGTTCCGAGCCCGGCCGCGGTGCTGTTTCCGAGGCCCGGCCGCAACCCCGAGCGGGCGCGGCCGATCCATCGGGGCCACGCCCCGCCGCAGAGCCGCGCGTGCAGGCCCGGGTTGCCGGCGGCGAATCACCGCAGCGCCCCACCGTCGGTACTCGCGATCGGCTGACCGCTGAGACAGAGCCCGCCCCGGCACGCGACTACACCGGCGCCGGGGCGGGTACGGATCAGGTTCGTGCGGCGGAGCCACCGCGGACCGCCGGGGAACCGCACGAAGGTGCCCGTGCACCGCAGGCACCCGACCAGGCCGGCGGCACGCCGGACCGTCCCGCGGCGGGCCGGGTATCCGAACTCGAGCCGGCGCGCAATGCGCGGGAGGCAGAACATCCGGACCGTTCCGACGCCGTTCGGCCCGGCCACGAACCGAGGTCGGTGGACCGCTCGGCTCCGCGCGACCCGGAGGCAGTGGCGCGGCGGGACGTGGAGCAACGTGCCGACCCCGCCGTCGATTCGCCACACCCGTCCGAGCAGGACGTGCACGCTCCGCGTGATCCCGATTCCGGCGCACCCCGTGACTCCGAGCACGCTGGGGTACGGGACGGGGAGCACCCTGGGCGTCGAGACCTCGAGCGGGACATGCGGCGCGCCACCGAGGGCCGGTCCCCTGATCTCCCGCACCCGCGCGACGTGGATTCGGGCACCGCACGCGATGCGAACGAGCCGGTGACCCGACGTGTGGAGACCGGCAGCGACAACATCGTCCCCGAGCACGACGTCGTCCCGCATGAGAGTTCCGCCGGAGAGCACGCGAGCCGTGTGGGTCGCTCGCACGATGACCCTGCGGCCCGTTCGCACGACGACTCTGCGGCCCGTTCGCACGACGACTCTGCGGCCCGTTCGCACGACGACTCTGCGGCCCGTTCGCACGACGACTCTGCGGCCGGTCCACACGACGACGCTGCGGGTCGCTCGCACGATGAAGCTGTCGCCGGTCCACACGACGACTCTGCGGCTCGTCCGCACGACGACGCGGCCTCCGCTCCTTTGGAACCGCGGACCGATTCAACAGGGCACCACCCTGATTCCGGTTCCGGAAGCGAAGCCCCTCGTCGTCGCCCGGCAGCCGACGACGGCAACGACGGTGCGATGGTCAAACCGCACGCTCCCGACAGCGGCGAGTCCACCCCATCGCACCGGCGCAACAACGGCGCCGGGAATCGGCTCGCCGATCAGGCTGTGCCCGGGATGCCCGCGCACCCCGCTGACGTCGAACACGGTCGGGCCCGTCCGGTCCGCACCGAACAGCCCGAACCGGAGCGCCCCCGCCCCGCCGAACCGGCGGGACCGGCCGTTCGCGACGAATCCACCCGTGGACGCTGTGCCGAGCTCGCACTGCGGTTGATCCGGGAACTCACCGGCAGCAGGACGATCCGGCTACCCGAGCGCGCGATCGGACCGGAAGGGATGACCGCCGCGGAGGTACAGGCGGATGCCGGTGGCCGGATGGTGCGCGTCGCCGATCACGACGTTATCGCCCGGCGGTTGTCGCGGATGCGTGCCGGCGCGGCGGCGCTGGTGGTCGACGGCTATCACGCGGGCCCGGGCAGGCGGGTCGTCGGCGCACATGCCTATGTCATGACCCACGAGGGCGGCGGCCGGATCGTGGTGCGGGACCAGAGCACGGGCCTGGTGACCGAGCATCCGGCGGATACCCCGCCCGACCTGCACGACACTCAGATGATCCTGTTCGACCGCAAGGGCCGTCCGGTACACCCGCTCACACCCGAGCAGCGCGAAGCCCTGACGCGGCAGCAGGATCCGGTCGCGGTGCGGATCCGGCAGGCGTTCGACGACCACACCGGCCGGGTGCGCGAACTCCTGCTCCGCACCCCGACCGGCAGAAGAATTCTCGAAGGCCTCACCGACAGCCGTTATCGCGACTACATCGATCGTGGTGCGTCGGCCGACGGGAGATACGGGTCGTTTCGACGGGGCGACATCACCGCGGTCGTCTACGCCGACGGGCGTGGGCAGATCGCTCAGGCGCTGACGCTTGCCCACGAAAGTGTGCACGCCGAACGCTATCTCGACGGTGCGTCGCCCGCGGACCGGCCGCTGGAGTTGTCTCGAGACGACTATGTGCGCGAGATGGTGCACGAGGAGGCGGTGGCCTCCGGCCGCCGGTTCCGGCTGGCGGCAGAGCTGCGCGAGCTCGGCTACGACATCGTCGAGCGGGACCCCGAGGCCGCCTACCGCAGGGCATACGAGACCGCGCTCCGCGGAACCGACGGCCCGGAAGCCCATGAGATCGCCCATGAGGTGGCGGTCGATCACCTGCGCAACTACCTCGAACACGTGTCCTCGAACGACAGCGGCCGCACCTACGCCGATCACTACCGCGATATCTGGAATCGTGCGCACGAGCTTGCTCGCACACCGTCCGACCACAGTATTCGCTATGTGCCCGATGATCCGGCGGTGCGCGAGCGAATCCGGTCCACGGCGCTGGACCGGCACATCGCCGAGGCGCGCCTGCGGGAGTACACGCGTGAGCTGGAGCAGCTCGCCGACCGCGTGGCCGACCGGATGCCCTATGACCCGACCATGCGGCGCGACATGGTCCAGTATCTGCTCGCCGAGCAACTGCGTGGTGTCGGGCACGAACTCGAGCACGGGCGGCCGGTGCCGGAGCGCGCCGCCGAACTGCGCCGGCTGGGCCACGACCTGCGCCGGATGTCCGATGTCGTCGACCAGCAGCACAATGCGCGCGCCGAGGCCGACCGGCTGCGCTCGGACGGCACCGCGGAGGCGGGGCGACAGCTGCTCGCCGACATGATCGTCGATGCCCCGGGCGCCGAGCTGGTCGGTGATCACATCGCGTTGATTCCCGGTGAGCCGGAACAACTTCTGGTCGCCGCCGGTCCGGGCGACCAGCACCGCATCCTCGCCGAGGCGCCGCCGGAGATTGCCGAGTCGATGGCTCGCGGCGCCCGCACCGAGTACCTGAGCATCCGGACCCGCGACAACGGTGAGATCCGCTACGAGCGGGTCGACCGGCCGGACGCCGCGCACGAGGAGCCCGCCCAGCGCGTAGACCCGCGGAATCTGGCCGCACAGGAGTCCGCGGCGATCATCGCCGGACTACAACGGCACCTGCAACGAACCCCGGTCGGCTCCTGGGCCGTCGACACGCTGCGGGCCCGGGGAGTCACCGTCGAACACGAGGCCGGTGGCGGTCATCGCTACGAGCCCGGGCGGCAGCGGCTGGTGCTGGATATCGGCGGTACCGATGGCGAGCAGCTGGCCGCGCTGGTCCACGGAGCCATTCACGCCGAACGAGCACACGAACGCGCTACCGCCGATGGAATCTCCGACCGTGACCGGATGACGCGCGACGAGTACGTCGATCAGATGGTCGACGAGGAAACCGCCGCGCACGCCATGGAATTCAACGCGCTGGCACAACTGCGCGACGCGGGACACGACATCCCGGTGAGCGCGCTGGAGCGCATCTACCGCGACGCGTTCACCGATGCACGCGCCCAGGCGAGCCGGCACCAGGGGGACCCGCCGGCGCGGGCGGCGGAACTGGACCGGATCGCCAACCAGGCCGGCATCGACGCGATCCGCCCGGCCGTGGCCGATCATGCGCCCGACGGCGGCCCGAGCTACCGGCACGGCTACGGCGAAGCATGGGATTCCGCGCATCCGCCCCGGGACGACACGACCGGCACCAAGCCGGCCCGTCCACCGGCCGTACCGCCCGAGCCGGACGGGTCGACCTTCGTCCGCACCTACGGTGGTGACACCGCCTACGGCATCAAGGGGTGGGTCGACGGGAACGGTGTGCTGCACTACGAGATTCGCGTAGGCCCCGACACCCCCACGGGCCGCGAGATGTTCCGCGACCTGATGCACGAACTCGGCGATCGGGTGCAGGGAATCCACGACGAGTGGTACGACGGCGGCGCGCTGACCGACAATCTGGACAGCTTCAACGCGGGAGTGCAGGACGGGTTCACGCCGCAGGAGTCGGCGCGCCGGACCTTCACCGGAAAACTGGCCCGCGAGCTGGGCTGCACCGAAGTCACCTTCGGAGACCCGGATCTGCCCGGAGACCGCGGCCTCGAGGGCCCACTGGGCGAAAATACCGGAGTCACGGTGGTTTTCCGGCATCCCGATGCGGGGTCCGGCGGCGATGAGTTCACCGGCGGTGCGATCCGGCCGCGCGACGTCTACTTCCAGGAGTCGTGGGCCCGCGCATCCTATGAACGGTTCCGGGCGGACGACAGTGATATCGCGGAGATCGCCGGGCATCTGGCAGGCGTGCCACGGGCCGGCGGCCGGGTCGGATTCACGCCCGACGAGATAGCGCGGCTCAAGCAGCATCTGATGCGTGACGAACATCTGTTGCGCGATTACGAGAACGGCGGTCACGTCCGGCGGCGCTTCGACGAGTCCGCCGATATCGCCGAGGCCTGGATCCGATTGCGGTCCGGACGCCCCCTCGCCGAGGACATCGTGCTGCTCGAACACGAATTGCGTGAGGCTCATTACCTGGGCGAACACCCCGACGCGACCTACGCCGAGGCGCACGACCACGCCAACGAGCGCTTCAATTGGCAGGACAATATTCCGGAGCGGACCGGCGAACGCTACGACACCCTGTGGAGGACCGACGATGGCAATACTGGTGTTCTACGACCTGATCAGGGAGGACCGGACCGAGGTGGAGTACCGGTTCGGGACGACGGAGGAACACCTCGATCGCCTGCTGACCATCGACAAGCGGACCAGGCAGTTCCGCGATCAGGACGACCGGACCCAGGGGATCACGGGAGCGGTCGCGGCGAAGATCTTCGGGCGGTACCGGACCGAGGGAACCTGGCCGGCGCGGGGCATGATCCAGGCGTAGCGCACCGGCCGGAGCAGTCCGGCGGCCGGAACTCCGCCGAACCGCCGCGTCGTGGTGCGGTGCTCGTGGACCTCGGTGGGCAGCGCTTGCGGTTGCACCTGGTCGCCGACGAGAACGGGCACTGGCGGGTCGACTCGGTCGAGCCGATGCCCGCGGCGCAGCCCGGCCCGGGGACCGATGTCGAACGGGCGCCGCGCGGCCGGTTGCGGTCGCTGTGGGAGCGGTTCACCGGTGGATACACCGGGCACAGCCCGAAATACCCGTCGGGTAGTGGTCAGGACGGCAAGTATCAGACCGAGATGACCGAGGATTTCGGGCATCTGTTCGATATCCAGGCGCTGGAGACACTCGGCGCACAGGGCATCAGCGTCAACTACATGCGGTTGATGAAGGAAGCGGCCACCCTGTGGCTGGCACGTGAGCACGCACCACTGCTGAACCATCTCACCGCGCGTATGGAATTGCAGGCCGGTGAGCACATTCCGATGCGCAACCGCGACGGGCGGGAGTACGCCTACTGGACCCAGGACGCGGATCCTGCCGATGTCGCGGCCATGCACACCTATCTGCGAGAGGTCGGGCTCGGCCACCTCGTCGACGAGTCACAGCCACAGGACTCGACCGGATACCAGCCACGCGTGGAAAGCAATGCACCGCAGGACAACCCGGCCGACAAACTGCGCGCCGCCGCCGACCGCCTGGGTCTGGAGCTGAACGACATCAGCCCGGAAACGTTGCGCCGCGCCCTCGACACCGCCGAGTATCAGAATCTCCGCCGGGCCGCGGTGATAGAAGCCCTGCGCGAGGCGGCCCACCGGTTCAATGCCGAACATGCCGATATTCCGTATCAACCGCAGTCGATCACCGATCACAATCCGCTCGGCCGGTTCCTGAAGGAGGTGATCGTCTCCCGAGGTGGCGATCCGGGCCTGCTGAACTGGCGTGGGGTGAACAACGGTGCCGAATCCGGTCGCGACTTCGATGTGCTCGACGTCGACCATCCGGATCAGCGCATCGAATACGACCCCGACCAGGAATCCGGACGCGATCAAGGATTGCGGGGATACTTCGAGAATGCGCTGCGCCGCGACCAGATTCGTGACGAGCGGGCCACCTGGGCAGACCTGCTCGCCGCCGATCTGTCCCGGCTCGAACCCGAACAACTCGACCGGACCCTGAACGAGCTTCGGGACGGGGTGCGCGAGCGTGCCGGGCAGATCCGTGAGTTCGCCGACCAGGTGGCCGAGTTCCGGAAACACTTCCCGGCCGGCGATATCCGCGAACTTCCGCCGGAGCGGCCGGGTGAACCCGCGCGGCTGGTGATCCTGGATGCGCGTGGCGATCACGAACAGGTGCTCGCCGGGGCACTGGACCGCTACCCGGGGCTTGCCGCGCGCCTGAACGAGGGTGCCCTGCGGGCGGAGAAGTGGACCGTCGTCGTCGATACGAACAACGTGGTGCACGTGCGCCACCTCGGTGATATCGAAGCGCACGGTCTGGCGCTCGAGGTCGACGGACGACAGTTGACCGGTCTGCTGATCCATGCTCCGGACGGCACCTGGCATATGACTCACGCGCCCGCGGAGCCGGTCCCGGTGGCGCCGCACGCCCGCACACCCGAGCAGATCCGCGCCGTACATGACGAACTCGCCCGGGAACTCGGGCTGGACCCGGAACTGATCACGCCCGAACTCCTCGAACACGAACTGCGGGCCAACGAGCTGCGCGCCCTGCAGATCGAGGCGCTGGCCGATCATGCCCGCAGTACCGATGCGATCGAGTCCTTCCACGACCTGACCAACGCTCGTGACCGGCTCGCACAGACGGTGGGTGTCGACGAGGCGCGGCGGGTGACAGCCGAGCACATCGGTGAGCGGATCGCCGACCGCGGCACGCGCAATGCGCTGCGCAAACAGCAGGTCGAGATGCTGGTCAAGTACTACGACAAGCTGTCGAGCTATCTGAAGAATCAGGGCGGGGATCGGGCCCCGCTGGTGGCGGCACGCGATGACCTGGTGCGAGCGCTGGGCGGTGACCCGGCGGAGGTACATCCGAAGAAGTACACCGAGGAACTCCGCTACCTTCCGGACGAGCACGGTATCGATCCGGGCACGCTCGCCGGACTGATCCGCCGCCGGGCAGGCGAACCCGGTGCCGCCGCCGCCATCGCGGATTTCGTTCGGGCCCTGGGTGATACGGACCCCTTCACGGACGGATTGCGCTTCGACCCTGCCACCGACCCCCGAGTATTCGACGGCGAAGTGCCGATGCACGATGCCGAAGCACTGGACCAGGTGCGTCGCGTCGCCGGCGACGGACGCCGGATCTTCGACGACACCGAACCGGACCGGCGACCACTGGGATCACAGCCGAGCCGGGACTGGGCCCGGTTGCTCGGTCACGATCTGACCGCTGCCACCCCGGAACAGTACGTGCGCGCCTACGAGGCCTATCGGGACGGCAAAATCGAGAAGCACGAGCGGCTGAATCCGGCACAACGCGACGACGTGCATCGCGAACTCCGGGAGGAGGTGCGCCGCCGGGCCGCGGATCTGCGTGCGCTGGCGGAACTGAACGAACGGCATCGACAGGCGGTGGCCGATCTGCCGGAGCATCGGCGCGCGAGGATCGAGCGTCTGTCGCGAGAGTGGGCGGCCGCGTGGACCGACCGGGAACGGGCACGGGAATTCCTCGTCGACCATGCGCACGAACTTCGCGTCGCGCCCGAGGAGCTGCTCGCCGATGACCTGAAAGATGGTGCGGCACTGAGCGATCTGTTCGATGAGCTCGGTGCGCGGACCATCCGCGGCGACAACCCCGCGGATTTCGCACGGCGATTGCGGGAGTTCACCGCGCGGCACGAGGCACTGTTCGATGCGGCCCGCCGATTCCACGACAACGACGCTCGCATCGCGGACCTGGACACCGAACTGCGCGCCGCGGTGGAACGCGATGTGGCGCTGTCCCGCGACGAGGGGGACGACGGAGAGGGCACGTCCGCGGCGCCACCGCAGGGACCGCCGAGGCGGCCCCCGGAGTCCGGGAGTTCCGCCGAACCGCCGCACCCGGAGGATCGTTCCGGGGGCGGCAGCAGACAATTCGCAGGCGAGGACATGGCAGGCGTCGCGCCCCGGCCCGAGACGCCACTGACGCCGCGGCCCGAGACGCCACTGACGCCGCGGCCCGAGGCTCCGCAGACGCCGCGGTCCGAGGCTCCGCAGGCGCCGCGGCCCACGGAGCCAACGGTGCGCGAGTACGTTGCCTCGGCCGGCCCGCACGCCGCCGAACCACGCACGCGTGCGGAAACGCCGAGCGAGTGGGGGCTGCGGATACGGGCGGAGAATGCCTCGTGGTCCGCGCGCATGGCGGCTCGGCATGCTCTCCGGATGCGGGAGCTGGCCGATGAGGCGGTCGCCCGCGATCCGGACGGCGCCGACGGTGCGATGAGCTGGGACGCCCGGATGGCCGCCGACCGAGCCGAGTGGGAGGCGCGCACCGCCGCGCA
>NZ_BDCA01000030.1 GCF_001613265.1 Nocardia vermiculata NBRC 100427
CGTGCTCGCGGCCGTCCCCGCTCAGGTGAAGGAGGACCAGAAGCAATGACCATCATCCGCCGCGCCGCCGAGACCGAACCGACTGTCCGGCCGATCATCGAACCCGACAATCTGCGTGACGACCGAGACGAACTAGCCGGCAACGCACCACAGGACCACGCCGAGACCATCGCCACCATCCCGGCTGACGCCGCACTCGCTGTCCGCGCGAGTGAAAGCGCTGATGGGATCACAGATCTCCACCACGCCGAGCAGCCAGCCGACGACCTCGAACCGTTGCCGCCGCTGTTTCACGTCATGGCCGCGACGCCCAAATCCGGCGCAACAACGCTCGCCGCGTGGGCTGGATGCGCCGCCGAGGTCGAAAGGGATCTCCAGTGGCGGCCGCCGCCCGATAGCAGCCCTCACCTGGTTATCACTGCACCGAAAAGCCCCGACGGCGTACGCGCCGCCCGGCAGCTGGCCGGGGCACTGAGCAGGACCGTCGGCGGCGGGGTCCACGTCGCAGCGATCGCGCTTCTCGAGGACCAGCCTCGCCCAACTCTCGCACTTCGCGAGCTGATCGAGGCCGCAGAACGCGCCGGAATCCCGATCCACACCCTCGCCCACGACCCACGAATGAGGTTTCCCACCGACCTCGAACACGAGCGCGCCTGGACCCCGCAAAACGCTGAGCACCCGGCAGTTCCCCCCGTGCTCGAACACATTTACCGCCACGTGTTCCACCACATCGCCGCGAAGGAGACCAGCAAATGAGTGCCATCACCACTGCCGCAGTACTCGCCGTCAGCCAGCCCACCGCCGACGGCGGCCCCTTCGAACAGATCGCGCAGAAGTTCCTCGGCCTGCTCTGGGCGCTGTCCGGATGGGTCGCGCTAGCCGCCTTCCTCGGCGGTGCCGCCGTCTACGCCTATCAGAAGTGGACGATGCAGAATTCGAGCGTCCTGGGCTGGCTTTCCGGTGTCCTGCTGCTCATCGGGTGCGGCGCGATGGGTGCCACCATCATCAACTGGGCCATGGGCGCATGAATCGGCCCACGCTTCTCGCTGATCAGCTCCCGCCAGCGGTCCTAGACCCACTGTTGGACCTCGGCGGGCAGCTGATCGGATTAGCCGGCTACTTCGCTCTCGGAGCGATGCTCGCGGCCATCATCTCCGGCTGCGTCCGCTACCACGAGGGCGCAACCATCACCACATTCTGGCGTGAACTGCTCGTCATCCTGCTCTGCGCCGCGCTCGCGGCCCGCACGTTCGATATCGCTTCTTGGCTGCTTTGAAAGGACCCAATCCGATGCGCATGCGTAACCGAGTTGCCGCACTCCTCGTCGCTGTCGCGGCCCTTTCCGTAGCCGGATGCGGCGGCGGCCACGAAGATGGAACACCGTTGACCATCACCCAATATCGCGGTGCCGATTGGGTCACCGACGGCGCGGTCACCGCACCGACCTCTCCTGGTCGAGGCAACCGAATCCACTATCCGCACACCATGGATGGTGCCGTGATGGCCGCCGTGGATTCGCAAACCCTGCTCGACACCGCCCCAGACGACGCATTCGGGGCGATCGCACGTGACTACTTCTCCATAAGCCCCGGCCTCACGTCCTACCTCGCCGCTCGCGCCAACATCTCGGTCACAGGCCAGCCCGATCCGAACCGCCTGCCGCGCATAAAAGGATTCCGATTCCTGGACTACCAGGACAGCGCCGCCACCGTCGAAATCCTCTTCGAACAGCCGGACAAATCGATCAGCGGGCTGACCCGCAATCTTGTCTGGCTCGGCGAAAATTGGCTCATCCAGCTACCCGACCCCAAAGACAACACACAGGTGATCAAGGCATATCCGGACCTACCCGACAACCTCGAACGCCTCCCACAGACGTAGCTACACCACCAAATACATGGCAAGCCAACGGAGTTGGCGCGGCAGCCCCGCACCACGCACCCCATCGAATAAGGAGCACGGCATGAAACGCAGGACCATCGCCGCGTGCGCCGCCGCACTCGCCGTCGCGGTCGGACTCAGCACAGTCGCCGCATGCAGTGAGACCAACGACAACGGCGGTAGTCCAACCAATCCCGGCCAGGCTGACGCCACCGGCCAGCCGCTCAAACAAACTCAGTGGTTTTCCGAAAACTTCGGAACACCGCTGATCGCATCCTTCGACGCCAACCCAAAGACCATCGAACAAGCCAACGACATCCGCGGAGTAACCCTCCCGCAGACCGATGCCGCGCTCGACGGCCCAGTGATGTGGCAACGGGTCCGCTGCGGCGTCCTGCCATTCAGCACGACCGACGGCCCAACCAATCAACGCGGTGACACCATCTACGGCGGATATTCACACACCCCGCTGGGCGCCGCTATCGCCGCCTACCAGCTGGGCAGCTGGAAAGACACGGCTGCGAGCGCGGATGCGCTCCCTACGGTCCTCGCGCCCGCCGACCGTAAACGCCTGCGCCCAGACATCGTTGCGTACGCGCCCGACAGCCGATTGAACGATCCGAGCTGTGTTGCTCGGCAAAAGAACATCTTTCGGTTCACCCGCTGGAAGGCCGATGCACTGTCCGACACCGTGATGCGCGTGCAGCTCTGGGGCCCCACAGGCTCCCCGGGGCAGGGACTCGCCATCGACACCACCGTCGTGTGGAGCGACGGGGATTGGTACCTCACTGAACAGACCGCAGCGACGACCCGGCTGACCAGCAGCCAGACACCCGAGGTACCGCCGTTCACTCCAGAGCCGGTCGGGTGGTCGACGTGGTAACCATTCGCCGCGCCGCCACAGCGCTGGTAGCGGCGCTTTTCGTTCTCGGAGCGCTTGCCAGCATCGCACAAGCAGAGCCGACGGCTCCCACGCCCAGTACTTCGCCGACCACGACCACTCCTGCGACACCAACCCCAACTACCGCGCCGCCGGCGACAGCTCCAACCACCACGGAGCCCGCGCCTTCGTCGAGTGAGGATCGGCCGGCCTCCAACGACGACGAATGCAACGGCATCAAAGTCCCAGTGGTGGGAACCTGCATCCCGACCCCCGGCAGCCTTGCCACAGATGCGGCGAAAGATGCCACCAGCAGCTTTTTCTCCGACATGGTCGACGCGGTCCTGGCCGGGTTCGTATGGATCATGAAGTACGTCCTACAGCTGTTCATGAACGTTTCGGTCGACGTCTCTGGCACCCAAGGCGCCATCCAGAAGATGACCGCTTTGACCAGCGACCTCCAGGGAATCGCGCTCGGGCTCGGGCTACTCATCGCCGTGATCGCCATCCTGTACCAGCGCGCGATGCTGTCCGGCGACAACGCCGCCCCCGAAGCATTCGGCGGGCTGGTCCGCTGGGCCGTCGCCTCAGCGATGGCCGCGCCGATCCTGCTGGCCATGTCAGGAGCCAGCGACGCCTTAGCGAGCTGGATCTTTACCAGCACCGCCGGACCGGAAGGTCCCACGCATGTCGTCGATGCCCTGGACTCGGCGCTCTCCGGACGAGACGCCCGACTCAAAACCGAGGACGTGATCAGCCTCGCGCTGTGCCTGCTAGGACTGCTCGCCTACATCGAATTGATGATCCAACTGGTTCTCCAGAAGTTCTGGATCATCTACGCCGCCGTTGCCTTGCCGATCGCTGGTGCTACCAGCGTCATCGGCGGCGGGAAAACCGTATTCTGGGCACTCGCCCGCCTCGCGCTCGCAGCGCTGATGTTCAAGCCCATCGCGGCGATCTGTTTCGGGGTGGCATTCCTCCAGATCCGAGGCATGGACTCCGGCGGGGATGTCCTGGTCGCGGTCACGCTCATGGTCGCGCCCGCGTTCATTCTGCCGCAGCTGGTTGCCCTCATCGGCACAAACGTCAGCTACGCCGGTACTCCGATGCTGCGCGGCACCATCCGCAATACCCGCGCCGCTTCCGGTGCCGTGGCCGGTGGTTTGGCCAGCTTTGCTGGTGGGTTCAAAGCAGGAGCAGCCGGCGGCGGTGGCCGCGGCAGTAGTGGCAGTAGCAGTGGGGGCGAGCGATCCAGCGCGAAAGCTGTGGGGTCCACGTCCGGATCGGGTAGCTCGGCGGCCTCCCCCGCGCCGAGCTCGGCCCGGCTGACCGGTGCCGCCGGGGTAGCGAACAAGGCGACCTCGGCAGGAACGAGCGGGACCCGCACCCGAGCAGGCGCAGCTCCCGCACCTACTACCGCCGGAGCCGCAGGCGGCACAGGAACCCGCACAACTGCCGGGGCCAGCGACACAAAAGCCAGCAGTAGCACCACCAGTGGCGAGAAACGGGCCGCGAACACGAATTCGGCCACTGCACCCGCGGGCGGCCGCGGGACTGACAGTGCAGGACGCCGACGGAGTACCAACGGTGACGGCTCCGGCGAAACCGCAGCACCGACCCGAAACCGTGGCGGCCGCAACAGCAGTCGAAACGCTGCGGCCAGCCCAAATAGTGACAGTCGCCGCCGCAGCACAACTGACGGGAACACGCCCACACCGCAGACGACGCAGAGACCCAGACGCCGCACTGCTCGCTCCGGCACACCACGTGATTCGTCGTTCACCCGAATCGTCTGATCCCCCCGATCTTCCGACACCACCAAGGAGCATCTGAAATGGGTTCCCAGAAGTACGCCGGATGGCGCAAACCAGAGTCCACCGGCCTGATCCCCGGCCTGTCCGGAACTATGTCGATCGTCGCCGTCGGCGCTGGCGCGCTGGCTATCGGCTCCGCCTACCTGCTGCATTCCATGACAGGAGCAGCCGTCATTCTCGTGATCGCGGTCCTGCTCATCGGCCCCAGCATGCTCCGGTTTCAAGGCACTTCCGCCGGCGACTATTTCGTTGCATGGGCACGCAGTCTGCCGATCCGCCGGCGACTGGCGCATCGTTACCGCACAGGTCTGTTCGCCCAGGTCCCCGGTGGACATTCCCGCTTGCCCGGCCTGGCATCGCCCATCATCTTGGACCGGCTGTTCGACCCGATGACCGGCGACGATATCGGCGCCCTGGTCAATACGGTCCATCGCACCGTCACCATCGTGATGATGTGCTCCGCGACCGGTCGCGGCACTCAGCCCGAGGACGCCACCAATGCCCAGGTCGCAGGATGGGGAGAATTCCTCCGCCGGGCAGGCGAATTCGGCGACGTCGCCGGGATAGCCGCGGTCACCGAGACCTCCCCAGAGACCGGGGCGCGCTACGGCGTCGAAATCGACCGCCGCCGCCACGATCACGCGCCCCGCCGAGTCCTCCAGCTCATGGAAAGCCGAACCGGCTACCCACTCGACCCCGACCCGGACGAGTGGATAGCCGACGAACCCACCAGTGAGCTGGCCGCCGACCGAATCCGCTACACCCAACGTGTAGCAGTCACCTTCCGGTACAGCTCCGGAAACTTCCGCTCCGGAATCGAATCGGTCTCGCGCCACCTCGAACAGCTGGCCGATGCCGCCGCTGGCGCTGGGCTGTTCGCCACCTTCGCCACCGTCGGCGAAATCGTTGCCTTCACCCATGCCGCCTTCAACCCCGCAGCTGGCCCCATCCTGGATGAGTCCATGGCGCGCACCGGCGATCCGGGCATCACCTGGGATGACGCGGGGCCGACCTACCACGATGACGCGCACCGCTACTACATCCACGACTCCGGAAAGTCATTCACCTTCCGCGCCTACGACTTCCCGGTCCGCCCCGTCGAAGACAGCATCCTGGAAAATCTGCTGGCCCCCACTCACCGCGCACCCTACAAGCGCGTCACGATGATCTACCGCCCCTACCGGCCACAAGACGCGATCGAGACCACCGACTCCGACTACCGCGATGCCTTCCAAGCCGTCCAACGCCGCAAACGAGGCTTGGTCGACGCCCGCCAGCAGATGCGCTTCGACGACATCGCCGCCACCCGTGACGACCTGGCCGAAGGCCACGGCCTGACCCGAGTCGGAATGCTGGTCACTGTCACCGTCCCCGTCGACGCATCCGGCGTCGACGAAGCCGCATTCATCCGCGGCGCCGGCGTTGCCGCGTCGACCAAATTCGCCGCTTGCTACGCCGACCAAGGCGCGATGTTCCTGTCCGGACTCGGCATCGGCGTCTACCCCGACATGGACGAAACCGATATGGCCGACATCCTGGCTGCCTAACAGGCCCGGGTCGCATTCGCCCAGCTCACGCCGCACCAAACACCCATATGGCCGCTATAGCCCCTATATAAGGAAGTCCACAATGGCAATCCAGCTTCTTTCCTCCCGCCCCACCGGAAGGCAGGAAAACGACGCGCGCGGAGCCGACGGCGTCATGGACGCCGACGAGGTGGCCTACCTACGTGAAGCCATGCCGACGATGAGCGTTGCGCAGAAGTTCAATGCAGCACGAAAGCTTCGCGCTCACGAGCTGGCAGTGTGGCGCGCCAGCTACGCCGCTGCCCGCCTGCCGTGGCAGGCCGACCGTCGCCCGACCCCGCGCGGCTTCTATGCCCCCAACGGCGGCTACATGAAAAAGCCGATGCCGATCCCCGAGATTCGCGGCACCACCAACCGCGTGTGTGGCTTGTGGCCGTTTCCGCGCAGTACCGAGTTCGTTTCTCCCGGTTGGCCGGTCGGCATTCAGGACGAAACAGGTGCTCCGTTCTTTTTCGACCAGATGGCCTGGTTCGACGCCGAGATGATTTCCGCACCGGTTGGAGTCGTGATCGGTCCCAACGGCTTCGGGAAGTCGACGTTGGGCCGCCATTTTGTTCTCGGCGGGCTGGCCAGCGGCCGGCAGCTCATCTGCCCAGCCGACATCAAACCCGACTACCGGCGGCTCTGCGAGCTGCTGAACGACAACCACGACGGCCGAGAAGAAGGCCAGATCATCGAAGTCGGTCCCGGCCACGGCGTTCTCAACCCTCTCGATCCAACGTCATACGCGTGGGCGATCGACAAGCTTCCCGATCGCCACCCCGCCGTGGGCGGGCTGATGGCCGAGCTGCATCAGACTCAGCTGTTCAATGTCGAGGCACTGGTGAGCTTGCGGCGCCGAGCGCCCCTCGAGGATTTCGAATCCACCGCCATCAGCGCAGCGCTCGCCGAGCTCTATGCAGGCGGTCGGTTCTCACCGGCTCGCCCGCCGATCATTTCCGATCTGATCGAGCAGCTCGAAAACCCGACCGAAGATATGCGCTACGCCGTGGCCGCCCCGAGCATGGCGGAATTCTCCGCTACCACTCACCGGTTATTGCAGTCGCTGAAGTCGCTGACTGTCGGCATGTTCGGCGAGAGCTTCAACGGCCAGACCACCACACGTCTCAACCTCACCGCCGCGATGATCGATATCGACCTGTCGATCATCAATGTGCACTCCGGGCGTGACTTGCGCGCGGCGATCATCGCCCTGACCGGTATGGAAGCGCAGGCCGCCGTCTCAGCTCGGATGACGTTGTCCGACAACGGACTGACCCGAAAAACCGTCACCGATATCCACATGGACGAGCTGTCGCAGCTGCTCGATGTAGGCGGCAGCAGTCAGATCAAGACCTTGGACCGGATGACGCGCACCAACCGCACCGATGGCGTTTCACTCATGACCTACACCCACACCGTCACCGACTTCACCAAGGTCAGCGGCGATATCACCGAGCAAGGTAAGGCCACCGGATTCATCAGCCGAAGCAAGATCACATTCAGCGGCCCGATCAACGGCTGGGAAATCGACGCCCAGCAGGGACTGATCGACTACACCGACCGCGAACGCGCCCGCCTCCTGTCGTGGACATCCGCGCCGCCGCCGGCGCAGACCGGGCACCGCACGCTGCCCCACCCCGGCAAAGGCCGCTTCATCGCCAAATGGGGTGACGATCCGGATCGACCGGGCCTGGCATTCCGGACGTGGATCAGCCCCCTGGAACGCGAACTCGGCATCCACGACACCAACACCGGCATGGCGACGGACTGACCGATGACCGCCGCTGCTGTCGTACTGGTGCGCCACTGGCGCAAAATCCTCGCTGTCCTGCTCCTATTGCTGCTGCTGCTCGCCAAATGTGCCGCAGAACAGAACAACACCGCGTGTGGAACCAACACCGGCCCGACCACCGTGAACGGGCCCTTGGCCTACCCGCTGGACCCCAGCGTCGAAATCGGCTCTGGATATCGCAGTTCGGACCGGCCCAACCACCGCGGCGTCGATTTCCCCGTGCCCGAAGGCAGCCCGATCTATGCCTTCGCCGACGGCACAGTCACCGCCGCCCAGGACACCGGCGTACAGGGATTCAGCGCGTGGATTGTCATCAGCCACGTCATCGACGGAAAACCCATGTCCACCGTCTACGGCCACATGAACCCCGGCGGCGTGCTGGTGAAAGTCGGCGACCAGGTAACCGCCGGCCAACTCATCGCTCGATCCGGCAACTCCGGCCAATCTTCCGGCCCTCACCTGCATTTCGAGATCTGGAACGGCGACCGGCTAGCCGGCGGCACAGACACCGACCCGACCCCCTATCTGCAACAAGCCCGCCAGGCCGCCAGCGGTGGCGCCAGCCAGACCCTGAACGCCAATCAGCGAGCGGCGGCCGCCAGTTCGGCTACCGACCGCAACGCCGCCATCGTCATCGCCACCGGCAAACAGATGGGCGCCCCCGATGAGGCCATCGTCAGCGCCCTGGCCGTGGGACTCGTCGAGTCCGGCGGACTGAAGAACCTCGCCTCCGACGCCGTACCGGAATCGAAGAACTACCCGCACGACGGCGTGGCCCCCGGCGACTCCGACTCGGTCGGCATCATGCAGCAGCAGTACACCCAGGGATGGGGATCGGTGAAAGACCTCATGAACCCCGCATTCCAAGCGCGCAACTACTACACCCGATTCCTCGCCAGCGACTGGCAGCACAAGTCATTCACCGAGGCCGCCGCCGACATTCAACGACCCCGCGAAGACCTGCGCGGCAAGTACGGCGAGCGGGAAGCCGACGCCCGCGCGTTGTTCGCCCGCCTGCAAGGCGTAGCGCCGTCAGGCGCTCCCGGCGGATGCACGCCCGGCGGCCACGCGCCCGGCGGACCGACCACACCCGGCGATCCGGACGGTGGAGCCGCCATCGTCGCGGCCGCCCGCTCCCAAATCGGCCAGCCCTACGTCTGGGGCGGCGGCGACACCAACGGCCCCACAGGCGGCGGTTTCGACTGCTCCGGGCTCACGATGTACGCCATCGCTCAAGCCACTCACGGCTCAGTGTCGTTGCCGCACTACACCGGTGACACCAGCAATCCTGGCCAGATGGGACAAGGCCAACCCGTCTCCGACTTGTCCCAGGCTCAGCCCGGGGACCTCGTGTTCTTCGGCTCCGGCGGCACCGCCGAACACGTCGGCGTGTACGAGGGAGCCGTGAACGGGGTGCCCACGATGATCCATGCCCCCACCGAGGGCCAGGACGTAACCGAAGCACCAGTCGCCGACGGCGGCCAACTGATCGCGATCCGGCGATACACCAACCCCGACAACAACAGTCGCGCCACGGTCGCGGCGTCCGGTACCCAAACCACGACAGGAGTGCAGTAATGCCCAGACTCCGATACCGCTCAATTGCCGGATTCGCCGCCGCCCTGGTTGTCGCCGCCGTTGCCCTGACCGCGTGCACACAATCTGGTGACGACACCTACGGCGAGCACGACACCCACGGCACCGGCGTGCCATCCGGCGCGAGCATCGAGACACTACCGCCCCTGCCGGCCCCATGGACCGATCTCGATCGAACCAACCCCGAGGCCGTAGCGCTGGCTGCCGTACGTGCACTGTTCGATTGGCGGCCCGCCGACGGCGACACCGGGCCCGAAGACGCACTCGATCGGGCTCGACCGCTGCTGACCCCGCGTGCCGCAGATTCCTACCGGCCCTACCCGATCCCCCGCCCGATCTGGGAATCGTGGATGAACAGCGGGGCCTCCATCACCGCTTCCAGCGAAGTCAGCAGCGAGCAGCATCCTGCGGACACCGACACGACATGGCAACGCAAGATCTCCACCCGCATTCACGCGGTCGCCACCGGGGACCTGAGTGCAACCACGCTCGTCACAGTGACCAAACAGCCGTTATGGACCGTCACCGCGGTGACGACCCTCCCGAATTGACCAGCAGAAATGCGAGGCAAGCCAACGAAGTTGGCGCGGCAGACCTTCGGCGCGTAGCGGCAACTCGCGTCGAGCAAGGCAGCCGCAGATGGAAAAACCGGGCACCGACCGGCGTGTCCTACCTAATCAATCCCATTGGAGCGACTAAGAATGATCCAGGCCAGCTGGCCTGAGTTCTTGAGGAGCACCATAACCCCATAAACGAGGAAAAGCCCCCCGGTTGCCGCCGGAAGGCTTTTCAAGTCCCTGAAGGACCATGCTTTGGATAGCGGTTCCCAGGGTAGCAAGCACACGCGTGCCGCTCAAAGCATCGCGACCGCCGTCATTGGTCACGATCGTGTGAGCACCGAGGCTGAGCTACCCATACGTGTCCCCGCGAGAGGCTGCCACACCTCCCCGCGCCGCCGGCGAACGTCGGCGCACCCGAGTGCCGCCGCGCTGTTCGTGCTGCCGCCGCTGCGGCTGACACTGCCCGAAGACGCCTACACCGGCACCGAGGACCAGCCCGCCCCGCCGTGCTGGTGGGGCCGAGAACGCTGGATCGCTCACTGCCTGGCCCTCTACGACGAGCATTACTCAGCGCTGCGCGCCGCTCAGACCGTCGAGTCAGTGAGCCGAAAGACCTTCGCCGCCTACGTCATCGCCGAATCCTCCGGCGCGGACTACGCCACCGGCCGCAACAGCCGCGTGACCGTCGGCCGCCTTCAGCGCGAGGTCTCCCGCAGCGAATCGACCATCCACCGGTGTCGCCGCCTGCTCGCACGGTTCGGATGCCGCACGGTCGTATTCGGCCCTGGAATCCTGAAGCTGGCCCGAGCCGCAAAGTAGAACGCGCCGGTAACTGTTGATTGGGCTTACGGTTTCGGTTCGTGCGGCGGGAGTGGTCGACTGAGGATCTGATCGGGTCGTGGACGCTGGTCGGCGACGACTGGCAGCTGGTGAAGAACAAGTCCGGGGCGACGCGGCTCGGATTCAGTGTGTTGCTGAAGTTTTTCGAGATCGAGGGCCGGTTCCCGCAGGGCCCTGATGAGCTGCCTGTGGTGGCGGTGTCGTATGTGGCCGAGCAGGTGAAGGTCGATCCCGGCCTGTTCGAGGAGTATCGGTGGTCGGGGCGGACGATCGAGTATCACCGGGCGCAGGTCCGGGAGGTGTTCGGGTTCCGGGAGTTCTCCCGCGGCGATGAGGACAAGTTCGCGTCGTGGCTGGCTTCGGAGGTGTGTCCGGTCGAGCTGCGTGAGGAGCAGCTGCGTGAGGCGCTGCTGGTGCGGTGTCGTAGCGAGCGCATCGAGCCGCCGGGCCGGATCGACCGTGTGATCGGTTCGGCGCGGGCGAGTTTCGAGCAGCAGTTCTGCGAGCGCACCGTGGCCCGGCTGAGCGAAGCGTCTATCGACCGGCTGAACAACCTGATCGCGATCGGGGCCGCACCGCCTGTCAGCGGGCGGAATCTGTTGGCGGAGTTGAAGTCCGATCCGGGCAAGGTCAGTCTGGAGACGCTGTTGCGGGAGGTGGACAAGCTGGCGGCGGTGCGGGCGCTGGAACTGCCGGCGGATCTGTTCGCTGATGCGAGTGAGAAGCTGGTCGATGCGTGGCGGGCGCGTGCGGCACGGTCGTTCCCGTCGGATCTGCGGGAGGCCCCGGAGCTGATCCGGTTGACCCTTTTGGCGGCGTTGTGCTGGGTGCGGTCGGCAGAGATTACCGATGCCTTGGTGGATCTGCTGATCGAGCTGGTGCACAAGGTGAACACGCGGGCGGATCGGCGGGTGGAGAAAGAGCTGACCGAGGATCTGCGGCGCGTGCGCGGCAAGGAGAACATCCTGTTCCGGCTCGCTGAGGCCGCTGTCGATCATCCCGACGATATCGTACGCGATGCCTTGTATCCGGTGGTCGGGGAGAAAACGCTGCGGGAGCTGGTGAAAGAGGCCAAGGCCAACGATCAGGTGTTTCAGGCGCGGGTGCGGACCGTG
Source organism: Nocardia vermiculata NBRC 100427 (assembly GCF_001613265.1). Lineage (GTDB taxonomy): Bacteria > Actinomycetota > Actinomycetes > Mycobacteriales > Mycobacteriaceae > Nocardia > Nocardia vermiculata. The sequence continues at coordinate 12,047 of NZ_BDCA01000030.1, forward strand.
TTGCGCAGCTCGTACTCCAACCACTATCGGCGGATGCTGCCGGCGTTGCTGGCGGCGCTGGATTTCCGGTGCAACAACACCACTTACCGGCCGGTCATGGTGGCCCTCGAACTGCTGGCGCGGTATGCCAGTGTCGACGGCAAGGTCCGCTTCTACGACATTCACGCGCTGGCCCCGTTCGATGGGGTGGTGCCCAGGGCGTGGCGCGAAGCGGTGGTCGATGAGAAGGGTCGCGTCGAGCGCATCCCGTACGAGCTGTGTGTGCTGGTCGCGTTGCGCGATGCGATCCGCCGCCGCGAGATCTACGTCGACGGCGCGGGCCGGTGGCGCAACCCCGAAGACGACCTGCCCGGCGATTTCGACACCGCCCGCGAGGTGCACTACGCCGCGATCCGCCAGCCCCTGGACCCCACGGAGTTCATCACCGGGTTGCAGCAGCGAATGAGCAAGGCTCTGGGCAGTCTCGATCAGGGCCTGGCCGAGGGCACCACCGGCGGGGTCCGGCTGACGCGGCGGCGCGGGGAACAGTGGATCAGCGTCCCGAAACTGGAAAAACAGCCGGAGCCGGAGAATCTGGAGAAGATCAAGGCCGAGGTCACGCGCCGTTGGGGCACCCTCGATCTCCTGGATGTGGTCAAGGACGCCGATTTCCTCACCGACTTCACCGCCGAGTTCACCTCGGTGGCCTCCCGGGAGGTCATCGACCGTGACACCCTCCGTAAGCGGCTCTTGTTGGACTTGTTCGCGCTGGGGACGAACATGGGGATCCGGGCGATCGTGAACACCGGCGAACAGGAGGAGTCCGAAGCGGCGTTGCGGCATGTGCGCCGGCACTTCATCACCCGCGACAATCTGCGGCGCGCGACGACGAAGCTGGTGAACGCCACCTTCGCAGCACGGGATCCGCACTGGTGGGGTTCGGGCACCTCGTGCGCGTCGGATTCGAAGAAGTTCGGGTCGTGGGAGTCGAACTTCATGACCCGATATCACCAGCGCTACGGCGGGTACGGGGTGATGATCTACTGGCACGTCGAGCGCCGCAACGTGTGCATCTACTCCCAGCTCAAATCGTGTTCGTCGTCGGAGGTGGCGGCGATGATCGAGGGATTGCTGCGGCACTGCACCGACGCGGAGATCGAAGCCAATTATGTGGACACGCACGGTGCGTCGGTGGTCGGGTTCGCCTTTACCGAGCTGCTGGGGTTCAAGCTGCTGCCTCGGTTGAAGAACATCGGTTCGATCCGGTTGTACCGGCCCGACGACGCGGGTGTCTACGGTGAGCTGGGGCCGGTGCTGACCCGCCCGATCCGGTGGGAGTTGATCGCGCAGCAGTACGACCAGATGGTCAAGTACGCCACCGCGCTGCGGCTGGGCACTGCCGAATCGGAGTCGATCCTGCGGCGGTTCACCCGCGGCGGCCCGAAACACCCCACCTACCAGGCCCTCGAGGAGCTGGGCCGGGCGGTGCGCACAATTTTCGCCTGCGAATATTTGGCGTCGGAAGACCTGCGGCGCGAGATCAACAGTGGGTTGCAGGTGGTGGAGAACTGGAACTCCGCCAACACGGTCGTGTTCTACGGCAAGGACTCTGCACTCACCGGCGCCGACCGCGAGCACGCCGAGGTGTCGATGCTCGCCCTGCACCTACTCCAGTCGGCGCTGGTGCACATCAATACCCTGCTGCTCCAGGCGGTGTTGGAGGATCCGCAGTTCCATGACCTGGTCGGCGACACCGAACGACGCGCGCTTTCGCCGCTGTTCTGGTCCAACATCAACCCCTACGGCCGATTCCGGCTCGACATGACTACCCGTCTGGACCTGACCCGGGACAAGGTTGCGGGATAGCTCGCCGAGCCACGTGCCGAAATGGTGCGGGGTCGAGTCAGTGGGTGCGCACGATCAGGATGTCGCATCCGGCGTGGCGGGCCAGCCGGATCGCGGGGGTGTCGAGAACGCGGCTGGTAGCGCGGTCGGTCCAGGTGTGTAGCGGGGGCTGGCCGATGACGATGGTGTCGGCGTGGTGAGTGGCGGCCAGCCGTAGCAGCGCGCGCAGGGCCGGTTCGGGCAGGAGGCGGGTGTAGACCTCGGGTGCGCCGTGGGCGCGGGCGCGGTCTTTCGCGAAGCGCGTGAGGGTGTCGGCGGGGGTGGTGCCACGCAGCTGGTAGTCGTCGGGGCCGACGCGGTCGAGGTCGACGCCGAGGGTGCGGGGGTCGAGCGGGTGGTTAACGCAGGTGATCAGGAGCCGGGCTCCGCGCTGGCGGGCCAGGTCGGCGGCGCGGTCGACGACCCGGTAGCCGCCGTCACCGGTGTCGGTGTCGGCGGCGGCGATGATGGTGCGCACCCGCGGGACGGCGGGGGCGCTGCGGGTGCGGCGCTCGAGGACCGCGACCGGACGGGGGTGGAGCCGGTCGGCGAGGGTGTGCAGCCAGTGCGGTAGCGGGTTGTGGTGGGATGTCATGGCTGGTCTTCGGGGTGAGGGTGGTAGGAGGGGCCGGGGGCGATCAGGGCCACGACGGCGCCGGCGGCGGCGATGCCGGCCAGAGCGAGGGTGGCGCGGTGGGTGCCGTGCAGGAAGGCATCGCGGGCGAACTCGGCCAGCGGCCGGGCGACGGGCCCGGCCTTGTCCGCCACGGCGAGCGCGGCGGCCAGCGAGTCGCTCACCGGGCCGCGCGCGGGCGGGGGCAGCTGGGCCAGGGCCGGCTGGATGCGGTGGTGGTATCCAGCGGCCAGCACGCTGCCGGCGACGGCGATGCCGATCGCGGCGCCGATTTCACGGGCGGCGTCGTTGACCGCGGCGGCGATGCCGTGTTTGGCCCGCGGGGTGTCGGCGACGATGGCGGCGGTGGCCGGTGCCGCGCACAACCCGAGCCCGGCGCTCATGATCAGCACCGGGCCCAGGAGGTACAGGTAGGTGGTGTGGGTGTCGATGCGCGAGAGCAACACCAGTCCGGCGGCGATGACGCTCATGCCGGTGGCGGTCATGACTCGTAGTCCGGCTCGTTCGCACAGCCAGGGCGCGGCGAGGGAAAGCCCGACAAGCGGTCCGGCCATGGGGGCCAGCGCGAGCGCCGATTGCAGGGGGCTGTAGCCGAGGATCAACTGGAAATACTGCACGATCAGGTAGAACAGGCCGAAGGTGACCAGGAACTGCAACGCCAGCGATACCACTCCGGCGGCGAACCCGCGCCGGGCCAGCAACCGGATCGGCAGCAGAGGGTGAGTCACCCGGGATTCCACGAACACGAACACCGCGGTCGCGGCCAGCGCGGCGGCCAGTGTGGTGAGCACCTGTGGTGAGATCCAGCCGTGTTCGGGGGCCGCGGTGAGCGCGAGCACGAACACCCCGACCGCCGCGGCCGAGGACACCGCCCCGGCGACGTCGACCGGTGGCCGGTCTCGGTCGCGGGATTCGGTGAGCGTCAGCGCGGCGAGGACCAGGACGGTGGCGGCGGCGGTGAGCGCGACGAACACCGCCCGCCACGAGAACACCTGCAACAGCAGACCGGATCCGAGCAGGCCGATCACACCGCCGGATCCGGCGACTCCGGCCCACACCCCGACCGCGCGGCCTTGCTTGTCGGCGGGAAAGCCCGCGGTCAGGATCGACAGTGTCTGCGGCATCACCAGCGCCGCACCCACACCCGCGACCCCACGCGCGGCGATCACCCAGGCCGGGCTCTCCGCGAACAACGGAATCGCCGAGCCGGCGGCGAAGATCACCAGCCCGGACACCAGCACGATCCGGCGCCCGTAGCGGTCACCGACCGCGCCCCCGGCCAGCACCAGGCACGCCAGTGCCAGCGTGTAGGCGTCGACCACCCACGTCAGCTGCGCTTGGGTGGCGCCGGTGGACTCCGCGATCTGCGGCAGCGCCCCGTACAGGGCCGCCATCGACGCGATCACCAACCCCACCGACACACACGACACCACCAGCGTCCACCGCTGCCCACCCGACAAGCGGGCGGGGACGGGTATCGAATCGATTTGCGGGACAGCCACCAAACCTCCCAAGAAACGCTAACGGCATTATCGTTTCGCTGCTGTCGGTAGCGTAACCCCACCCGCGGCGTGAACACCAGGGTTTGCCGGTCCGGCACAATGAGGTCTGTGAGCTCCACCTCCGCCCTCAGCGACGACGACGCCGGTCAGCGGGTCGATCCGCGCCGGGCCCGCTCCCGCGAACGGCTTCTGGACGCCGCGACCCGGCTGCTGGCCACCGGCGGAATCCACGCGGTCACCGTGGACGCGGTCACCAAAGCCTCCAAGGTCGCCGCGACCACCCTCTACCGCAACTTCGGCAACAGCGCCGGACTACTCGCCGCCGCGTTCGAACGCCTCCTGCCCCAAGTCGAGCCACCCACCGGCACCGGCAGTCTGCGTGAGCAGCTCACCGACCTGCTCACCCGCCAAGCCACGCTCATCGACCAGACTCCCGTCCACCTCACCGCCCTGGTCTGGCTGGGCCTGGGCCCCACCGAACCGGTCGACCCCACCGAACCGGTCGACGCGGCCGACCCGGGCCGCGGTGACGGCGAACTGCACTCGCTACGCGCCCAGGTCATCGACCGCTACCGGCAACCGTTCGACCACCTGCTCACCAGCCCCGCCGCCCGCGCCGAACTCGGCGAACTGGACCCCACCTACGCCATCACCCAACTCGTCGGCCCCCTGGTCTTCACCCGCCTCACCGGCATCCACCCCATCACCCCCGCCTACTGCCGACAACTCCTCGACGACTTCCTCACCGCCCACACCACCTGACCGGCCACCCCCAACCAGAGCGCAGCGGAGCCGCCTGGAGTGAACCGGGGTGTTCCGTAAGCCGATCCACCACCGGAACACCCCGGTCGCAGAACCCAGGCCCTGGTCACGGTGTTCCGTAGAGGTGTTCCGCTAATTGTTCCGATGAACCCTCCCTATATGGAACACTTCGGGACATGAGCACCCCGTTCCGCGTCGGATACTGCCGCTGTTCCACCGACGAACAAGACGTCGAGATCCAAACCGAGCAACTACTCGCGCTCGGGGTGCCGCACGAGCGGATCTTCATCGACAAAGGATTCTCCGGAACCACCCGGAAAAACCGGGCCGGGCTGGACAACGCACTCACCGCGGTCACCTCCGCCTCAGCGGCCGTCACCGACCGGCAGGTGGTGCTGACCACGACGAAATTCGACCGGTTCGCACGCAACATGGCCGAGGCCGGCGAAATCCTGACCAGCCTGCGCGAGCGCGATGTCTTGTTCGGACTCGGCAGCCAGATCTACGACTGGGCCGACCCGTTCGGCAAACTGTTCCTGCAAACCCTCGCCATGGTCGCCGAATTCGAGGCCAACCTCGGCCATCTGCGCACCCGCGAAGGCATGGCCAAGGCTCGCGCGAAGGGCCGCCTCAAAGGCAAACAGCCGAAACTTCCTCTCGCAGCACGCAAAACGATCCACCGCCGCTACCACGACCCCGCCGACAACGCGAGCCTCGCCGACCTCGCCGAGGAATACAGCGTCGGCCGCTCCACCATCCACCGCATCATCAGCGGCCCCACACCACGGGTCTGATCAAGATCTCGCAGGGCCACACCGCGGGCCCACCGGACACCTCAACCTCGAACCAGCCTCTACGCGAAGCTACTTTGCGGCTCGGGCCAGCTTCAGGATTCCGGGGCCTATTCGCGGGCCGTCACCGGACCCTCGCCGAGCGCCTGGAGTCCTGGAAGCGCAACGACCGCGCCCGAGGCTGGGCCGCCGTATGCGCACTGCACGAATCCACCACCCTGCCTGTGGATAACTCAGCAGTAAAAACACTCCTTGACCAGGGATTTGGCACCCCACCGGAGCGAAGCTACGGTTCTTCTTTCCTCTCACGATCGAAATCAGTTCCTTCAGCAGAAAACGAGATGAACCGACGCGCTTCGCGCGGCATCGACAAGAGGAGCCGCGCCAAACAGCACCGCGCCTACGACCAGAGAGCCCTATTGCTGGCCGAGAAATGCCGTAGAGACGAACGAATCCCGCTCTGGGTACGTCGAACCAGCCGTAGCCAGCTGGCGGCCGCCCTGACGCGCTACGCCGTCGCCGGATGGATGGTCGACGACGTGTACGGGGCGTTCGAGGAGTTCCGGATCTCCGGGAAGAAGCTGATCAGCAACCCGGACAAGCCCGTCGGGTACCTGTGCCACATCCTGCGATTCGTGCCCCCGGAGGTACCCCCGGCCCTGCTCGACCGGGCCCGTGCCGTCGCCGAGGACGAGGCCGAGCGCGCCGCGAACCGGCGGCTGTTCGCCGAGATGCGCGCGGCGGCCATGCGCGCGGCCGCCACGGACTCCCCCGGCCGTGCCGCCGCCCGCGCGGTCGTTGTGCAGCTGGCCCACCGCAACGTGGGCCAGGAGCGCGCCCGCGGCCGCCAGGCCGACGCCGACGACCGGGCGCGGGCCCGCCGGACAAACGCTGAGGCCGACCGGTGACCCCCCCGATTCGGGGTAGCCGGGTCCGGCCGGCCTCAGCGTCCGTGAAGAGGGATCTAGCTGGCCTTGCTCGTGGTCTGACTCGGGTAGAGCCCGTGGAGAAGGCGCGACACCGAGCCGATGGACACTCCGAGTTCCGCGGCGATCTCTTTGTACTTCGCTCCCCCGGCTCGCAGCTCGCGGGCCCGCTCGCTCAACGCCGCCGAGCGCCCCTCGAAATCGTCGCGCGGTTCAGCGATGAGCCGCCGAATCGTTCGATCGGAGCACTTGTGCTTGGCCGCCAGTTCCTTGGCCGTCTTCGCCCGCCGCACCGGGTTCTTCGCGGTCATGTGTCCTATCCCTCCAAAGCATCCGCAAGGATCGCGTCGATATCCAACCGTGAGCCACGCCGTCGATTCGCCGCGGCGATGGCCGCCCGCCGTTTATCGGTCATCGTCTGCCCGCCCTTGCGACCACGACGGGCGAGTTCTTCGGGTCCAGCCTTCGCCGCACTCATTTTCCCACGTCGCGCCTGTTCTTCAGCGAACGACCGGCGAATGTGTCGCCATGTCCACCGCGAGATGGATCGCGCGATCTGGTTTACCTCGGGAAACAACAGGGGGCCCTTGGTGAAGCACGACCCGATCAGCTCGACATTGCGGTCCCAGGCGTAGTCGCTCACCGCGGATTCCCACAGCCCGAGGTCGGTGTAGTCGCCGCGGTGCGGATACGACCATTTGCGCGTGACCTCGAAAATCTCCACGTTCCGACCGGTGTCGGTGTCCGCCAGCTTCTCGCGCCGCTCGCGCGCCCCCGACCATTTCGGCAGAGCCCCGAGCCGTTCCAACGGGCCGGCCAGGTCCTTCAGTGAGTACACCGCGTAATCCGGGCCCCATAAGGGCAAATGTTCCTGGTGCCGCGGATTCTTGGTTGTCCGGCCACCGTAGGCTACGTCGCCGCCCAACATATTGTTGAGCCCGGACTCCACCCGCGACAACAGATTGACTGGCCGTCGATGGCCGGCGTTGGTCAGCACCACCGGCGCCGCCAGAGCGTAGACGATATGTCCGTTGCGCAGATGTGGGTTCAGCGCGATGTAACTCGGTGGCGGCAGCCCGGCCAGGCCCACGATCTCATCAGCTCGGCCGCCGTCGTGATCGGTGATGATGAGCGACTTCATCACCAACGGGTTTGCCTCGATATAGGGACGCTCCAATGCCGCGGGCCTGGACATACGGTAGTAGCCGCCGTGCTTGCTCGTGCCGGCCAACGGCCGCCGCGGTAACCAGTGTTCTTCGAACGGGAATGGCGGCGCGTCTACGTCGGTCCAGTCGTCGACCTCGGTGTCCATGGCCAGCAGTCTGCCCCAACCTCTCGACTGATTAGGTAGGACACGCCGTAGCGGCCTAATCCGGTAGTTCAGGGTGAGCGGGGGTTAAATCAAGGATTTCGGGATTTGATTAGGTAGGACATCTCGAAGCCACCTAATCAAGTGATCCCGTTCGTCCGGTGTGCGAGACGAACGAGGCTGCCGCACCAACTTCCGTTGGCTTGCCATCTGGACCCTATCGGTTGCGCCGGGCCGGGGGGACGTGTTGGTTCACCGTTTCGTTGCGGCCGCCAATCGGCCAGAACCGAGGTCTGATCGGCGGGTACGCGTCGGCGATCAGTGGCACGATCGAGCGCATGACCGACACCGAGCAGCCCTACCGGGTGGTGGACTCGCACAACCAGGGATGGCACCGCGAGGGCGGGCCCGAGGGGCTGTACCGCGGATTCGACGCGACCAGCACGACCAAAGTCCTGGAACACCGGCCATACGACGACATCGTGCGCGAGTTCGGCCCAGTCCGGCCCGTGCTCCAGCCGCTGGAAGAGGACCGCGAGCAGCTGCGCGCCGCGCTGGAGACCGCCGGCCGGAAAGCAGTCGGCTCCTTGGCCTCCGCGCTGGAACAGGTGCACCACGAGATCCGCGAACGCGCCAGCGAGCCCGGAGACAACTACCGCCAAAGCGGCTACCGTTTCGCCGTCCGCGCGATGACCGCCGGACGGCCCGGATCGTGGGAATCCGAATTTCTGCACCACGTCTGGATTTTCGGCAACGGCCTGAACCTCTGGCCGTACAAGCCGAACGACCACAACCCCGACGAGATGCGCGCAACCGGCCCGAACCCGAAGCGGGTCCACATCGAGGCCCGCGACCAGATGGCCGCCGTCCTGCGCCGCTGGGTGGACTCCCCCGACCGGTACACCGAGGTCGCCGAGCACCTGGCCGCCATCGTGAGCAACTACGCCGACGAGGCGCACGGGCCCGACGGATGGGCGAAAATCGCCGACCAGTGGCTACAGCCCGGCGGCCTGGCGAAGGACGACATCCACGCCTGCTACGGCCTGCTCTACAGCGTGTCGGAGCACTTCAGCGCGGACAGGATCTACGCCTAGAACGCATATCGGCGGTAGCGCCCCTATGGGCACTACCGCCGGTATCGGCCGCCTTCGCGCTGGTCAGACAGCCTTGCGCTTCGGAATCTCCGGCCACTGAGCGCCGTCGTTGTACCGCGCTTCCAGCTCCGCGCACAACTTCGTGATGGACCAGCGGATGAACGCCTGCTGCTGATTGATTCCGGTGTGCGGGTAGGTGTACGCGATCACCGATTCCATCCGGTCCTTGAGATCTGACGGCAGCGACAACAGCACATCCGAGGAACCCGCCAGCCGCTTGCTGCGCTCGCTCCCCTCCCCCGACTTCTTGCCCTTACCTGCGGTTTTTCCGCCACCCCTAGGGGCGCTAGTGGAAGAAGGGGCACTAGCGGTGCTCGCCGCTGTCGCGGCCGGTGCGGCGGCCGCGGGCGACTCGGCGGCCTCCTGCTCGCGCTGCACGCGCGCCGCCTCAGCACGACGTTCCTCGCGAGTGAGAACACGAGTCGGCCCAACATTGCCGAGCCCTGGTTTCTGCTGGCCACTCACTGGCGAGTCCTTTCCACGATGCGGTTCGCGACGAGTTGGAAGTCTTCGGCAGCGGTTGAGGTCGGCGCGTGCGCGAAGATCGGCACCCGCCGGCCTTTCGCCTCCGGCACCTTCACCGTGTGGGCGATCGTGCCCACGAACCGGCCGCCGTCTTCCCAGGCGCCCCAGTCCTCACTCAGCTGGTTGCGCACGTCCTTGCTGACCTGGTTGCGGCCGTCGAATCCGCAGACGACCAGATACCTGATGTCGATGTCCGGATTCAACTCTTCCTGCACGTCAAGGATGGTTTTTCCGAGATCTACCAGGCCGCCGATCTCATCCGGGCCCGGTCCGACCGGCGCGAAAACGTCATCGGCGGCTGCCAGCCCGGCCGTGGTCAGCTCACCGAGCGCGGGCGGGCAGTCGAGCAGCACATAGTCATAGCCCTCGATGCTATCGAGCTGCCGGGCCAAGCGTAGCTGTCCCCCGCTGCCGAGCCCTTCTCGCTCCAGCTTCTTCATAGCCTTGTGAGCTGGGGCTACGTCAATCCCGAACTCGGTCGACTTGATGACCTCCACCAGCTTGACGCGCTCGGCGCGGTCCGAATGCAGCACCTCGTACATGGTCGCGTCGTCCGGGGCCAGCTCGACACCGAGGCCCGTCGTCGCGTTGGCCTGGGGGTCGAGGTCGATAACGAGCACCCGCATACCCATGGCCGCCAGCGCGGCTCCGAGGTTGATGGTGGTCGTTGTCTTCCCCACTCCCCCTTTTTGCAGCGCTACCGCGATGATGCGGCATGACGCCGCAGACGTACTGGTCATAGTCCACCGTTCCTTCGGAAGTTCAAACAGCAGGTCAGGCGGCCGGACGAAGCCCCCTTCTACCGCAACCATATCAACCACATGGCCCACATGGGCGCTATTGCCCATACTAGGGATTATTACCTATAGCGCCACTACAGGCGCATAACACCCATAGCGGCGCAAGAGCCCATATCTGAGGGCATCACCACTAATAGCACTAGTGTCTATAGTGCCACAATATCCCCTACTAGCCATTTCGCACATAGTGTTACTAGTGCCCATATGGGCACTAGCGCTAATATGGTTCTGGTGTCGAAATCGGTCGAGCCGTATCCATCCGTCCAGCACGGCATATACGGTATGTCCTGTCGCCACTGCTGCCACCACCCGGAATCAGCCTAGGTAGCGGCAATAGTGCCACTACTGCCCATATGGGCAGTAGTGGACAGTATCAACGGAATGGTTACTAGAGGCTCTATCTACCATAGTGGGAGTAGGGGAGCGGAGAGGTTAGGTGAACGCCATGACGGCGACACAGCACCTGGTCGGCGACGAGACGGACCGGTTCCACCGCGCAGCACTACGAGGCCGCGAGCAGCAGCGCGACGCCGCCGTTTACGCCTGCGAGCAGATGCGCGCGGCCGGGATCGAGCCCACGGGGCCCGAAGTCCGCCAGTGGCTCGCACAGCACGGCCGCACGGTCGGCCGCACAACGGTGTGGAAGGTGGTCACCGAGTACCGGCGCGAACACGGCTTGCCCGACCTGGACGACGGACTGTTCAGCACCGGGGGAGTGAACACCGAACACGACAGCGAACAGAGCACCGAACAGCCGTCAGGAGGCACCAACGTGTTCACTCTCGACCAGGCCGACCCCGCCGCGGGCCCGGCCTCGGCGGCCGCCGACGAGACGCCGGAGCGGGGGAGCGGTGAACACGCCACCGAACAGCACGAGCAGGTGAACGTCACTGACGAAACAGCCGAACACCGGCAGCCTGTCGCAGTGAACGCCCCCGCCGCGCCCGCCGAGCGTTCACCGGCGGACATGGGCGATAGCGGCCATATGGGCACTACTGCCGACAGGGCGGCAGCCGAGCAGGTGAACACCGAACCCCCGATCCCATCAACGGCGGCCCGGCCTGGCCGCGGACTGCCGACATGGCCGGTTCTGCTGATGGCCTTCCCTGCATTCGTCGCCATCTGGTCGGGATGGGTCGGACTCGGCGAGGCGACCGGATTCGGGGTCGTTCACCCGCTGCCCGGCATCGCCGATGGCTTCGCGATCAACAGCGCGATCACGTTGCCAATCGGGGTCGAGGCGTACGCGAGTTACGCCCTCTACGTGTGGCTGTCCGGCCGGATCAGGATGCATACGACCCGCACCTACGCCATGGTCTCGGCGTTCGTCAGCCTCGCCATCGGCGCGGCCGGCCAAATCGCCTATCACTTCATGGAAGCCCGCCATATCACCGCCGCGCCCTGGTGGATCATCACCATGGTTGCCTGTCTCCCTGTCGCCGTGGTCGGCATGGGCGCGATCCTGGCTCACCTGATCATCCGCGAACGTCACGTCGAGAACGACTGAACAACCCGCATCCCCCGCGTAAGCGAACACGAGGGCGGCCCTCGGACAGTTGGAGCCTGTCCGAGGGCCCTCGGCGTGTGTTCAGTGAACGCAACCACGAGATCCAGGAGGCAAGCCAACGAAGTTGGCGCGGCAGCCTCGATCCGGTCCCTGTTCAGCGAACGAGCGAACACAGGATGCAGCCGATCCGATGCGTTCATCCCGTTCACTGACCACGGGGTGAACGCGCGACCGGAACACCCCGTGCCCGCCGCGCGGCAGGCGCCGAAGATGAACAACCAACCGAGCTGTTCACCGCCGTTCGCGTGAACCAGGTGAACAGAGGGAGCGCCCTACAGTGGAACGGACCAGCGCCAAGAAACGACACACGCCGGGTTGCCAAGCCGCGACGAAACAAGGCCGCCGAAGCGGGCCCGCTATCACCGCGGGCAATGCCCAGGGCGGAAGGACGGGGGAGAGGCCAGTGCCGGAGCGTTCAATGTTCGAGACGAACGGGGAGCCCGCCGACGCGGCCGCGACTGCCCGACTCATCAAGTTGGGATATCTCCGTGCGGACAACGCGCGGCGATTTCAAGACGGTCTGAAACTCCTGGTTTCCCACCTTCAGCATGAGCCGGTCCCGAACCCCGCAGTCCTCGCGCAGCGGATCGAGGACTACGCGGCTCGGCCCCGGCCGTACCTGCCCCGAGGATCACGCGATCTCGGGACCTCCGAGACGTTCACAGCATGGATCAGCCCCGCCCGAATCCTGCTCAAGCTGCCGGGCACACGGTCGTTCATCCACGACAACAGCAACGCGGCCCGGCGTCGCCAGACCGGCACAAGCCGATCGGAATACGTGCCCGCCAACCCAGTAGCCGGCATCGCCGAGTTCGCGGCGCGTATCGCGATGGAGCGCGGAGAACCCGCCGGCCTGGCCGAACTGCTCGGCCATCCCGACGAACCCGCGATACAGGTTGAAGCATGGGACACGCCCGCAGGACCGCTATTCCGCATCGAGACCAACGGAAATCACCGCGTCGCAGCGCTGGCCGCACTCGCCGTTCCGTGCGTCCTGGCCGAGGTGCGGCTACACACGGGCCTGTTCGACACATCGCCGACAGCGGACCTCGATCAGATGGACGATATTGACCGGTACCGCCGACTCCTCCACACCTTCGGCGTAGCCGCGTTCTCGGACACCGGCATGATGGGAGCCTTCGCGATCAGCTCCCGATGGCCGATCCTGATCCGTGATCCTGAGTCCGCCGTGAAGTCGCTCACGTCTATGGAACAGATCATCGGTTCTCCGATCACCGGAAACATCGGCCAGATTCCCCGATCATGGTTTGCCAGCGGCGACGAGTTGCGCGCGTTGTCACGCGATCTGGACACGTCGTTGACTCGGTTCCTAGCTGGTCATTCAAAGCCGCGAATGCGCCGGTTCAAGTGGCGATCACCCGCCTGAAACTGCGTACCGGGACCAGTGGCCGCCGATGGATGCCGTGCAGCCCGCTACGCTGGCAAAAGAGCGCTATCAACCGCAACACTCCAGGAGGCAGATCCGTGGCGATCACCAAAGAAGTCGTAGTGAACTTGGCCGACGATCTGACCGGCGAAACCATCCCCAAAGGCGGCGGCCGCACGGTGCGGTTTGGGATCGGCACACCCGACAAGTTCGTGACCTATGAACTGGAACTCACCACCGCCAACGAGCAAGAACTAGAGGGGTTTCTCAACCGGTACAAGGAGGCAGCCCGCATCGTGAAACCCGATGCGCCGAGGCGCGGCACGAAGACCGGCGGAACCACAGATTCCGACATCCGGAAGTGGGCCCGCTCCGCAGGCTTGGAAGTCCCCGCACGAGGAAAAATCAGCGACGAAATTCGAGCCGCCTACCGAGACCGGAACAAGTCGAAGAAGCCAGCACCAAACAGCACGACCTGGGTGGGGTAGCAGGTGAGGTAGAGCTTGGGGAGGAGCTACCCCTTTCATTACCTCATGCTGTACCCCATACTGAAGTAGGCGGCATAAGGTCAGCACAAGGCGCTGACCTGTGGGTTCCCGCTCGCCCCCGCCCCTTTCTCCGCTGCGCTCCGATTTGAAGACCACCCTTGCTCTGCGAAAAGCAAAAGATTGCATACCAAGGGTGGTCTTCAAAACCAGGGGCGGAGGCGAGCGGGAACCCACAAAAGATGAAGAGAGAAAGAAAGAGAGTGTGTATGTGTGATGGTCAGGGCATGTATTCCGCAAGCTCCATAAGCACATGCCCTGACCATCACACATACACACATCAAACATCCCTGCCCTTCACCTTTGAAGGGTTCCTTCCAACCCCTGCCCCTCCTTCCAGGCGGGGTTCCTCCCCCCTTCCGCCCACGCCCCCCTCCGGGGGGCTGGCGGGTTCGCCGCCTCCGGCGGCCCGGTCCCACATCCGTGGGCCCGCGCTCGGTGGTGGGGGAGGGCGGCTTCGCACCCTCCCCCACCACCTCGAAGGAACGCCTTCGGCGTCCGTTTTATCGGCGACGCTGACGCGTCGCATCGGTGGTGGAAGTCGTGTGTTTATCGGAGCGTTCTCAAGGCGGCTTCAGACTGCGATCGGTCCGAGTCTGCCGCATCCGACAGGTCGAGCCCCCAGCGTGCTTTCCTGCCGCCGCAATTGTGTCCGTTGACATGCGGTTATGGCTCGGATCTGCCCCGGTTTTGGGTTACTATCGACGGGTGTCACACCGAGGTTTGCCGCTTTCAAGTCGCTGAGGTTGTTCCCAAATGCCCGATCAAGAGTCACGCACATGGACGTTCATCGACACGATTTCCGTGGCGCCGTCGATGGTTTCTGTCGTGGATCCTGTCGTGATTCTGACCGACGCCGGTAGCGCTTTCTCGCCGCTGCACGGCGGTTGGATCTGCGATGTTGATCGGGCCCGCGCATCGGCTGTGATGCTTGCGCAGGCCGCGCGCCTGCGCCGGCGTCCCGCTGTCTCGAATCAGCAGTTCCGATTGACTGGCCCACAGTCGGGACGCCGCGCCGAGGGCGGCGTGCCCGAAGTTCAAGGCGTGCGGCTGCCAGCGCCGGGAGAGCCCGGCAGCAAGGCGATCGAAGTCCGTATCTTCTGGGCCGGGATGCAGTTGCTCGCGGACACGCGAGATCGGCTCACGAGCGAGCAAGCGGGCGAGATCGAGCGCGCTTTTCGGGCTACCTGCGGCGCAGGTTTCTACGCGCGTTCGACAGGCATCACGGAATCGGCTATCCGCGAGACGCTGACCGACGTTGTCGAGCTGGCCGAATTGCTGCTGAGTGCCCGCGACTCGCGTGCGGCATCGACGATATCTGTCAGTGGCGGGCGCGACGATGAATCCACGCGAGCGGTGGGTTTCCTGGCATCAGGATTGCCGTCCGCCGTCACGATCGAGATGCGGGAGCAGTGACCCATGACAGTGATTTCGAAACGCGATAGCGAGTCCACAGGGAGGGCCGCGAGCCGGACGCATCCGAATCTCACCGCGCGAGACGTGCAGGTGCTCGAATGGCTACGAGAGGTCCGTATCGCATCCTCGACGGGGCTGCGCGCCGCTTACAGCCATTTCGGCGGTGAGGAGCTGGACCAGCGGCGGTTCTCGCGCCGCGTGATCAAGCTGGAGAAGTCCGGCGTCATCGGATCGGCTTTCGTCACCCACGGACGACAGCACAAGGTGTATTGGCCCGCCGAGCGAACCTACCGTCTGGCGCGGCGCGAGCTTGCTCACGATCTGCTGTTGGCCGAGTTCTCGATATGGCTGGTTTCGCAGCGGCACGAAGGGCTAGCCCTGACCGATCATCTACCGGCGGGCAGCTGGCGTACTCCGGCGTTCACCGCGGACCATCCGCTGAACACAAAGTCCCACGCCGCCGACGGGATGCTGTGGTTGCCCGATAACAGCATCGGCCTGATGGAAATCGAGTTGTCGCCG
This sequence comes from Nocardia vermiculata NBRC 100427, assembly GCF_001613265.1. Taxonomy (GTDB): domain Bacteria; phylum Actinomycetota; class Actinomycetes; order Mycobacteriales; family Mycobacteriaceae; genus Nocardia; species Nocardia vermiculata. The sequence goes on from NZ_BDCA01000030.1 coordinate 27,750, forward strand.
AAGTCAGGCCGGAAACTGCGCACCGTTCTGGACTCCCACGCCGCGCGACTCGCATCGAACAGCGAGACGATCTCCGGCGTGCTCTACCTGACCACCGAGCGGGCCGGAAGGACGGTCGCGAAAGCGTGGCAGGAGTTCGGCCATGCCGTTGACCATCCGGGCCGATTCCAAGTGCTTCACGCCGTCGATGACATCACCTTGCAACGGCTGAGCGAGCTGGCCGAATTGGGCTGAACACGGCGAGAGGATCACCGTCATGACGGCCATCTATCGGGAGCCGAGTTCGGCGCAGCTTCAGCTGTGGGACGAGCCCCCGGCCGTGCCAGTCGAGGAGCGGGCCCCGGCCGGATATCGGCCGGGCCGAACCCGAGCGGCCGCGCGCTGCCCGTCGTGCCAGCACCGGGCCGCCAGCGCCGCCGAGGACGCGCGAATGCGCGCCGATATGGGCGTGCTCTGGCTGCACCCCGACCCGGCCGCACCGGACGGTGTCCGCGAGGCGGCCCACTGCCGGCACTGCCAGCCCCGGCAGGTCGCCGATACCGAATGCGTCCGATGCCTCGAAGGCGGGCCGCTGCTCGCCGACCAGTTCGCCGCGGACTCGGCAGCGGGCCGGGTGCCGGCCGAAGTCACGGCCTGGCTCGCGCGCCACGGATGGCACACCGCCGACGGGCCCCTGATCTGCCCCAACCACCACCAGGGCCAGAGCTACCGCGACACCAAGCCCTACCGCACCTAGCGCAGCTCCCGCAGGCTCACCACCCAGCCGAGGCCAGCTGAAGGCGGTTCCGTCCCAGCCGACCGCCCGGCGTGCGGACCGCGGCCGCGCGCCGACAAAACGCTGACCAGCACGATTTCACCGGTAGAGCACTCATCGGCGCACCCCGCCACCCGGCGCGGACCCTGGCCAGCCGGATTCCCGCCCCGAAGCTGGACTGAGCCACGATGCCCGACCCCCGGCCCTCACCGACAAGGCCGAACATGTCTCCGCTGCGCTCCGAGCCTTGCCAGCGCCACCGGCCGCCGTGCCGCGTCGCCTGCGTCCAACACCGGAAGCGGGAGATCCAGCAGGGCCCAGGCCCCGAGCCCGCCGAACACCAGGGAGCCACCATGAGCGCCGTCACCATCGAAATCACCGGCCACCTCGCCGCCGACCCCGCCGAACTCCGCATCACCCCGACCGGAGAGTCCGTCACCAGCTTCACCGTCATCGGCAACGACCGCCGCCGCGACGACAGCGGCGAATGGGTCGATGCCCGGACCACCAGCATCCGCGTCACGGTCTGGAAAGCCCTGGCCGAGCACGTGGCCGACACCCTGACCAAGGGAACCCTGGTCACCGTCACCGGCGATCGGCTCACCGCGGACCTGTGGACCGACCGCGACGGCCAGCCCCGCGCCACCCTCGAGATGCGCGGCGTCCGCGTCGGCGTCGAGCTGGCGACCCAAACCGCCAAGGTCATCCGAGCCCCGCGTCCGGCCTGACCCGGCCGTTCACGACGCCCGGCCGGTAGCCGGCCGGGCCCGCCCGACAGAAGTGAGTCGGCCCCCGGTGCACCGGGGGCCGACTCACGTTCTCGCTCCCAAACGGGAGCGACGGCGAGTTGGAAGCACCACTTCCTTGGTCTGGGCGCATGGCGCGCAGATTCTTGGCCACTCACCGATAGCCGATGCCGAACACCGTAGCGCCGCAGACCACATTCCCGGAGCAGGACTCGCGGCGGAACCGGTCACGTCGCCGCGAGATGCGCGCCCCCTGCCGGGTCCGGACCACCGCAAGGGCGGCCAGCTGAGGAATCCGGCCCACGGGGGCCGGATCGGGAACGGATCTTCTTTTCCCTTCTGGCCTTCCGATTTTGACCGGCGGTGCCCTTCGCGCAACCCGCCGCTGCGCTCCGCTTGGGCCTGCGGCCGACGAAGAACTTTCCCTACCGCGGTCGCTGCGCTCCCTGGAAACTTCCCCGCCCGACGGGTTGCACTCGAGGCCCCTCATACCGGTCCAACTCTCCCTTGCCAGAAGGGCAAAGAAAGCGGTCGGGGCCACCCGGCCGCGAGAGCCGGTGAGGCTCTGGACCGTTGGAGCCGGTCCAGGGAATCGTCCCGCGAGGAACGGAGCAAAACCCGATGTCAGACAACATTTTCGGCGAAGTCATCCACGCCTACACCCGCGCCGAGGCCCTGGCCGACGGCTTCATGCACGACATCAGCGAACTGGCCAGCGAATACGGATTCCGCTATCCGGTCCACGTCGCCCAGTACGCATGGGCCGAGGCGATCTCCTGGCCGCACACCGGCGCCTGCCAGGACGAAACCGGCCGCGCATGGGATGTGCTGACCATGGCCCGACTCGCCCTCCAGGCCGCAATCCGGCGCGGCGTCACCTCCGGGCCCGTGCGGTTCACCGTCGTACGGATCACCGAGCCCGACCGGACCGACCCGGAGCCGATCACGCTGGAAATCGAGCTGGGCCCCGGCGACCAAGGCGAACCGGTGTTCACGATCACCGCAGGCCCCGACCGGTAGCCCGCCCGCGCGGGGAGGCATCGGCATACCGCCGCCGAGGCCTCCCCACCCGGCTCCATTCCGACCGGATGCGCACCGCGGGCGGTGCGGGCCTCTCTGCGGTCGGCCGGCAAAGAGTGCGACCCCTCCGGGGATCGGGCCACCGCAAGGGCGACCGGCTGAGGAACCGGCCTGGCGGCCGGACTGAAAAAGAGTTCTTTTCGCCTTCTGGCCTTCCGATTTTGACCGGCGTCCACCTCCGCGCAAGCCCTAACTCCGCTCCGCTCCGGCCTACGGCGCCAGAAACTTTTCCCAAACGCGGTCGCTGCGCTCCCAGGGAAAACTTTCCGGCCCAGGGCTTGCACTCCGGCGGCCTCCTGCCGGTCCAACTCTCCATGCCAGAAGGCGAAAAAAACGGTCGGAGCCACCCGGCCGCGAGAGTCAGGAGCCGAAGTGCCAGTTACGAACACCACCACCGCGAGCGCCGTCAAGGGCCTCACGCTGCACGTCTACCGCAACGCAGCAGCCGAGATGGACCACACCAACGGCGGAATCACCGCCACCGCAACCCGCGTGACCCTGGTCGGAATCAGCGTCGAAGATCTGGGCGGCGAGGTTACCCGCCTGCCCGACTGGCAGGTATCGACCCCCACCGAAGACGCCCCGCCCGTGGTCGCCGTGGTCAACCGCCGGTGGAACGGGACCGCCCGTTACGCCTTCCTCGCCCCGGCCGAGATCCGAGACAACGAAATCCAGCGGCCGCCCGCAGGCCGGTACATGTTCGGCGGCAACTACGCCGCCACCCATGACAGCCGATTCCGAAACGCGCTGTCTTACTACCTCAACAACGAGGGCCCCGACGTGTTGCGCGTCCACGACCGTACCGAACTGTAACCCACCACCCCGGCCGAGAGCCGAACACAGAAGGGAAAACCGAAATGCAATACATGAAGGTCGAGACCGCCGGAGACGTTCGCCGATGGGACAGCTACATCGTTGCCGTGCCCGACGATTGGGACGCCGACGCCGAGAACAGTGACCGCCAGCTGCGCGACCTGATCGCACTCGGCAAGGGAAAGCACCAAGGCACCGATTACGAAGGCGAATACGATCCCGTCCCGCCCGACGAATTCGAGATCAGCGAATTCGAGCCGACCCAGGCCCCCGCGGAATAGCACCGGATAAAGCAAGAACCCGGACGGTTGGAGCCCGTCCGGGGTCTTGCCTATCCACTGTAGGCCAACCGCCGGCACCACCGGATTTCGCGCGGGGCGCGGCCGCGCGGGGCGCGTCCGCGCCGCGGCGGTCTCGACCCAGCCCCGCGCCGCGATCCAGCCCTACCGCCACCGTGCAACCCTCGGACAGGACCCGGTAGCCGACCGGGCACCGAACCCGAGTGCACGAGAAGTCGCGCTCAAACAGGCGAGGTGTCGATCCTCAGACACTGTCCACGTACTCGCGCGATACGCCCCGCGGCGTCAACCGCTGATCCCCCGGATACAACCCCAACCCCGGCAACTGAGAATCGATCTCAGCACGGGTCAACGGGGCCGACACCGGTGCCAAACTCACTCGACCCTCCAAATCCACCCACTGCCCCTCCGGATCAACCGTGCGAACACGAACCACACGGCCGGCCTCCACATACACCACACCCCGAAGACGCTCCCGCCGATCCAGCGAGATCCGGGCCTGCGGCTCCGCCAACCGCCGATCAATCTCCCACTCCGGATCAACAGCACCAACGAACTCGCCAGCCAGCTTCTTCACCATCCGCGCCGACCGATACGCCACCAACACACACCCCCGAGCCGGCACCGGTTGCAGCAACTCCGGCAAATCCCACCGCAGAAAAGCCTCACGCGCCCACCCATACGGCGCGATCACCGCCGCATCGGAATACACCGTCACCGTCACATGACGACCCCGCTCCAACTTCTCCCGCAACACCCGCAACGCCGGCCGCGCCGCCCGCGAATTCATCGGCTCATCAATCACAGAATCCGGCACCGGAACCACCTCCCGACCCTGCGACCACACCCCCTCAGACATCAACACCCCCACCGGGCGATCCCACCACGCCACCACCGTCGCCTCACCATCGCGATACGCCCGCGATAACTCAGCCGACAGATGATTCCGCAGGTAGTCATACTCGATCACACGCATACGCACATTCTCCTTACGCACCTGACGCACAAGCCGCCGCGATCGGGCAGTGAATCAAGCAAACTCGATGGATAACTCACTGGAATCGCACCCCTTCCGACGCCGACTCTAAAGAGTAAAATCTTACGCAAATTACGCGCCTTATGCAAATATGGGTGAGGCCATCGGCCGAGACGAGACAACCACCTCACTTGCCGTACCAAGAGAAGACGCATCAGAGCTACCGCGACACCGCGCCCTCCCGGACCTCCGCCGCTCCCGCACAATCACCGTGGCAGCCGTGGTGCGTTCGGCGGGGTCACCCTCAGCCGCACCTACTACCCGATCAGCCACGGCAGCCCTAGGGGGCCGCCGATCGCGAGCAAAGCTCGCGCGGAGTCCGGGGCCTGGGAAGTGGTGGAGTCCCTTCGATCGACCTAGACGCAGTGGTCTATCACCCCGGAACCCGGCAATCCAGGGCGCCTTCGGCGTCGCTGACGCGATGGCGCAAGCGCCACCCTGGACAGCCGGAACCCGGGGTGATCGGAGACGACCACTAGGCCGATCGAAGGGACTCCACCACCACCGCACCCGCGCTGCGCGTGCCGGCCCCTGACGCCGATCGCAACCTGACGGTTGCGGCGGGGGGCTCCGCCCCGCCGAGCCCCCCGCTCCTCGCCGGAGGGGCAGGCGCTCCCGAAGGAACGGGCCGCGAAAAGTCAAGCTAGACAACACAATAGCGGGTGACATGCCCCACAACCACAAACAACCCTCCCTATTGCGTAATGTGCGTAAGAAATGCTATTATAGATACATAAGGCAGAGAGGGAGGCAGACACAATGAGCAACACAGCAACTATCGAGGTTCAGGAATACCAGACCATCCAGGGGGACACCGCCTACTGCGTCACCAACGGCACAATAAACGTGCTGATCACCCCGCCCGGAATCGGCAACACTCGGTGGGAAGTCTGGAAATCCGACAGCATCGCCACCATCGCCCGCACCGCTACCGCCGAACAGGGCATTGCCCGAGCCCGAACCTGGCTCGCCGCCCACTAGCCCCAGAAAGCCGAAAATTTGCGTAAAGTGCGTAAGATTTGAAATATAGAAACTAAGGAGCGTGAATAATGGCTATCACCACAACCCCCATCGATTTCGGTCAAGCCCTGCACATTCTCGACGGAAGCATCCACGTCGAATACCGAGACGGCAAATACGTGTGTAGCCGCCCCATGGCAGGAAAAGGCGGATCAATCGAATTCAGCCCCCACGGTGGCCACCTCTACAACAACGGCGAACGCATCGGCACGATCTACCTGGACGACACCGACACCGCCGAATATTACCGCCCCTACTGGTCGCAACACATCACACGCCCGTGCGAATGCGGACACGGAGAAATCGCCGATTCTGTAACCCAGCACTTCACCACCGCAATAGAAACAATCGCCGACGCAACACGCACGCTGGTTTGCTAATCGACCACACCATTCGCCCTACTCGAGGAGTCTCGAACCCATGTCGACACACAGTCTCGCCCCGGCGGTCGCCGCATCCATCATCGACGCACACGCACCCGAGCTGGCACTACTGGCCGAGATAGGCGCCGCGCCGCACATCGTCGCCACCGGCGGCGGCTGCCACGCAATCGAATTCGACGCCACCCCGTCCGGGTCGCTGTATCTCCTGCTGACCACCGAAGACCACCAGCTAGCTACCAGCCGCGCCGAAATACAGTCCTGGTGCCTGAGCATCTACGACCGCGCCGAAGACGACGCGTGGAAGACATGGGCCGAGGCCGACACGTTCCGGGCCGCCTACCGCGCCGTCTGGCGCGCCTACTTCACCGCCGATCACATCGAATAATCGCCGAGCGCACTTGCCAATAGCGCGTAAGGTGCGTAAGATAATATTTATAGAAACACCGCGACGAACAGGGAGTGAACGAGTAATGGCCCGACGCAGGAAGTACAGCGACGCCGACCGCGCGGCCCGTGCGGCCGCCGACAAGGAGATCCGGGACGGCGGAAACGAGCTGTTGAGCGACCCCGAAGCGGTCGCCGGCATGATCGGCGCGCTGGCCCGTCTCACCTGCCCGAAATTGCTGCGCTACTCCCTGGGCAACGTCGCGCTGATCTTCCGGCAGGCCGACGAACGCGGCATGACCGTTACCGATGTCGACAGCTACAAGGGATGGCGCAACCGCGGCCGCAGCGTTCGCAAGGGCGAGAAAGGGCTACGCATCAACGCACCCAAGGGCACCGAGAAGACCGAGGCGGACGACAACAGCACCAGCGAAGCACCCGCCGAACAGGCCGACACCACCGGAGAAGGCGACAACTACCGGGTGCGGTTCCGGATGATGCCGGTATTCGACATCAGTCAAACCGAGGGAATCGAGGATTTCGAGGACGAACCGGCAGCCGTCGAGCCGGTTACCGAACCGGCAGCCGCCGTGCGGGCCCGACTGCTCGAGCAGTTCGCCGCCCTCGGCTACACCGTCACCGAGGGAGCAACCCCGGGCACCGACGACAACGCCCACACCATCACCGTATCCACCGGCGCACCGCTCGAGGAGCTGGCGCAAGCCCTGGCAGCCCTACTCACCCGCCCCGCCGCCGACCGACCAGCCCGACCGGTCAGCGCCTCACACGGCGGCGCCCACATCGCCGCCGATGCTGGGCCCGGAATCCCCCTCGATCTGGGCGAATTCGGCACGGGCAGTGCAGTGGCCGAGATCGACCACGACGCGGCGCGAGTCTACTACCGGGTCACCGCGCCGAGCGTGCGCGGAACATTCACCGTCGAGTTCGCCGACGCCGCCGAAACCACCATGTGCGAGACCCGCCGAGTCTGTGTCAAATACGGCCGCGCCGACAAGGCCGGGCGAGCCTATGGCCAGTTCGGCGAAGATCGACCGGAACGGCCGACGGTCAACGGGATTGCCCTTGCCAGCGAATCCACCGTCACCCTTACTACCGCCGATGTGCTGCGATGGCTGTACGTGGCGCGGCTGTACCAGGGCCGATACGGACTCGACACCGACCAGGTGCCGCAGCGCACCGGCGAGCGTGTGCGCGCCGTCGTGCGGGCAATCCTGGCTCACTTCCAGACGTTGCCCGAGTTCGAGGCACTGTTCACCCGCGCAGCCGCCTTGCACGCCCCAGCATTGCAGCAGATGCAGGCAGACCGTGCCCGCGAGTTGGCCCGACACCTTGCCAGCATCGAAGCCCAACGCCAGGAAGCCGAGGCACGGGCCCAGTACTTCGCCGACCTGGCCGCCGGCCGAGAGACAGCCGGCGCACCGCCCGAGACGTTCGCCAGCTGAGGTCGACCCCCCACTCTCCCGGCAGTGACGCGGCTCACAGCCTAGAAAGTGCGTAAGGTGCGTAAGATTTGATAATATAGATACAGACGGGCGGGGGACCGACCCGGGACCCCGCCCGCCGATCCTTGAAAACTCCACAGCGTGAACCAATCCCGCGCCGGTCGTGAAACGCGCCCGGCGACCAATCAACGGAAGGAAACAGCAGTGACCACCCCCATCGACGAGCCCCGCACCGAGAACTACGACCGCAGCATTTCCGCCAGCTGGCCCGTAGGCGAACCCGACGCCGAGAACTGGCAGGCCCGCGCCGATCTGACCGTGACACACATCAAAGGCCGCGGATACCGCGCGACCCTGAGCACCCACCACGAACAGGCCAGCGGCCCTTACGTCACGCGAACAATGAACCTCAGTTTCGACCGGTGCCGCACCGAAATTCACACCGCACCGGCCGCGCGGTTCTCCCGCAAGAAACTCGGCGAAATCTACAACCTGGCGCTAGACCAACTCCGCCAGCGATACGAGTCCGAAGACGACACCGTCGCCCAGTATTTCGACGAACACTCGCCCGTCTTCGATTACTCCGGCGCACCAGCGAAGAACTAACCACCCCGGACACCCGCGATCTCGGACGATCGGAACTCGCCCGAGATCGCGGGAACTGGAATCGGAACTCCGCTGCGCTCCGTGCTGAATTTTTTCAGCGGCCGGTCCTCGGCCGCCTCACCTCGATCACCCGAAGAGACTGACCGACCACGGACGGGAAATCCCGCCGGGCACCAGCAGACTCACTCATGAAAGGGCCACTCATGACCACAATCCGTATCGGCGCCGCCCGCGACCTGGCAGCCACCGTCAGCGTCCTGTCAGAACACAGCGCAGCCCCCATAGGAGCCCAGGCACTCGTATTCGTGCTGATCACCCGAGGAAACGAGGTCGAAGGCGTCTGGTCCTGCGACGAAATCGACTACTTCGACCGCGCGAACGCCGCAGCGCTGGCCCGGCACTTCCGCGGCCGCCGCGCCATCGCGTTCGTAGTCGACAACACCACCGCCGACCCAGCCACGGCCGCAGAAGACCACGACCTGCTCATCAGCGAAGCCGGCTACGCTCTCGCCGAGCACGCCATCACCCTCACAGGCGTCTACGTGACCACCGGGCTGGCCCCTGGCGCCTCGATCTGGTCGCACCGCACCGGCGAACATCTGGGCACCGCCCCGGCGGTACTGCCCAAAATCGCCGAAGCACTCACAACCCACCCATGCCGGGTAACTCAACCGATCACCGGTGCCCGAGACCACCAGAATCCACTGGTCGGCCTGCCAGCCATCGCCTAACCAGGAGAAACCGAGCAAAGCCCCGGGCAGTCGGAACCTGCCCGGGGCCTTGCCGCCCCACCCTAGAACACCCGAACGGCGTCGGCCCGACCCACCGAGCCCACCGCGGGCACGGGACCCGGAAAGGAACTGACCTACAGATGCGCACGGCACAGCTTCGGCGAACGCATGAGACATGGAGTCGCCACGGACGAAAGCGATTCGCACACGGCCAATCCCGGTTCGGTGAACCCGGAAAAATCACTTTGGAGGCCCCGAGGCGGGCGGCATCACGTGATTCACACCGACCGTAATGGGTCATGGGTGGTGGTGCGGCCGGGTAGTGCACCGTGAACCTGTAGCCGGCTACTGGTGAATCGTCCTTGGTGGCAGGATGGCATCAGGGCCACTGCCCGGCGATCCCCTTCCCGGACAGCGGCCGGCTAGGAGAGCCCCGACGGCTGAAAAGTTCGTCGGGGCCCTCGCCGTATCCAGCTCGCCGGACGCCGGCGTCCGGCGCGATATCGAACAGAGTCAGCGGCCGCTCCCTGGCCAACGCGCGCTGTTCGGCGTGCTCCCGCGCCTGCGCACGGCGGGCATGGTGGCCGCCGCCGACAACCAGACCAACCGCCACAGCGCCGTTGTCAAGTCTGGGGGTGCCGGACCGAACCAGCGAGGATGCGAGTCGAAGGAGAACGTCTCTGCGATGTCGGTGTCCGACCGTATGGTGGTCGAGTGACCGATATTGCCCCGCTCGCTGCATCAACTCGGGCAGTGTTCGGTGTCCTGGGTATGAATGCCGTAGTGCGGGCTGGGCGGACGGTGCACGCGGTCAGTATTGGGCAATGGGTCGCCGATGAGGAAGTGCCCGAGCTTCTTTGCCGTACGGGTGTCGCGGGGTGGTCGCCGACAGCTCTAGCGCCCACGCGCGCAGAAGTCACCTGCGTGCGATGTCTGCGCCGGATCGGCGCGTCCGCGACTGCACCGCAGCAACTGCTGCTGTTCGGCAACGATCCTGATCTCGAGTAGTCGTCGACTGCGGAGTGCGGACGTAGCTGGCCGCGGTGCAAGCCAGGAAACGGGTACCCGTAGTCGAGTGGCGGACACCGCACGTTGGGCGGAAACTGTTTGGGATATCTGCCGTTTCGAGTACAGATCAGGAGGGCAGTGTGTCGGACCCTCATACCGACTTGCGGCAGGATCGGCCGCACAGCGCTCGCATGTACGACTATCTGTTGGGCGGAAAGGACCACTACCAGGTCGACGCGACCGCCGCCGAGGCCGCGTTGCGGCAGTATCCGGCGGGCCGCACCATCGCTCAGGTGAACCGTCAGTTCATGCACCGCGCTGCGAAACATTCAGCGGAATCGGGAATCCGGCAGTTCCTCGACATCGGCACGGGAATCCCGACCGAACCCAACCTGCATCAAGTGGTGCAGCAGGTCGCCGCGGCCGCCCGGGTCGTCTATGTCGACAACGACCCGATCGTGCTCACCCACGCTCGAGCCCTGATGACCGGTACCGCTGAGGGGCGAACCGAATACGTTCAGGCCGATATCCGAAACCCGCAAGCGATTCTGGACAACCCGCAAGTGCGGGAGGTCCTGAACTTCGACGAGCCGATCGCGCTGACCCTGATCGGGCTGCTGTATTTCCTGCCCGACCACGAGGACCCGCACGAAATCCTGGCCACCCTGATCGATGCTCTGCCCAGCGGTTCGCATCTCGCGATGACGCACGCGACGGCAGATTTCGACGCTGCCGCCGAAGCCGCCGCGCAGGTGTACCGCAACAACGGTGTGCCGACCCAGTTACGTTCGCGCGACGAGTTCGCGGGGTTCTTCCGTGGCGTGGAATTACTGGAACCGGGTGTGGTGCCGCCGCATCGGTGGCGCGCTTCCGTCGAGCCGCTGCCCCATCTCGACGCTGAGGCGTCGCTTTACGCCGGGATCGCCACGAAACGGTAGACGACCCGGACGAGGATGGAGCTCGATCATGCCGTCGTGCTGGAGTAGTTCGGCGGGATCGGTCTCCTTCGCTCACAGCCACAGTGCGGCTCATCGAGCGGTGGCGTGTAGACCACCGCGCCGCATCGGCGGCATGCGTGGGTGCGGTGTCCGGTCCGATCGGAACCCAGACACGGGACCCAGCCGACCGTGACACAGTCGGTGCCGACGAGGTGGTGGCCGTTGACGCACCGGGCCGGCGCTGGCTCGACAGTGCCGACGAGCGTCCTCGGTGGCACCACTCGCCCACCGGCGAGGTAGTAGGGCCGGTATCGGCGTTCGCGGGCGGTGGTCACACCATAATGGTAATCGAATATTTGTTCGAGCAAAACCAAAAGCCGAGCGGAGTTGTGATTGTTCGAAGTCGTGTTCAGTGCTGACCTGCGGGTTCGGTTCTGGTTGAAGAGGACTTCGATCGTCGGCGTGTCTCGAACTCCGGTTCAGTAGCGTGCTTTTCGCTCGTACTCGTCTTCAGTGAGGGATCAGGGATGGCCGGGGATTCGTCGGTGGCTGATCGCGGTGTGCTGTCCGCAGAGGAGGCGCGCTGGCAGGTGGCGGTGCGGCGGGCGGAGGTGATCGGCCGTCTCGCGCAGTTGGATCGGGTGAGCGTGGCCGCTGCCGATGAGGCCGCCGCGGAGTTGGGGGTGACGCAGCGGCAGGTGTATGCGCTGGTGAGGCGGTGGCGGGCTGGTGAGGGGGTGGCGTCGGATCTGCTGCCGCGCCGTTCGTCGGGTGGCCGGGGTGGTGAGCGGCTGCCGGAGGAGGTGGAGGAGATTGTGCGGTCGGTGCTGCGGGTGCGGTATCTGGCCCGGCAGCGGCGTTCGGTGGCGGTGATCTGCCGGGAGATCGATCGGGAGTGCAAGGTGCGCGGGTTGCGGCCGCCGTCGCGGTCGGCGGTGCAGCGCCGGATCGGCAGGCTGGATCCGGTGAAGACTGTGACCGCGCGGGAGGGGCAGGGGGCGGCCCGGTCCCGCAGGCCCGCCGGCGGGGTGGCGCCGCCGGTGACGGGGGTGTTGGAGCGGGTGCAGATCGATCACACTCCGGCGGATGTGATCGTGGTCGATGAGCATCACCGGCTGCCGATCGGGCGGCCGTATGTGACGGCGGCGATCGATGAGGCCACCAAGTGCGTGCCCGGGTTCGTGCTCACTCTGGAGGCACCGTCGGCGACCTCGGTGGGACTGTGTTTGGCACACATGGCGATCGACAAACGCGCGTGGTTGGAACGCATCGGGGTGCGGGCGGTGTGGCCGATGAGCGGCAAACCCGTCCAGCTGTATACCGACAATGCGACGGAGTTCAAGAGCGAGGCCCTGCGCCGGGGTTGTGACCAGCACGGCATCCGGGTCGGCTACCGCCCGCCGGGTGCCCCGCATTACGGCGGGATCGTGGAACGGCTGGTCGGGACGATGATGCGGATGGTCCACGAATTGCCGGGTACGACGTTTTCCGACACTCGCGAGCGCGGCGATTACGACAGCGACGCGAAAGCCGTTCTCACCCTTGCCGAGTTGCAACGCTGGATGGCCCTGGCGGTGGCCTGCTACCACGGCGAACCCCATGACGGTTTGGGCGGGCGGACCCCGGGTGGGGTGTGGGCGGAGAAAGTCGCCGAGCTGGGCGCGCCACTGACGGTGACGAACGAGACGGCGTTTCTGGTCGATTTCCTGCCGGTGGAGCGGAGATCGTTGCGGCGCACCGGGTTTGTGCTCGATCACGTGCAGTACTACAGCGACGCTTTGAAGCCGTTGATCGCGCGGCGCGAGCAGCTGGGGAAGGTGGTGTTGCGGCGCGACCCGCGCGATATTTCCCGGATCTGGGCGCTGCATCCGGAGACCGGCGAGTATCTGGAGGTGCCGTACCGGACGTGGTCGCGGCCGGCGATCAGCCTGTGGGAGCAGCGGGCGGCGGTGGCCCGGTTGCGGGAGACCGGCCGCGCCGAGATCGATGAGAACGCGCTGTTCGCGATGGTCGAGCAGATGCGCCACATCACCGAGAACGCGACCGCGACCAGCCGGCGAGCGCGCCGCAACACCGAACGCCGCAAGACGGTCCCGGCACGCAGCCGGGCGCAGACCCTGCCGCCAGCGCCACCGCCGTCACCGGCGGGATCGGGTGCTGGGCCGGTGGCGGTGGCGCCGTTCGAGGTGATCGAGCAGTGGTGAGCATCGGTGAGCCCCTCGACCTGTCGCATCTGCATCCGTCTGCGCAGCGGCCGGCGATGCTGCCGGATGCCGAGCGGATCCAGTATGTGCGGGCGGATCGGTGGATCGGCTACACCCGCGCGACCGAGGCGTTGGCGCGGCTCGAGGGGCTGCTCACGATGCCTGGTAAGCAGCGGATGCCGAACTTGCTGCTCATCGGTGCGACGAACAACGGCAAGTCGATGATCATCGAGAAGTTCCGCCGCGACCACCCGCCGGTCTCGCACGCCGATCGGGAGGAGATCCCGGTGCTGACCATGCAGATGCCCTCGGAGCCGTCGGTGTCGCGGTTCTATGTCGCGGTGCTGGCCGCACTCGGCGCGCCGATCCGGCCGCGGGCACCGCGGCTGGCCGAGCTGGAACAGCTGGTGTTGCGCCTGCTGCGGACGTGCGGTGTGCGGGTGCTGGTGATCGATGAGCTGCACAATGTGCTCGCCGGGAGGGGAGATACGCGCCGGGAGTTTTTGAACGTGCTGCGGTTTCTGGGCAACGAGCTGCGGATTCCGCTGGTCGGTGTCGGTACCCGGGACGCCTATCTGGCGATCCGTTCCGATCCACAGCTGGAGAACCGGTTCGCACCGTTCACGCTGCCGCTGTGGGAGCCCGGCGACGAGGCGTGCGCGTTGCTGGCGAGTTTCGCGGCGTCGTTCCCGCTGCGGCGGTCCTCTCCTATCGCGACCGAGGAAATGGCGTCATACCTGCTCACCCGGTGTGAGGGCACGATCGGGGAGCTGACGGCGCTGCTGTCGGACGCGGCGATCGCGGCGATCGAGTCCGGGGAGGAGACCATCAACCAGCGCACCCTGCTGCTCGTGTCGTATGCGGGGCCGACCGAGCGGCGGCGGATGTTCGAACGCGAGCTGGCGTGAGCCCAGCGCCGCCGCGGCGCTGGCCGGTGCACCCGGCACCGGGTGCGTTGGAGTCGCTGTCGTCGTGGCTGGACCGGCTCGCCCGCGTCTACCAGGTGCCGGTGACCGATCTGCTCGGCCCGAATCTCGGTGTGCTGGTCGGCATCCGCGATGTTCTCGACGAAGACCCGCCCCCGGCGGTGTTCGCCGCGCTGGCCGAGCGCACCGGTGTGCCGGCCGGGCAGGTGCGGGCGATGACGCTACCCGGGTGGGTGCCGTGGCTGTTCGACGCCTACCCGCTGCCCGAACGCGACGCCACCGACGCTTTCTACACCTATGTCCGCCAATATTCGGTGCTGCTGGCACCGCAGGAAGCGCCGCGTTTCGAGGTGACCAGTCGCCGCCGCTGGCGGGGCCCATGGATTCCGCAACACCCGTTGCGACGCTCGTGCCCGCAGTGCGCGGCCGGGCCCGCCCCGGCCCGCGCACTGATCTGGCAGTTGCCGCTGACGGTGAGCTGCCTCGAACATCGCTGCCGGCTGACGCCCGACACCGAGACCTTCGCGGCCGAGGTCGCGGGTCTGCCCTACGAGCCGGTCCCGATCGGTGACCCAGTGGCGACCCTGGACGGCTACACCCGTCAAGCTCTGACCGAGGCCACAGTGGCGTTGCCGGGCCGCACGGTGCACGCGGGGGTGTGGTTTCGGCTGCTGCGCTGCTTGCTCGACGAGCTCAGCCTCGCCGGTTCCACCGTCACTCGAAGCTCGCAGCAGCTTCTCGAGCAGATCTGGGACGCGACCGGTGAGCCGGTGCGGGCCGGGCTGCCGGTGTGGCAGCCCTACGAGAATCTGGAATGGCCCACCCAGGAGAAGCTGCTGACCGCGGCCGCGACCGCGCTGGTGCTTGCTGCCGACCGGCGCATCCAACCCAGGGGGACTCTGGCCGGATTGCTGAGCGAACCGCGCTCGATGCCCGTCTACGACGGTGACTCACCGTGGCCACCGGCCCCTACTCCTGCCGAACGGGCCGGGCGGGAACTCGTGCAGGCGATGAACGCCTGGTACGCGCGGGCCCGCGTTGATGCCGATGCCGCCCGTGCGATGCTGCGGTGGCTGACCGCGCTCAATACGACTCCGGCCCACGCCATCGCGCACCGCGACGTGCTGATCGGTGAGGGCATCCCCGCGCGATTCCTGCGCGACGATCTACTGGGATGCCCCGGCGAACGTACTCGGGACGAAGCCGAAATCCTGCTGGTGGCCGAAGGATTCGACCGTAGCGACGTGGCCCATGAGCTGACCAGCTTCGTTGCCGAGACGACAGCGCTGTGGGACGTGACCGATGAGGGCGTGCTGATCGACGAGGACGAACTCGCCCAGATCCGCGCCCGCTTGGAGTTGTGAGCGTGCCCCGATGGCCGATACACCCGCAACCGGGACCGATCGAATCGCTGTCATCGTGGCTGGAACGGCTCGCCACGGTCTATCAGCTGCCGGTGAAAGTGCTGCTGGCCGACTTGTGTGCCGATTCCGGGCTGAACATTCGCCTGGTCACCTCGACCTTTCCGCACCCAGCGCTGCTGGCCGCGCTCGCCGACCGCACCGGCGTTCCAGTGCCCCGGCTGGCGACGATGACCCTGTCCGGATGGGTACCGTGGTTGTTCGAGAAACTGTGGCCGCGCGAGTTCGAGCATCAGCAGTTGTTCGACAACTATGTGGGGCGCCACTCGGTGTTGCTGCTGCCCGGGACCATCGACCGCGATATCGTCCGCCGTGTCAAATCCCGATGGGACGGTCCCTGGCTGGCGTCCCCGCGCAGGCCGCGAGCCTGCCCGGTCTGCGCCACCGACCCGGACTCCGGCCGCGCCCTGGTGTGGGATCTGCCGCTGATGATCAGCTGCGTCGAGCACCGCTGCCGCCTCGAACGCGCCGGCGCCGTCGCGATCGGTGCCATCTCGGCCCCGGCCGCGGTGGACGAGACGGTCACCACGATGGACGGCTACACCTACCAAGCACTCACCACCGGGCTGGTGCGATTGCCGGGCCGCACCGTGCACGCCGGGGTGTGGTTCCGGCTGCTGCGCTGCGTGCTCGAAGAACTCTGCGTGTCCCGCCTGTCGTGCAGTGCCCGCACGGGCGCTGTCCTGGAAACCATCTGGGACACAATCGAACTCCCGATGCGCGGGCGGATCGTCGCGATGCTCGAGCCCTACGAGTGCCTGGACCCCGAGGTCGCCGAGACGCTGCTGCGCGCTGCCGCGTTGGCGCTGGCGCTGGCGGCCGAACGGTCCATTCCGGCGCTCGGGGAACTCGGGCCCGCGCTCGCCCCAATGCCCTATCGGCAGGTGCCGCCCGGAGATCCCCCAGTGCGACCCTGCACGCCACCCCGGCGGGACCTGTTGAATCCGCCTCGCTGGTGGCCCGCCGCGCCGGTGCAGGCCGGACCACCACCAGATTGGCCACAGATCGCTCGCCGTTATGCGCTCAAGCGAGGGTTCCCGGCATGGGTCTTCGGTGGGCTCACCGACGACCCCGGATTCGACTAGCTGTCGGGGTGATCCGGGCAGACAGGCCCGGCGTCGGTGACACGCCAGCGGCGCACCGCCAGCCAGCGCCGGACCAGTGCCGGGATTTCGCCGGTGTCGCGGAGTTCGGTGGCGTAGACGCCGGTGAGCAGGGGGCCGCCGCAGTCGCAGGCCGCGCACTCGATGTCGGCGATCGGCACGTCACGGGGGCGGCACCGGTGGCAGTGGCGGGCCTCGATGAGACCGCCGTCGTCGGCCGGTTCGAGCCAGATGACCTTGATGTCTTCGAGGAGTCGCCCGCGTTCGGAGGTCTCGCGGGTGGTGTATCCGCAGGCGTCGTTCGGGCAGACCGCGGGCGGCTCGGGCAGGTTCATGCGAGCGGTCTGCTTGAGCCGCCACGCCAGATTCGGCCGCTCGCGCTCGAACTCGCGTGTGCTGGCGCTGGTTTCAGCATGTTCGCCGGCGGCGTTGTCGTCGTCCGCCGGTAGCGGCCGGATCGGATCCGGCTCGGGTACGAGGCCACCGAGGTCGACCAGGCCGGTCGGCGCCGCCTCCGTCACCACCGAGCTGGAACCGCCCGGGGAACCAGGTCGCCCGTCGATGGGATCACCGGCGGGGACACCGAGGGTTTGCGGTGTGGCGGTTGCGGTTTCGGTGATGGCCGACACGACATCTGGTGCCGGGTCTGCCTGGTCGACCACGACGGTGGCCGGTGCACCGGGTGTCGGGAGTGGGGTGGCGGGCCCGGAGTGGGGCCGGGTGCCGATGCTGTTCTTGTCGAGGTGGCCGTAGAGGGTGCCGCGTTTGACGCCGAGGATGTCGGCGATCTGCTGGACGGTGTGTCGGCCTTCGTCGTAGAGACGCTGGGCCTGTTCGATCTGGTGGACGGTGAGCTTGGGCCGCCGGCCGCCTTTGCGGCCGCGGGCGCGGGCGGCTTCGAGCCCGTCGCGGGTGTTGGCGACGATCAGCTCCCGCTGAAACTCCGCCAGCACCGACAGCATGCCGAACATGGCGCGCCCCTCGGCGGTGTCAGTGTCGATGCCCTGTTCGAGCACCTTCAGCCCGATGCCGCGCTCGCGCAGATCGGCGCCGAGGTTGACCAGATGCAGCATCGACCGGCCGAGCCGGTCCAGGCGAGTGATGACGATGGTGTCCCCGCGGCGCGCAAGAGTGAGGACGAGATCGAGTTTCGGTCGCGATGCCTTCGCGCCGCTGGCAGTATCGATGTGGATGTCGCCCGGTTCGACTCCGGCGCGTCGCAGCGCGTCGATCTGGTGGGCGGGGTTCTGCTCGGCGGTCGACACCCGCCCGTAGCCGATCAACATGGTGTCGAAAATAGCCGAAATCGGGTTTGCCGACGTTGTTTCCCGGCACGGGTTTTCGACACTTTTCTCCTGGGGTTTCTCCCGCTCACGCAAGGTTGTCGGCAAATGATCGTTTTCCGACAACCGCTATCTGAGCCGAACACGCTCCCCAACCAGGTTCGCGCCGAATCCACTGCATCAGTGCACACCTGGTTTGATCTGGTTCAATTCATCGTTTGCCACCTGACTTTAATTGATGGCACACTATGAATACCGACCCAGGTCTACACGAGGAGTGTGCTGCATGGCTGTCCGGTTCAAGCTCGGTTACTACTCGCCGGTCTCAGACGACCCGCTGAATCGGGGTTACGTCGGCTACTTCCCGCGTATGACCGAAGAGGAGGCATGGACAGCAGGCCGGGGCGTATGGAAGGCCAACAAGGAACGGTTAGCCCGAGAGAAGTTCGCCCTCATCATCGGTGATGGCCGGGTGTGCGCCGTCGCCGAGATCCACGGGGTGTCCGTGCATGAGGATCGCGTCGCCGTCGACGGCGAGGTGCTGGCCGAAGGTCACCCGGTCCGCGAAGCCTGGATCGGCAAACCCGATCCGGTGGTCAACGCCTCGCAGAACCCGGTCGGCTACTGCGACCTCCCGGAAGAAGCCGAGTTCCGCGAACGTCCCTGCGGCTGCGGGTGCGGTGAGATCTCCACCCGCGATTTCCTGCCCGGCCACGACGTGCGCGCCTTCCAGGACCGTGTCCGCACCATGTTCGCCGGGTCGGCGCTCCAGTTCTTCCGCTGGGTCGACACGACGGCCGCCGAGCACGGACTTCCGCTACTGGAGGGCAACACTCGCACCGTGACAGCCGACGATCCCGGCGACGACGAGGCCGAGAAATGGCCGCTGTCCGCACGACAGGACCCGGCCGCGGCCGGCACCGGCCCGGTCGGCACCGCTGCGGAGGGTGAAACACGATGAGCAGCAACAGAATCGGTCAGCGCGTCGTCCACACGGAATACACCTTCTGCGCTCGCTGCGGGGAGACGACCGCTTTCCCCGCCGGTGTCGCGACCCCCGACGGCCTGGGCGAGGTCCGCACCTGCGAGAACGACTGTGGTCAGCAGATCACCACACCCCTGCTGGTGTGGACCGACGACAAGAACGCCGAGGTCACCTTCGAAAGCTGACTGCGAAGAAAGGAGTATTACGGGCTCGCGGTCGAGCAGATGGCGCCGCATCGATGACGAGGTGCTGGCGCATATCAGCCCGGCACACAGCGAGAACATCAACTTCTTCGGCGCCATCGAGGTCGACATCGACGCCGAATTCGCCCAGCTCGGCCCGACCGGCTACCGGCCGCTGCGCGTGCGCGACACCCTGTTCTGATCTCACAGGTCCGCCGGCCCGCCGGGCGTCACCCATGACGCGATCACCCCATAGACCAATCCGCATTTTGAGATATCATCGGGTTATGCCGATTAAACCTGGCCCGGTCGATGGATCGGTGCGTGACGATCTCGCCGGCGCGGTGGCGTTGTTCCACAGCCTGTCCGACCCCACCCGGCTGGCGATCGCGCGCCACCTCACCCACGGGGAGGCGCGCGTGGTCGACCTGACCAGGGCGCTGGGGCTGCCGCAGTCCACGGTGTCCTCACACCTGGCGTGCCTGCGTGACTGCCAGCTGATCACCGGCCGTCCCGAGGGCCGCCAGGTCTTCTATGCCCTGGCCCGCCCGGAGCTCCTGGATCTGTTCGCGGCCGCGGAGACGCTGCTGGCCGCGACCGGCAACGCGGTCGCGCTGTGCCCCCACTACGGCACCTGCGCCGACACCGAGGAGGAGGGGGCCTGATGAGCGATGCGTGCGGCTGCGGCCACGACGAACCCACCACCGGCGACGGCGCCGAACGCGAACCCGAGAAGCTGTGGGAAGTCGGCGAATTGCGCTGGGCCGCGGTGTCCGGTGTGTTCCTGGTGGCCGCGTGGATCACGAGTTGGACCGGTGGGCCCGATATCGCCGTGCGGGTGCTGGAGTGGGTGGCGCTGCTGGCTGGCGCCTATACGTTCGTTCCTTCCACAGTGAAACGCCTGGCGCAGGGAAAGATCGGTGTCGGCGCGCTGATGACCATCGCCGCTATCGGCGCGGCCGCGCTCGGCGAGGTGAGCGAGGCCGCGATGCTGGCGTTCCTGTTCTCCATCAGCGAAGGACTGGAAGAGCATTCGATCGCCCGCACCCGCCACGGTCTGCGCGCGCTGCTTTCGCTGGTGCCCGACACCGCGACCGTGCGACGTGACGGCACCGAAACCGTTGTCGGTCCCACCGAATTGCGGGTCGGGGACCGCATGATCGTCAAACCGGGTGAGCGGGTCGCCACCGACGGCATCATCCGCACCGGCCGCACCGCCATGGACACCTCCGCCATCACCGGGGAATCCGTGCCGGTGGAGGCCGGTCCGGGTGATGAGGTGTTCGCCGGATCGATCAACGGCACCGGTGTGCTGGAGGTCGAGGTCACCACCACCGCCGCAGACAACTCCCTGGCCCGGATCGTGGCGATCGTCGAGGCCGAGCAGTCCCGCAAGGGCGCGGGCCAGCGCCTGGCCGACCGCATCGCCACACCCCTCGTCCCGGGAATCATGGTCGCCGCCGTGCTCATCGCCGGAATCGGTGCGCTGTTCGGTGATCCCGTGGTGTGGATCGAACGCGCGTTGGTCGTGCTGGTCGCCGCGTCGCCGTGTGCGCTGGCCATCGCGATCCCGGTCACCGTGGTCGCCGCGATCGGCGCGGCCAGCAAACTCGGCGTCCTCATCAAGGGCGGCGCCGCCCTCGAAGCGCTCGGCACGATTCGCGGGGTCGCCCTGGACAAGACCGGCACCTTGACCGCCAACCGTCCCGCCGTCATCGACGTCGCCACCATCGACGGGGTGACCCGCGAGCAGGTGCTGGCCGTGGCCGCAGCGCTGGAGGCTCGCAGCGAACACCCCCTCGCGCCAGCGATTCTCGCCGCCGTCGACCACACCGAACCGGCCACCGACGTCGAGGCCGTCACCGGCGCCGGGCTCACCGGGCGGCTCGACGGCCGCCACGTGCGGCTCGGCCGTCCCGGCTGGCTCGAGCCCGGGGTACTGGCCGCCGACGTGGCACGGATGCAGGAAGCCGGGGCAACCGCGGTCCTGGTCGCCGACGACGGGCGGGTCATCGGCGCGATCGCCGTGCGCGACGAACTGCGCCCCGAAGCCGCCGAAGTCATCGCGAGGTTGGATGCCGACGGCTATCACGTCGCCATGCTCACCGGCGACAACCACACCACCGCAACAGCTTTGGCGAAAGACGTCGGCATCGATGAGGTGTATGCCGAACTGCGGCCCGAGGACAAGGCCCGCCTGATCGAGAAACTGCGCGGCCAACGCCGGACCGCGATGGTCGGCGACGGCGTCAACGACGCCCCCGCGCTGGCCACCGCCGACCTCGGTATCGCCATGGGCGCCATGGGCACCGACGTCGCCATCGAAACCGCCGATATCGCCCTCATGGGCGAAGACCTGCGTCACCTGCCGCAGGCATTCGGGCACGCGCGCCGAGCCCGCGCCATCATGTTCCAGAACGTCGGCCTGTCCCTCGGATTAATCACGATCCTGATCCCCTTGGCGCTGTTCGGGATCCTCGGCCTCGCCGCCGTCGTGGCGGTCCATGAACTCGCCGAGATCGTGGTCATCGCCAACGGTGTGCGCGCCGGACGCACCACACCACTGGCTCCCGCCCCCGGCCGGCCGGCGGCACCGCTGCCGCGCGCCGCGACGGCAGCGACCTCGGCATGAGGACTGCCGACCGCGCCCCGGCCTGGCGGACCCGAGTTACCGCGGCCGCTGTCGTGGTGGTGCTGGCCGCGCTCGATCTGGGGCTGAAAGCCTGGGCCGAGCGTGGCCTGACTGCGGGCCGCACGATAGAGCTGCCCGTGGTCGGGCTGCGGCTGGCCCACAACCCGGGCATCGCGTTCAGCCTCGCCGACACGCTGCCCACCGCCGTGTTGCTCACTGGCATCGGGGTGATCATCACCGGCATCGCGGTGCTCACTTGGCGGGCCACCGGCCCGGGGTCCTCGATGGCCTGGCCGCCGCTGGCGGTCATCCTCGCCGGCGCGATCGCCAACTTCGCTGACCGCGCTGGCGACGGCGTGGTCACCGACTACCTGCACACCGGCTGGTGGCCCACCTTCAACCTCGCCGACACCTACATCACCTGCGGCGCCCTCGCCCTGGCCGTGCTCGCCCTGCGCCCGGCCCGCACCGGGGCGAGCACCGGCAGCGAAACCGAGTACGACGCCCGGTAGTATCGCGGTTGTGATCGCTGCCCCGCCCGCTGCGCGACGAGCCGGTATCGCCCGGCTGCTCGTCGTGCTGGCCGTGTTGGCGGGCATCGTGGCGATCCAGAACGCGCACTGTGCCACGGGCTCGGCGATGACCATGAGCCCGACCATGACCGCCACCCTCGCCATCGGCAGCGACGGGGACATGCCGCACCACGGGATCGACCCCCTGACGCACTCGGGCCCGCGCGACACCGTCACCGCCGCCGCGCTGACACCGCGCGCGAATGCCGATCACCGCACTCCCGCGCTGGCCTGCGATATCGCGATGGCCTGTCTGGCGGTGTCGCTGGCGCTGCTGGTCGCCCTGGCCTTCGTTCACCCCGCACTGATCGGGTCCCCGCATCGGCTCCCGCTGCCACTGCGGGGCCGGCGCCCGGCATCGGCGCCGCCGCGCCCACCCAGCCTCGCCGCACTCTGCGTCCTGCGGACATAAACCGGCACGCACCGGTTCGTCACCCATGACGAACCGGCAGCCCGTGCTACGCACCGCCTCGCCATTGTGGCGCGCCCCGGAAACCATTCACGTCCGGCAGCACCCAGTGCGCGCCCGCCGCCGCAGGGATTTCCCACTGCGCCGCCGTCCGGTAGCGGCGTCGTATCCCCAGCGACCACCGCACGCATGAGCGTCGGATCGCCCCCTGGGCTCCGTCCCAGGCCCTGCGGTGCACGGTGCTCACCGATGACCTGCCCGTATCCGGCGGCCTTGTCCCCGGGCCCGGGCGGACTCGGTGACCGCACGGCTGCTATCGGCTCTGTCACTGCTGTGCTCCGACCGAAAGGCCCTTGCTGGGTATGACCGTCGAATCCGCCGAAGACCACGCCACCACGACCCGCACCGCCGCGCCCGCCGCGGGTGCGTTCACGGCCGAGGTGTTGACCGAGCGCTGCCGTGCGCTCGCCGACGCCGGTGACCACGCATGCATCGGGATCAGCCCGTTCAACAGCTACTTCACCACCGACCGCATCACCGCCCTGGCCCGCTGGGCACGCCCACGGTTCGCCTCGGTGCACTTCTACGTGCCCGACGGCCCGTCGGCCTACACCCTGCAAGCCCTCGGCTACACCCCGCAACAGGCCGCCCACAAGGCCCGCCGCCAGGGCCGCTGGCTCGGCAACAAGATCCGCCGGGCGCTCACCGACCTCGGCGTACCCGACCCCGAGCCGCTGGTCCTGGACTCGGCCGCCCTGCACACCAACACCACCTATCAACGCCTGCACGCGGAGGTGTCCGGACAGTTCGCCCGCGATCCCGACTTCGCCGCCGCGTGTCTGAGCGCGTCGGGATGGGTGCTGGGCCAGCGACTACCCGGCACCGCGGCCCCCACCGACGAGCAGACGCGTGCGGCCGTGCGGTATCTGCTCGCCGAGCTGCCGCTGTTCACCGACACCGCCGCCATCGTCGGCACCACCGCCTCGGTGTTCTGCTACCACCAGCCACCGGCGTTCCTGCGCGACCTCTATCACCACCGCCTGGCCTGGAAACCCGCACCGCACCAAGGGTTCCTCGTCCTGGCCCCCACCGGCGAGCGCGCCGACCCGACCACCCGGCCCGACCATCCGAACCGATAACAGAAAGGAGGACCGATGAACCCGCTCCAGATGATCTGCGACTGGCTGTGCAAAGCCATGGGCCCCTGCTGCCCGATGTAACCGATCCCTGCGGGGCGGCGCCCGTCGTCGCCGACCGGCACCGCCCCGCAGGCCGACACCTTCTCGGGGGTGAGCCGACCCCGCCCGCACGTCACACCACCGCCCAGGGCAGTGCGAGCCGGCCCCATCAGCAACCGGGCATCACCGACATCGACGCCGGCATGTGCGCTGGCAGCTCGACTGCGGCAGCGATCCCCCGCCCATCAGGGCTACTGCCGCGGAGCCCGTGGGACATCGCGCGATCGAGGTGCCGGTCAGCGGCAGCAGTTGGGATCCAGCACCACGCACAGCGCGGCGAGGGCGTCGCGTTTGGCGTGGTGAACCACGTTCATCCCGACGCGTTCGGAATCGACCAGTCCCGCCTTGCGCAGCTGCGAAAGATGATGACTCACTGTCGATTCCGTGAGGCCTACCGTGGCGGCGAGGTCACCGCCGTTCTCACCGCTGTCCGGGCTGGTCAGCAGTAGCGACATCAACTTAACCCGCACCGGATCCGCGAGCGCCTTCAGACGCAGCGCGACCTCGAGGGCAGCGGTGTCATCGACCGGCCCCGCGGCCACCGGCGCGCAGCACACCGGCGCGGACATGTCGATCACGGGCAACGTCTTGGGCATGACACCGATCCTACCTGCGGGATTGACATATGTCGAAAAGGTGGCAGACTCAGTCTCGCCCACTTCTTCGATATATGTCTCACTATGGAGGTTCTCATGTCCCGCGTGCAACTCGCCCTCAACGTCGACGACCTCGAGCAGGCGATCACCTTCTATTCCACGCTGTTCAACACACAGCCGGCCAAGCGTAAGCCCGGCTACGCCAACTTCGCCATCGCCGAGCCGCCGCTGAAGCTGGTCCTGCTCGAGAACACCGGCCAAGGCGGCACGATCAACCACCTCGGTGTCGAGGTCGAAACCTCCGAACAGGTTCACAGCGAGATCGCACGCCTGTCGGAGGCGGGGTTGTTCACCGAGGAGCAGATCGCGACCACGTGTTGTTTCGCCACCCAGGACAAGGTGTGGGTCACCGGTCCCAACGCCGAGAAGTGGGAGGTCTACACCGTCCTCGCCGATACCGAGAACTTCGGCACCACACCGGAATTCGCCACCGATGACGCCGAGGCCGTGCAGGCGTGCTGCGGCACCGGCGGTAGCGCTGCCGCGCTGCCTCTGGCCGATGAGTCGGCGGCGTGCTGCACCCCCGCCGCGAAGGACAAGGCGGTCGCCGCAGGCGCGTCCTGCTGCTGAGGTTCGCCCGGGCGCGGCCGTTGTCGTCGGTGCGGCCGCGCAGCATCATCGACAACGAAAGAACGGTAGTGACAACTCGATACGACGCTCTCGTCATCGGCGGCGGCCAGTCCGGACTCGCCGCCACCCATCACCTGACGCGGCGCGGCCACACCGTTGCGGTGCTCGAGGCCGGCCCCGAGACGGTCGGGTCCTGGCCGCGCTACTACGACAGCCTCACCCTGTTCTCCCCAGCCCGCTACAGCGGCCTTCCCGGCATGAGCTTCGGCGGCGCCCCGGACCGGTACCCGCATCGCGACGAGGTCGCCGACTACCTACGCCGCTACGCCGCCCGCCTGGACGCCGACGTGCTGTGCGGTCGGCGCGTGGACACCGTCACCCACGACGGTGAAGCGTTCACCGCCCACACTGGCGCCGGGGAGACCTTCACCGCGACGCGGCTGGTCGCGGCGACCGGTTCGTTCGACAACCCGCATCTTCCGGCGCTGCCGGGTGCCGACGGGTTCTCGGGGAAACTGTTACACGCCAGTGACTACCGGTCACCGGACGAGTTCGCCGGCCAACGGGTGATCGTGGTCGGGGCGGGCAATTCCGCAGTCCAGATCGCCACCGAACTCGCCACCACCGCCCACGTCACACTGGCCACCCGGGCACCGGTGAAGTTCCTGCCCCAACGCCCGGGCGGGCGCGACGTGCACTTCTGGTTCCAGGTGACCGGATTCGACCGACTCCCGATCGGCGCCTACCTGAACACACCGCCAACGCAGCCGGTCCTCGACACCGGCCGCTACCGCACAGCGCTCGCCGCCAATCGACCCGACGCGGCGCCGATGTTTACCCGCCTCGACGGCGACAACGCGGTCTGGCCCGACGGCACCCGCACGAAGGTGGACGCGATCATCGCCGCGACCGGATACCGGCCCCACCTGCCCTACCTCACCGACCTGCACGCCCTCACCGACACCGGGCAGCCCCGCCACCGCCGGGGCGTATCCACCACGGTCGCGAGGCTGGGGTATCTGGGCCTGGAATGGCAACGCACACCGGCATCGAACTCGCTACGCGGAGTCGGCCGCGACGCGAACTGGCTGGCCCGCCGCCTCTAGGGTCGGGTGGTGAGTGAATTCACCGGCTGTTCGCTTGCCTCGCGATATCGACAACAGTCAATATCGATGCATGTCTAAACCAGAGGGACCGGAAGTGCTGACCGCGCCAGTCGGATGCGCACCCACAGAAACCGTCGGGCGCGCGTTGACCGGCGCGGAAGCAGCCGAGCTGGCGGTCATGTTCAAAGCCCTCGCCGACCCGGTCCGGCTGCGCGTGCTCTCGGCGATCGCCGCCCGCGCCGGCGGCGAAGCCTGCGTCTGCGACGTCTCCGACGGCCTCGACGTCACCCAGCCGACGATCTCGCACCACCTGAAGGTGCTGCGCGAGGCCGGGCTGGTCACCAGCGAACGCCGTGCCTCCTGGGTCTACTACCGCGTCGTGCCCGAAGCCCTGGAGAGGCTGTCGGCCGTGCTGGGCCGACACGCCGGATTGGAGGTGCTGGCGTGACGACCACCGAACACGCGACCCGTCCCGCGGTGGTGGGCAAGCTGTCGACGCTGGACCGGTTCCTGCCGGTATGGATCGGGGTCGCCATGGCCGCCGGTCTGCTGCTCGGGCGTCTGATCCCCGGCCTCGGCGACGGGCTCTCGGCGGTCGAGGTCGACGGGATCAGCCTGCCGATCGCGATCGGACTGCTGGTCATGATGTATCCGGTGCTGGCCAAGGTCCGCTACGACCGCCTCGATTCGGTCACCGGCGACCGCCGCCTGCTCATCGGCTCCCTCGTCCTGAACTGGCTGCTCGGGCCCGCGCTCATGTTCGCCCTCGCGTGGCTGCTGCTACCGGATCTGCCCGAGTACCGCACCGGCCTGATCATCGTCGGCCTCGCCAGATGCATTGCCATGGTGATCATCTGGAACGACCTCGCGTGCGGCGACCGCGAAGCCGCCGCCGTCCTGGTCGCGTTGAACTCGATCTTCCAGGTCGTCATGTTCGCCGTCCTCGGCTGGTTCTACCTCTCCGTCCTGCCCGGATGGCTCGGCCTCGAACAGACCACCATCGACACCTCGCCGTGGCAGATCGCGAAATCGGTGCTGATCTTCCTCGGCATCCCCCTGGTCGCCGGATTCCTCACCCGCCGCCTCGGCGAGCGCGCCCGCGGCCGGGACTGGTACGAGTCGAAACTGATTCCGCGGATCGGGCCCTGGGCGCTGTACGGGTTGCTGTTCACGATCGTGATCCTGTTCGCCCTGCAAGGCCACCAGATCACCTCGCGGCCTTGGGATGTCGTACGGATCGCGGTACCGCTGCTCGCGTATTTCGCGATCATGTGGGGAGGCGGTTACCTCTACGGCCGCCTGGTCGGCCTCGGCTACGAACGCACCACCACGCTGGCGTTCACGGCTGCGGGCAACAACTTCGAACTCGCCATCGCCGTCGCGATCGCCACCTACGGCGCCACCTCCGGCCAAGCCCTCGCCGGCGTCGTCGGCCCACTGATCGAAGTCCCCGTCCTCGTCGGCCTGGTCTATGTCTCCCTCGCCCTGCGTAGCCGATTCCCCCACACCGCCTCAGCGGAGGTGGCTCGGTGACCGCGACACCGTCGGTGTTGTTCGTGTGCGTCAAAAACAGCGGCAAATCACAGATGGCGGCCGCGCTCATGCGCCACCACGCCGAAGGCGAGATCCAAGTGCACTCGGCCGGCACCCAGCCCGGCGACACCCTCAACGCGTTGTCGGTGCGAACGCTCGCCGAGGACGGTATCGAGGTCGGTGACGAACATCCGAAACCCATCGACCCAGCTCTGGCGGCCAGCGTGGACGTGATCGTGGTCGTCGGCCGCCAAGCCCGTCTCGATCCCCCACCGGGGCCACGAATGCTCGTGTGGGACACCGATGAGCCCTCCGAACGCGGCATCGACGACATCGAGCGGATGCGCCTGATCCGCGAGGACCTCGCGACCCGCGTCCACGCCCTCCGTCACGAGCTCACCCGCGACCAACCACCTCGGAGCACCCCATGACCACACCGGCCCCCGCCGCCAGAACCGCCGCGACGATCGATCAAGTGACCGCGTTGGCCGCGGCCGCCGACCACCTGCACCGCGAGTTCGCCGACACCTTCACCACAGTGGTGATCGACCGGTTCCTGCACTCGTCCTACGACGAACTCGCCGCCCGCGCCACCGTCGTCAACTACCTACCGCTGCTGGCCGAACGCTTCGCCCGCCAACGCCTTCGGGCTCTGGCCAAACTCGAAGGCCACCCCGGCACCGGAACCCCCGCCGTGCTGTTCCTGTGCACACACAACGCCGCACGCTCACAGATGGCCCTCGGATTCTTCACCCACTTCGCCGGCCACCGCGCCACGGGCTGGTCCGGCGGAACCACACCGATCGACCGCATCGAGCCCGCCGTCATCGACGCGATGGCCGAGGCCGGTATCGACATCACCGGGGAATTCCCCAAACCCTGGACCGAGGAAATCGTGCGCGCCGCCGACGTGGTGATCAGCATGGGCTGCGGCGACGCCTGCCCCACCGTCTCCGGCGGCCGCTGCGAGGAATGGGACCTACCCGACCCCACCGGCGCCGACCCCGCCACCGTCCGCGAGATCCGCGACGACATCGAAGAACGCGTCCGCGCCCTCGTAGCCGACCTTGACGGCATATGGGGTCCAGTGACGCGAAAAGTCGCGCTTAGCGGTATCTGAGCTGGTCGGGGGGCGTGTGGCTGACGGATTTGCGGTGTGGCCAAGTCACCGATGCGGTGACTCCGCTGTTCGGATTTTCGGTTGATTCGATCGAAATGTGAGCGTTGTTGTGCCGCTGGTGGTTTCATGTGCGGCTGTGCGTGATGAGGGCGCCGTGGAGTACGGCCGGTTCGGTGTGCTGTCGCGGATGGATTTGGAGCGGTTCTTCTACCTCGATGACGAGGACCGCAAGTTGATCTCCGAGCGCCGCCGCGACAGCAACCGCCTGGGCTTCGCCCTTCAGCTGGTCAGCGTGCGCTATTTGGGCCTGTTCTTGCCGGATCCGCTCGACGTCCCGGCCGAGGTGGTCGAGTACGTGGCCGAGCAGTTGGAGATCGCCGATCCGGCGTGTGTGAAGTCCTACACCGAGCGCCGCCAGACCCGCTACGACCATCAGGACGAGATCGTGCGCGCCTACGGGTTGACCCCGTTCGCGCAGGTCGAGGCCGAGTTGGCGGCGTGGGTCGCCGATCAGGCGTGGATGACAGGTGACGGCCCGAAAGCGCTCACGGCGGGGGCGGTGCGCTGGCTGCGGGAACGCGCGGCGCTGCTGCCGGGTGTCACGACCCTGGATCGTTTGGTCTCCGAGGGAAAGCAGTCCGCCGATGCGCGGTTGTGGACGCATCTGGCCGGTCAGCTCACCGGCCGGGAAGCGGGAATCTTATTGGGGCTGCTGGATACTCGCGAGGAGGGCCGCCGGAAGGTGGTCGAGTTGGAGCGGCTGCGCAAGGGCGTGTTCACGCCGTCGGTGACGGGAATGAAGCACGCGCTGGCGCGGGTGCGCGACCTGAACGCGGTGGTCCCGGAATCGGTGGACATCGCCGCGGTGCCGCCGCGCCGGTTGATCGCCCTGGCCGCGCACGGCATCACCGGCAAGACCTCGCATCTGCGGCGCATGAAATCCCAGCGCGAACGGCTGCTGGCGCTGCTGTGTGCGACGGCATTCACGTTGCGCGCCAAGGCGGTCGACGACGTCCTCGAACTGTTCGACCTGCTGATGGTCACCGACCTGATGGCGAAGGCCGAACGCCAGTCCAAGGACGAGAAGCTACGGCGATACCCACGGGTGACCCGCAACGCGGGAAAGCTGGCGCGGGCGGTGCGGGTACTGCTGGAGATGAGCGAGACTGAGCCGGAGCTGTCGCTCGCGCTGGTGTGGGATCTGATCGAGAACACCGTGTCGAAGGCGGAGCTGCGCGCCGCCCTGGCGGCGATCGACGAGCTGGTGCCGCAAGCGGATCCGGAGTTCGACGAACAGCGTCTCGAGGAGCTGGCGGGCCGGTTCGCCACGGTGCGGTCGTTCCTGCCGGCGATGATGCGCACCGTCGACTTCGGTGCCACCGGCGACGCGAAACCCGTGCTCAAGGCCATGCACACCCTCGCTGACCTGATATCCCCGCAGCGGGGGCGCGGGGGGTTGCCCGCGCGCTGGCTCGATGCCCGCCGCGTCGATCACGACCTGGTGGGTGGTGGCTGGCAGCGCCTGGTCTACCCGGCCGAGCGGCCGGCCGAGACGGTCGATCGGGCCGCGTATACGTTGTGCGTCTTGGAGCAGTTTCATCGGCATTTGAAGTACCGCAACATCTTCGCCGAGGACTCCTCGAAGTGGCGTGACCCGCGGGCGCATCTGCTGTCGGGAATGGCGTGGGAGTCCGCCCGCGATTCGGGCATGAACGCCCTCGGTCTGCCGAGTAGTCCGCGCGAGATGCTGGGTGAGCTCGCGCAGAGTGTGGACGGTGCTTATCGGGAGCTGGCGGCCCGGCTCGGCGACGATATCCCGGCCTCGGTGGATGAGGACGGCAAGTTGCATGTCGCGGCGTTGTCCGCGATGCCGGACCCGCCGTCGCTGACTGATCTGCGGCGGCGCACCGCGGCGATGATGCCGCGAGTGGACCTGCCGGAGTTGGTGCTGGAGGTGATGTCGTGGCTTCCGGAGTTCGCCGAATCCTTTACTCACGTCGCCGGCACCAGCGCCCGCGTCGCCGATCTCGGGGTGTCCGTCGCCGCGGTGCTGTGTTCGCAGGCGATGAATGTGGGTCTGGCACCGGTTGTTTCGCCCGGCGCCGATGCGTTGACCCGGGACCGGCTGCGCCACGTCGACCAGCATTACATTCGCGCCGAGACCATGGCCGTGGCCAATACGGTGCTGGTCAACGCCCAAGCGGGCGTGCCGGTGGCGCAGCTGTGGGGCGGCGGGTGTGTCGCCAGTGTGGACGGGATGCGGTTCGTCGTGCCCGTCCGGTCGATCCACGCCCGCCCGAACCGGAAGTACTACGGGCCGAAAAAGGGCTCTACCTGGCTGAACATGCTCAACGACCAGGCCGCCGGACTGAACGCGATGGTGGTATCCGGTACTCCGCGCGACTCGCTCAACGCCGTCGATGTGATCTTGCGCCAACCGGCGGGCAGCAAGGTGCCCGAGGACATCATCACCGATTCCGGATCGTATTCCGACATCGTCTTCGGCATCCTGCATCTGCTGGACCGCAAGTACCGGCCGCAGCTGAAGAATCTGCCCGATCACCGGTTGTGGCGCATCGACCCGGCTGCCGACTACGGGCCCCTGGACAAGGCGGCGCGCGGGCGGATCGACCTGGACAAGATCAGCGAGCATTGGGAGGACATGTGCCGGGTCGCGGTGTCCATGCATCGCGGCGAGGTCTCCGGGCACGAGGTCACCCGGATGATCTCCCGCGACGGCAACCCCACCAGTCTGGGGCAGGCCATCGCCCACTATGGCCGCATCTTCAAGACCCTGCACATTCTGCGAATGGCCGACGACGAACCGTACCGGCGCGAGGCCAAGGCCCAGGCCAACCTCCAAGAAGGACGGCATGACCTGGGGCGCACCGTGTTTCACGGCAAGAAGGGTGAGATCACCCGCGCCTACCTCGACGGCATGGAAGACCAGCTCTCCGCGCTGGGCCTGATCCTCAACTGCATCGTGCTGTGGAATTCGGTGTACCTCGATCGCGCCCTGGATGAGCTACGCGCCCAGGACTACCCGGTCAGAGACGCCGACGCCGCCCGGTTGTCGGCGTTCATCCGCAAACACATCCGCCTGGAAGGCCATTACAGCTTCCATCTGCCCGACCTCGGCGACCGCCACCGGCCGTTGCGCGACCCCGACGCCCCCGACGAGGACGACTGAGCGGGGTGACCGCAGGCGCGGGTCAGCAGGTGCAGGCGGGTGGGGTGTCGCCGGTGAGCAGTTGCTGGGCGAGCGGGCGGCCCAGGGCGAAGGCGTCGGCGACCGGCAGGACGGTCGCGCCCGGGTGCACGTCGAGCCACCCCTGGGCGGCGTCGGCGCTGGCGAAGAAGTGGACCTGGTTGCAGAACGCGGTGCGGATGGAGGCGGGGGCGTTAGGGGCGACGACCGAGACGACGGCGGTGGCCGGGTCGACGCTGGTGACCCGGTCGGGTTCGACGGTGACCCGGACCGGGGTTGCGGTGGCGTGGCACGGGGAGGTGACCTGGGCGGGTTGTCCGAGGACGGCGGGGAAGATCAGGGTGTCGAGTCGGGCATGTCCGCCAACGCCTGGCGGATCTCCTCGGTGCTGCGGCCGGTCGCGGTGGCGAGCTGGTCGACGGTGACCGGCTCGCCGCCGGCGAGCAGCCGCAGCAGCGTCGGCCACAACCACGGCTGGGTATGGGGTGTGGTGAGGGTGTCGCTGAGGCGGTCGGCGAGTTGCTGGGTGGGGCTGTGCATGAGTCGGGGCTCCTTGTTTGGGGTCGCTGTGACGGTAGGGTCTGTCCCCGGGGTGAGGGTCAAGCCCGCGGGTCGCAGCCGCACAGCTCGCCCGTCGACCACAGGGCGTGGTGCGTGTCGTGCGTGGTTTCGAATTCGTCGATGCGGTCGAGGATCTGCTGGGCGTGGCTGATCCGCTCGCGCAGTCGCTGCCGGGACCGTTGCAGTAGTTCGCTCAGACGCGAGCCGACCGTCGGGCCGTCGGTGTTGTGGCCGGTGGTGACGAGGTGGTCGATCTCGGCGATGGTCAGTCCGAGTCCGCGTAGCTCGCCGATGAACCGCACGCACCACAGGGCGTCGTCGGTGTAGAGCCGGTAGCCGGCCGCGCTGCGGCCCAGGGTGTAGATCAGCCCGAGGTCGGTGTACTCGCGCAGTGCTTTCACCGGCACCGCGGTGCGGGCGGACAGTTGCCCAATGGTCATGTGCCCGTTCATGATCGCCGCTCCCGTGCCAGGTCAGCCTGCGCAGCAGGAGAGTTTGGTGACGTCGGTGGTGAAGGTCTGGGCGGTGAGTTTCAACGCTTCGCCCATGGTCAGGTACGGCGCCCAGGTGTGGGCGAGCTGCTGCACGGTCATCCCCGCGGTCATGGCGTAGCCGGCGGCGGTGATCAGGTCTCCGGCATTGTCGGTGAGGGCGTGCACGCCCAGGATCGCGCCCGTGCCCTGTTCGGCGATGATTTTCACCAGGCCCCGGGTGTCGCGGTTGACCAATGCCCGGGGCACGTACGCCAGGTCCAGGACCCGGCATTGGCAGGCCAGCCCGGCCGCGGCGGCTTGGGTGTCGGTCAGCCCGACCGAGGCGATCGCGGGGCTGGTGAACGTCACGCGCGGCACGGTGGTGTAGTCCAGGGCGCGGTCGGCGTGGGCGAACGCGTTGTCGGCGACCAGGGTGCCTTGGGCGGCGGCCACGTACACGAACTGCGGGTCCCCGGTCACGTCCCCGGCGGCCCAGATCCGCGGATTGCTGCTGCGCTGGCAATCATCGACCAGCACCGCGCCGTGGGCGTCGACGGTGACCCCGACCGACTCCAGGCCCAACGCGGCGGTGTTGGGGCGGCGGCCGGTGGCGATGAGTACGTGTTCGGCCCGCAGTTCGGTCGCGGCACCGTCGCGGGTGCGCACGGTCACCAGCTTGTGCCCGTCGGCGGCCAGGACCTTCTCGACGGTAGTGGCGGTGTGTACGTCGATGTGTTCGTCGGCGAAGACGGCCTCGAGTGCGGCCGAGATTTCCGGTTCCTCACCGGAGGTCAGCCTGCTGCGCGCGATCACCGTGACCTTGCTGCCCAGGCGGGCGAACAACTGCGCTTGCTCGAGCCCCACATACCCCGCGCCCACCACGATCAGCGACTCGGGTAAGGCGTGCAGGTCCATGGCGGTGGTCGAAGTCAGGTATCCGGCCTCGGCCAGGCCGTCGATCGGCGGAACCCACGGCGCCGCGCCGGTGGCGATCAGATACTGGTCGGCCTCGATCACCCGCGTGCCGCCCTCGGCCAGCTCGACGCGCAGCACCGGCTTCTCGGTGCCGCCGTCGAACACCGCGGTGCCGGACACGATCTCCCAGCCGTAGCCGACAGCCAGCTCGAGGTATTTTTCCGCGCGCAGCTGTGTCACCAGGGCGTCCTTGCCCGCGATCAGGTCAGGAAAGTCCAGTGGCACCGCGGCCGCGGTGAGCCCGGGAAACCGGCCGGCCGCGGCGGCGCTGTGGCGGGCCTCGGCCGCGGCCAGCAGCGCCTTCGACGGCACGCACCCGACATTGACGCACGTGCCGCCGACGGTGCCGCGCTCCACCATCACCACACGTTTACCGAGGTTGGTCGCGGCGATCGCGGCGGCGAACGCCGCCGAGCCGGAACCGATGATCGCCAGATCGGCGCGGGAATCTGTCGGGGTCACGAGGGGCCTCCTGGTCGGGCAACCGGTGAACCATCCACGGTTGCTATTCGTATTGACGAATATCTACCGGCACCATACTATGCGTTTACCCGAATAGTTCAAGCCTGTTGTGGAGGCGATCCCATGCCCCGGTCTACCACCGCCGACCCCACCGCCGCTGGTGGTGAGACGGCGTGCACGCATCTGGATACGACGGCGAAATTCTTTCGCGCCCTGTCGGATCCGACGCGATTGAAACTCCTCGAATTCATCCTCGCCGCCGAGCGCACCTCCGCGGACTGCGTCGAGCACGCCGGGATCTCGCAGCCGCGGGTGTCGATACACCTGTCCTGCCTCGCCGACTGCGGGTATGTCATCGCGCGCCGCGACGGCAAGAAGCTGCGGTACTCGGTCGGCGACCCACGGGTGGCGGACCTGGTGATGCTGGCGCGAGCACTGGCCGCCGACAACGCCACGGCGCTGGGGTGCTGCGACCGCATCCCCGCAGCCGAGAACGGAGACCAACGTTGAACGCGCCCAATAACTCCGGGGGGATCGGCGGGCCGCTCGCGGTCGCGGGAGCCGCGCTCGCCATGGTCGTGTGCTGCGCGGGTCCCGCCCTGATCGCCGGCGGTGTGCTCACCGGACTCGGCGGTGTCTTGACCAGCCCGTGGCTGATTGGTGCGGGTGTGCTGGTCATCGCCGCCGCCCTCGGCTACACCCTGCGCCGCCGCGCCGCGGGCAAGGCCGCCCGCTGCTGCCCGCCAGGAACGGCGCCGCGCACCACCGCGGACGACCACGAGCACGACACGGTGCGTCACGAGCACCACGAATAGGGAAAACCACACGCCCGATGAGCGGGCGTGGGAGGCCTGGCCCGCGACCGCGACCCGCTGGCGGCACCGCGCACCCTGCCCGGCCTCCACCACCGCCGGTTCACCCCCACCCCACCCACGGAAGGCCCGCATCCTCCGATGACCTCCCTGCTGCGTTCTCGCTACACCGCCGCCGCCGCGCTCGCGCTCACCGGGGCCGTGACACTCACCGCCTGCAACAGCACCGACACCTCCGCCCGGCCCGCCGCCGAAGCACCTGCTAATGCGAGCGCGCCCGCGCAGATCACCACCGTGTCCGGTGCCACGGTGAGCGTGCCGGGCGACAAGCCGACCGCGCTGTTCTTCTTCTCCGTCGGCTGCGGGGAATGCAACGGCGGCGCGAAATCCCTCCAAGGGGCGGCCGAAACACTCGGCAGCGCAGCGTCGTTCGTGCTCGTCGACATGAATCCGGGCGAATCAGCACACACCATCACCGGGTTTCAATCCGACACCGGCACCCAGACGATCCCCGCCGTCATCGACACCGGCGCGACCCTGACCACCCGGTATTCGGTGGCCGCGCTCTCGACGCTGCTGGTGATCGACCCCTCGGGCAAGGTGAGCTACCGGGCCACCGACCCGTCGGCCGACCAGATCACCGCCGCACTGCGCAAAGCCGGAGCCGCCTGATGGGCGGACTGCTCGCCTTGGCCTTCACCGCCGGGATGCTCGCCCCGGTCAACCCGTGCGGATTCGCGCTGCTGCCCGCCTGGATCACCCACACCCTCGGCGACACCACCACCGCGCCCCTGCCGATCCGCATGGGACGTGCCCTGCGCGCCGGGGCCGCGCTCACTCTCGGATTCGCCGGCACCCTGGCCGCCGCGGGCCTGGCCATCAGCGGCGGAGCCAAGGTATTGATCAGCGCGGCACCGCGACTCGGCCTGGCCGTCGGCGCGGTACTGGTACTGCTGGGCCTGCTCATGCTCACCGGCCGCAGCCTCGGGCTGCGCCTGCCCACCCGCCGGCACCCGGCGGCGTCGACGACCGTGGGCATGGTGGCCGCCGGTGCCGGATACGCGGCCGCGTCCCTGTCGTGCACCTTCGGAGTACTGCTGGCAGTGATCGCGCAAGCCCAGGCCACCGCCGGATGGGGCGGCCTGACCGCGATCTTCACCGCCTACACCGGCGGAGCCGCCACAATCCTGCTGCTGGTCGCCCTCGCCACCGCCGCCGCGGGCACCGCACTCACCCGCCGACTCGCCGTTCTCGCCCGCTACGGCCCCCGCCTCACCGCCCTCGTACTCCTCGCCACCGGCGCCTACCTGATCTGGTACTGGCTGCCCGCCGCGACCGGCCACACCACCAGCACCACCGGATCCACCCCGTGGTCGGCTACCGTCAGCAACTGGCTGCAAACCCACACCACCCTGGTCACCACCATGACCGCACTGGCCGTGGCCGCCACCGTCCTGGCCGTGATCGCGCACCACATCACCCGCCGTCGCGGCACCGAACCCGTCGCCATCGACTGCTGCACCCCCGAAACGACCCCGATCCAGGAAAGGCAGAACCCGTGAGCGAACGCTACGACACCCTCGTCCTCGGCGGCGGCATGGCCGGACTGCCCCTGGCGCTGCGCGCCGCCCGCCACGGCCGTGTCGCCTTCGTCGAAAAGGAACTACTCGGCGGGACCTGCCTCAACCGTGGCTGCATCCCCACCAAAACCATGATCGCCTCCGCCGCGGTCGCCCAGCAGGCCCGCCGCGCCGCCGAATTCGGCGTGAGCATCGGCGGTACGGTCACCGTCGACCTGCCCGCCGTCGTCGCCCGCAAGAACGGGCTCGTCGACTCCATCCGCGCCGGATCGTATCGTGCGGTGGAGAAATCCGCCGACCTCGACTTCTACCACGCGCCAGGACAATTCACCGGATCTCGCCAGCTCACCGTCGACGGCACCGTGCTGAGCGCGGACCGGATCGTCCTGGCCACCGGCACCCGCACCGCCCTCCCCGCCATCGACGGCCTGAACACCATCCCCTACTACACCTCCCGCACCCTGCTCGACCTCACCGACCTGCCCACCCACCTGCTGGTGGTCGGTGGCGGCTACGTCGGCTGCGAATTCGCCCAGATGTTCCGGCGATTCGGCGCCGAGGTCACCCTCATCCAACGCGCCGACCGGCTGCTGCCGGGCGAGGACCCCGACATCTCCGCCGCCGTCACCGACGGGATGATCGCCGACGGCATCACTGTGCTCACCGGTACCACCTGCACCCACGCCACCGGTGCCGCCGGGAACATCCGCCTCGGCTGCACCGGCACCGAAACCGGCGAACACGCGGGCAGTCATCTGCTCGTCGCCACCGGCCGCACCCCCAACACCGACACCCTCGGTCTCGAACATCTTGACCTGCAACCGGATTCGAGAGGGTTCCTCACCGTCGACGACACCCTGCACACCAGCACCGAGGACGTGTGGGCCATCGGCGACGTGCGCGGCGGCCCCATGTTCACCCACACCGCCCGCGACGACGCCGACATCGTCTACCGCAGCGCCTACCGCGGACAAGACCGCACCGCAGCCGGACGTATCGTGCCGCACGCGGTGTTCACCGACCCCGAAGTCGGATCGGTCGGATTGACCGAACCCGCCGCCCGCGCCGCCGGATACGACGTCATCATCGGCCGCCAGGACTTCGCCGGTGTCGCCAAGGCCCGCGCCATCGGCAACACCCGCGGCCTGGTCAAATTCGTCGCCGACGCGAACACCGACGCCATCCTCGGCTGCCACATCGCCGGACCCGACGCCGGCGACCTCGTCCACGAAGCCGTCATCGCCATGACCACCGCCGCCACCTACACCCAACTCGCCCAAGCCATCCACATCCACCCCACCCTCGCCGAAGCCGTCAACGCCGCCGCCGGCGGCGTCCACCGCCCCGCCGGATAGCCGGTTCGGCTTCCCTGCACGAGCGTCCGCGGATCATCGCCGCCGCCGGGCGGCGGGGTCGGTCTGGGCCTGCCACCGCATCAACGCCTCCGCCGACGGCCGCGCGTACTTGCCCAGCGACCTGACCGAGGTGTGGCCGCTCATGCGCATCAGCATCGGCGTGGACGCCCCGTCCTCCGCCGCGTGCGTCAACCGGCTGTGACGGAGCTGATGCAGCGTGAACGGGCCGCGGGCGAACTCGGCGGTGTGCTCCTCGAACAACTCGAGGGCCCGCCGATACGACAACCGTCCCCGCAACGTCGCCGGGTCGATATCGTCCACGGCCACACCGGGTTTCGCCTTCCGGTCGGTCAGGAACACCGGCCCGCGCCGCCGGCCCGCCAGCAGCCGGGGCAGCAGCCGCGCGGTCCCGGTCTGCCAGGCGACCACATCCCTGGCCCCGCCCTTGCGGGTCACCACGGCGCACCGGTTCGCCGTATCCAGGTCGCCGATATCGAGCAGCAGCAACTCCTCGGCACGGGCGGCCGTCTCGTACAGCATCGTCCACAACACCCGCTCCCGCAGCGCCACATCCTTCGCCAGCAGCCCGGTGACCTCGTCACGGGTCATCGCCCGGGAATGATCCGGCGGCACCCTCCGCGGCACCAGCCGCACGAGGGGATCACCGACCAACCACTCCTGCGCACGCCAGTACCCACACGCCGCCCGCAGGGACGCGAGACGGACGTTGAACGTCTGCGCCGAACTACCGCCCCACTTGAACGTGAACCACCCCCCGACCCGCTCGGCCTCCAGCAAGCCCACATCCGAATCCGCACCGAAGTCGCGCACCAACTGAGTGAGCGCGACGGCGTACCCGCGCCGGGTGTTCACACTCGGGATCGTCGACAAGAACTGATCGGTCGCGTCCTTGAGCCGCACGCCCCGAATCGGCAGCGCCCGCACCTGTCCCACGCTCAGTCCTTCCGCCCGGTCACCGGAGCCCGATCGGCACTACCGCAGATAATTTACGGAGTCGCCTCGCTTGGGGCGGAGTGTAGCGCCTGGTCGCGATCGAGGTTACCGCAGATAATATGCCATTGTCTGCGGTAACTCCTTAGCGCGACTTTTCCCGGATTTGGGCAGAGCGCTGTGCTCATGCATCCGAAACCCGATGCCGCACAACCCATCTCGTGAACCTAGGGGGTCAGATACCGCTTAGCGCGACTTTTCTCGTCACTGGACCCCACATGCCTTGACCTCACCGACTAACCCCACCCCAGCGTTCGAAAGGCCCTGCCCGTCATGGCATCCATCCCCAGCGTGTTGTTCGTCTGCGTCCACAACGCCGGCCGCTCCCAAATGGCCCAAGGGTTCCTCACCCATCTCGCCGGTGACCGCGTCGAGGTCCGCTCCGCCGGGACCGAACCCGGCGACCGCATCAACCCCGCCGCCGTCGAAGCCATGGCCGAGATCGGCATCGACATCACCGCCCAATCCCCGAAAACCCTCACCCCCGACACCGTCCAAACCAGCGACATCGTCATCACCATGGGCTGCGGCGACAACTGCCCCTACTTCCCCGGCGTCGACTACCGCGACTGGAAACTCGACGACCCCGCCGGACTCGGCGTGGACGCAGTCCGCCCCATCCGCGACGACATCGAACGACGCATCCGCGAACTGCTCACCGAACTCGCCATCCCCACGGTGTAGGGGACCGGGGATCGCGCCGATGTCAGTGGTCGGCCTGGGATTCTCGTGCGGCAACCACTGACATTCCGGGGACGAATCTACTGACACCGAGTGACGAACCTGCTGGTCAGCTACTCACATCCTGATGGCGAGACACAGTTCACTGCGCAGGACTTCGAACATCACTGAAGACGACTCCGAAACCTGACAGTTGACCATATGTCCTGTAGTGCCCCTATGGCTGGCCGCCTATAAGCATCCTTGTAGGGGGTCAGCGCAGGGAATGATGGCAGGTATACTGGTGTTGCCTTCATTGAAGGCGAATAGCGCCAGTCTGTAACCATTGATGGCGTAAGAGAGGAAATGATAGCGCATGAAACAGGTGACGATCCGGAATCTGTCCGACGAGGTACACCGCGCCATCCGTCAGCGCGCGGCCGGGAACGAACGCAGCATCGAGGCCGAGATGCGCGCCATCCTCACCGACACCGTGCAACCGCCCGAGCGGATCAAGCTCGGCAGCCTCCTGTTCGCGGGCATCAGCGACGAGAACCGGCTCACCGACGACGAACGCGAAACCTACTTCGGCCGCGACCGCACCCCGTCCGAACCGGTGGAGTTCGGCCGGTGATCGTCCTGGACACCAACGTCATCAGCGAACCGTTCGCCAAGAATCCCGATCGGCGGGTGGCGGCATGGTTCGATGTCCAGAGCGCCGAAACCCTCTACCTGACCACCGTCACCGTCGGCGAACTCCGCTACGGCATCGCGGCCATGCCCGCCGGCCGCCGCCGCGACGAATACGCTGCGTGGCTCGAAGACCGCACCTTGCCCGCATTCACCGGCCGCATCCTGTCATACGACCTGGCCGCCACCACCGAATACGCGCGGCTGCGCGCCGCGGCCCGCGCCGCCGGGCTCGCCGTCGCCACCGCCGACGGCATGATCGCCGCGACGGCGGCGGCGGCAGGCTTCGCCGTCGCCACCCGCGACAGCTCGCCGTTCGCGGCCGCTGGAGTTCCAACAATCGACCCGTGGCAGTAACGGCCTAACGGCCGCAACGGTTTTAGCACATCACCCACCCCCGCAGAAGAGTCGCTGAACCAAAGTGCCGCGGCGTACATATTCCTGTCGCCGTGGCCACGGGATTGGGCGCTGGACCTATAGGGCGCGCGCCGCACCCCGGCGGCCGCACAGGTTTTCGTCGGTACCGGTGCCTATGATCCGGCCGTGACCGATATCGTTCCAGCCGAGGTGCGCGGGCTGGCAGATCCCACGTTGGTGGATCGGCTGGCCGTGCTGGACGTGGCGGCCGCCGAGTACGCCCGTCCGATCCGGAACACCGAGGAGGCGTACCGTGCCGACTGGCGCGCGTGGCTACGATTCCTTGAGGATCTGAATTTTACTCTGGCCAAGCAAGATCCGGGCGGTACATCGGTGCCGCCGACCGTCACGAACATGGGCGTGTTCGTTGCGTTCATGGCCTGGCACGAACGCAACGAGCTGGCCCCGGCCACCGCAGAGCGCCGCCTCTACGGTGTCATCATGACCTTGCGGCAGCTGCACGGCATCGAGGTACCGAAGCAGACCATCAGCGCCGCTCGGCAGACCCTCACGAACTACCGCAGGGAGTTGGCCGAGGCGAACACCCCGCGCGGCCGCGGGCAAGCACCGGCCGCGACCGTGCCGGACCTGCGCCGGATCTGCGCGGCGCTGCCGCCGACCCTCGCCGGGCACCGAGACCGGGCAATCGTGCTGCTCGGATTCGCCATCGCCGCGCGGCGGTCGAACCTGGCAGCCCTGGACGCAACCGATGTGGTCGAGCATGACGAGGGCCTGGCCGTGACGATCCGCTACGGCAAGACCGGAGCTCGCGAGGCCGCCGTAGATCGAGGTACCAACCCCGGAACTTGCCCGGTCAGAGCCGTACGGATATGGACCGAGGTCGCCGGTATTTCGGTCGGGCCGCTGTTCCGGCCCATCGACCGACACGGCAATCTCAGCGACGCGAGAATGTCACCGCGAGCATGTGGCGAGGCCGTCACCCGCGCAGCGGCGGCCGCTGGAGTCCCGTACCGCACCGGCCACAGCTTGCGCGCCGGACTGGCGACCGAGGCACGTAAGGCGGGCCACGATGTCAAAACCATTGCAGACCAAGGAGGTTGGAACCCGACCAGCGCCGAGCTGTACAAGTACCTGCGCATCGTGGACCGCTGGGCGGACAACGCAACCAAGGGTATCGGGCTCTAGCCCGTCTACTGCGCAATGTTGTATCAGATGCAACACTGCAGATCGTCGCGGTAGAGGATTTGCCCCAGGTTGCGGGCAGTTCGTCGCGGGTGCCGGTCAGCCGGATCTT
This sequence comes from Nocardia vermiculata NBRC 100427, assembly GCF_001613265.1. Taxonomy (GTDB): domain Bacteria; phylum Actinomycetota; class Actinomycetes; order Mycobacteriales; family Mycobacteriaceae; genus Nocardia; species Nocardia vermiculata. Next base: position 70,410 of record NZ_BDCA01000030.1, read on the forward strand.
CATGCTGTTGTCCTCCGTCCGATCAGGGCCGCGATCCAGGCGGGCAGGACCGCGATCGGGGCGTCGACCGCGATCACGTATTGGGTTCCGGTAGAACTCGCCGAATTTTGGGCGGATATGGCCACACGTTTTGTGTCGGTGGGTGGGTTTACCGTTGTCGCAGTGGCAGCCTCGCGTCTGCCCGCTTCCGACCACCTGAGCGCCCACGCCGCCGGGTGTGGACGAGGACAAGGGGCTCGGCCTCGCGCGAACTCTGATCGACTTCGTCTCCAACTCTTACTGATTCGTGAGTACCGGCGAGGTCGCGTGGGGACTTCGCCGCGGAAAGGAATCGGTCATGACCAGCGACAAAGCACGCAAGGCCAAGGTTCGGGCGCGGATGGCCCGCACCGGTGAGCCCTACAGCGAGGCCGCCCGACAGCTCGACCAGTCCACTTCTCCCGACGACCTGAAGAGTCTCGCCGCTGCGGTGCTGCCGACACCGGTCGCGGTGATGCAGGCCCGCCATGTCGCCGCCGCCCGCATGCATCTGGCAACTGCGCACGGACTCGCCGCCGACCACGGGGCGCCCGGCGCTGTGGACCGCCACGCCCGCCATACCGGGGGAGGGGCGCTCGATGCCGTCCACGCTCGGATCCGCGAGTCCTTGTGGGATCTGCAGCAATACGCCGAACGCAGCGCACTGGCGTCCGGCGCGATCGATGCTCTGCCCGAGCTGATGAAGCCCAACGACCCGGCCGATCAGGCGCTGTATCCGAGCATGCATCTGTGGTGCGCCAGCGGTCCGGGCCACACCCTGCCGCAGCCCGGACAAGATCCCAGCGAGGCAGAGACCGAGGCCGGCGAACGAGTGCGGCACCTGCTGCCAGGACCGGTGCCCACGACCCAGCTGGTACCGCCAGGGACCAGCGGCATGAACACGGCCAAGGCCACCGATATCGTGCCCGGAACGCCCGCGGAGTCGATCTGGGAAGCCCAGCACGTCCTCAACCGCTACGGCTGCGACTGGATGTACCGCGCTGGCGACTCACCAGCGGACCTGGCCGCCGCGCTCGACGGCTGCAACCGGCTGTTCGACGACCTGATCGGCACTATCGCCACCGTCCTGGACGAGATCGCGCGCCGCGACGATGAAGGCACCCTGACCGGCGTCGACCGCGCCGCCATCGACCAGGCCCGCGCGGTCACCGACTTCAGCAAGCTCGGCAAACTGCGCTCCGCCCTGCGATCGGCGCGCGCGGCGATCACCGGTGCCCGCGCCGAGCTGCCGAAACCGCGCGGTGGACGGGTATCCGACGCGCTGGCCCGCACGATGCACGGCCGCACCAACGCCCAGATCCGGAACGCGCTGGGCGAGGAAGTGTTCATCAACCGGCAGATCGGCAAGGTAACCGCCCCGAACTACACCCGCGCCGACGCCCTGGCCCGCATCATGGCCTGGATGCACGCCACCGGCGCCACCGTCTACGACCAGGCCGCACACACCACGACCGACCCCGCCCGCGCAGAAGGCTGACACGCGTCCAGCAGCGCCGAACCATTGACCCCTGTGGGGTGGTGGTTCGGCGCTGCCGCATATCCGCCCACAATTCGGCGAGTTCCACCGGAACCCCGTCATGGCCCCGGTCCGGCAGAATCGAGGACGTGAGCAATATCGAGTCCGCCGCCGAGCGCGCCATCTTGGATCAGTTGCGCCAGGCGCAGGACGCCCACCACGGCGGCAATCAGCGCGCCGCGAGCGCGCTGGTGGACGATCTGCTGACTCGGTATGGGCGCGAATCCGTTGACGCGGTGCGCCGGCGGCAGGCCCGTGACCAGCTGGACGCTGATCTGAATCTGTACAGCATGTTCGGTGTGGCTGGTTTGATCGGTGACGACTAGACCTGTTGCCGTGCGAACGCCGACCGCAGTTGGGAAGCTCGCCTCCTACTCATGGTGTTGGGTCAGGGGAACTCTGACCCAACATGCCCGCTCAGCATCGATTGCCGGATTGAGATCTTCCACCGTCTGATCGAGGCCGATGAGCACGACGACTCCGCCACGCCTCCGCGTTGTTGCTCGCGCTCGCGTGAGCCATCCGGAATCCGGATAGAACGTCCCGCCGTAGAACTGCGAGTCGGCACGGTCCGGGAGCGGCGCGGAAATCAATAGCTGCTGGTCTTCGAAATCGGCCGACCACCCCGGCATCGCCGGCCATCGGAAATCTCGCGTCGGCGTTGCCGGCCGGGCCCCCAAGACCATTGCGCCGTCGATCAGCAGGTCCGCGCTGAGCAGCCGCCCATTCGTCGCCACATCGGCCGCCGTCGCATGCCGAATGAGCGCAATCATCGGCTCCCCGGCATACGTAACCGGCTGAGCACTCAGCGTTGCCAACTCATCCGGAATCGGTCCGTCACCGCTGAGTACATAGTCAGGTACGTGCACTTTTACCTCCCCCTCCGATACTGTCCGGGCGTTGATGGCCCGCTCGTTCACCCCAGCAAAGGCCGTTCCAGGACTGTATATCGGTGCTTTCGTCCAGATGGCGGTCATCGTTGCACCGGCGGAGAATCCAGCGCGGCGGCTGATCAGTGGACTGCTGAGCTCCGATGATGGGTCGCTGTTCCCAGTCGGTTATCGAGGCCGGGCCCAGCTCGATCGATGCCCGCGCGACGGTCGCGGGTGCCCCGAGGAGGTGCTGGGTCGCGGCGACGATGTTCTGTCGGTGGCAGACGACAACGGCGACTTCACCGACATGTCGGGTGGTGATCATGTCCAGCTCCCGAGCTACGCGCGCGGTCAGAGCTGTCCATGGTTCAGCGCCCGGCGCCAACGGGGCGTCGGGTTCCAGCGCAGGTGGTGTATCCCGTTGGGCCAGTATATCTGTCAAGAGTTTCCCTTCAGCCTGACCATAATTCGGGCCGGGCAGTTCCGCGCGCACGACCAGGCCGACTGCGGCGGCGATATATTCGGCGGTCTGGCGTGCTCGGGGGACGGCAGTCGTATAGACCGCGGTGATTCCGAGGCTTGGCTGTTCGGCCCTCAGCCGCGCGGCCAGCGCTTGTGCTTGCCGATGGCCTAGGTCGGATAATCCCTGGCAGGTGTGGGTTCCAGCGACGAGCCCCTTGTTGGCGGCCTCGGCGTGGCGGATCAGCAGAAGACGAGTCCGATTCATTCGGTCGCCTCGGCGATCGTGAGCCAGTGGGTTGCGGACCCGCCGTGAACCATTCGAGATTCGGCGGACAACAGCGCGTAGCCGCCGATGTATTCACCAGCGGCGAAGTATGCGCCGTAGCGGACATATCCGGTGACTGTGCGTGTGCTGCCGGTGGAGTCGAGGACCACGTGTGTCTGTTTCGGGCTGTCGATGTAGCGCTGGACCACCCAGCCGGGTTCAGCGCGGGCAGCGAGTGCGTGTGCGGCCCGCTGTCGGTAGGCGCGGCGGCCGCGATTGCCGGCCAGCACTTCGACCCCTTCTGATCCGGTGGACGACCCGCGTTTGATCACGCAGCGAGTGAGCGCATCGGCGGTGATGGGTTCGGTGGTGCCGTCGGGCCAGCGCAGCGCGCCATCTTCGATGATCGCGGTAGGGGCCAGCGCGTTGAGTAGTAGCGCGTAGTCCTGTTCACCGAGGGTGCGCCGAAGGTGCGCCTGGTAGGGATCGCGAGCCATGAAGTGCGGCCAGGCGTGTGACTCCATATAGATGTGCGGGCCGGGGTAACAGTGGAGCGTGCCGGCCGCCGCCTGCTCCAGCATGTCCGTCAGGGCCGCGCGCTCGGCTTCGCCGACCGACGGGTCCAGATGTTTGGTGGTGGTGCGGGCCTGCCGCACGACGACCGACGGCCGTGCGGGATTGATTGCCGACATGTCATCGGCGTAGACAACGACTCCCCGCACTCGGCCGCGCTGGGTGAGAGAGGCCGCGGCCGATCGCACGTCCGGTTCCAAACCATGGCTGCGCCGGACGACGAAATGCACCCGATCGGTCCCGGCCGCCGCAGCATAGGTCTCGCGCATCCGGTCCACCGGAGCGATGTCGTAGTGGTGCAAGGATTCGATCTGCTCGCGCAGCTGCGGCGCTGCGGGGAGCAGGTGGCGGCGATGCAGGGCCGCCACCGCGGCCGTGGTGTGCGTCATCCCGGGCATCAGATTGATGTCCACGATGACCGGCGTCGGTACGCCGCCCCTGTCGGCCAGGACGTAATCCACGCGAACCCAATCAGCGATCGACGCGGTGTCGCGCACACGCGCAGACAGCCCGATCGCCTCGGCCTTCTCCCCGACCGAGACGAACCGGCGTGCTCTGTCGTCGGCGGGTACCAGATCCGCGCAGGCCGTGACCGCGGAGTGCAGTAGCGGCCCGATATCTCGGAGCCGCCTGGCTACCGGTGTGGGCAGAACCACCCCGGTCACGGCCGGCAGAATCGCCAGGTCCGCTCTCTCACTGTCCGCTGTGACCAGGAGAGATTGATCCGGATAGCCGGCAGCGTGCGCGCGGCTCAGTCGGTACACCGCACGCTCGGAGTGCGCGTCGGCGAGATAAGCCGCGGCGGCATCGCGGCCGAGGGTGGAAGCCTCTCGCAGCCACGACGCGGACACTTCAGTACTCGATACCACGGTCACGCTCCTATCGGGTCGAGGCCGAGTTCGGCAGCCACAGCGCTGACCACGGCCAGATAGACCGCTGCGCGTTCGCATCGGGTCTCGAGCTGATCCGGCGCGTATTTGTCGGCCATTTTCGTGCTGCCCGCGTAGATCCGGGGGTGGGGAATCTCGGTGATCTCAGCGAACGAAGCTGTGCGCAGGATCAATTCGAGGGTGAGGCCATAGCCGGTCGTGGTCAGCAGCGGCAGGACACGTTCCACGGTGCGGCGGCGCATCGCCCAGAACCCGGATGTCACATCGGTCAGCCGGACGTCGACCAGCTGATGCACAAGGTGGCGCATAGCTTCGTTGAGTAGTAGCCGGTCGATCGGCGCGGGTGCCGGCGCCGGGGACAGTGGATGGAATCGTGAACCGATCACAATATCGGCGGCGCGAGCGAGCGCGGCGGCAGCGGCGGGCAGGCACTGCGCGTCGTGCTGGCCGTCACCGTCGAGCCGATAGATCTCGTCGGCTCCGAGGTCCAGTGCTGCCTGGAGCCCGAACCGCACCACGGCTCCGTTGCCGTGACCGCCCGGCGCAGGATTCGGTACCCGCAGCACGCGGGCGCGTTCCCCTGTCCGGGGCAGGTCGGCGTTTCCGCCGTCGTCGAGAACGAGGACCTGCGCGTTCAGCGCATCGGGAACGCGGGCGAGGACGGCGCGCACTGTCTCGGGCTCTCGATACGCGGGAATGATGACAACTCGCTGGTTCACAGGTGCTCCGTTCGCGGGATCAGGCAGGGGCGAGGTTGGCGTAGGCTCTTGCGCTGGGAATCAATCGAGAGAGGGTGTATGAGTCGCCGCTACTTCGGCACCGATGGTGTTCGTGGACGAGTTGGGGAATTTCCACTGACCAGCGACTTCGCGTTGCGGTTGGCGTCCGCGGCTGCGCAGGTGCTCAACCTGGCGGGTCAGTCGGTGGTCATCGGTCACGACACCCGCGAGTCGGCGCCGATGTTCGAGGCGGCCCTGACCGCCGGGTTCCTGGCAGCCGGGGTGGATGTTCGATCGTCTGGGCCGCTGCCGACACCCGCCATCTCGCATATGGTCACCCGGTGCGGGGCGGGATTGGGCACGGTCATCAGTGCCAGCCACAACCCGGCCGCCGACAACGGCATCAAATTTTTCGACGCTACGGGCGGAAAACTCAGCGACGCCACCGAGCTGGCGATAGAGAACGCTCTGGACGAGCCGGTGCTGACCGCCGAATCGGCGAGATTGGGCCGCGTGCTGCCCCTCGCCGATGCCGCGCAGCGATACGGCGAGTTCTGTACCGGCCTGCTGCCTCACGGCACCGATGTGTCCCATCTGCGGGCCGTCGTGGACTGCGCCAACGGCGCGACCGCTGTCATTGCACCCCAGGTCTTGGATGCGATGCTCAAGGAAACGATTCCTATCGGCGCATGCCCGTCGGGCCGCAACATCAACGAAGGGTGTGGCTCCACGTCGCCGGGCCTGCTGGCCGAAACCGTGCTCGCCGAGCGCGCCGACTTCGGAATCGCGTTCGACGGCGACGGCGACCGGCTGCTGATGGTCGATCACACCGGCACCGTGATCGACGGTGACCAGCTGCTCTACATTCTCGCTACCCATCTCCACGCCCGGGGCGAACTCACCGGACCGGTCGTGGGCACCGTCATGTCCAACATGGGCTTGGAGCAGGCGTTGCGCGATCGTGGGATCGAGTTCGTGCGGACGAAGGTCGGAGACCGCTACGTTCTGGAAACGCTCTCCGACCGCGGCGGTGTCCTGGGCGGAGAGAGCTCCGGACACCTGTTGATGTTGGACAAGACCCCAACCGGTGACGCTTTGGCTGCGGCGATTGTGGTGCTGGGTGTGCTGTCCGACACCGGAGCGAAGCTGGCCGAGCTCGCCGCCCCCATGCCCCGATACCTTCAGATCCTCGAAAGCGTCCGCGTTCCGGCGCATTTCGACCTCACCAACGAACCGGGTGTCAGTGCCGCGCAGAATCAGGCGGTCACACGGTTGGGCGAGGCCGGCCGGGTCGTGCTGCGGGCCTCGGGTACCGAGCCGGTGATCCGGGTCATGGTGGAGGGCCGAGACGAACCTTTGGTGCGGGAACTGGCCGATGAACTGGTCGCCGCCGTACGGGCCGCAACCTGACCGCGGCCCACTACAGCGATTCCACATTGGCACCGGCCAGGCATCCGCGCGTATCGAACACATACGAACCCGTCGCGATCAGTTCCAGGTCCAAACAGCTGTGGTCGACCAGGAGCACCACGGCTGTTGCCGCCTGAACCATGTCGGTGGTGAGTTCGCCGGCGACTCCCGGAATTCCCCCGACGACCGGGTCATAGATATCGACCCGTATGCCTCGGGATCGCAGCTCCGTGACCACCCGCATCGCGCTGGACTCGCGTAGATCGGCCACATCGGGCTTGTACGTGATACCGACCGCCAGCACTCGCGATTCCGTCGCGGTCTCACCGTGGCGGCCCAGCCCCTCGGTGATCCTGTCGGCCACCCACATCGGCATCTGCTCGTTGACCCGATCGGCAGCTTCCACCAGATCAGCAACCCCGCCGGCCTGGCGGATCGTCCACGTCAGATATTTGGTGTCGACCGGCAAGCAATGCCCGCCCGCCCCGCAACTCGGGGTGAACGGCATGTAGCCGTACGGCTTCGTCGCCGCTATCCGCACCGCGTCCCTGATATCGACACCCAGCGACCCGGCATGCTGAGCCAGCTCATTGACCAAACTGACGTTCACCAGCCGGAAAACGTTCTCCATCAGCTTGGAGAACTCAGCGGTGCGGATATCGGGCGCCGGAACCACCGTACTGGTCAACGCGCCCCAGAACTGCGAAACCTTCTCCAACGAAGCCTCGTTCAGCCCGGACACCACCTTGGGTACCGTCGCCATGCTCGCCAACCCAGCACCCGGATTGATCCGCTCAGGCGAATAACAGAGCGCAAAGTCGATCCCAGCACGTAGTCCGGAGGTTTCGAGCAGCGGCGCTACAACCTCCTCGGTGGTGCCCGGCCATGTCGTTGACTCGAGAATTACGGTGGCCCCCGGGCGCAGCGCAGCAGCGACGGTCTTCGCGGCCGCCTCGATGCAACCGAGGTCGGGCTGACCAGCCACCGCAGGGGTAGGCACGGTGATCAACGCGATATCGAAGTGGCTCAACGCATCCGCGTCGGAGGTGACGCTATAGCGCCCCGACTGCAACGCAGCCTGGAGCCGAGCATCGGACACATCACCGATGAAGGAGTGGCCGGCACGCAGCTGCGCTACCCGCTCGGGATCGGTGTCGTAGCCGACGACATCGAAATGCCGATCCGCGGCCAGCATTGCCACGGGTAACCCCACATACCCTTGCCCGACAACGGCGACACGTTGCGAGCGCGAAGGATTCCCCCGCGCCGGATCATGCAACTGGACAGACGTCACTGCAACCCCTTCCGGTGTGGTGACCGGGATCACCAAGAGCATCAAGTGTCTATTCAGCTACCACCGAAGTCAACCGGAAAATATCGAAAAGTGTTGTGTAGCTTGATAATTAGAAAACTTGTGCGGGCGTGATGATATTCCGGAGCGTCGAGACGCTTCGGCACATCGGGCCCCAGGAGAAGGCATCGGCCAGCGGCCCGGCCTATTCAGTTAGCCGCTGCTCGATATCGGCCAGACGGAGGTCCGCGTAGATCGGTGCTGAATCCTCGGCGTCCAGCAGAGTCCATCGGTCCGGGAAAACACCTGTTTGGACAAGCTGGTAACCCAACCGGGCTGCTCGAGCGGCCAGGAACTCGATTCGCATCGCCTTGAGTTCCTCGGTCATAGCGTGCTTCCCGCTTTCGGCTCGGCAAGGTGGCACCAGTAGTCGTGACGGACCGCGTCCCACAGGCGAGAAAGGTTCGGGAATCGCTCCCGCACGATCACCAAATCCGGTGCTGCGGCAGGTATGTCGACCGCCATCAGCGGCGGCTGACCGGTAAGTGGGGCGCTGACATGCATCATGCGGATGCGCGTGTGGTCCATCCGCCACACCGCCGCCCACCCGTCGCACTCGGTGCGGTACTCGGTCACCGCCGGCTCCTGTCGTGGTCCCCGGCGGCGGGGGACGCATCACCCCGCCGCCGAGACGATTCGGAATCCAGAGCGTGTAGGCCCTCCACAACACGGGCCATCACATCGGCTGGGGGCGGGTCGTGCGCGGTGCTCTCCCAGCCGTACTCAGCGGCGTACTCACCCGGGGTTCGCTGTTGTAGCTGGTCCATGTCACGACTCCAATCGCCCGAATGTCGGGTGCTGGGCCGCAAGGGTGGTTCGACCCAATTTGGTGATCTCCCAGCGGCCTGTCCGCAGAGTGGTGACAACCAGATCTCGGCGGTTCAGCTCCCCTATGCCCTGCCAGGTCTTCCACCGCGTCAGGCCCGCCGCTGTCTCGATCTGCTGCTTGGTCAGCATCCCGCCGTAGCTCAATGCTCGGAGGATGCGCGCGTGTGCGATCGACAGGCTGCCGCGAGGCCGTATCCGTACCCGCCCGGATAGGTGTTCTTCGCTCTCGTTGGCGGTCATCACCACCACCTCGACTGCCGCGGTTCGCTTGCATCGCATGCGATGAACACGCCCGGGTCGATCTGCACAGTCATTGCTCACCTGCCTGTCTGCGGGCGGTAGGCCACAGGTCTATGACCATCCAGAAGTCAGACTAAAAGTGTGCATCCCAAAAAACAATGCTCGGTATCAATCCGTCTATAACAATCTGCACAGAGTAGGCTCAATGGTGATTCGAACTACCCACCCGATGCGGCCAGAGTCATGGATGACTAAAATGGGACGCACACGCTCCCAGAAGGATGGTGCACAGTGGCGGACATGATGGGCACGGCCCTGGTGCGGCGACACATCGGCCGGACCTTCGAGGCCATGCGATTACGTCGTGGGCTGACCCAGGACCAAGCCGGCCGGGAGATCCAGCGCAGCCGAGGCACTATCAGTCGCATCGAAGAAGGCCACTCGGCCGTACGATTCCGCGATTCAGACGTGGCCCTGATGCTCGATCTGTACGAAGCAACCGACTCCGAACGAGACCTGCTGACCGCGCTGACCGCCGAAACACGCAACGGGGCCAAGAAGTCCTGGTGGCACGACTACACCGATACCGACCTGCCCGAACAGATGCGGCTGTTCTACGTCTTGGAAGACGCCGCGGCGACCATCTGCCAGTACGAACCCGAACTGATACCTGGACTGCTACAGACTCGCCGCTACGCCCGGGTGATGATGACAACCCCCGCCGGATATGCCACCGAGGAAGAAGCTCAACGCCGCACCCAGCTGCGTATGGACCGCCAGAGCGTGCTGACCAGGCCCCGAGCGCCCCAACTCAGTGTCGTCCTCAACGAGGCTGCCATCCGCAGACCGATGGGCGGAGCTGACGTGATGGCCGAACAGCTCGAACACGTGCTGGAATTTGCAGCCCGCGGCAATATCACGATCCGCATCGTGCCGTTCTCGGTCGGGGAGCACGCGGGAGCTGTTGTCAGCGCCTTTTCCCTCATGGACTTTCCCGACTTGCCGGGCACCGCCGGCCCGCTGGAACCGCCAGTGGTGTTCGTCGACACCCTCACCGGCGCGATGTATCTGAACAAGCCCGACGAAGTTTCCGCCTACCGCCTGGTTTGGCAAGACCTCATCGACCGGGCATCGACCCCGGACGAGTCACTCGACCTCATCCGAAAAGCACTGGAGGAATACCGAAATGGGTGACATGACCTGGCGCAAGGCCAGCTACAGCGGCAACAATAACAACTGTGTCGAAGTCGCTTTCGACGATGGCCGCGTCATGATCCGTGACAGCAAATACCTACGCGCCGGCCTCGACCCCGAGGCCCAGCCGATCATCTCCGTCACTGTCGCCCAGTGGCGTGATTTTCTCGATGTTGTAGCCGGGCGCTCTACCGATTCCTCGGAGCCAGCTATCGCCGTGCGCGCCGACGGATCGGCCACTCTCATATCGTCCGGTGGTGTGTGCTTGGATTACACGCCCACCGAATGGTTGTACTTCGCGAGCGCAGTGACCGAAGGCGAGTTCGATGACCTCGCGAACGAGTGGAAAACACCAGCCGACCAGCTCACCGGAGTCTAGGAGGCAAGCTAACGAGCCCCCCAGGAGAACTCTCCGATCAGTTGCAAATGACCGAGCCCGGGAAGTGCGTGGGCCCGGTCATTTTGCTAGGTGGGGCAATCAGCGGCCTAGTGGCCCATCGCGATTCCGCCATCCACGTTGAGCACCTGCCCCGTGATGAATCCCGCTCCAGGGCTCAGGAAGAACGCAACGGCGGCCGCGATCTCATCCGGCTCGCCGAATCGACCCAATGGCGTTGCGGCCAGCGCTTTTTCCACCACATCATCACTGACTACGGACGACATATCCGTCTTGGTGAAGCCAGGAGCCACGACGTTGGCCGTGATGCCGCGCGAGCCGAGCTCACGTGCCACCGACCGCGCGATACCGATCACGCCCGCCTTGGCGGCGGTGTAGTTGACCTGCCCCGGCATACCGCCGAGGCCCGAGGCCGACCCGATGATGACGACACGGCCCGGTTGCTTCTTGTGGTTCTTGAGCATGTTGCGGCTCGCCCGCTTGATCACGCGGTAGACGCCGGTCAGATTCGTGTCGATCACCCGCGTGAACTGCTCGTCGCCCATGCGCATGATCAGGGTGTCATCGGTGATTCCCGCGTTCGCGACCAGGCCCTCCACTGGCCCGTCTTCCTTCTCGATAGTCGTGAATGCGGCATCGACCGAATCCACGTCCGTGACGTCCATCTGCACGCCGCGCACGCCCTCCGGGACATCCGAGCCACGATGTGTGCCCCACACCGTATGGCCTTCCTTGACTAGGTGGCTGGCGATGGCCGATCCGATCCCACGGTTGGCTCCGGTGACTAGGACACGCACGAGTGAATTCCTCCAAAATGGTTGTGCACGTATGGATTCTAGATACAGGGAGCGATCAGGCCGCTGCCGTTTCTTCGGTCAACAGGATGATGGCAACAGGGTCGCCGTGCTTATCCTGGGCGGAGTGCAGGGCGAATTTCGTTGCGGTGAAGGGCTGCCCATCGATCGTGACGGGCTGGTCCGCGCCCTCGCTCGAATCGGGCGAGCCGAGGTGATCGAGATCCACCTGATCGAGAATCTGCGCGACCCGGGATTCGCCGAGGGGCGCCATCCGTCCCACGGTCGTCAGCGGAATTCGATTCTTTTTCTCGACCAGCAACATTGTGGCCTGCGTGAAGCGGACCAGAGTAGCGATGTTGGTCTGGAAGTCCTTGCGTTCCTTCAGGACCATGGTCAGACCGTAGAGGGTCCGCTGGTCGGCCTCCGAGACGCGAAGTCGGCAGCTGGACCACATGTGCGTCCACTGATGAGCTTCCGGGGGGTTCAGTGACCAATATGAGTCGATCAGCAGCCCGTCGTCGCCGGTCAGTGCGTCGTAGTACCCGCCGCACATGCTCCAGGCGTCCTCCGGGCACAAGTATGTGAACAGGTACTGCACATGCCGTTCTTCGTCGGCCTCGCGGCCGTCGCCGATCAGGCTCGGATCATCGCCGCTGGTCCGGGTGGTCATGGCAGTCATGTCCAGGACCCAACCGTTGTACGTGGGCCGTTCCTTGGTTGGCGGCGTGGACGCAATCCAGCAGATCAGGCCGATCGGAGTTCCGTCGGAACCGTCGATCTGGTGAGTCTCGACATGCAAGCCCGGAATCGCCGGAAGCTCCCTACCTTCGAGCTTTGCACTGACGACGGCGGAGACAACCTGTTCACCCTTGTGGTCGTATCCCAGCTTCTGGCGCACGCGCTGAAGTGGCCGCGCTACCCGTTCCCCTGCGAAGCTGTGTACGAACACCTCCCCGCCCAGCTGCGTACCGATGATGTCAATCCCGATCCATTCCCCTGGAAGTGCCATGCAGCCAGCATAAGACCAGCCGACCAGGGTGTTTGTGGGGCGCATGCAGTTGGCCCTCGGTTGTGTCTTCCGTCACTTTTTTTCGAAAACCCGCTTTGCGGGTCCCATGTACCCCTGCTATGGTCGGCTCAGCGGTGACATTTCACATGTCACGCGCGTACGCCCGGTCGGTGAACTTTCCCAACCGGAAGCAGTCGGCCCGCCACGGTGGTGGGTCTGCTTTCGGTTGCGTAGAAGTTGGAGGCCCCGGGTATGACGATTCTTCTCTCTCACGGAACCCGATGGCGGCTTTCAGTGCCCCGTCGGGGGTGCTTTCGTGACCGCTGCTGCGATCTTGCCGCGGGCATACCCCTCCCTGATTGCCGATTCCGGCAGTTCCAGAGCGCGGCTGAGTCGTTCGGCCGCCTCATCGGACAGCGGCCGCTCATTCGCCTCGATCTTGGTCAACGACGCGGTTGGAATCCCCGCCCGCGCGGCGAGTTCCGGCTGTGTGAGCAGCCGAAGGCAACGCCAATCGCTCAGCAACCGGTCGGACTCGGGAATCTGAATGAGCTCGTCCACGCTGACCATCGGTTCGCCGAGGCGATGCAGCTCCACGTTCAGGGCAATCAGTGCGCGCCGGAGAACATCCACTTGCGGATTGCTCAGTCCGGCTTCCCATCTCCGAACCGTCTCATCCGACCTGATGTCCGCCAGCTGGGCGAGCGTTCCACGGGAAAGCTTGGCGTCGGTACGCGCCTTCTCGAAGCGCGCGGCATTGAATCCGCGCAGCACGCTGCGACTCACGCGGGTTCCGCCCATCCGTCCATGAGACGTCACATTGCATCAACTCCTGGAAGTCTTGACTATATGGGTATTAAATACGAGTATTCTATATGGGTGAAGCGTGATCGAAGGTTCAGCTTCACTCGACGAGAGGAGTTGGTGACAACACCCGAGTAGCGAAGAACCGTCTTTTCCTGGCTGGCACCAGGAGAAGGCGAAAGAAGCGCAAGCGCCTTCCCCTGGGCTGGCACCCAGAGGAAGGCGAAGGGGTGACCCCCGGTCGCGGCTGGCACCGCCCGGAGGTCCGCAGATCCGATCAAGGGAGTTCTGCATGTCCAGGATAGATCCTTCGCCCTCGCTTTATCTGCCTTCCCGAGGCTGGCGGAAACAGCGATGACCAATCCGCTAACTGCCGCTGGAGCGAACAAGCCCCAGGGCAATGAACCACCAGCCGCCGCTGTCGCCGGCGCTCTCGGCCTGGTCGTCGGCGCTGTCGTCGCGCCTGGCCTGGTCCCGCTAGGTATCGGTTTCGGCATCGGAAACCGCGGATATGCCGCGTCGAAGCACCGCCGATTCTGGTTGTGGCTCACGCCGGAGCGGCGGCCGCTGATGGCAGCGTCCGTGATTTCGTTCGCCCTGGTGGCCGGCTTCACTGTTGCCGCCATTGCCCGCGTGGCCAACGGTGCCGGACCGAATCAGCTGTGGCCATGGCTGCTTGCGTCGCTTGCCGCCGGCATCGTTGGTGCGCCAGGAGCGTTCCTTATCGGCCGCCGCCTGCTGCGCCGCGAACTGCTCGAAGGCCGCACCCGCGATGTCCTGGTCAATGCCCAGGCCATCGACGCGATGACCGACGCCGACGACGAACAGGTAGCGCGATCGGTCGGAGTATCGCTGAACGAGGACACCGTAGGTCTGTCGGTAGTCGATCAGGACCGCGTGATGACCGCGCCGATTCCCGTCGAGGTGGACCAGGACGTTCGCTACGGCGTCGGCATCCTCATGCCCGACGATTCCATGACCGACCGCCGCAGGTCGGCCCAGTTCACCGCATCGAACTGCGATTTGCTGCTAGTCCCGGCCACGGCCGGTCAGCAACGTATGCAGGTCTTCGCCGGGTCCGGCGTCGGCAAGACCGAGTTCCTGGCGGGCGTCCATGCCTCGCAGAACCGGATGGGAATGACCAGCGTTCTCATCGACCTCAAGGGCATCGCCGAGGACGCCGACCGGTTCGCCGCCGACGCCCGCGCACAGCGTGATTACGTCGGCGCCGAACAGCTGGTTCGCGTCGAGCGCGGCATGTGGGACTTCTTCGATACCACCCGCGACGAGCTGCTTGACCGGCTGATGTTCATCGCGCCCAAGACCCAATCGACGGACTTCTACACGAAGCGTATGCGCCGCGTGCTGGACATCATCATCGACGGGCGCGGTACAAAACCTCTGGTCAAATCCCTCGATGAGCTGACCGAGCGCCTGGCCGATCCGGTGCGCCATCTCGGCGCGCAGCTGGCCGGGCCGATCACCGAGGAAGACCGCCACGGCGATTCCGACGCCAAGAGCGTGGGCCAGGACGTAGACGCCATGTTCGCCCCGCTGCGGCGGCTGCTGCCGAAAACCGGCGAAGGCTGGAGCTTTACGAAGCTCCCCCAGGGATCGGCGACGATCGTTTCCCTGGTCCCGGTCCGCCCCGCTGAACGGCTGCTCGCGAACCTCATGCTGCGCGACCTGCGCGAACTGCTGGCCCAGCGCTCCGAGCAGAGCAAATCCGGAGCCCGTCACCACCCGCTCGCGGTGACCATCGACGAGTTCCCCCAAATGGTGGACCCCGACACCGACGCCGCCGACGAAGCGGTCCGGATCTTCGAGACCGCCCGCGCCGCCGATGTGGGCCTGATACTCGCCGGTCAGACCGTCGAGTCCTTCAGCCTCGATGCGCAGATGCAGCGCCGAATGCTCGGCGCGGGAACTGCGGTCGTGCTCGGCCGCTCCGCACTGCCCGACACCGTGACCGAATCCGCCGGTACGCGCTGGCAACTCGAAGCCGCGGGCGATCCGTATGGGCACGGAATCAACTCCGCTCGCGCACAGCAGACGTTCGCCGTCAGCCCGCAGCAGGTCCGCCAGCTGCACACCGGCTTGTTCTACCTCGTCCATGAAGGCGCGACAGCGCGGTTCATGGCATTTCGAACCAACTAACTCGACCCGATCAGCTCGATGCCTGTTGTCCAGGAAAGGAATTCGAATGTACAAGAAGATCACCACCGCGGCCGTCGGCGCAGCGTGCTCGGTATGCATGGTTACCGGTGTCGCGACCGCGGACCCCGTCACACCGAGCCCGCAGGTTCCGCGAAGCACCCCATCCCCTCAGGCGACCCAGCCTCCGACACCAGAACCGACCCCGGAGCCAGCCACGCCCGGTCTGTCCACGCTGCCGCAGGCCCCGCCGGCGACCGTGTGGCGAAAGACCCCGCCCAGCAGCGGCCACAGCGACGGCGCCTACGACGGTGGAGCGACATACAACGATGGCGGCACGAACACGAACAATGGCGGTGATCAGCAGACTGCGCCCGAGGCTCCCGCCGATCCGCCGACATACGAGCAGATCCCCCTGCCCCCGACCCCGCCGGACGTACTCGGCTCGGGCACATCCACAATTCCGCGGCCGGACTTCGTTCCGCGTGACGTGGCCAAATGGGCGAACGGGTGGCTGGACTACGGCAACTCGATCGTAGATGGCGTCTACACCGCCAACGGAATGCCCGCAGATCAAGCCAGCCGCACGGCCGCCGGCACCGTGACCGGCGCTGCCACCGGCGCTCTGATCGGCGGCACGGCCGGAGCAGTAGTGGTGGGTGTGCCCGCCGCAGTCGCTGGCGGGCTAATTGGTGGGACCGTCGGCGGGGTCGCCGGTGCCGCTCTGGGAACGATAGTTCCCGTCCCCGTGGTCGGGACCGTGACATCCGGTGTGGCAGGCACCGCGCTCGGGGCGGCCGCCGGTGCAGCGGCCGGCGGCGCCGCTGGCGCGGCGCTTGGCGGCGTTGCCGGTGCCGTGGCCGGCGGAACCGTCGGCGGGGTCGCCGGTGCAGCTCTGTCCGGTGGCCCCGGAAACCCGACCATGCCCGCCGACCCGTTGCCGCCGCTCCCTACCCCTGAACCTGCCCCTGCTCCGGCCCCAGACGCCCAAACCGCCCCGTTGCCTGCCCCCGCCACTCCGGCTCCGGGCCAGTTCAACGTCAACCAGGCCATCGACGACGCGGCGGACTGGGCCCAGGACCAGGCCGAGCAGGCCCCACAGCAAATTCAGCAGGTCCAGCAACAGGCCCACGATGCGGTAGCAGCCTTCGCCGGCCTCCTGCCGCACCCCCCGGCCTAACTCGAGGAGGGCGCAGTGGTCCAGGAATCTCAGCGGTGGCGGCAATGGCTCGACAACGCCGCCGTCCCCGCACCCACCAGCACCGACACACGCCGCCGCAAACTACGGCGGCAGGCATCAACCGCCAGCTCGGCAACACCGGCGGCGAAGGAATCCCGCAAGGGCAGTCGCGGCCGCCGGGTGCTGGTGGGGGGTGTGGCCGCAATCGCCGTGGTCACCACCGTAGGAGTAGCGGCGGGCCTGTCGAGTCGCCCAGGCATCACAGACAGCGCCCACCCCTACGAGATCGTGACCACTGAGGCAGCCAACCCGAACGCAGATACCACGAGCGCCCCGCCAGCCTTTTGCACTCCAGGACGGGTCGGCGGGGCGCTGGTCAGCAACAGCGGCGGCGACCAAACAACCGGCGAGGGCGCAGTTGCCGAGTACGAATTTCGGTACTTCGGCCGCCGAGATCCCGCCGCCGTCATGGAAATCACCGACAACGGGCCCGGGGTCCCTGGCCCCGCGCAGGTGGCCGCCGGCATCGCGTCCATTCCTGCCGATGCTCCCTGGTGCGTATCGGTCACCCCAGCGGGCGAAAACCGCTACGAAACCTCAGTCCGCTACCAGCCCAACCCGTCTGAAACACCAGTGTCCTGGCTCATGGTCATCACCGTGGCCCCAGGTGACGACGGCTACCGAGTCGTCCGCATCGAAGACAAAACCGCATAGGAAGGCCAACACCCATGACCACCAGCGCAACTTGGGAAACCATCACCGAGGCCGTTGCCGCCGACGCCGAACGTCTGAAGACAATGACCACCCACGGCGAGCTGTTCGGATGGGCGAAAGAACACGGGCTCACCGGCCCCCAATTCGCCGCCGTCAAGCATGAGCTCCGCAAGATCGGCGTCGACTACGACGCTATCCGCGAACAAGTTACCCGCCAGCGACTCTCCGAGTTGAACGCCGACGCCGCCGAAGGCGTCCCCGTGATCCGTCTGTCCGCAGCCGGCGCCGACTCGGTGAACTCGTACGCAGTATGCGACGCCGAAGGCAATGCGTTGTGGTACGGCACATTCCACGCACGAGACCGCCACTACCGCAAGGGAGACCAGACCAGCGCCGACCAGAGCGCGGCTGGCAAAGCGATCTTCCTCGCTTCGAAGGCCCGCCAGCTGGCCAAGGCTGAAGTCGCCCGCCTACACCTCACCCTGACCAATCCACATGTTGATACGTCCTCCCTCATCCGCGAGGCAACCGCTTGGCGGCTGCTGCTCGACATCGAAATAGACGATGATCCGGCCACCGCCCCTTCCGCCGTTTCCTGGTGCGAGACCGCCGGATACAAGGACTGGAAAGAAGCCGATCTTTCCGCACTCCTCGACGCCCAGACGGATGCCGTCGAGGAGCAGGCATGAGAACGGGCGCGGTGCGCCACACCGCCATCACAGGAGTCTGCGCGGCCGTGGCCGCGGCAACAATGATGGTCTTCGCCCCGCCGGCGATCGGCGAGGAGACCACAAGTGACTGCCCAGATGTCCACGTGCTCGCAGTGCAGGGAACCACCCAGTCGAGCGTCAACGCCCCGACCGACGATGACACCGGAGAGTTGTCGGCGGCGATCATCCCGGTACTGAACGCCGCCCACGACCAGGGGCTGAAGGTTGAGCGCACCTACATCCCCTACCCAGCGTCTTTCGGCGGCCTGGAAACACAGTCACTCGCCGCGGACTACAAGACCAGCGTCATGGACGGCTATAACCGCCTGACGCAGGTGGCCGCCCGAGTGCTGTACCAGTGCCCCACAACAAAACTGGTACTACTGGGCTACTCCCAGGGCGGACATGCGGTGTCGATGTTGGCCCAACAGATCGGGTCCGGAGAAGCCGGACCGATCACCGCGGGAGATATCGCACTCGTCGTGACATACGGAGATCCCACCCGCGGCCCCGACGCGTCTCTGTTCCCGAACCGGCCCGGACAAGTCGGACCAGACCCATGGCCGGGCACCGATAAGAAGACCCGGCCGAGCGCCACCAAATTCGGCGACCTCTACCACTCGCCGAAAGGCCAGGGAATCGGCCCGGAACGCGACATCGCGAAATCCTTCGGCAGCCTGGACGGGCGAGTCGCACAGTGGTGCCTAGACGGAGACTTGGCCTGCTCCGCACCCAAAAGCATCAGCCTGGCGAAGGTCGGCCTCGAGATCGCCGGGCAATCGAACCTCAACTTCACACACGATCCGTTCGGAGTGGTCACATCCCTGGCGGCCGCGACCGCGAACACCTTCGCCAACGGCATGTCCACCTTCATGGACCAGGACGTCAAGGGCAAGAACCTCGCGGACATGTATTTCGACGGCGACGCCTCCATCAGCAAGCGCCTCCAGGACGCCGCAGACCCCCGCAATGCTGATGAACAGACCAACCCGCTTGTGGCGGTGCTGAAGTCCGGCCAGATGGTCATGTCGTCGATGACCAGTTTCGTCGGCCAGGTCCTCAACTCATCCACCCTGGGCAGCCTGATCGACGCGGGGGTGCAAGTCGCAGGCTCAGCAGCCACCGGCGCAGTTACCGCCGGGCTGCCCGCCCTCGCAGGTGGTCCGGCCGCCGCGGCGGCAGCCGCGAGTGCTGGCGCGGCCGCCGGCGCAGCAGCCGGCGCGCCCGGACTTGTGGCACCCGCTATCTCGATCTTGGGCAACGCCGCTACGGCAGCACTCAACATCATCCCGCCGCAATCGGCAGAGAAGAAGGTCAGCTCCATCTTCGATCTGCTCATCAACGAGGTGAAAGCCAACGCGGATCTGCCGCAGCTCCTCCTGGATTCGCGACTGTGGAACCAACAGGCCACCCACGGCGGATACCGCACCGCCCGCGTGGCCATCGACGGCTCCACACCGATGGGCGTGACCGCGGACTGGATCATCGCAGCAGCACGTGACCTGCACACCGAACACGACAAGCAGGCAAAAGACCTGCCGAGCAGTTCAACGAAGACTTCTGCCACGAACATCAGCTCGACGCCTGCGGTGGACACAGTGGAAGCACCGTACGACCGTGCGCCCGACGGCGATGTGTCCAACCCGATCGGTCCCCCAGTCGGCGACCACGGCCAAAACACTCAGACCGTCGCTGACGCACATACACCCGGCGATGTGCGCATCACCAGCAGCGGCCAGACCGCTCCCCCTACCGACACCACGACTAAGCCCCTGGTCTGGGTATCGGATGGCCCCGAATCCATCGCCGCCCGCGTCGTCGCCAGCAATCCCACCACCCCCGCCGGAACCTTGCTGCACATCGGATCGCC